>CAZQKM010000025.1:3556-33548 GCA_964593925.1 uncultured Desulfovibrionaceae bacterium | reverse complement strand
AAGAACACAGAAAAGTGGCTTAACTGGTACTCCACAAAAATGTGGCAGGATCATACAATTTTTCCCTATACAAGAACACACATGACAAATAAAATACCATACATTCTAAAAATCTAACGCCGCACCCATGACTTGACAATAACGCTCTGCCAATTGTTTCATCAAAAATCCTTCAAATCCATGTGCAAGCATAGCCCATTCACGACAAAAGCGGTCCCGCACGATGTCAAACACCATACGGGACCGCCGTTCTGACAAGGGTCTTCAAGGCCCATGCGCTGTGCGCAGAGGCTACCCTCTACTATTTCAGGCTCAGCTCGTTAATAAGTCCTTGCAGCTCCGTGGCCAATTCTGTCAATTCACGAACGGCCTCTGTACTCTGCTGCATGGCCTCTGCGACATCAAGCGCGATTTGGTTCACCTCTTCCGTAGCGCGGGTAATTTCGTCCGCCACGGTGGATTGCTCTTCCGCACTGGTGGCGATGGCACGTACCTGATCCGCCGTTGTCTCAGAAAGGTTGACAATCTGTGTCAACTCACCCTGAGAATTCCTAGCATGCTCGGTACTACGCGTAATGGCGTCCACAGCTTGGTCCGTAGAGGCAATACTGGCTTGAGTACCACTTTGAATGGAACCCACAGCCTCGCTCACCTGGCTGGTGGCCACCATGGTTTTTTCTGCCAGCTTTCGCACTTCGTCTGCCACCACCGCAAAACCACGCCCGGCATCACCAGCCCGAGCTGCTTCAATGGCAGCATTAAGAGCCAAAAGGTTTGTCTGGTCCGCAATATCCGAGATGACGTTCATTATACCGCCAATACCTTCAGCCTGCTGCCCCAATTCACTCATATGCTCTTTAAGTCCCTTGGCTGCAGTCTCTGCCTGCTGGATAGAGGCTATGAGTTTACCCACAGCTCCGCTGCCTTCATGGGCACGGGTCCGACTGTTCTCCGCGTTATCCGCAGCATGAGCAGCGTTTTGTGCCACCTCCAGCACTGTCGCGTTCATTTCTTCCATTGCTGTGGCCGTCTCGCCCACACGCTCACGCTGCATCTCAGAGCCATGACTTGACTGCTCTACCTGTGCAGTCAGCTCTCCTGCCGCAGAAGCAAGCCTATCGGCAATGTTGGTAGCATTTCCCGCTACCTCTTGCATTTTTCTCTGGCTCTTCTTGATGGCCGTTTCATCAAAAACCTGTTCAAAGCCACCTACAATCTTTCCTTGGTCATCCCAAATGGGGGCCGCAGAGAAAGACATCAACAGTTCCTCTCCAAGTGGGTGTGCCACAGTTTCACCGTGAACAACATCATTACTCCGCATGGCCCTACTGCAGAAGCAATCCTGCTTCTGACAGGCCTCGCTACGGAACAAATCATAACACTTGGTGCCGCGTAGCTGCTGGAAGGTCTTTTTGCCAAGCTCTGCGCCTTTCTTGTTGATGAATAAGATGTTGTAGTCGGTATCCACACACATGATCGGCGTGGAAATAAGATCAAAGTATGATGTAATACTCTGCATCAACCTGTTTGTTGAAGACAAAAGCCCTTTGTACGCCCCCTGGAATCCGCGTTCATCGCATTGTGCACGCAAATTACCGTTATTGATGTGGGAAAGTGAGCTTGTCATCTGGCTTACCAACTTTTCTAGGCTGTCATTAATACCCAGCAAAGCCTTGGCCGCTCCACACGCTGTGGCAGGGTTAAGTCTGCTTGCCGCCTCCAAATCACCTATGGCAATACTTGAGGCAACTTCTTCAAGCAATTTAGGATCTGCCCCGAGACTACGCGACAGGGACCACAGCAAGAATGATAGTACCATGAGGTTAAATATCATAAAAAGGCCAAGCATCACAAAAAACACATTGCTCAGGTAGTTTCTTCGCTCCAAACTCTCCTTTACGGCTTCTTCCGTTCTCTGGAAAAGTGAGTTGTTAAAGCGCTGAACCGCACCCGAAATCTTGCCAATCCACTCGTAATACTCAGAGTCATATAAACGATAAAGCTGTTTCAACGTTCCCTGGTCCATAATGCTGAGGTAGGCATCCTTTCCTCCAACAGCTTCAAGACGGGCGTCAATGGCCTCCATAACTTCAGTCTCAATAACCGCAAGCCCGTTGGAAAGAGCCTTGGCATCGTTCAAAGCCTGTAGCTCTTCATCAAATACGCCAAAATTTTCTACTTTTTGCATGAAAGATATGGTAGTGCCATCACTGCGTTGCACTCTACCGTTACTTTCATCAAGAATTCTCATATAAGCATCTTTGTAACGCGTATCCCCTGTCATGCCGTACAGCCGGATATTCATGGTAAGCCCACGGGAATCTTCTCGCATCTCTGTGGAAAGGGCTATAGCATTTTCTCTTACCCGCTCAGCCCTGAAACCCGCATTATTCGCTTCTCTAAAACTCAAAAACACTGCAATTACAGCGCTGGAAAGCAATAACATTACGGCAATCGCACCGACAAAAAGCTGCCTAAGCGACATAGTTCCTCCTTTGGCAAAACCCTGCGTATGTGTATTCGGCAAACCTGCTTTATGTACTGCAAGACAATCTAGTATCCCTTACCTGCAATACTTACGATACGGTAATAAAAAATATCTTCAATATCTGTTATTTTTTATCTAGCTGCAACGGGCTGACTCTCGCCTCCCGCCGGTTCTTCCTAATCTCAATGAGAAAGCATACATAATAAATTCAACGTGATATAAAAAACTTAAAAACACAATACACCCCACACACGTACAAAACGAGTTAGCATCCCCGCATACTGAAGTACCACATACGCAAAAGAAATGCCTACCTTCCCGATGCAAGACAGCAGGGCTGGCGACGCCCCCCATGGGGCTCCCCCCAGTACACGCCGGGCGCATAGATCTGTAACAACTTTCTTGCTCAACTAGTTCTACCCAACAGCTCAAAAAAAGCGCTCCCTCATGAAGCATGGAAGCACTACCAGCGGTTGCGGTGCACTTTTGCCGCGTCAAACCTGTCTTGAGCCGCAGGATTTTGAGCCGGATAGCCAAGCACCACAAGCCCCAAAGGAATCACACTGTCAGGAAGGGCAAATAGCTCCGTAAACTTCTGAACCCGCTCCTGTTCAGGATAAATTCCAGTCCAGACGGCTCCAATCCCCTGGTCCAGGGCAGCCAACAGCATATTCTGAATAGCTGCCGAGCAATCTTGCACCCAGAATCCGGGATACTTTTCCGCAGCCAGATCACCGCAAACCAGAATAGCAGCAGGGGCTTTTGCCGCCATGGCTGCATAGGGATGAATGGCAGGAACTGCGGCAAGAACCGCCCTGTCATCGACAACAACAAAGCGCCACGGCTGGGCATTACCCGCGCTGGGAGCGGCCATGGCCGCTTGTAACAATACATGAATTTGGTCCAGCCCAAGTACCTTATCCGTAAAGGCCCGTACACTTCTGCGCTTTTGTATAGCTTGCAACGTTTCCATTGGCAGTCAGCCCTCCTGTAACATTTTTTTATACTAACATGCCACATCAGCCAGTGAAAGCAATCAATATGCCAACCATTACTGCGAAACAAAAAACAAGGCGCCCAATACGGCCCTCCCCTGCGATGGGTTGCACACGAGGCTCCACGACCAAGCACATGGTGCGCCAACTGTCGCTAGCCCCTTGTACGCCGCAGAGCACGACGTATCCACAACTGCTCCACGCTATACACTACAATTGCAAACCAAATAAAACAAAACGAAACGATACGTGAATATGAAAGTGACTCGTCAAATACAAATACACCAATAAAAAATGCAATAGTTGGACCACAATACTGCAAAACACCTAGCGTACTCAAATTAATATTACGTGCGGCGAATGCAAATAAAATCAAAGGAACAGATGTGCATATACCAGAACCTATCAAAAATAATGATATTTCAAAACCATAACCTGTAAAGCCACCTTCACCTTTACCAATAGATATAAAATATAAAATAGTGCATGGAGCCAATACCGCCGTTTCGCAAAAAATTCCAGGCACGGACTCCACAGGTACTGTCTTGCGCAACAGTCCATACAAGCTGAATGATCCCGCAAGAGCAAGTGCCACCCATGGAAGACGCCCCATTGATACAAGCTGCACCCCCACACCGCATAAAGCCAGCAGTAGAGCTCCCTGCTGCGCCCTACTCAAACGCTCTCCAAGTACCACACAGCCCAAAAAAATACTCAGCAGGGGGGCGATATAATACCCAAGACTTGTCTCAAGGATTTGGCCACTATTTACCGCCCATATATATAAAAGCCAGTTACCACCCACTAAAATACTGGTAATACACATGGTAATCCGCACGCGCCTGGAAGCCAGCGCCAAACGCAGTTCACCCCAGCGTTTTGTCCACTGCATCAATAGCGCGATGAACAGTAGCGACCATAGAATACGGTGCCCCAAAATCTCAAAAGGTGAAACCATGTGAAGCAGCTTCCAGTAAAGTGGCAGCAAGCCCCACAACGCAAAGGCTCCCAACGCAGCCGCAACACCCGGTACAGAATTTTTTGACAAATCCGACATGTCTTTCCTCTACCAGTAGGCATCAGACAAAAAAAGCCGGAACCTATGGGTTCCGGCCAGCGTGCATGACAAAAGCTAGCGGGCAAAACTACGTTCAAAAAGCGTTCTAATGGCTTTTTCCCCGTTTTCCTCCAAAAAGCGCGTCCCCGTTGCAGTGAAATGCCTGTGTGAGATCACAGGAGTATCGGTGGATTGCCATTGATTCTTTTCCCACTTATACCAACTGCTACGGGCCTGATCAAAAACAAAAAGCGGCTTATTACAAATTTTAGCAAATTCCGCCCCCCAACCTGTACCACCCTTGACAGTATGGTCATCCATAACGGCCCCCACCACGAACACCTCGTGCCCGCTACTTACCTGCCAGCAAATGGACTGCAATACCTTGCGAAAAAGGGGGGCACTGGTATATTTACGATTCATCAAGCGCGAAACATACGTCAAGCTGACATCTTTGAGAGCCAGCTCCTCACTGGTCAACATGCGAACGCCTCTGGCGCGCTCGGACTGATGCCCCTCAAAACTGTAGTTAACTTCTTCCAGCCCGAATTCCTCAGCCAATTTACCAAACACAGCTTCGGCACCGCGCGCCCCGCCGCTATAAAGAATACACTCCCTGGGATCAAGCATTGGAGAACCTCCAAAATATAGCAAGGTATAACAAAAAGCCCTGAGGGCATCAGCAGAAAGCATCCCGTGTTTTTGTTAGTATACCAAACTGCACACTTCTGTATACCCCACAGGTAGCATAGCCCTGGCAGAGTAATTGGCTACCCGCCATACTGCCACACACGGTCCACAACATCACTCTGGACGGACAAGAGACTCTGTTCTCTGCGTTTTGCCGGATGAAGTCTCACCTTCTGACTGCTTCAACAATGCTTCGGCAAGCTGCTGTCGGGCCTGCATCAACTCATTCTGCTTGGCCTCCAAAGTCTTCTGTGCAGTTTCATCCATTCGTGCCTGTTTCTCAAGACGTTGTATTTCTTTCTGTAATTTTTCGATGCGTTCTTTCAAACGCTCAATATGCACTTCAAGGGCACTTTGTTTTTCTGCATCTGTTGCCGCACCATGTTCCCCCACAGCGGTATCAAACGACCATGTACCCAGTTGAGCCCTGCGACGAGCCTCGGCAGAAATATCTACAACAATAGCGCCTGACGTTTCACTACTATCGTCCTGTCGCCCCAACCTATCCTCGTGCCCGACCACACTTGCGGTTCGTGCTGCAAGCCCTGGCACAATCACCTCCGGATATATGTCCGCAACACCAATGTTCATAGAGCACCTCCGTGTCCTCTTGCCATTCTTTCGGACAAATACGAAGAAACTATAGACTGGGCATCTGAAAACCAGCGTCACCAGTGATAGCGGCTATCAAAATCCTAGCAGCGCCAAACATGCCACATGCCTACAACCCGCAGCTCTCGGCAGTGCCCTCAGTTGCCTTTTATTAGAAAACCAACCTGCTATTCTTTCATCAAAACAACCAAAGGCATACCGCCTACACATCGCCGATATGACATATCTGATAAAATAGAGAGCGCCTGTAGCCTTATCTTCTCAGTTAAGGATGAAGCAGGTGCCGTACTCACAGTATATCAACGTTGTGCTCTGTATTTTACGCCCCCCCCGGAACCTGCTGTCCGAATCTACTGAAAAGCACACGTCGCATATTTTGAAAATATGGCACTCGAAATTCCTGTGACTGGACATTATTCTAACTGGAGGATGTACAGGCGCAAGCCATAGCAAAGGCCCTCCATACGGCGGAAGCACGCGAAAAAACAAGATCTGAACGACACAAAAAGAGGCTCAACTCCAAAATATACTTGGATATGGACATGCATGGCATGCCAATCCGAATTTCGGCACAATAGCCAATTTTGCTTGCAAACTTGTCAAAGACATAGATACTGAAAGAAAGGGGGACGACACCGGTGCCCTTGCAGGGCACATTGAGGATCGCAAGCCATACCTCCCTGCAAAAGCCGCAGCGCTCCACGACAATAAGACGAGTATCTTTATTGTCTCTTGCATATGGTCGAGAATACATTTGCGTAATTGTAGCAAGGAAAGGATATTACCATGGGTATGTCGAGAGTACCTTTTTGTGTAAGCAAGCTTTAGCTCCATCTCTTTCTTGCGTTTCAGGTCAAAGGCCTGCATTCCACCATGCTTGGATATTCACTTGTAATGGAGATGCTTTCAACAGATGCCTTTGAACTTGCTGCCATCTTCGCCTTCTTTCAAAATTGTAATAAACCGAGGTTTAGTGAATCGCGATTTCCGTATACAAGCCTCCTGACAACAAAATGTCAGAAGATTCTATGCTGCCCTATGCCTTTTGGACGAAGCGTAGTTGGTGATCGGAGAAACCCCATCCAACCGCGCAACATACCCACTGCCACTGCATATATTTCCTGCTTGTACAACCACATGAAAACATTGATAAAAGTATTCTAATACATCCAACGTAATACTTGGACACTTCCGTGAGTGGGACAGGCAGGGCTGGAACTTTGGCAGAGAGGATTATCCAGATCTGACGACCTGAGAGGCATCGCTTGGAAATGGTAATCCATAGGCGGCAGTCCGAGCAAGACCCATTGGCCAGAAAAGTCCAGAGAGAAATTCAGCGGACCGGCGGTTCGAAGAAAAAAAGAAATAAAATGCCATACCCTTGTCAATGAGCGTGGCTCCTCGTCATCGGCCGTTGTTACCGAAAAAACAGGCATGATGTCTGTCAGTTGAAAGCTGTTTTAGCACGTAACGTTGTAAAACCCGGATATACACTCGGGGCGAGAAAACCCCTGTACTGCTGCCGACCATGTGGCAAAAGCACTCCGCAAGACAAAAGCTACGGTAAAGACATGAGCCACATGCTCGTCACGTAGAGAAAGGTGACAGAGGAAAAGGCGTGCCAGCCCCTCAAAACTCGGAGAAAGGCTGTAAAAGCCGGCCACTCTTGGAACATCAGGTTCCGCAAGCTCTCTACTCTCCACGAAAATCCGGATTCAACCATGTGGCACTCACGGATATTGTGGCAGCAATTATTGCTTTACGAAAAATAAAAACCCACATCATACATGGGTAAAGCCTTAAGAAAGGCAACGGAGCAACTTTAGCCCTTGGCGAAACAAAATTTCCACCTTTCCAGCACCAGTAAGCCGCTGCACCTTGCCTATCCCAAATGTCGGATGCGATACAAGCTGCCCCACGCTATAGGTACACGTCATGGCATAAGGCGTCGCATCACGCTCGTCATATTCGCCAAGAGCTTGCATCCAGGCTTCAAGGACATGCGCAGCCTCGCGCATAGCTCGGTTTTCGGCACGTGTGTTTGCAGCCATACGCGCCGGTGAAGACGCCGCCTTTACACGAGAGCCTTCGTCGCCGCGTCCTCTTTTGACGGTAGCAGTACGCGCCTGCGCTTTCTGCGAGACAGGCGGGCGATATTTGTGCTCGCTACCGCATGCCTTACACTGCACCTTGATGATCTGTGCAGCAACCATGGCCATAATCACATGACCGGTTATATCCTTGCACCTAGTGCATACGGTGGTAATGGTATCGCCGGCATTCAGAGTGGATGTGTTCATAAGCTCCTCTTGTACCTATCAGGTGCGTGGCCAACAAGCGCCGTAACATAGCCGCCGGCGCTGCAAAGTCTCCCATGGGGAAGGCTTGCATACGCCTTTGGTACTGCCATGACAAGCCTCGTCTTTCCCCCTCTCCATCCACAGCAGAGTATTCAGTGGACATATTGTAAAAACTTACACCCGGAAGGAGTAAAAAAAGCTTACCACCATACACCGGATACAGACTGTGGCAGAGTATTACAAGATAGTTTCCGACCTCTGTGCCCAAGCTTGACTCTACAAGCATTCCAGACATAATTCATTCTAAATAAAATCTGTTGTACTGAGATAATTACGACTTGGCAGTCGGGTCTTCAACACTGTCCTTCATCAAAAAAGGATTCACCGTGTCAGAGCTTATATGCTATTGTTTTGGCTATACCGCAGATGATATTACGCAGGATGTCTTGCAAAATGGTACATCCCTCATTTTGGAACGTATCATAAATGAAAAAAAGAACGGCAAGTGCCAGTGCACCAAAAAAAATCCCAAAGGGCATTGATGTCTTTCAGAGGTCCGCCAGTTGGTGGACAAAATGACAGGCAAGACATATATCAAAAAAAATTTTGACTTGGCTTGACCCCTGCAAAATTGCCTGTAGAAGTTTGTCTATGAATGGAATTGTTTACCCCCATATGGGGTTATTAAAAAAAACGGCTTTTGCTGAGCAAAAGCCGTTTTTTCTGTCTAATCAACTTCCCAGGTTATCGCACAGCATACCTAGCCGGCACGAATTTCAATACGCCGGGGCTTGGCCGCCTCTGCTTTTGGCAAATACAAATCAAGCAAGCCATTTTTAATCGTTGCGGCGATGCGCTCTTTATCCACTATATCAGATATGGTAAACGTTCTGGAAAATTCACACGGGACAAACTCGCTGTGCAGCCTTCTACCTTCGCGGTATGTATAAATACTACTTCCAGAAATGGTCACTTCGTTTTCTTCGAGATCAATGCTCAATCCATCCTGCGAAACACCTGGAAGTTCTACCATAATATGAAATCCATCCTGCATTTCAATTATGTCAGTATATGGTGCAACCTTCAGAAGCGATCTTACATCATTTTTTTCTGTATTTACACTCATTGAAACTCTCCGATCTATGAAATAGTAATCTTTTTATGCTTTACTTCTTCAGATTTTTTCAAAACAACACTCAGAATACCATTTTCACATTTTGCTTCTACTGTATTTCTGTCAACAGGAGTATTGAGAGCAACAACTCGCTGAAATGATCCTGACTCACGTTCTTGCCTGAAGTATCTACCCTGCAATCTACAGACTTCTCCTCTAACAATCATATTCTTGTCAGATATTGTCAAATCTATACTTTCAGGATCAATAGATGGAACAAGTATATCTACATAATATTTTTTATCATCTTCAATAATGTTCATTGCTCCTGTAATATTCCTGCTGTATCCAGTTTTACTGCCTCTTGCCAGGCTTTCAAACATTTGCTCAATACTTTTTGGCATTTCATAAAGAGAGCTGAAATCAATCACCATTGCAATGACCTCCTAAAATTTTCTTTACATTAAAAAATAGCCCTATTTTTAATGCTGTCAACATGTAAAATAGATATTTTTACGCCAAAAATCTACTGACAGAGGCCTACAAGGATAACCTTTACAATAGGTATGGCCCGGGGTACACGTTTTGCGGGCGGGCGTATTGCTCTGGGGAGAATAGAATGAAGATAGCGGTTGAGATAAAAAGCGGTAAACACCAACAAGGTATCCTTGCTGAGCTAAGTATGCTTGGTGAAGCTGCCAAACGGGTTCCCCTGATCTTCCCCCTGGACAGGATACTGGTACCAGATGATTTTGACGCAGCAGTCAACACGCTGGAAAAAAATGCACACTTTCGCTCTACCCCAGGCCTTGAGCCAGTATCCCGTGCTGTGCATACTCCGTCTGGGTATGTACTGCTTTTTCATCCCAAGCTATACACACAGTGGTATGACGACCAAGTGCGTTTTTGCATTTACTGGCACGAGTTTACCAAGCTGGTAAACAGAGGGCGTTTTCCACTTCTACTCCGTCGTGAGCGCCCAGACAGTTTTGCCAACTACTTCATGAACCTTTACGCCCTGTATGGTGAATACGAAGCCAGTCGCCGGTCTTTTGAATTCCGTGACGCCTTGGTACATGAGGTATATAAAACCCCTCTTTCACAACGGGCACGGCAAGATCTTGAGCACTCACTGGCCGGTAATATCCGCTTATTGACCAACCGTGGCGAATATTATGACTGGATACGTTTTCAGATCAGCGAATACCAAAACCACAACAACAGCCACATGTTTTTACAGAATGTACGTGAAAAGGTCACCCAGCTCTCTTTTTCACTTATCTATGCATATGCCACCATGGACCACTACCCCGAATATCGTTCGCGGGAAGAAGCTCTGGCCGAGGCTCCCATGCTTAATAAGCATACACGCGATTTTCTGGAATATTTCCGCCTTGCCCACACGCACGGAACAACAGACCTCATGGCTGGAATCCACTTAATGGAAGCACTGTGGGCCAATTTTGGATTTCGTTTTGTGGATGAAGCAGACGGTGTGCGCTGCCAGGTATTGGAGATATGACCTCAGCACACGGCATACTACAACGGTCACCATAGGTTTTTCCCTACCCACGGTTGGCCTTGTATAATGCTCCCAAAAACTTCTATGGCAAGGTCCCGGCATGCGGACAAAAAAAGTAGAAGCAACTACTTGCCTCCTTGCTTTTTGGTATGCCTGAAGCCCAGTGCACAAAGTAAAACCTGCCGGAAAAATGACTGTCTTTTTCTGGTACTGGATTTTCAAACAGCATACAGGTAGGTATGGTGTACATCATTTTATGATCTGGTAATAGCATGCGTACAATATATGCAATACTCTTTCTGGTCTGTAGCCTTGCCGTTGGTGGCTGGTTTCTGTCAGGCAGACAAAAAGATCGTGTCATAACCATCACGCGTACAGAGCAGCTCGCCCGCAGCCAGGTACGAGAAGTGCTGGAAGCCACTGGTATCATCAAGCCGGAGGTAGGCGCCATTGTCAAAACCGGCACACGGGCCACGGGCCTCATACGCCGTATGCTTGTACGCGTAGGCGATACCGTGGAAAAAGGCGACCTTATTGCCGAAATTGATGACCGCGAACAAAAAGCCGCATTGAATGAGGCGCTGGCCGGTGTAAAAAAAGCGCAAGCCGCACTACGCCAAATTGAGCTGTCATACCCATTGCGTATTGATGAGGCATCCGCCCAGCTTAACGCTGCCCGCGCAGAAGAGCAGTATGCCAGCGTCAACCTTGACCGCACCAAACAACTTGTCAGCCAGCGCCTTGAAGCGCAAAATAAACTTGATGACATAGAACAAAAGACTACTGTGGCCCACAGCAACGTGCGTACCCGCAAGGCCACATTGCGTAGACTGCAAACCGAGTTTGGGCTGGAACGAGACAAAGCTCGCGAAGCATTGCTACAGGCTCAGGCAAACCTTGAGTCAGCGCGTATACGCATGTCCTATACCAGCATACATAGCCCCATTACGGGTATCGTGAGCCAGGTCACCGCACAAGAAGGTGAAACCGTAGTCGCAGGGTTAGAAGTTGCCAATCTCATCACGGTACTTGCCCCCAATAGGCTTGAGATGTGGATTTATATGGATGAAACCGATGTGGGCAAAATTCTCCCCGGTATGCCTGTGGAATTCACGGTAGACACCTATCCTGCCACGCTCTTTGAAGGACGCGTGGACCAGATATACCCCCAACCAGAAATCCGGGATAACATCGTGTATTATCAGGCTCTGGTAAAACTTACCCCTGAAACATCACGTAAGCTCCGGCCAGAAATGACCACACAGTGCAAGGTGATCGTACAGGTAAAAGAAAACGTGCTTGCCTTGCCCAATGCCGCACTTAAATGGGTAGATGGCAGACAGACGGTTTTTGTTCGCCAGGCAGACGGAACCCCCCGCGCCGTATACCCTGAAATAGGCCTGCGTGGCCTTGAAAGTAGCGAAGTGCACAGTGCTCTGGCAGAAGGCGACGAAGTGGCCGTTGAGGTAGACCTTGGAGGCGATGCCCCCTCCGCCAGCCGTGGGGGGACGCGATAATGTCTTCCGAGGCAGAGCCGCTCATTCGTACGCACGGGCTGTACCGTACCTTTCAGCAAGGGGACCTGACGGTGCATGCGGTACGTCCGCTGGATCTGGAAATTGCCCAAGGGGAATTTGTCACTCTGCAGGGAGCATCTGGCTCTGGCAAGTCCACCCTGCTGCATATCCTTGGCTTGCTCGACAGGCCAAGTGGGGGCAGCTACTATCTGTATGGGCGCGATGTGGCCTGCATGAGCGACAACGAACTGAGCGACTATCGTAATATGCTGACGGGATTTGTATTTCAAAATTTTTATCTGATCCCCTACTCCACCGCTTTGGACAATGTGCTCATGCCTGGCCTGTATAGTGGGCGCCCATTACGTACACTACGCTCTCGTGCCAAGGAGTTGCTGAAGCAGGTCGGCCTTGGCGACAGGATGCACTTTAAGCCATCCAGCCTGTCCGGCGGCCAACAGCAGCGTGTGGCGCTGGCTCGGGCCCTGCTGATGGATCCTGCGGTTATTCTGGCAGACGAACCCACTGGCCAGCTGGACTCTGCAACCAGCGGGGATATTCTCGACCTCTTGCAAGCCATCCACGCACATGGAAAAACCATTATCATGGTTACTCATGATAGTAACACTGCCGCCCGCGCCCACCGAAAAATATATTTCCATGATGGTGCTGTAGAATCCGAACATAGGCAGGATCCCAGGCTCATAGGAAAAAATGGACAACACTAGCACAGTCGTCAGCGAACTTTGCCACTTCTACCTTGACAACGCATATCCTCCATTAGTATATTAAAAAAATGTGTCAATATATTTTTAACATGTATTATAGCTTTTTGTATTTCGGCTTCTTCTGTGGCCGGAAGGTGAATGCTGTTGTCTGAATAAACCCATTGGCACCACAGTGCACCTGAAGGCCGCAGGCGGTATAGCCTGCGGTTTTTTTGTATATATGATCTGATTGTAACAATAGACCACAAGGAGGGCACTATGATGCTGGGATTTGGCTCGCTGGAGACCGCACTTGCGTTCTGGTGCAGTATTCTTGCGACATGCGTCTGCATCGCCTGGGGGCTATGGAACTGGAATGAAAAAGGCAATCCTGAGACACACCCCCTGCAGCCACGAAAGAATCTGCCAAAATCAGACACGCCATAGCGGCAAAAGGAGTTGACAGTGACCGGTAAACTTATCGCCACGGCAATCTATCTTGGCTGCTGCTTCTGGCTGACCTGGAAAGCATGGAAAAACACCGGCGGCAATGCCGACTACATGCTCGCAGGCAGGCAGGCAGGCCCCTTTGTCATGGCCATGTCGTATGGCGCTACATTCATTTCCACCTCAGCCATTATCGGATTTGGTGGTGCTGCGGCACTTTTCGGCTTTTCTCTGCTCTGGCTTACGGCGCTCAACATTGGCGTGGGTGTCTTTATCGCCATGATCTTTTTCGGCAGACGTACGCGCCGCATAGGCCTTGCCCTTGATTCGCACACCTTTCCCGAACTTTTAGGCAGGCGCTATCAATCCCGCTTCATCCAGGGATTTTCCGGAACTGTTATTTTTCTATTCATTCCCATCTATTCTGCCGCAGTACTTATCGGCATTGCCCGGCTGGCCGAAGTATCTCTGGGTATTCCCTATATAGTGGCCCTGCTTTCGGTAACCGCCATACTGGCCGTGTATGTCATCACTGGTGGTATCAAGGCCATCATGTACACAGACGCACTCCAAGGCACGCTTATGGTCTTTATGATGCTGGTCCTGGCAGGATATACCTACTGGATACTGGGTGGCCTTGTTCCCGCACATGAAGCACTGACCCAAATGGCCCACCTAGTACCCAAAGACTTACAAGCCAAAGGGCTGTTGGGCTGGACGCAAGGCACTGTGACCGGTTCGCCCCTGTGGCTGATTATTTATACTACCATTGTCTACGGGGTAGGCGTGGGTGTACTTGCACAGCCCCAGCTTGCGGTGAGGTACATGACCGTACCCTCAGACCGAGAGCTGCATCGAGCAGTGCTGGTTGGCGGCATATTCATCTTGCTGATAACGGGTGTGGCCTATAGCGTAGGTGCTCTTTCCAATGTCGTGTTCTTTCAAAAATTTGGCAAAATAGCCATTGAAGCAAGCGGCGGCAATATGGACAAAATCATTCCCACATATATTGAAACCATGATGCCAAGCTGGTTTTCCGGATTCTTTCTGCTAGCCATGCTGGCAGCTGCCATGTCCACCATGTCGGGACAATATCATACAGGTGGTACCGCGCTTGGCCATGACATCATCAGGCGTACCCTGGGACAAACTGAACAGGGCATCATGGCAAACCGCATAGGTACTCTGGTGACCATTCTGGCTTCGCTTCTCTGGGCATGGCTGCTGCCGGGGTCGGTTATTGCCAGAGCCACGGCTTTCTTCTTTGGCCTGTGTGCCGCCGCTTTCCTCCCCGCCTATGCACTGGGACTCTATTGGCAAGGCATGACTAAAGTAGGAGCCAAAGTGTCCATGGTTGGAGGATTTGTCACGTCCATGTTCTGGCTGCTCTTTATTCATGAAAAAGAAGCTGCTGCCGTTGGCCTGTGTCGCTGGATAACCGGCAAGGTCACCCTTGTCTCCAGTGCAGCACCAGAAAGTTTCTGGTATCTGCTACAATGGGTTGATCCCAATGTGGTCGCGCTACCATTGTCTTTTGCGCTGGCCATAGGCTTCAGCTTGGCCACTCGCCCCCTTGACAAAAAACACCTGGAGCTCTGTTACAGCCACTGTTGATACTCAAACCATGTATGTCCTGTCGCTGGAAACCTCATATTTGTCTGCAAACAAGGGGGAGCGTAGAACGTAGCCTTTCTCAACGCCTTTTGCTTATACGGAAATAACGATATATGCTTCGGCAAGGAGCAGCCAACGTGCAACCCCAAGTAGCCACATCCCCTCCCACCATGACGCCCCACAAAAACGCGTTGTTTCCGATAAGCCGAAACCTGTATTTCTGGTTGTACGGGCTGTGGCGGATGCACACTATAGCCGTGTCTGCCATATGGGCCTACAAGTTACGTAGCGCCTTTGTTATCTGTGCCATTGCACTGGGTATTGCCTCGCTTACCGTTATCATTGCGGCTGTGGACGGCGCCCAAAAAAAAGCCTTTGAAGTCGTCAAACAGTTTGGGCCTGACGCCGTGTTGATTTTTGGGGGCGATGTTTTCAATCGCGCTGTGGGACAACGTTTCACTACGCTAACCCCTCTGGATGCACATAGCATTCGCCAAATGCTACCCGGCGTGTATCTTGTTGTTCCCATGCGCCTTAAGCGCAACATCACAGCCAAAGCCGATGGTCAAAACACCGAGGTAGGCCATCTTGTAGGCGCCACAAACAATTATGCCGAAGCCTGGAACTGGCCGCTTGCCGAAGGTCGTGACCTCACCCAAACCGATGTAGACCGTGGCTCACGGGTATGCTTATTAGGCGACGAACCCAGAGAGGCACTGTTTCCTCGCTCAAACCCCATAGGCCGCACCGTATTTTTACAGGATATACCCTTTACCGTAGTGGGAGTGCTCAGTAAACGGGGGCTCAGCTCTCCCAACGCACGTATGGACGACAGAATCATTGTTCCCCTAAGCACCCTGACCCAACGTTTTAATATGAACAGGCAGTACTTTCCTGCCTTGCGCGTCAAGTTTACCAATGCAGACGCCATGGAAGACCACGTCAAAGGACTCACCAGCCTCTTGCGTTATTTGCACCGCCTGAACCCAAATGATCCTGACGACTTTTCCGTTGTCACAGCAAATGAAATCATGAAATTTCTTGCTGTGCTACAAGGTGGCCTTGTGATATTCTTAGGCATTACAGCGATATCTGCCATGGTTGTGGGAGGTTTTGTTCTCGCCAACCTATTGTATCTTGCCGTTGCTGAACGCCGGATGGAAATTGGCCTACGCAAAGCCATGGGTGCACGAAACAACGCCATTATCATGCAGTTTCTTATGGAATCCGTCACCCTGACACTTATGGGAAGCCTGTTTGGTATGGGGCTTGGCATTCTGCTTGGCAACATACTTTCAAGTTTTGATCTCATCGAATTACAGTTGTCGTGGAAGGTCTTTTTTGCCGGTGTTACTGCTGCTGTTGTCGTGGGGATCACCTTTGGCCTGCGGCCTGCAAAAAATGCTGCCTCGCTTGACCCCATCCATGCCCTAAAAGGAGACAGCTAGCATGCGCGGGGCATCCGGCATACTCAGAGGCCTGCGTATTGCGCGGCAATCACTGACCACCCATCGTCTGCGTACCATCCTTGCCATGCTAGGTGTTTTTTTAGGGGCCATGGTACTCACCGGCGTGTTGCACATCACCAAATCGCTGGTCTATCAAACTGAGTTGGAGACGCAAAAACTGGGGCCCAATCTTTTTCAGGTGGCCTCCGGCAATGTCAACTTTCGCCGAAGCGGTGCCATACGCTTCAGAGGAGAAACAACTACCTTTACCCTAGCCGATGCCCAGGCGCTTATGGGGTCTATACCCCAAGTACAGGGAGGCACCCCCTATATCACTCGCACCATGCCCATACGCAAGGGACGCAACACCGTACAGTGCCAACTGGTGGCTACGCTTCCTGCCTACACATCAGTACGCAATACCAACGCGCAAACAGGACGCTTTTTTACACTGGAAGAAGTGGACACTCTGGAAAAGGTCATCGTGCTTGGCAAAACCATTGCTACACGCCTTTTTGGCTCACCTGAGGCTGCCATGGGGCAAGCCGTGTTCTTTCGTCAGACCAACCTGACCGTTATAGGCGTTATGGAAGAAAAAGGAAGTGATCTTTCCGGCAACGACCAAGACGAGCAGGTATTTGTACCGCTTAGTACATATATGCGGCGCATGTCCAACCAGACATGGGTTTCAGGCGTATTCATAAACCTTAAACCCGGCGCATCAGAAGAAGCAGCATATAAGGCCGCTACAGATATTCTGCGCCAACGCCACCGTACCATTGAAGGTAGTGACGACTTTTTTGTTCTAAATGCACGCGATGCCAACCAACTACAGCAAAAAGCGCTTGATCTTGTGTGGACATTGGGCTTGCTCTCATCCGGTATATCCTTCTCTGTAGGCAGCCTTGGCATCTTGTCCATCATGATCTTGCTAGTGCGTGCCCGTAGACTTGAAATAGGCATACGCCGAACCACAGGTGCCACGCGCGGCCATATTCTTGGCCAATTTTTACTGGAATCAGCCACCATGTCCGGCTTGGGCGGCATGGGCGGAGTTGTGGCTTCTGTCGGGCTTATCACCCTTGTGTACCATTTTGCCGGCTTGCCTTTTGTGTATGATCCGATACTCATTGCCGGCACAAGCATGGGTTCTTTTCTGCTGGGTCTTGCGGCCGGCGCCTATCCCGCATGGCAGGCTTCCCGGCTGGAAATTCTGGCCGTATTGCGCAGTGTCCCATAAGGTACACAAAATATATTGAAAACCTCCGAGCGTTGCACCTCACTTCAAAGCACGTTATGGAGCAACATGTGTGTTGCAGATGCCCGCTCCAGCTTCCACGAATAATGCGTAGCCGAGCTTAATTTTTACATGACAGGAGCCATTCCATAGTATGAATACGATGCGCACACTTGTTGCGGAGTGCCTGCGCTACATCCAGGCAGCGCCTTTTCCCCATGTCGTCAGCATTACAGCCTTACTGTTTGCCCTTGCTTTTGGCCTTGAATGTAAACTGTTCCTGACGCAGTACCCTATATTTGACCCCATACAAAAAAAACAGCTTTCTGCATGGCTGCTGGCTTGGGGGCTAATGACGCTGTCAACGCTCTTTGCATGGGGAGTAGTGCTCTGTCAGGCAGATGCATTTGCACGCTTTCGTGAGTTCAAACGCGTACGCGCCATGTTGTGGCGGTATGGCTTCAAACCCAGAATTCTCCGCCCGGTATCGACATCACGCTGTCAACGTGATGCCGCCATGCTAGCTGCCCGCGAAGCAGGCTGTCGGGTTCAGGCAGCCTGTTATTTCAAAAAACAAGGATATCGCTGGTACCATATCCTGCCTGACGCAATGTCTCGCAATCCATTAATTTTTTTTCATCCCCACTTCTTACGTGTAACATTTGCCCCTGGTAAAAACGTGCGTACCCTTCCGCGGGACACCTGCCGGAAGATCCCGCATTTTTGTAAACACCCATATAGAGCAGCACCTGCCCACAAAATGACAAAAAATAGCACCGCTGGGCAGCAGCA
Organism: uncultured Desulfovibrionaceae bacterium; assembly: GCA_964593925.1. GTDB lineage: Bacteria > Desulfobacterota > Desulfovibrionia > Desulfovibrionales > Desulfovibrionaceae > Oleidesulfovibrio. Next base: position 15,008 of record CAZQKM010000025.1, on the reverse strand, counting down.
AAAAACCATTGCCCTCCCATGCATAGGAGTACCTGATCATGACACATCACCCCATGCATATTTCTTTGTATGTCACCCCAGGCGCAGATGCCTTAGCGCGGCAAGCCGCAGAACTAATCATAGAATCTTGCGAGCAGGCCATTACCCAGCGCGGCACCTTCTGCATTGCCCTCTCCGGCGGCAGCACTCCCGTAACGCTTTTTCGGCTACTGGCCCATCCTGAGTATGCCCACCGCATGCCATGGAGTAATATACGCGTCTACTGGGTGGATGAACGCTGCGTGGGGCCAGACCACGAACAAAGCAACTACGGCATCGCCCGCAACGAACTACTACATCGGATAGCCGCCACCAAGTTTTACCGTATGAAAGGTGAACAGCAGCCCGAAGACGCGGCACAGGGATATGACGCTCTGCTGCGCAAACACTTTGCCCTGCATGATACGGAATATCCGCGATTTGACTGCCTGCTGTTGGGCGTTGGCGCTGATGGTCACACAGCATCGCTGTTTCCCGACTCCGACGCCTTGAAAGAGACAAAACAACTTGTTGTTGCTCAGCATGTACCCGCACACCCTGCCAACCGTCTTACGCTCACCCTGCCCGTCATCAATAATGCACGTACGATTATTGCTATGGCCAGTGGGCGCGACAAGCATCCCGCAGTGGTTAGGGCCTTGTCCCTACTGGCCCCGCACAACCTTCCCATCCAACAGATCATGCCACATACAGGCAGATTGGTGTGGGTAGTGGACGAAGCCGCAGCTCGCGGTGCATGAAACACACAACATCTTGATACCACGGGCAAACACCGGCGGCTTCTTAAATGACAGGTATCCGCCCCCCGCATGCAGTACTATACCCACCCATGTAGCGGTCCGCCTGGTGCCCCCAAGGTGTCCACCCGCCTTTCCACATCAGGATCAAGCTCCAGTGCCGGCGCATGAAAAGACTTGAGACGTGCGTCGATCAAGAGCGGCCCTTTGCAGCCCCAATGCTTACAGTGGATAAAAGCACCCACGCCATATATGTCAGTAGCCGGATCAGAGCGAGTAAAGGTAACCCACAAAAAATTACTCCAGTTCCGGGCGGTAAAAGCTGCGTCATCCACCACAACAATCAGGCCTATCCCCTCCAGTCCCTGCATATGCTCAAAATGCTCTGCCAAGCGAAACATGGCCCTATCGTGCATGTCACGCAAGGCCGTATGCCGCGGGCCGGTAACAATAAGTATCCCCTTATGGAGCATACAGGCATCGGTGAACTCGTGCGGCAAAATAAAATCAGTCGGCAGCGTATGCGCAAGTTCACGCTTTGGTTCACCACAGGCAGCCCATACAAGCTTGGACCCCTGATTCAGGCTGATACCCGTATAATCCAGCGTATCAATGGTTGTTCTGGTGATAAAATGCAAATCACGACTGAAATCCGTACGCTCAAGCATGTGAGCAAAAAACAATGCATGATCGTGAGTAGATAGGCCAGGAGTATCCTCACGAGCCGCAATGAGCACATACTTTGAAAGCGAAGTCTGCGTATTACCCAAGAGGGCCATACCGCATGTAAGTAGTTCCTGCGGTTGACGTTGTCCGGCCCATGGCACATACCGCTCACTGCCAATGGCCAGCAAAAGGGGGTGTACCCCAGCAGCATCCACAGCCTGAATTTCGTGTACACCGTTGAATACCTGCGGTACCATAGCTGCTGTTAATTCGTGGATGAAGTCGCCAAACACAGTATCCTCCTGCGGTGGACGGCCTACGGTAGTAAAAGGCCATACCGCTCCTGTACGGTGCCAGACCTTATCCACACGCAAAACGGGAAAATTATGTTCAAGGCTATAATATCCCAGATGGTCGCCAAAGGGACCTTCCGGCTTCTGATAGGGCATCAACGTGCCACTGATGCAAAAGTCTGCCGCAGCCGGCATGGGCAAAAAACCCTTACGCCGAATCATAGGAACACGAAATCCGGCCAATGCACCCGCAAATGCAAGCTCGGGTATCCCCTCAGGTAACGGCATCACCGCGGCCAGAGTCATGGCTGGAGGGCCACCTACAAAAATATTCACCTGCAGGGGAATTTTCTGTTGTAAAGCCTGCGCATGGTGATACCCGATGCCACGGTGAATCTGGTAGTGCAGCCCAACCTCAACATCTGTTTCATAGGCATTACCCCCAAGCTGAACTCTGTACATGCCCAGGTTGGATTGCATATAGCCAGGACGGTCAGGGCTTTCGGTATACACCTGTGGCAGGGTAACATAGCCTCCTCCATCACCGGGCCACGATACCAATTGGGGAAGCCTGCTGATTGTGGTGGTATTCTCAAGAACCGGTCCAGTTTTGACACTCCGGGGAATAGCACCGTACAAAGCCCGCGGCACACCAGTATACCGCCATGGATGCCTGAAAAAATCAAACGGATTGGCCTTGAGATTAAAAAGCCCCTCCAATGCCCGTAAGGTAGAACGAAAGATAAAACGTGTCCGCTCCATGGTTCCAAACAAATTGGCCACCATGGGAAAATCAGTACCCTTTACTCGTGTAAAAAGCATAGCTGGAGCACCCGTGGCATACGCACGGCGTTGGATAGCCGCTACCTCAAGGTGCGGATCCACCGGTGTGTCCATGCGAACAAGATGCCCATGGCGTTCCAGGTCTTCCAACAGCATGCTCATATTGCCATAGCGCACAAAGATCACCTTTTTCACAGTATGCTAAAGACTCATATCACGCCCAACGTCTAACGTCTAACGTCTAACGTCTAACGTCTAACGTCTAAAACTGGCGTAAAAAGCAGCTAAAGGCAAGCAACCTGACAAGCGCAGCGCGCTACTCACCTCTAAAAAGTACACACAATAGTATACGAAACCGAGGCCTTTCGGCGCAAAAAAAAAGGCTGAAGGCTCAACGCCCGCAGCCTTTACCTTCCCCCCCGTAAGCCCCTGCCTTACTAGTCTACCTTGTAAAAGGCACTTGCAGCGGCATTACATAAAGGGCACTTGCCATCACTAAAAGGACCTTCATGCGTATACCCGCAAACGGAGCAGTTATAGTAGTCTACTACAACCGGATTTTCTATATTTTCAAGAACTTTCTTGTACAATTTTGCATGTACCTCTTCTGCTTTATTTGCAAAACCAAAGTAGCGGGCCGCAACCTTTTCTCCTTCGGCATCAGCTTCAGCAATCATACCAGGATACATCTTTTCAAACTCAAAGGTCTCTCCCTCAATGGCAGCCTTCAAATTTTCCACAGTGGAGCCAACCTTGCCTGCATTGCGCAAATGGGCATGGGCATGGATTGTTTCAGCATCGGCAGCAGCACGAAACAACTTGGCAACCTGGGGATGCCCCTCCTGCTCTGCCTGCTTGGCAAAAGCAAGATACTTACGGTTGGCCTGAGATTCGCCTGCAAAAGCAGCCATCAAATTTTCCATAGTCTTGGACATTGGTTCTACTCCTTAGTGTTCTCTTATAATTTTTGAACGTCAACTGACGCCAAAATAAACAGTAATGATTATTATTAGTAAAAAAATCTTCTTTAGTAAAGCATTTTTGCAAAAAAATCCTTACAGTCCCAACTGCCTGAAAACACTCCCCCATTGCAAAAATTTTACGCGACCTCTCCCTAACCGACAATAGATAGTACTGCTACAAGGCGATATAAAATTATAGCACGGGGTATAAGTCGATTGCGCTATGAAAGAGGCTCTTCTTCAGGCGGAAAAGGGTTTTCCCATGGCCCACTTGCAAGCCCACATGGTAGAGTAGACAGGGCTTTACGTCTTTCATCAAATAGAGGCCGCACTATCCCTTGCTCAAGAGTAAGCCTTGCCCTGAAAGAAGTCCCACTTTGCGAAGTCAGTTGCAGCTCCTCCTTGGTAATCCCTGTTTCCAAAAGCTGCGCAACCAGCATAGAATCTAGATTGATGCCCAGGGTATTTTTCCAGATGACAAAGGGGCAACCACCATCAGCCCGCTTCCAGCGGCTGCATCCAAAAACTTTTTCACGCTCTTCCACCGCCGCACCGCACAATGGGCATGTACCATCCGGTGCACGCCGGGCAAGACGGGCAGCCTCAGCGATAAGCACATGCAGAATATTACGAGGCTTAATCTGCTGTATACTTTGGGCAAGCATGTTACGAATGGCGTACATGAATTGCGGATACGAGTATTCTCCTGCCTCAATATCTTTAAGTTTCTTTTCCCACTGGCCGGTAAACTCTGGAGACGCCACATCGGGCAACAGCGCAGAAACCAGTGCAGCAACCCGCATACCAGCATCCGTGGGCACAAGGCGTTTTCCCTTTTTTTCCACATAGCCGCGTAAAAGCAGCGTCTCAATAATTTGTGCCCGTGTGGCTGGCGTGCCAAGGCCACGGTCTTTCATGGCGATACGTAATGCTTCATCCTCCACCAATTTTCCGGCAGTCTCCATGGCTGCAAGCAGCGTGGCATCGGTAAAGTGTGCAGGGGATTTTGTCTGGCGTTGAACAGCATCCAACCAGTGAACATGCAAACGAGCTCCCTTGCGCATGGCTGGCAAAGGATTGTCCCGAGCGGCTCTCCATGGCTCCACGGCAAGCCACCCCGTATCCTTAAATACCTTGCCACGCGCAATGAACATCTCATTATCCAGCAGCACATGCACAGTGGACACCCCAAAAACAGCCGGCGCACTGAACGCGGCAATAAAGCGCCGACAAATCATGTCGTATACAGTACGCTCTCGCTCTCCCAGCGTTACCGGATCCTTTCCCTGAGCTGTAGGGATAATGGCGTGGTGGTCAGTCACCTTTTTATCATTCACACAGGCAAACCGCGAACCTGACTGTACCCGCTCTACGGCGGGAACTGTTTCCTGCGGGTACATGCTATATATGGCACGAAAATATCGTAGGATTTCCGCAAACAGGTCGCGGGTAAGATAGCGCGAATCCGTACGCGGATACGTAACAAGCTTGTGCCGCTCATACAATGCCTGCGCAATGGTCAATGTCTCCTGCGCGGAATACCCAAAACGGGAGTTGGCCTCACGTTGCAATGTTGTGAGATCAAAGGGCAGTGGTGGCTTCTGCACCCCCTTGCGGCTTGAGACTTTTTCCACAATACCCATGTGCCCCGAACAACGCTCCATGGCGGCTTGGGCAAGTTCCTGCTTATCAAAACGGGTTTCAGTATACTCCGGCGGCCGATGCCACACCCCGCGAAATGCCCCCGGCGCATCTTGCTCGTGTTCTGCCTCTAGACCATGGTCGCACCCGTCTGTCTGCTCCTTGCCGTTTTGGGCAACAACAGGGGGTTCCTTACCAAACAGTGCTTCCACTGTCCAAAAATCCGCGGGAATAAAATGCTCTATTTCACTGCGCCGATCACATAGCAGTTTCAACACCGGCGTCTGAACACGCCCCACAGAAATCAGCATGTTGGCTTTTAGCGTAAAAAGTCGCGACAGGTTCATGCCCATAAGCCAGTCTGCCTCTGCCCGGGCAAAGGCCGCAAGTCCCAGGTTGCGCTTTGCCGTATCGTCCAGCAGGCTCGCTAAGCTACGCCGCAAGCCCTCTTCGGTCATATCACCAGCCCATAAGCGACGCACGGGCTTTACACAACCTGCATGCAACTGAATCCGCCGAAAGATCAACTCCCCTTCACGACCAGCATCTGTGGCATTGACAATGTCGCCTATATCTTCCCTGTGCATGAGATGATAAAGCACATCAAACTGCCTGCGAGACCCGGGCGGAACAACAAGCTTAAAACGCTGTGGAACCATGGGTAACTGGTCCAAAGACCAACGCCCCCCCCAGAGTTCGTTCTGCTCTTCGGGCTCAGCAATATTGACTAAATGGCCAACCGCCCAGCTCACCACATGCGAAGCCCCTTCCCAAAAGCCTCGCCGCTTGCTTCCTGCTCCCACTAGCGGCGCAATTTCATGCGCAACAGAAGGTTTTTCCGCTATGATAAGTGTCTTTGACATATTCCACCAACTACATGGCCCGGTCGGGCCTCATGTGTGTGTATGTTCCTACCCGCCCGCATCTGACTCGTCAAATATCCCCCTTGGGTGTATGAGGCCACTATAAAAAATAGCCTGCAAAAAGGTTGTACCGGGGGTACATTTTATCTCTTTAGGCTCCAGAGCCTCAATACACGATCATTCGAAAGATACCTTGCGCTAAACCACCGCCCCCATACTAGCTTGACCTTGCGTGCCACACGGCGTAGGCAACATACTATGAGTCAGCGCTATCCGGTCCCCGCCGTTTCTGTACATGCGGTAAAAGATACCATAAGACGCAGTTTGTTCCTCGCCTTTCTGGCCCATGCCGACTCCATGGATAGTGCCAAAACGTTCATTGGTAACATTCGGGCCAAACATGCTGATGCCACACACAACTGCTGGGCATTTATGTGCGGACCACCGGGGCATACAGCCTGCGTGGGTATGAGTGACGACGGAGAGCCACATGGCACCGCAGGGCGCCCCATGCTCAACGTTCTACTACATAGTGGTGTAGGAGATATTGCTGTGGTCGTCACACGCTATTTTGGCGGCACAAAGTTGGGTACAGGCGGTCTTGTCCGCGCCTATGGTGGCATGGTTTCTCTGGCACTGAACTCGCTACCCCTGAAAGAAAAAATTGTTCCTGCACGCTTTTGCGTGGTTATGGAATACTCCCATGTAACATCCTTCAAAAATATGCTGCATACCGTGGAAGCCGCCATCATCAGCGAACAATTTGGCCTTGACGCAACCTTTACCGTAGAGTTGCCTGTAGAGTATGCCGACACACTACATGCTGCTCTTATGGAGCTTACCAACGGTACTGTGCTTATTGAGCATGTATCCTTGTCCTGAAACTCCCCTCGCCTGCGTAAAATCATTTTTATTTCATGGAAAAGTGTGCACTCCACAAACGCACACAGCATCCAATGCCCAGCGCTGCTTGGGAATACGCATGAAATACTGCCAAAAAAATATTGAATATATTCAGACCAGAAACGCCCTGTACACTATCATTGAGCCTGTAGCCCTTCCGCGAACCTTGCACAGACATTCAAGGAGTACGCAGCATACCGCAGGCAACCACAAAATATTCAACGAGCAAAAAAATGCTTGAATGAGGCTTTTCCCATTGAAAAAGCCAACACAGAATAATCTATCATGAGCGGTGAGCACATCTTTACACCCCATGGAAAACATTGGCTCTCACTGTGCCACGACAGCCTTAAAAACAACTGTAGAGCCTACCCAGAATGTCAAGCTGGCAGGGGTAGCTGGCGTAAATAGCTGAGTCTGCGCATCCATGATACCTATGAGCCTGCTTTGCCATCGACAAAACACGAAGCCAGGCAGGCCTTGGCTGAAATATAGGATTCCGCAAGCCAGATCATGTGCAATGCCGCCTTCACCTTTGGCTCACTGTCTTCTGGGATAGCAGTCTGCGCCCCCAAAAAACATGCTCACAAACCAAGGCTATCCATTGCTGATGCGAGAGCATCTAAAAACACGGTGATATGGGCTTTCAGGCTAGCAACCCCCCAGCTCAGCGCATCAGATCCACAACCCTGGTCATGCATCCCTGATACACTTTACAGAGCTCCCTAAGGCAATGCAGCCATAGTCTTTCGAATATCCGTACGCTTGCCATAATCTACGTCCACGTGTGCGCACAGCACGCGGGCACTTGTATCCAGCACATACCGTGAGGTTGCAGGCAGTACCCAGCCCGCAGAACCGTTATACTGTTCAAGGTCAATACCAAAATAGGTATACAAACGCTTGATCACCAATGAGAGCTGATACGTCACTCCAAAGCCCGTGCTCAGCCTACACCCCACATCAGTCAGCACATCAAAACCAAGGCTATACTCTGCCACCAGTGCACGATTGAATCGCGGTTGCTGAGGAGAGACCGCCACAATGGTTGCTCCACGTTCAGTCACTTGCGGTAATATGGCGTTGAGCGCCAGCAGTTCTTCCACAGAGTACGGACACCATGTGCCACGAAAAAACGAAATAAGAACCGGCCCTTCAAGCAGGTTATCCACAGGGTTCACAACATCACCGTGTATATTCTTCAAACTATAAAACGGTGCTATACTACCGGCTTTCAAGGCCTTGTGGTATACATCTGCCAGCCGTATTTCCGTTGCCACAGAGTCCATGGCCGCGGCAATTTCAGCTGATGTCCGCCCTTGAGGCACGCCCCCTGAACTTTCCCACATCTTCTCCACCATCACCTGGTTCTTATCTACAGACTACTCATGTCGACAGAATCCCTAGCCCACACTACGTCCCTACTGGCTGACTCCCATCCGGTAACAAAAAAGGCAGCCCACACCGACATTCCGCAACAGGTAAACATGGACGTAAGAAAGCGCTATCCCCTGCCTGGAACACACACAATAACTAGTACTCCACCTTACACCTACAAACATGACTCTAGCAGCAAAATACGAGCCTTACCAAAGCAAACCATACCATAAGCAACTCTCAGCCAAACAAGCTGAAAAACAAAATGGTACCAACGACTTCAAGTACTACTGCCTACCTTTGCGATGGCCCGCAACGCAGCAACCTAGCATGTGACGGCACGCCAACCTGCTCCCCTGCTGCCCCCAGACAATGCCTTTTCTCCTGCCAGCCATCTGCACAAGTGTACTCTGGCTCTTAAAGTACGCCGTGTCCGTGGCATGCTACCACTTCCACATGTTCCCCAAACATAGTAGCCGCATCGGCTCCTTCTATTACTCCATAGTTACAAGCAAGGTATTGTCGCGTAGCGTTGCCGAATGCTTCACAAGCGGAGATTTCAGGTCAAGAACAAAGCGGGCATACTGCTGATGCAAGCCCACACGAGAGCTTTTCACCAAACGGTTGGAAGGCGTGGTGGGAGCATCTACATTCCCCCAGGTTCCCTTGATATCCACCACCAACCTATCTGGCCCAGACAATGTAAACACCTTGTGCTCAAAGGTAGTAGACCCTTGCACATAAAAAACCAGTGCATTGCCCTCAAATTTGTATCCCACAGCTGTCAACTTGCCAGCGGCAGCCTTTCCACTGGCATTTTCAGGCTTTGGTGCAGTAGCCGGCGAGTGTACTGGCGTCTGAGCTACAGGCTGAGTATTGGGCATAGGTACTGCATCCTGCTTTTTTTTCGCTGCCTTGGCATCCCCGTCAGCCGCAGCCAGGTCCATGGAAGAAGGAACAGACCCGGTTGGATTTTGCGCCATACCCTCACCCTGCTCTCCAGAAGAAACCGGATTGGGTTGCGGCAAGTCTCCCTCAACCGTGTCAGGTGCTTCCGCCGGGGGCACCACAGGTGTTTGCGATGTATCAGACAAATGCGCTAACTCCCGTGGTATCTTGGAAGCTTCAGCAGAGGTGGAATCTTCCTGCATACCAGACGGTCCTGTGGCCACAGACACAGTGTCTTCTTCTCCGGGGGTCGACATGTAGTTGGCCACGACAAGCATCATGGCCACAAGCAGTACACCAAGAATAAGCATTGCAATTATACGATTCATCAATATTACTCCCCAAAGGCGGATCTAGCGCCTGAGCGCTGTTTGTTGCAGAATATACGCTTTAAACAATTGTGATACAGCGAGGTCGGGATTCAGCTTTAACGACTCGTCCAAGTGGCTAAGCGCTTTTTGCACTTTACCCATGTCATAATATGCCCTGGCAATGTTAAAATGAATATGATCATCTGAAGGGTTTAACCCCAAGGCATACTCATGATGCTTGACAGCCATATCCGGCAACCCGCTTTTACGCAAGTTAATACCAAATTCCGTAAACATATGGCGGTGCTCCCGAGGATGCTGTCTGTCCTCACCCACCAGGCGATTGAACAAATGTACAGCATGGTCGAGATCACCCCTGCGCAGTGAAGTAAGCGCAACGGCAAAGTCCGCACGAGCGGCCCGCTCCACTTCCTCGTCATTTGCGGGCACGCCGTCTTCTGTTGCCTCACCCCAATCATCTGGAAGATCTGGCTCCTGCACTGGCAACACGGTGTGCAAGTGCTCTACCATACGAGAAAGCGTGTCTTCAGTCATCAATGCACTGAGCCCAGGCTCATGCCCATACTCTTTGTCCAGTTCCGCATGGCTTATGATACACGGCTCTCCGTCCGGCTCCAGACTATTGGTCAAAGGCAGCATGGCAACTTTAAGCTCCCCAGTGCTCCAAACGCACCAATAGCTTTTATACACCCCTCCCTTGCCAGAGCTTCCCCCAGATGGCACAAGCTTTTTTACAGAGGAGTACACGCCCAAATACGCATTCTGGCTCACAATATAATCCCTTGTGTTACAGTCTCCCTGCACGGTCCTGCTGCACCGCCAGCCTGTTTTTCCAGACGTCTGCATTCCTCTCATAACGTCCGACGCCTAATAGTATACACGCAACGATACGCAGCATGCAAATCCTCATTATTCAAAATAGCGCCTTTACGACCCCAAACTTTTATATTAGGTAACATACATGCATGAAATGTCCATTGCCGCAAGCCTTGTGGAAATCGTCAAAGAGGAAATGGCAAAGCACAGTGCAACACGCCTGCTTCTAGTGCGGGTACGCTACGGCAAGCTGACCAATATCGTTCCCGAAGCGCTACGTATGGGGTTTGAAGCCTTCTGTACCGAAGAGAGCCTGCAACACGCTGAACTGGAGTTGGAAGAAGTACCCTTACGGGTCAAGTGTAGCGGCTGTGGCGAAGCATTTGTTCCGGATAATGACGAACTGTACCTGCCCTGCCCTCGTTGCAAACACGAATTCGGACACGAAATACTCACAGGGCGCGAATTGTTTGTTGATCACATTGAAGCAGAGTGAGGAGCCTCGCATGGAAATTCCCGTGATTCGCAATATCCTGGAAGCCAATGAACACACTGCCGCCCAACTACGCGCCCTGTTTGCACAAAGCAACCTTCTGGTACTTAATCTTATCAGCTCTCCGGGTGCGGGTAAAACCACTCTGCTTGAACGCACGTTGACTGACCTTAAAAGCGAATTCAGCATGGCTGTGGTAGAAGGAGACCTGCAAACCTCCAATGACGCCAAACGGGTAGCGGCCACCGGTGCCAAGGCGGTACAAATCAATACCGAAGGTGGCTGTCACCTGAACAGCGCCATGGTGCTGGACGCAGTAAGCCATTTGGACCTGCACCAAACAGACATCCTTTTTATTGAAAACGTGGGCAACCTTGTCTGTCCTGTGGAATTTGACTGCGGCGAAGACCATAAAATTGCTCTGCTCAGTGTGCCCGAAGGCGACGATAAGCCCGAAAAATATCCTCTGCTTTTTACACTTTCCACAGCCATGGTCCTGAATAAGACAGACTTGCTGCCCCATGTGGATTTTGACGTGAAGCGTGCCCATCGCTTTGCCGCGAATCTTAACAGCACACTGGCATTCTTTCCACTCTCGT
>CAZQKM010000025.1:0-3456 GCA_964593925.1 uncultured Desulfovibrionaceae bacterium | reverse complement strand
CGCTTTGCCGCGAATCTTAACAGCACACTGGCATTCTTTCCACTCTCGTATCGCACTGGCGAGGGGCTGGAAAACTGGTATCACTGGCTTCGTGTGCGGATAAGGGCGCATGCCTCAGCATCTTCTGCGACCTTCTCCTTATACGCGCACCCCCGTCTACCTAGCTACCTATTCCAGACAAACAATGTCATACGCATCGCCTGTCAGACATGCGCTACCCGACTCTGTCACTTCAAAAGTATTCTCCACACCTACCATGCCCAAACCCGGCAGACTGATCTTCGGTTCCAGGGCAAAAACCATACCCGCTTTAACAGGGATATCAAAACCACGGGCTATGACAGGCTGGTCATCAATGGCAAGCCCTATCCCATGCCCCAAAAAAGCCACCTTGCCATGTAAAAGCCCCATAAACCCCTTACTAAAACCTGCTTTTTTTGCCATGGCAAGCCCACGGGCGTACAATGCAGAAGGAACGGCCCCGGGCTTCAGTGCCCCAGCAACATCCTGCTGGATGGCAATACACACATCATGCGCCCGACGCACAGCATCCGGTATGGTCCCAGCCGGACCAGAAAAATATATCTGCGTTTTATCGCTGTGATATCCCTCAAGGCAAAATGCCATATCGCAAGACAATATCTGTCTCGCCTGCCACACCCTACCCGCGTTGCCCATACAAGGTGTGGCAGGGTGCTCGCCCATGATGCCCAAGGGACCGTTGAAATAGCTAGGATAGTTACCACTTTCTCCCACACAGACATGCCCCAAAAAAATCTCCTCTCCAGGGGCATTCATACGCATGAGCCCACAGTGCCCAAGCGAAAAAAAGACCTGCCAGCCAGCATGGGCAACAGCCCGCTCCGTCATACCTTGCCGCAATTGTTCAGGAAGCTGTTCATATAGAGCGACATGGTGACGCGCACCGGCAAGACGCATTTTTTCAAGCTCCCATACGGTCTTCACGCTACGGCAGACGGCAAGCACCTTGTCCGCACTAATAAAGCGCACATAAGGCATATGCTCCTGAAGCTTAATACCGAGCCCCCATGTCAGCCCAGCCTGCTCCACTCCCACCACATCTCCCACGGGCACACCTGCGTCGTCACACCGCGCGGAAACATCCACAAAAGAACGAAACGGCACAATGTGGACAAGGGGACTTTCCAATCTAGCGCGCTCCAGCCCCCGCCGCAGCATCAGCACGGGTTCGCCCTGTACCGGTATCCACAGCACACCGTTTCCCAACGTACCCGTAAGATAATAGATGTTCAAACGTGAGCAGACGAGCATGCCTGATGCTTCTGGCATCTGTTGCTCCATAATGGATCGTAAACGCTGATGGCGTTGCGCAAGTTCCTCGCATGGCATACATTCTATTGCCCTGATTTCGTGCATTTTTTCCTTTACAATGTCTTTATGCATGCTTGCTTCCTCCAACCAACAGCACCATACAAACATGGCATCGGCATATGGTCTACCCATCCCATACACGCTGGCTTTTAGTAAACAATTGCGCTTTATCTTACGTATGCGTATCATACACCTCAGTCGTGGCAATGCAACTGCAACCTTCAGGCTGTTTTAAGGATATCCACATGCTCTCCATGCTGGCTGACGAGCGCATCCGTACCGTGCTGGCAGCCTACCGAACCATTGCTGTTCTTGGAGCCAAAGACAAACCCGGCCAAGCCGTTGACACTGTGGGGCGCTATCTTATCGGTGCAGGCTATACGGTTATTCCCGTGCATCCTGTACGGCGTAACGTCTGGGGCCTGCAAACCTTTGCGTCCTTGCTGGATATTCCCATGGCTGTAAATATTGTTAATCTGTTCCGTGCGCCTCGGCATTGCCCCCAGCACGCGCATGAAACCCTTGCCATGCGCCACAGGCCTGCGGTATTCTGGATGCAGCTTGGTATACACAGCCCTGATGCGGGGGCACTACTCACCGAGCAACACATAACCGTCATTGAAGACGCATGTATCATGGTCGAGCACCAGCGTCTTATGCGATAAAGTATATGCAGCACAATCAACACCATCACAAAAATGCTTTTGACTGCCAGATGTGCGGACATTGTTGCCAAGGCGCAGGCGGTATAGTTGTAGGCCCCAAAGATCTTGAGCGCCTCTGCCTGCACCTTAAGATGACTCCCGAAGGGTTTGAGTCTGTATATGGCGAAAGGCGCAGCGGTAAGCTTATGATTCGCATACAGGACAATGCATACTGTATTTTCTTTGACCAAAGCAAAGGCTGTGCAGTGCATGCCGCCAAGCCAGATATTTGCCGTGCATGGCCTTTTTTCCGGGGTAATCTGGTGGACAAGGACAGCTTGGAAATGGCCAAAGATTTTTGCCCCGGTATATGCGCCAGCGTAACACACCCTGAATTTGCCATGCAGGGGCTACGCTATATGCACAAGCATAATCTGCTGGCCTCCGATAAAAATGTTGAAGCCAGAGCCCTGTGCATCAGTGATGAAGAGGCAGCATATATTACCGGTAAAAACCACCGGTCATAATCGACCGCGCAACAAAAAGCCGCCGCACGCCGCGGTGTGCGGCCTTACAGGTGGCACGTGACTCCGCAGGACTGCTATCGTCTTTTACAAATTCCCGAAAATGCGGATCTGGCAACCATCAAATCCGCTTATCGTCGCCGTGCATTTGCCTTGCACCCGGATCTGCATCCGGGGTCGCCAAATGCGGCTAAACAATTTCAACGCTTGAATGAAGCGTATGTACTGCTCACACGGTTACATGCACACAAAACAGCCACAACAACAGAATCCGGCACAACTGACAAACAAACCCGTGAAGATGCCTTCAAGGCATACAACCGCGCAAAAAATCAACAGCGCCAAACAACAGAGGACAAACAGCAACGCAAATCTGCCCATGCCAATACTCGTCGCGACGCCTCCGGACCATTTTATTACAAGCAGGAAGATGTGCTACAGGATATCCTCAAGGACCCTTTTGCAAAAAAAGTCTTTGAAGACATTTATGCCCAGCTCAAAAACGAAGGAAGCGCTCTTAGCCGTAACAAACCGCGTAAACGCAAACGGCTGGCACTGGAGTGGGGCAAGTCAACGCTGAGTATTGATCTGACACAGGGAATAATTGCCGGCATAAAAAATTGGCTACGCCACCAGATGGATTATGAACAGACCGTATACCTACCCACGCCAAACCTCGTACCCGGTACCAAGGTCCGTCTGAATATATCCATAGGGCTCACGGGCGAAAAAAAAATGTTGGAAATAACACTGCCCCCGGACTTTGTAGTGGGCCGCCCCATTCGATTGCGGGAACAAGGCCGTAAATTCGGAACATGGCGTGGGGATCTATACGTACGTATCCTAGCAAAAACAGATCCTGTATAATAAAGCCTCCATCCTGATCCTGCCACATTTTTGTGGAGTACCAGTTAAGCCACTTTTCTGTGTTCTTG
>CAZQKM010000024.1:0-33972 GCA_964593925.1 uncultured Desulfovibrionaceae bacterium | reverse complement strand
GCTCTGTTTGGAGGAAGCTAACACATTTTTTTAAATTTGACGACACTATCTAAGATGTTGATGTATTTTTTGCACGCGTACGGCGTTGTGCGGAACTTTTCTTTTTGCCAAAATCCCGCAATCCTTCCGCAAGAACTGTCAGGCGATCATCTACCAGGCGATTAATGGTTCCCTTGGGATACACCCCTGATGCGTTACGGGCGCCTGCGGGTACGCCCGTCAAAATTTCAATCCCCTGATCCACGTGCTCCACAGCCCACACATAAAATTTACCGGACTCAACAGCTTCCACCACATGTTTTTGCAACATCAAATCCTTTACATTCGCTTTGGGAATCAAGACACCTTGCTCTCCTGTAAGCCCCTTTTGTTGACAGCAAGCAAAAAAGCCCTCTATCTTTTCATTCACGCCCCCAATGGGCTGTACTTCGCCGCGTTGGTTGACAGAGCCAGTCACAGCTATCCCCTGCTTGATAGGAACATCGCTTAAGCTGGAAAATAATGCGTACAACTCTGTAGAAGAGGCAGAATCACCATCAACCCCGCCGTACGACTGCTCAAATGCTATGGATGCGGTAAGGCTGAGTGGTTTGTTCTGTGCAAAATTACGCCGCAAATAACCGGAAAGAATCAGCATGCCTTTATTATGTATGGCACCGGACAATTCCGACTCTCGCTCGATATTGATTATACCCTCACGCCCCATGGATGTATTTGCCGTAATACGTGAGGGCCTGCCAAACATGTAGTCCCCCATAGAATACACCGCTAGGCCATTGACCTGTCCCACCACAGTACCTTCTGTATCAATAAAAATACTGCCGCGCTCCGTCATTTCTTGAAGCTTTTCTTCTATCAGGTTGGCCTGATTACGACGCGCCTGGAGGGCTTCTTCCACATGCTGCGCCGTGATGAGAGAATCCTCTGCAAGCCTTGCTATGTGGCAGGATTCTTCCATGATATCCCGCAATATGGGAAAAGAAGTAGATATTTTTTCCCTTCTGCCCGCATAGCGCACTCCCTCTTCCAGCAATCGGGCTACGGCTGTACGGTCAAACGGCAGCAGATTTTGTGCAGCGGCAAATTTTTTCATTAATTTAGCTATCTCCAACAGAGCCTCGTCACTCAGGGCCATGCTGGAGTCAAAGTCCGCACGAATTTTAAAAATCTTTACCACATCCGGGTCATAATGACGCAACATATGGTACAGTTGCGGTGTGGCGAGCACGACAACCTTTACATTCATATTAACGGGCTCAGGTTTGAGGCCCGATGTGGTGATAAAATACCAGGGATCAAATGTCTGAATTTCTATTTGAGAGGTTTTTAATGCCCTTTTTAGAGTCTTCCAGACGCCCGGCTCCATAATGGCATCCATCAAGTTCAGAACCAGGTACCCACCATTGGCTTTAATAAAAGAGCCGGCAGTAATTTTACTAAAATCCGTACGCCACATGCCGCCTTGGTCCATCACACGATCAATCCCGCCAAAAAGATTACGGTATGTGGGATATGACTCCACAATAACAGGCGAACCCTTTTTTTCAGCATTATCTACAAGCAGGTTCACCTGATATGGATGCATCAGTGCATCCGCAGCCAGACCTGCAGCACCCATGCCCGGCATCTCCTGAACGGGCTGTCCCAACGTGCGAATGGCATCAAAATGCTCCGTCATGTCTTCAAGCATTGCATCTAGGTGGGCATGAACTTTTTTGTGGCTGAAAGCATCATAAAGTGGCTGGACAAGCTCCATGGCCATATTGCGAAAAATAAGCCTATCTACTTCCCCGCTCTTTTTCTTTACCTCTTTCTGAAGTTGGCGAACCTCAAGAAATATGGAATCAATATCGCTTTTGAGTTCCTGGTATTTGCTGCTCAGTACTTCATATTCCTCTTGAGGAAAACGCCCCTTGTCGACCAGTTCCTCGACTTTCATCAGATGTACCGGTTCACCGTCAACAAGAGGTACAATATCAGGCCGCTGTACCTGCCCCATTTGCATATTTACAAGCACAAAACCTGCATCACGCACCCGTGCTTCAAGGTTTTTAAAAAAATCACGTGTTTTTTTATCATGCGCCTCAATAATTTCATTTTTGCTCTGCAGATACTCCTGACTTTCAAATATCTGGGGTATCTCTTTTTTAATATTCTCCAAAAATGCGTGAATAGCATCTTTAAATTTTTTTCCTTGTCCAGCAGAAAAAGTAAGAAGCCGTGGCTCATCAGAATTGCTGAAATTGTTGACATAACAAATATCATCGGGTGTTGCTTCTTGCGGAGTGCGATTTTCCAACAATCGCCTAACCATGGCCAACTTACCCAAGCCAGCAGCACCGGTAACAAAAATATTGTACCCTTTGGCACAGATATCCATGCCCATCTGAAAAGCGTCCACACCCTTCTTCTGCCCGATAATAACATCTTGGGCTTCCAGCTTGTCTGTAGAGTCAAATTGAAGCAATTCTGGAGATAATGTCCAACGCAAATCTTCAGCACTAACCGTAAGTACTTTCTTATTTTTCATATCATGTTCTCCTTATGCGTCGGGCATTGATATTGTTATAGAGGATTTTTTTGAAACTCCTCTTCTACATTTCAAAATGTGTATCAAAATATTTTCTCCTTCCCTATCCACTTCGAGAGTTTCTGAACGGACTTTGCAAGGCAGAGTGAAGCATGTTTTGTGTGATTTTTTATACACACTACATTCAGAACAATTTTTCATATCATAGTGTACACACAGTGTATTACCATCTACATTAATCTCTATATCTCCGGCATTAATTCCCGCCAGATGCAAGGTAATCAGCAAACGGTCATGGTCTTCATCCATCTGAATAGAAGGAGCAGACCCATCCTCGCACAACGAGGGCAATCCAAGGCAGGAACACAAACTTTCAAACATCTGGTCACTTTCCAGCTTAATGCGCTGTAATTCTTTATTTTTCCATGTTTTCAAAGCAGGCATATCGTCTCCTTAAATATCAGGGAAATACATATCAGGTACCACAATACAACATATTATGTTGCAGGTGAATTATTGCTGACATATTTCAACCTGTACGACAAAAAAAAGCACCCGAAGGTGCTTTATTTATAAGGATACACGGCCTTGCTCCGGCTATTCGGAACGCTCGGTAATTTCAAGAAGATGGTAGCCAAATTGGGTACGCACCGGTCCATGAACTACATTAAGAGCATCGCTGAAAACAACTTTGTCAAACTCAGGCACCATTTGCCCTTTCCGGAACATGCCGAGATCACCGCCCCTACGACCTGAAGGACAGCGGGAATGTTCACGAGCCACTTCGGCAAAATCTTCCCCAGATTCAATGCGTTTTTTCAAATCGTTACAGGACTCTTCTGTCTCCACAAGAATATGTCTTGCTTTGGCTGTAAGCATGTTGCCTCCTCGTATTTTTATACGTAGCTGTTTGTTGATGTTGTGCTTATTTGCCATGACAAATGCTTTGATGCAACATGATTCGTCTTGCGAACAGACGTTGCCCGGAGTATACCCCCTGAACATAACGCGCGATTGCGTATCTTTTCAGGAGGATCATATCCATGAGTGATGACCAGATTCAGGCAGGTACAGACAACTTTGCCGACCTGCTTGAGCAGTATGCTCCCGATGGCGGTTCTGCCCTACGGATTGGAGAAAAAATTACCGGCTCTGTTGTGGCCATAGACAATAATAGTATATTTATTGCCACGGGTTCCAAAGTCGACGGGGTAGTAGATGCCGATGAGTTGAAGGACACTGAAGGAGTTCTTACCTGTGCAGTAGGTGATACGCTTGACCTGTACGTTACCTCCATTAGCCAAGGTGAAGTGCGGCTGTCACGTATTGCAAACAGCGCCATGGCACTTATGGATGCCTTTGAAAGCAATATCCCGGTAGAAGGCAAAGTCGCAGCCCAATGCAAAGGCGGCTTTACCGTCGAGGTAATGCATCGCCGCGCATTTTGTCCCATCAGCCAGATTGACAACAGATTTGTGGAAAATCCTGAAGACTACCTCGGACAAACCTTTCAGTTTCTTATCACACGCTGTGAAAACAGTGGTCGCAATGTGGTGGTTTCACGCCGTACTCTGCTGGAGGCCCAACAGGCAGAAAGCCGCGAAGCATATATGAAAAGCCTGACCCAGGATGCTGTGGTCGATGCACGTATAACCAGATTAACCAACTTTGGCGCCTTTGCCGAACTTGCCCCGGGGGTTGAGGGGTTAATCCATGTCTCAGAATTAAGCTGGGCACGTGTACAGAACCCGGATGAATTTATTTCTCAGGGTGATACGGTGCGGGTAAAAGTGTTGAAAATTGAAAATACAGAGAAAGGTCTGCGCATTGCCCTTTCTGTCAAACAGGTGACAGAAGATCCATGGACTACCGTTACGCAACGCCTAACCCCCGGTAGCATTGTAGAAGGTAAAGTGTCCCGCTGTACAAATTTTGGTGCTTTTGTGGAAGTGGCTCCCGGCATTGAAGGCCTGGTGCATATCAGCGAACTGTCTTGGACTAGACGGATTACGAATGTCGAAGACGTTGTTACAGCGGGCGAGCGTGTTGGAGTCAAGATCAAAGACATTGATACGGCCAGGCGGCGTATAAGCCTGAGCGTACGTGATGCAGAAGGTAACCCGTGGGAGGATGCGGCAACAAGGTTTACTCCTGGCGCGACGGTCACAGGAACCATTGAAAAACGTGCACAATTCGGCCTGTTTGTCACACTTGCCCCAGGTATTACCGGTTTATTGCCACAATCACATATCAATGCTGCCTCTGAGCAAGCTCTTGGCAATGCTAAGCCCGGCGACACGGTACAACTGACCGTGCTGGAAGTAAACGCAGCAGACCGTAAGATCACGTTAACAACAAAAGATGATCTGGAAAGCCCCGTTTCTTTTAAAAACTACGAACCCTCACCACAAAAAACTGCTACGGGATTCGGTAGTTTGGGGCAGGCTTTGCAGGATGCCATGAAAAAATAAGCATGGTACACTGCGTGCCCTAGTCATGCAAACTCAGTATGCTTTGCCCTGCCATCATATCTCGGGTTGATGGTTTACATCTTTGAAAGAAGCTCTATTATCAGACTATGCCATCAACTACTGTTCGCTTGATGCGACCGATAATAGGTTTTACAAGGAGTTTTGACTATGAAGCAACGGACACGACGCTTGCAGACCTTTATGCTAGCGGCTGCGATGGTTGCTGTACTATGTGTAAGCACATCCGCTCTGGCCGCAACTTTGCCGGATTTTGCCGATCTTGCGGCCAAAGCCGGCCCGGCTGTGGTTAACATCAATACAGAAAAAAGTTTTGAAGGCAACGTATTTGGTCAATGGCGTGATCTATCTCCAAATACCCCTCAGGATATGCCGTCAAACGAGCTTTTCAACCGTTTCAGGCGTTTTTTTGAGCAACATCCCCAAGCGCACAAACAACGATCCCTGGGGTCAGGATTTATTGTTTCCAGCGATGGCTATATTGTTACAAACAATCACGTCATCGCCAATGCGGATGTAGTCTCGGTCAGTGTAAAAAAAACTGATAACGACTCGGAGACATTTCAGGCGATCGTAGTAGGAACTGACCCGGAAACTGACCTTGCACTATTAAAAATTGACGCCAAACGTCCACTTGCCACCCTGCAGTTTGGTGATTCTGATGCGTTGCGTGTTGGTGAGTGGGTCATGGCCATTGGTAATCCCTTAGGTTTTCACCACTCGGTTACCGCCGGCATTGTCAGTGCATTAGGCCGTAATATTCGCTCTGGAGCGTTTGACGACTTTATTCAAACCGATGCCTCCATTAACCTTGGTAACAGCGGAGGCCCACTGTTAAACGCCAAGGGTAACGTTATTGGAATTAACACAGCTATTGCCGCCAACGGTCAAGGTATTGGCTTTGCCGTACCCAGCAACTTGGCAAGCCGTGTCATTGAAATGCTGAAAACGAATAAACGTGTGGCTCGAGGCTGGATTGGCGTCAGTATCCAAGATCTGGATGCCAATAGTAGCAAAGCCTTGGGACTACAAGATAGCAAAGGTGCGCTTATTGCCAGCGTGTTGAACGCCGGCCCTGCTGAAAAAGCTGGCTTACGGGCCGGAGACGTGATCATTGAAGTTGATCAGACAAGCATCGCAGATGCGTCTGAATTGTTGCGTACCATTGCAAATATTACTCCTGGAAAAAAAGCTCGACTTACCGTTATGCGTGACGGCAAACAAAAAACCTTTACGCTGACACTTGGCGAACGAGGCAACGAGCTCGCAAAAAGCCAGATTCAACAGCACCCCCAGGTATCCGGGGCTGATGCGCTGGGCCTTAAGTTACGTCAGATAACAGAGGAAGAAGCCCGACGTTTGCGACTGACTTCACCTGAAGGTCTGTTGGTCACGAGTGTACAGCAAAATTCGCCCGCAGCAACAGCCGGCATGCAGCCGGGAGATGTTGTGTTGAGCGCAAACTTTACTCCTGTCAGCAGTGTGGCCCAACTGCAAAAAATCCTACAGGGTGACGTAAAACGCCGTGGGGCCGTTATGCTGCAAATCTACCGTGACGGCAGTGTTTTTATCAAAGCTCTACCTTTAGAATAGCCCTCCCCTCTGTCTACTAAAAAAGGGCGTACGCGCCCTTTTTTAAACGTCAACCTTCTGCTGTAAATACAGGGGGCTGTTATTCGTGTACCAAATGGCATGGAAATGTACGCAAGGAGAACATATGGATAGTATACTCACGCCAAGAGAAGTCGTCTCGGAACTCGATAAATACATCATTGGTCAGGAGCAGGCCAAACGAATGGTGGCAGTGGCCTTGCGTAACCGCTGGCGCCGGCAGCAGCTTGACCCTACTATGCGAGATGAAGTTGCACCTAAAAACATCATCATGATGGGTCCTACGGGTGTGGGTAAAACAGAAATTGCAAGGCGCCTCGCCAAACTTTCCGCCTCGCCATTTTTAAAAATTGAAGCAACCAAGTTCACTGAGGTTGGCTACGTAGGGCGTGATGTGGAAGCCATGATCCGCGACCTGATGGAAATCAGTGTAAACATGGTGCGAGAAGAAGAAAACAAGCGCGTACAGGCCCAGGCTGAAACAGGGGCCGAAGAACGATTGCTTGATCTGTTGCTGCCTTCCTCAACTTCCTCTGCCTCAGACAGTCAGCCAGCCAGTATAAAACCCGAATCAACCCGAGACAAGTTGCGTACTCTCTGGCGTCAAGGAGCCCTTGAACATAGAGAGGTAGAAATGGAAGTCACCGTTCCGGCAGGGCCACAAATGGATGTCATGACCATGCCCGGCATGGAGGAGTGGGGATCACAAATCAAAGACATGTTCAGCAAAGCATTCCCCACAAAATCCAAGCGCCGCCGCATGAAATTGCGCGAAGCCTATGAAATCTTGTTACAAGAAGAATCAGATCGCCTCATTGAGCATGATAAGGTTGTCGAACTGGCGCGAGAGCGCACAGAGCAGACCGGCATCATCTTTTTGGATGAAATTGACAAAATTGCCGCAAGCCCCCAAGGGGGTAAAAGTGCTGATATCTCCCGTGAAGGAGTACAGCGCGACCTTTTGCCCATTGTAGAGGGCTCTGCCGTTACTACCAAATACGGTATCGTGCATACTGATCATATTTTGTTTATCGGTGCTGGAGCATTCCATTACAGTAAGCCTTCTGACTTGATTCCTGAACTGCAAGGCCGCTTTCCCTTACGTGTAGAGCTTAGCGCGCTGGGGCAGAAAGAATTTTTACGTATTCTCACAGAGCCTAAAAATGCTTTGACCATCCAGTACAAGGCTCTGCTTGCCACAGAAGGAGTCACAGTGGAGTACACTGATGATGCTCTTGATGCTGTTGCCCATTTTGCACAAGAAGCAAATCAGGAAACAGAAAATATTGGTGCCCGACGACTGTATACCATCATGGAAAAAATTCTTTCTGATCTGTCATTTGAAGCACCAGACAGAAACGGTGACCGGGTGGTGGTAGATAGTGAGTACGTTCGGCAGCATCTTGCGGATGTTACTGCCAATAAAGATTTAACCAGATATATTCTGTAATGCTATTTTGGAGCCTATCGTGCATAACGACGTATTCAAATCAAAAGTTCTCATAGAATCTCTTCCCTATTTCCGCAAATTTCATGGGAAAACCGTTGTCATCAAGTATGGTGGCCATGCCATGATTGACGACGCCCTAAAACAGGCTTTTGCACTTAATATTGCCCTGCTCAAATATGTGGGCATCAACCCTTTGGTGGTCCACGGCGGTGGTCCACAAATCGGAGAGATGTTACAACTACTCAATATTCCATCCCATTTTCGTGAGGGCTTACGCATAACAGATGATGCCACCATGGATGTAGTGGAAATGGTTCTGGTAGGCAAAGTCAACAAGCAAATCGTCAACCTGCTGAATATACATGGTGCAAAGGCTGTAGGACTTTCTGGTAAGGACGGACATCTGATCAGGGCACATAAAATGGAAGTATGCACCAGCAATGCACTCCACTCATCAGAAATCATTGATCTTGGCAAGGTCGGAAAAGTGACCAGCGTAGAATGTTCTTTGCTGCACAGCCTGCAACGTGACGGATTTATCCCCGTGATTGCTCCAGTGGGAGTCGATGAAAATGGTGAAACCTACAATATCAATGCAGACCTTGTAGCTGGAGCCGTGGCCGGAGCGTTACGCGCCAGCCGCTTGCTGTTGTTGACAGATGTAGCAGGCATTTTAAATGCCGATGGTACGCTGATATCCACGTTGACCACAACCCAGACATCGGAACTGCTGGCAGACGGCACCATAAAGGGCGGTATGGTGCCCAAGGTACAATGCTGCCTGGATGCTCTGGAGGAAGGCATAGGTAAAGCCATGATTATTGATGGCCGTCTGGAAAACTGTATTTTGCTTGAACTTTTTACAGATCACGGCATTGGTACCGAAATCATCGGGTCTATAGATGCATAGTCGTCTGCAAAAGGCAGCCATAGCTACCCGGATGCTTTGACCAACCTACCCCCCAAAAGCAGCAGGTACCAAGAAATGAATTAAATATGTGGGTAACATTTGTCAGTCAAACTGTCATAATACCGGTGGCAAGCAATTCTAGCCACGTGTACTCATAAAAACCACGTAAAAATATACACCTGACAGCGCATGAAACAACGTGAAAAAATACTGCTTCCCATGCGCCCCAAGAGGCAAAGCAACAGGCCCAATATTACTCACAGATGCCAAGAGTTCCCAACTGCTTAATAGAAGCCTGCTTTTATTTTTTATGGTAGAAACAAAACAACCGAGTCTTCTCCGTCCCGCTCGCGTACCTGCACATTGACATGCTCATCCTTACCAGTAAACACTGTTTTACCTGTAAAATCAGCACGAATGGGGAGTTCACGGTGTCCTCTGTCAACCAGAACCAGCAGCTCCACCTTTTGTGGCCTGCCATAATCCAATATGGCCTCAAGCGCCGAACGGATAGTCCTGCCGGTAAACAGCACGTCGTCTACCAACACCACTCTTGACCCATCTACAGCAAAGGGCAACTTTGTCTGGTTAATCATTGGTTGCGCGTCAAGGCTTGTCCAGTCATCTCTGTATAGATTGATATCAAGGCTCCCCAAAGGAATCTCTTTTTTCAATTTTGCACGGAGTATATCACACAACCTGTTTGCAATATTCACCCCACGGCGCTGGATGCCCACAATGGCCAAATTTTCACTGTCACCGTGGCATTCCATAATTTCATATGCTAAGCGCTCAAGAGTGCGCGCCATATCCTGTTCCGAAAGAATACACTTCTTTTGCATAATGCCCTTTTCATGTGCTGCGGTTATTTTTTGATTCGAGTATACCCATACGCGGCATGGCAAATGGCTGTTCGGCTCCAGTCGGTATAATAAACATTTACTATGGTATATCGCATCTCAGCAAGCCCAAATATATTTCTGTCGCAGGGTAGTCACACTGCTCCATACCTTTTGCTTTGTTCACCCCGGATCAAATGGCCCCAAGCCCCCTAGCGGCATTAGTCCGCCTTTTGATTTAAGGTAAACACCCCACCCTCTTTGTAGAGATTTCCATACCCCCATTGACAAACCCTTCCAGGAATTTTACTTCTTTATCCATACCAGAATTGTGGAGGAACGGAATGCTTGAAGTTACTGACAGCGCTCATAAAGAGCTTGAGTCTTACTTTGCGGACAAAGAGCGTAGCTCCATCCGCGTGTACTTGGCACCCGGCGGCTGAAGCGGCCCCAGGCTGGCATTGGCTCTGGATGAGCCAAACGAAAATGATAATGTATATGAAATAAAAGGATTTACCTTTGCTGTAAACAAGTCATTGCTGGAGCAAGCAGAGTCCATCAAAATTGACCTCTCGTATATGGGGTTTCAGGTGGAGTCTGCGCAGCCTTTGGGCAGTGGAGGTAGTTCCTGTAGCAGTTGTACCTCGTGCGGTTAACAGCCCACGCGTGATGCCAGCCTCCTTCGGGAGACTATCGTCACAACTGCATAGGTCATATATGAAAAATACGCTTCGGACCTTGGTTCGAAGCGTATTTTTTTATGCATACTGCTTTTTCCATTCCTCTAAAAAAAGCACGGCAGTCTCAAGGTCGCTCAAACGCCCTTGCCGCTGGCGTATGCGCCACGCAAGATCCTTGAATGAGGTATCAAGCGGCATACCTAGCTCATTCAATAGTACGGTCAGCTCTGTTTGCAACTCTGGTGGAATATCCACTCCAAAGCCTTCTGCAAACAAGGATTGTCGTTCTGCAGGCCAGTTGTTCCGACGCTGATGAATATATTCCAACAAGGTTTGCATTCTGTGCATATAAGTATGCTCTTGTAAAACGCGTTCTCGGGCTTTAAGGGCGTATTGTCCGCGCGCCTCTTCATCATGAGCATATACTTTGATCAAAGCATGGAGCTCATCCAGAGAATTAAAGGTTACCATTTCATCAGGGGCAAACAGTTCAGACATAAGCGAACGCTCATCGACCAGTTGAAACGCACCACAAGCCGCAAGTTCGAACGTTCTGGGGTTGACAAAGTCCCCCCCGCTTACAAGTTCTGTCGCATATACACTGGAATGCAGATTCAGGTTGATACAACTCGCATTATAGATAGTCACCGCCTCGGCGGGTGTAATTCTGGCCCCCTTGCGCTGCACATGGCGCTCCAGAAACGCTTCTCCTTCCCATTCAGTCCCCCAAATTTTAAAATCATATCCTGTGAACTGTCGAAATGCGATGCGCCTGTTGGGATATCCCGCCCCAAGAAACGCAAGGTCAGCCCCGAATTTCTTTTTTTCCACTGGCGTTAGGTCCATGGGACGATGGAAAGAAGGAAGCGCCGCCATGGGCAGGTATAGTGCGTTTTCCACACCTATCTGATGCAACTCTTCCAAAAAGGGGTCCTTTTGAATGACCGCAAAAAAATCATAATACGGAGCAAAAGCTCGCCAGTAGGTAAAGACATTAAAGTCTTCCACAAACCACATGGCTGTGGCCACAGCATCTTTACGTAATCGCTTCAAAGCCTGTCTGCTCAAAGGTGCCTGCGCAAGCGCAAGCACAAGATCAGGGTCAAAGGTTTCCACTTTTGCCAGTATGGCCTGTGAGACAACCTGCAAAAAACTGTTTTCTAGGTACTCGAGACGATCTGTGGTCACCCGCAACGTTGTGAGAGCCGTAAATGCGGGATGAAAATCTGGAGCTTCAAAAACTTCTACGGTATGGCCAAGAGCATTCAGTGCATCTACACAATAACGACCAATGGGCAATGAACCGCCATAAAAAGGCAAAATAACCAGTACACGAGCCTTGCTTAAGGTGGCCGCAGTATCCTGCATATCGTTAAAAGCATGCATGAGCATTCTCCTCAATCAACGAGTATCTCCGCAAAAGTTGCTGCACTGCTGCTGTTAAGCATCCAATCGCTTTCATGAAACAGACGCTGGGCAAGCTCGTGTCTGTCCTGCGGGGGCATGCAATGGCGTGCCGGCACACTGTGGCAAGAAACAGCCCGCTTATTCAAAAATTCCAAAACCAAGGCGCGCAATTCGCGACGCATGGCAGACATAGGGTCCGCTCCAAATACAGGCAGATAAGTAACGCCCAAGGAGTCTATGGTACTTGCAAGCCCTGTCATGACGGGGGGATACTCCTCTGTGGGACGTCCAGCAAGTAACCCGAGAAAACGCTTGTCGGAAAACCCCTGCAGACAAGCTACATTAACAGGACAGGGGCGGACTTCTTCACAAGGGGAACAGTCTGTATACGCTTGCCAGACCTTGTGGCCCAGGCCATAGGGACCTGTTTCATAGCACCAGGCAGAAGACAAAAAAAATGCTTGTACAGGGGTACCCAAGTGAGCGGCCAAATGCATGGTTCCTGTGTCCGGGCTAAGCAAGGTATCAAAAGTACCCACAACATCCATCAGAGCCTTGTAGTCTGTTTTACCCGCAAGATTTGTAACATGGTCCAGCATAGGGCCAGAAAAATGGCGTAACACTTGGTGAGCAAGAGCCTTTTCCCCCTTGCTTCCAAGCAAGGTTACAGACGGGGCACCAAGACTTTCAAAAATAGCACGTACACAGCGGGCAAGTACAGCAGGCGGCAAAGAACGGCGTGACTCACGCCCTGCCAACACAACGCCTATTCCCCCACCTTTGGGGCCGGCAATGGGGTTGACAGCTCCGGCAGCCAGGGGATGCGAGGCAAATCCCGCCCAAAAATCCACAAGATTCATGGGCGCAACAACACGTCTTCGTGTCCAACGAAAAGCCATTCTTGCCCATAGAGGTACAACGGGCTGACCATCTTGCATATAATACCCGTGTATACTCTGGGCATCAAACAAGGTGGACATGGCCAGGTTGAGACGGGAAAAGTTAAGGTTGTACACCGCATCAAACTTTTTTGCAGCCAACGTGGCAAATGTACAACGATTAACCGTAAACATATCCATGCTACCCCGGCCACCATGCGCGAGCACTTCATGAATCCGCACGCCAGGATAGATCAAACGGGCAAGAAGCGTCTGCGAGGCGTCCACGGCAAAATGCACTTCATCAAAGCGGGACAAAAGTGTCAGCAGTAAACGTTTGGTCTGAATAATATCCCCAAAACGGGCAAGCTGGATGACAAGGGCTTTTCTCATACGTACTCACATTTTTGGTATACGTGCTTTTTTTAGCGTATTCCATAGCATGCGGCAAGAAGAGGCACACGACTTTCTCCTTTTCCTTTATCTGCCTGGACGCTATACTGTCGTCATGCAATACTACCCTCTACTGCTTGATCTCAACAATGCGCGCTGTCTTATCGTGGGAGGAGGGGCAGTGGGCAAACGCAAGCTAAAGGCATTGTTGGCATGCAACCCCCAACGCGTATGCATCATTGATACACGACCCTGCGATGACTCATGGCAAGAACTGCTCTTTGCCGGACCGGTAGAGTATCAATGCCGCCCATTCCATAAACAAGATGTCAAAGGAAACGCACTGGTTTTTGCCGCAACAGGCTGTGCCCAAATTAACGCCGCTGTGGCCGAAGCATGCCAGCGATATGGAGTTTTTTGCAATGTGGCTGATGCACCGGATGCTGGCACTTTTATAGTACCTGCCCACTTCAGACGAGGGGACATACTGGTAGCACTTTCCACCGGTGGGCACAGCCCTGCCCTAGCACGTTCCATCCGCATGGATCTTGAGACCTGGTTCGGAGAAAGGTATACTGCCATTGCAACCCTGCTGGGACGTTTGCGCCCCATAGTTCTGGCACAAAAGTACCCCACAAATCAGAATACTGAGTTATTTCGTACCATAATTGCGTCGGACTTGGCCGAAATGCTACGTCAGCAACGCCATGACGATGCAAAACAATTGTTGCTGCACCTGCTCCCTGAGGCACTGCACAATTCCATTGGAGAATTGTTGGATGACTTTGCTTAAACTACTTGCGCTGATTATTGCCACCCTGTACCTGCTGGGTACTTGTATCGGCTTGTTCGGATTTGCCGCACGCCGCTACCGTGCCACAACATTGGCCTGCTGGTTGACCGTCGCCGGCTTCGGAGCCCACACGCTGCTGTTAGCGCTTACTCTTGTGGACGTTTCATGGGCCGAGATGACAAAAGGGGATTACATGCAAATGCTCTCATGGAGTATGCTGCTGATATATTTTATTATGTGGTGGAAAATGCGCCTTGCCTTTCTTGCTGTAACCGCGGCACCGCTGGCCTTATTGCTGTTTATTGCCTCTTTGCATATTACCACAGTTCAAACCACATTTCCTGCGTCATGGTCTGGACTTTTTTTCAGTCTACATATCGGTTCGCTTTTTCTCAGCCTTGGCTTGATGGCCATGGCATTCAGTGCGGGTTTGCTCTTTTTGTACATGGACAAAAAAATTAAAAATAAAGACAGGCTCAGTACATTTGCCAAAGATCTTCCCTCATTGAATGCCTTTGACAGAGTCAACCATGTTGCAGTAATGGCCGGCCTGCCCCTGTATACACTGGGAATGCTCAGTGGTTTTATCTGGGGACGCATGCAGTGGGGGCGTGTCCTTACTTGGGACCCCAAGGAACTTGTATCACTTGTGGTGTGGTTCCTGTTTGCGCTTCTTTTTCATCACCGGCTCATGTTGGGCTGGCGGGGGCGCAAAGCCGCCAAATTGGCAGTTTGGCTTTTTGCACTCACTATGTTCTCACTTGTCGGCGTCAACTACTTTATGCCCACTCACCATAGCTTTCAGCAGTAGCTCATGAATCAGGAAATTTTTATCATTGGTCTTAACCACCGTACAGCCACCGTTGAGGTACGTGAAAAATTTGCGCTGACAGAATGTACGCATCTGGAAGCAGCAGGCGTTACCCCCAAAGGTTGCCTCAGCGAAATGATCATCCTCTCTACATGTAATCGTGTGGAAATCATTGCCGCTGGCAAAGGTGCCGATACCCCGGAAACAATCCTCCACCTTTGGGCCAGGACATGCAACGAACACCCTGATGAACTGCGCCCATATGTCTATATGCATAGTGGCCTTGCAGCTGTGGAGCATCTGTTCACCGTGGCTTCTAGTCTGGATTCTATGGTGTTGGGAGAACCACAGATATTGGGCCAACTCAAAGGAGCCTACCGTGAGGCCGTTGCTCACAACAATACCAAAGTTATCCTGAATCGCCTGATGCACAAGGCATTTTCCGTTGCCAAACGAGTCCGCACGGAGACCGCTGTAGCCTCTAGTGCCGTGTCCATTAGCTATGCCGCTGTAGAGCTGGCAAAACGTATTTTTGGCGAAATGCATCAATACAGTGTAATGCTTATCGGAGCAGGTGAAATGGCTGAGCTGGCAGCCGCCCACCTGTTAAATAGCGGCGTGGATAAAATCTATGTGGCCAACCGTACTTTTGAACGCGGGCTTGAGTTGGCAAAACAGTTCAATGGTGAAGCCATCTTGTTTGAAGAGTTGGTCACCCGCCTTGCACAAGTGGATATTGTCATTAGCTCCACAGGAGCGCAGCAGGCAGTCATCAGGGCAAAAGATATTCGTGAGGTACTCAAGCGTCGTAAAAACAAACCCATGTTTTTTATTGATATTGCTGTCCCCCGTGACATTGATCCGGACGTGAACAACCTTGATAACGTATACCTCTATGACATTGACGACCTCAAAGAAGTTGTTGAGGAAAATCTGTCTCACCGCCGTGAAGAAGCAGCCAAGGCAAAAGCCATAGTTAGTACGGAAACAGAAATATTCAGCCGCTGGCTACGTGCCCTTGAGTTACAACCTACCATCATTGATCTCTACACCCGCTCAACAAGCATTGCGCAGGATGAACTGCTAAAAACTATGCGCCGCATGGGAGATGTCGATGAAAAAACACAGCAGGCCATGGAAGCCATGCTGCATTCTATTATAAAAAAAATCCACCATGCGCCCATCAGCTTTCTAAAACGACGCTACGAAGAAGAAGGAGTAGGACAACGCTATATTGATTTTACCCGCAGGATGTTCAATCTTGATGACGAACCGGAACAGCCACACGCTCATCAAGACCGTAAGTGCCCTGCTGCTCTGTCTTCCGTAGGATCTCTAGAAAAGGATCTGCCATGAAGCTCTATATCATTGAAGATCTGACCAGGGAACATTCCTTGGCCATTGCCAAACGTTTGCAAGATATGGATCTTGGGGCAGAAATTGATAAACTATACTGGCTACCT
The DNA here is from genome assembly GCA_964593925.1 of uncultured Desulfovibrionaceae bacterium. Taxonomy (GTDB): domain Bacteria; phylum Desulfobacterota; class Desulfovibrionia; order Desulfovibrionales; family Desulfovibrionaceae; genus Oleidesulfovibrio. The sequence continues at coordinate 17,718 of CAZQKM010000024.1, read as the reverse complement.
GTTCCAGAAAAACATCTGTCTGCCCTACAGCAAGCCCATAAACACCAGTGCGGTCCCTATGTTATGGCCCTTGAACTGCTGGAAAACAGTCTGCGCATGGAGCTATTGATACGCGCCCGCAATATGCTGCGTTGCGAATGCATTGCCTATGCCACCCCCGGGCTACAAGCGCATATGTCTGCCTATATTGATACTTTGCTGAATGAGCTGGGCATTGCCCCATAGGTATTAGATACCCATAAGGCTACTCTTTTTCTCAATGCTAGCAGCCACGGTATGCAAGGCCGCATCATGTACGTACCCGCCACACTCCCACCAAATCTACAGCATCTTCCCCGTGCACAAGCACGGCTGTGCCTATCCGTAGAGCACTTTCTACTGGAACAGCTGGAACAGGCAAGTGCCCTGCCTGCTCCGGCACAACAGTATCCATTGCGGGGTGCCTGTTTGCTTGTGGGATGCTCTGGAGGGGCAGATTCCACCGCGCTTTTGCTTATTCTACACTATCTTGCACCACGTCTTGGATGTACTGTTGCTGCCATGCATGTGGACCACTCCCTACGGGCCGAAAGCATCCAGGAAGCTGAATTTGTCAAAAAAATATGTCAGAAGCTTGGCAGACGTTTTTTTTATGAACGCCGCGATATAAAAACCGAAGCCACAGAGCAACACTGCGGAACAGAAGAGGTAGGCAGGCGCGCACGTTATGCCTTTTTTGCCCATACAGCATCCACGATATCCCAGCCCTGGATATGTACCGGGCATCAAGCTGGTGACCTTCAAGAAGATATCCTCATGCGTTTGCTGCGGGGCACAGGATGGCCTGCCTTGGGAGGTATGGTCGCTGTGGATATCTCTCGCAGGCTCATACGCCCTTTGCTTGTGACATCCAAAGATACCCTCACAAATTTTTTGCAGGATATAGGCTGTCCGTGGTGCGAGGACAGTTCCAATACCAGTCATGCCTTTACCCGTAACCGTGTACGACATATGATTCTTCCGTACTTACAGCAAGAGAACCCGGCCTTGCATGAGTCCTGTAGTGATCTATGGCGTCTTGCCCGCATAGACCAGGAGTACTGGAATAGTATCCTGCCCCCTTTGCCACCTCTGCACAACGGTATCATGTTTTTATGTCGCACCGTACTCTCTGCATTACACAAAGCTGTTCGTCTGCGTTTGTATAAAAAAGTGCTGGATAGCCTTGGGGCAGGCCAGGTACTCCAGGCATCACTTCTGAATCTTGAAACAGCATGGTATGCAAATATAGGTGGTAAACGCGTTCAGTTTCCCGGACGCAAAGAAGCCCAGATTACAAAAGGTGGTATTGCCTTTTATATACCCCACCACACATCCGATGGTCTGTTGATTGACAGTACATACGTCTCGCAGTATGACTTCGTGAAATAAATGACAAGGAGGGATGACGTGAATATACTCATCTTTGGCCCCAACGGCAGTGGCAAAGGAACTCAAGGTTCGCTGGTTAAACAAAAGTATGACTTGGCGCACATTGAATCCGGCGCGATTTTCCGTGAGCACATCGGCGGTGGCACCGCTCTTGGCAAAAAAGCAAAAGAATATATTGATCGCGGTGATCTGGTCCCTGATGAAATTACCATCCCCATGGTCCTTGAAACCCTAAAAACCAAAGGCTCCGGAGGCTGGTTGCTGGATGGCTTTCCCCGCAATATGGTGCAGGCTCAAAAGCTGTGGGACGCCTTGCAAGTCGAAGGCATGGCACTTAATTACGTCATCGAAATTCTGCTGCCCCGTGAAGTAGCAAAAAATCGTATCATGGGGCGCCGTCTTTGCGCCAATGACAACAACCATCCCAACAATATTTTCATCGACGCCATCAAGCCCAACGGTGATACATGCCGTGTCTGTGGGGGCGCATTAAGCAGTCGCGCTGATGATCAGGATGAAGCTGCCATTAATAAACGCCATGACATCTATTATAACACCACAGACGGTACACTTGCCGCAGCCTATTTCTATAAGAGCCTGGCCACACAAGGCCTCACTCAATATGTCGAACTGAATGGTGAAGGTGATATCGCCTCTGTTAAAGATGCGCTTCTTGCCCGACTTTCCTAAAACCCCTTCCTTCGTCTACAAAAAAAAGCTCCTGCATTGTGGGAGCTTTTTTTTGTAGATACCCCGCAGTTCTCTGCCAGGAAATCTATTTTTCTAAAAGAAGAACATGCCTGAATAAAATACGGGGATCCGCCTCAAAACAGCTTACTTACGCCAAAATTCAGGCACGAATAAGATGAAAATAGTATATATCTCAAGGCGACCAAGCAGCATACACATCGCCAGCACCCATTTTGCTGCATACGGTAAATGGGCAAAATTCTCTGCCGGCCCAACGGTACCCAAGCCCGGGCCAATATTGCCGATACATGCCGCAGCAGCACTGAATGCCGTCAGCACATCCACTCCCATTCCGGTTATCAACAAAGAAGAAAGTACAAACAGGCAGATGTATAAAACAAAAAAACCCAATACCCCAGAAAGCACCTCTGGCCTGACAATACGACTCCCCAGCTTTACATGGGAAACAGAACGCGGATGTATAAGATGAAAAATCTCATGATATGCCTGTTTCAACAATAACAATACACGCATGCACTTGATACCGCCCCCAGTCGATCCGGCGCAGCCTCCAAAAAATGTCAAAATAAGCAAAATCGCCAGTGTGGCAGGTGCCCATTGCTCATAGTTTGCGGTGGCAAATCCAGTTGTCGTGCATATTGAGATGACCTGAAATGCGGCGTGGCGTAAGGCCACACCAAAATCGCTATAACTGCTTCCATATACTGAAAATGTCACAATACAGATACAGACTAGCAATACTATGGAATAAAATCGAAATTCTGGATCCTTTAAAAGCGCTTTTGGCTCTCCTGCCAATAATTTAAAGTGTAGTGAAAAGTTGATACCTGCAATAAACATAAAAATGATGATTACAATCTGTATATAGGCACTGTCATAATATCCCACAGAGGCATTACGTGTTGAAAACCCCCCCGTGGCCATGGTTCCAAAAGTATGGCAAATGGCATCAAAAAAATCCATGCCGCCCAAAAGCAATAATATTGCCTGCAAGACAGAAAAAAACAGATATACTTTCCAGAGGGTCATGGCCGTATCTTTGATACGCGGCTTAAGCTTGTCCGGCACAGGGCCGGGTACCTCTGCCTTGTACAACTGCATTCCCCCTACTCCAAGAAAAGGCAAAATGGCCAATGACAGCACAATAATCCCCATACCACCAAGCCAGTGGGTCAGACTGCGCCACATCAAAAGTCCGCGAGGTAGTACCTCAATATCCATCAAAACTGTAGAACCTGTGGTGGTAAAGCCCGATATGGATTCAAACAAGGCATCAGTAAAACCCAGAAAGCCTCCAAACCAGAACGGCAAAGCCCCTGCAACCCCCGCGCCTATCCAGCCCAGGGCCACAATGGCCATGCCCTCTCTATGGTTCAACAACGGTTTTACAGGCTCACGGAATGCCAAGACCAAACCGGCTCCGAAAAACAGGGTTGCCAGCATGGAATACACAAACGGCAAGAGGCTATTATCCTGATAATATACCGAAAAAATCAAAGGAAACAACATTGTCAGGCCAACGGAACATAACAGTGCTCCAATGACATAGAGCGTATATTTAATGCGCATAGTGTGCTTTGGCCTAGTAGGCTTTAAGTTTTACCATGAGAGCCTGTTCCACCTCAGATACTGCCTGTGGAGTGGCAAGAATAAGAATACGATCTTGCGGCCTGATTATCGTGTTACCACTGGGAATGACAACCTCCAGGCCGCGTACGAGAGCGAGTACCAGCGCCCCCTTGGGAAAATGCAGCTTGTGAATGGGCTTGCCCACCACGTCAGACTTTTCTTCGGCCAGCGCCTCCAGCACTTCTGCTTCTTCACCACGAATAGCCACAGAAGAAAGCACCTTGCCTTTGCGGATGTAGTGCAAAATGCTGTTGACTGCAGAAAGCCTGGGGCTAACAGAATGCTCAATACCAATGGCACGAACCAATGGTTGGTATGCTGTCTTGTTAATACGGGCTACTGTTTTCCGTACTCCCATATTTTTTGCCAGCAACGAACACAAAATATTGGTTTCTTCATCCGCTGTCAGTGCGACAACTGCATCCATGGCACCCACATTTTCTTCACTTAATAATTCCTGATCAGTTCCATCACCATACAGGACAATTGTGGTATCCAATTTTTCTGCCAACATGGCACACCGCTCTTCATCACGCTCCACAAGCTTAGTATGATAGCCTTTTCTTTCAAAAAGCGTTGCCAAACGTATACCAATATTGCCCCCTCCCACAATCAGCGCACTACGTACCGGCGCTTCCTGGCCGGCTGCTGCGCTACGCACAGCCTCAAGGCTTGATTCGGTACAGACAAAATATACAATATCCTCTGCCCGTATTTCATCTATGCCAGTGGGAACAATCAGTGCGTCATTACGGATTATGGCTGCAATAATGACATCAGGGTGAGAAATGACCGAACGAAAACGCATCAGCTGCAACCCCACAAGAGGTCCCGAGCATACGCGCATACCAACCATCCGAATGCGTCCGCCTGCAAATTCGCTATAGTCCACTGCCCCCGGTAATGAAAGCAGGCGGTCTATGTTTTTTACCACTTCCACTTCAGGATTAATTATGGCGCTGATATTTAACAAATCCTGTGCCAGCGCATCGCGATAGAGAATATATTCTTCATCACGAATACGTGCGAGCTTTGTAGAAGCAGGAGAGATTATATTGGCAAACAGGCAGGCGATGATATTCACCTCATCGCTATCAGTCACAGCAAGTATAATATCCGCATCCTCTGCCCCGGCATCATGCAGTATGGTCGGACTTGAGCCGGAACCTCGGATGGTCTGGACATCAAGGGCCTCTGCTATACGTTTAAGCGCTCCAGAGTTCGTATCCACAACGACAACCTGCTTGCTTTCACGCGTGAGGCGTTGGGCAATATGGTACCCAACCTCACCGGCCCCTACTATGATGACTTTCAACTGAGAAACTTTTGGCGTTTTTCGAAGTAGGCCCATTTTTGACTCTTTCTAAAAAATATGTAGAGCACACACACAGCACTTTGGCTGTTCCGCTTTTTGGCACTCACTAGCAAAACAATGTAGTATGTTCAATAGCAGACTCCTGTATATCCTGTCTCCTCAAAGAGACCAATGACTATACAAAAAATAGCTACCGTATCCCACAAAAAAACCCGCCACAAAAGTGACGGGCATTGTACGTAAAAAAAGCAAGGTATACTATTCTATACCATCAACAGCTTTACTGAGCCGAGAGATCTTACGTGCAGCATTTTTCCAGTGGATAACACCTTTGCTGGAAGCTTTATCCAGAACAGACATGGCCTCAGTCAGTCTGCTCTGAGCCTGCTCTCTGTCTTTTTCCGTAACAGCCGTGCGAACAGCCTTGATCACGTTCTTAATACGGGTCTTAACGGCGCGATTGCGTGCGGCTCTTTTGACGCTTTGTTTATGCCGCTTAATTGCAGACTTATGGTTAGCCAAGGGATCCTCCCAAAAACTTCTATGTGAAAAAAGGTATATAGCCTACTGGAACACGGGAAACGAAGTATTTACCGCCATATTCCGTACCTTGTCAAGTCTGACAAAGAATTTTATATACAACCACCAGAGATGTGCTACATTTGCAAAGCATTGAAATCTGCAAGGCGCCCCAAACGCCCCACGAGGGCCTGGAGCAAATTCAACCTGTTATTACGCAACGCGGCGTCGTCGCACATGACCATGACGTTTTCAAAAAAGGCATCTACCACAGGACGTAACATGTTCAACTGGAGAAAAAGCGCCTGATAATCGCAGGCAGCCCACTTTGCTTCAAAGTCAGCAGCGCTTTTCCGCAATACATCTGCCAATGCTCTTTCGGCATCGTCTTCAAACAAACCATCGTTATACACGCCATCAAGAATGATGCCTGTTTCCTGCCCCTGCTTGCGGATGATATTAGCCGCCCTTTTAAATGTCAGTATCGCTGCCTCAAATTCCACGGACCTGCCAAAGGTAGTCAGGGCATCAAGGCGTGCCCCCACAGCCCACACATCTTCAAGACCTGCACTCAGCACGGCCTCAATAAATAACGTTTCATAGCCCTTTGAAACAAAAAAATTCTTTAAACGTAACGCAAAAAATTCATGGAATGCTTCTTGAGCCTGGGCAGGAGCAATTTTCCACTGGCGCTGCCCATACAATTGTTGTGCATATTCAAAAAGATCTCCAATACCTAAACGCAACTTTTTCTCAAAAATAATACGGACTATGCCCAGTGCACACCGGCGCAGTGCATATGGATCAGAAGCCCCGGTGGGCATCATACCCAAGCCGAAACATCCTACAAGGGTGTCCAGCTTGTCTGCCAGGGAAAGCAGCGCTCCATGCAAAGAAACAGGAAGCGGACTTTCAGGCCCAGTCGCTAGATATTGTTCACCAATAGCAGTGGCAACCGTTTCTGATTCGCCCTTTTTTTGCGCGTAAATCCCCCCCATGACCCCCTGTAATGAGTCAAACTCACATACCATCTCCGAAACAAGGTCTGCCTTGGAGAGACGGCCGGCACGAGCAGCTTCCTCAGCATCTGCTCCCTCTACAAGCGTAGCAAGATGGCGGCATAAAGCTTCAAGACGACGGGTCTTATCACCCATGCTGCCTAGCGGAGCCAAAAAAATTACGGCTTCCAGCTTATCCAGCCAGGTTGCAAAATCAGAGGCGATATCTGCTCGCCAAAAAAAACGGGCGTCTTCCAAGCGTGCACGCAGTACACGCTCCCAACCTTTTTGCACCAGAGCATTGTCTTTGGGGGTTACATTAAGTATCGTCAAAAAATACGGTAATAAAGCACCATCATCTTTGGCCACACCAAAACTTTTTTGGTGACTTTCCATGCTAGTCAAAAGCACCTGTGCAGGTAATTCTAAAAAATCCGGCTCAAAACAACCAAGACATGGCGTCGGATGTTCACATAACCCCTGCACCTCGTCCAGCAAGCTCTCTTTCCACAATACAGAACCGCCCACACCAGCAGCCAAGGCATTACCGCCTTGTATAATCGCGTTACGACGTTCCCCTGAAAAGAGCGTTACCCCACACTGTGTACGCAGAATAGCAGTGTACGCATCAACACAAGATACTTCAAAAGGTCCAGGTCCATGCACCCTGTGGCCATGGGTCAGCCTGCCGGAAGTAAGGCCACCAAGACTAAAGGGAACTACATCGGCATCAAAAATCGCCAACAACCAGCGCAACGGACGGCCAAAGGTAAACTCGCCGCTTCCCCACCGCATTTTTTTGGGAAAAGGCAAGCCGGCAATGATCTCCGGGCACAACTCGGCCAGAATGTTGCACACAAGACGGCCTCCAGACTTTTTACGGACGGCAATATAGTCACCTTTGTCCGTAGAAAGCGTGAACAACGCCTCCATATCCACACCCTGTGTATGGGCAAATCCCAAGGCAGCTTTTGTGGGGGCTCCATCGCCATCATAGGCTATACGCAGGGGGGGGCCTGAAATCACTTCTTCGGAGTCGCGCTGGATACGATCCATATCCTCAACATGCAAAACCAGACGCCTAGGGGTGGAACTTGCCTCAATGCGAACATAGTCGATACCAGCATGATCAAGCGCACCTGAAAAACGAGTCACAAGTTCCTGTTCCAAGGCAGGCAGAAAACGGGCAGGTAACTCTTCGGTTCCTATTTCCAGCATAAAAACAGACATACTCCGCTCTCTCCTTATCCTTTTCTCATTCCGGCGCCCAGCATGGGATAGCCCAATTCTTCACGTTGTACGGCATAAAGACGGGCGACAGCAGAGGCAAGCGCCCGCACACGGCCAATATATCCTGTCCGTTCTGTAATGGAAATGGCCCCACGCGCATCAAGCAGGTTAAAAGTATGGGAACACTTGAGGCAGTAATCATATGCAGGCCATGGCAGCCCTTGCTTACAAAGCCTGGAGCATTCCTTTTCGTACGCATTAAAAAGTTTCAGCAGCATATCTGCGTCCGAAGCTTCAAAATTATAGCGAGACATTTCCACTTCATTTTGGTGGTAGATGTGGCCATACGTCACTGCATCATTCCACTTCAAATCGTATACAGACTCTTTTTCCTGTAAATACATGCATAAACGTTCAAGACCATATGTTAACTCGACACTGACAGGAGTAAGGTCAATGCCTCCCACCTGTTGAAAATATGTAAACTGCGTTACTTCCATGCCGTTGAGCCATACTTCCCAGCCAAGCCCCCAAGCACCTAGAGTAGGAGACTCCCAATCATCTTCCACAAAGCGGATATCATGCTCCGCAAAATTGAGGCCCAAAGCACTCAGGCTTTCAAGATAAAGCTCCTGCATATTTTCTGGAGAAGGCTTAAGAATGACCTGAAACTGAAAGTAATGCTGAAGGCGGTTGGGGTTTTCGCCATATCGCCCGTCAGTGGGTCGTCTGGAGGCCTCCACATATGCCGCATTCCAGGGTTCTGGGCCGATAACCCGCAAAAATGTCGAGGGATTGAACGTTCCTGCACCGCACTCACAATCAAAAGACTGCTGAATTGCGCATCCCTTGCCTGCCCAAAAATTCTGCAATCGCAGAATAACATCTTGAAAATGCATCATACGCCCCTATATCAAACAACAATTTCAAATACTATACTTTGCGAAAACGCCCTTTTTCCCAAACCAGACCGACATGGTGCTGAATAAAAGCATCCATGGCACGCCCCCACAACTTACGCCCTGGTAAAGAAAGCGGAATTGTACTCCATTCTGGAGGGGGAGTCTCCTGCACAAATCGAACAGCGTCAAGAGCTTCACACGACAGCACTATACCACGCTCACCCCCGGCATGCCTGTGACAGAGCATAACCCCTTCGCGGGGCAAAAAGGATACATAGGGAGCATGAGCCAACGGCGAACCGCAGTGTGCACAATGTAATGGATCCACCTTGTAGCCGTGGTCAAAGGCAAATCTGGTACGGAACAGCAAAGGCAGCATTTCGGGCACAGACTGGGCTGTTTCAAGTAATTTCAGGGTGTCACACAAAACCCTGTATGCCTCGGCAGCACCCTCATGCCCTATACCCATAGCTTCGACAAATTTAATACAATTGGCCACCAACCCCATGCGCCCCCAATCCTTGCGTAACCGCACAGGGCACGACAGCAGAGTACCTTCTTCCATATACAGATACTCACCGCATTTACTCGCGGTCACCGTGGCGAGCACATGGTTCAAAGGCTCAAGGCATCCGCCAAAACGCCTGCGACTTCGACAGGCACCAAAGGCAAAAGCCGTAACCATCCCCTTGGAAGGTGACAAAAAGCGGACCCATAAGTCCGCTTCTCTAAATCTTCCGGTGCGCAGCACCATAACCTTTTCTGTGCTACTCATACTAAAAAGACTTATGGCAATCGTAGTGTCAAAACTTTGCCCAAGTCTGCCTGCAAGGGGTAGGGCTTACCATTAAGCGTCAAAGTGACGCCTCCGCCATTTCCCAGCTTGACCTCCAGCGTTTTACTAAACGTGAAAGTATACGACTGTCCTTCTGACAAAAAAATCTCTTGTACGCCTTTTCCATCCGGGTGGGCTTCTACCCAGCAATCCTGCAAAGCTTTTACTTCCAAGCGCTGTTGAGCTCCAGACTCTTGCCGTTGCGCGGCCTCTTCCACAGGAAGAACAAGCGTAATACCTTCGTCTGCTACAGAGGCTGAGTCCGATGAGGTAGTCATCTGCCCGCTCTCCTCCACATTGGCAGGATCTATTCCAGCCACTGCTACCGGAGCATCGGTTGTCGTGGTATCTTCCACATTGTCTGGTATATGTGCTATGGGCAGTTCTCCTTGGCCAGTCCTTTCCGAAAAATTGTCCCCTGCGGGGGTGGCTGCCATCTGCACACTTGTAGTCTGCTCTGAAGGCACTCCCCAAAAACTATGATACGCAAAATACCCGCCGGCCACTCCCAGCACCATGGTAAGTGCCAAGAGTACCTTGGGCAAAAAATGATAAGACGGCCTTACGGGCAAAGGTGGCGGAGAAAACAAATTGTCTTCTTCTCTGCCTCCCAACTCTTCCTCAACAACAGCAACAGCCTCTGCAGGGTCCATACCCAAAAGAATCGAATAGGTTTTTATAAAGCCTTTTGCATAAACAATATGTGGAAGGCTGTCTTGCTCTCCTTCCTCAATGGCACGCAATATTCGCTTAGGGACCTTGATACGCTTTTCAACAGTATCTAGGGACATCCCCTGCAACTCACGCGCCTGCTTCAAGGCCAAACCAAGTTCCTTGAGAGTCATCAAATCCTTCCCTACTGCTACAGGCGAATCTCCACCATAGCGCGCTCGCGCAATTTGTGGATATATTCTTTAAACCGTTCTTTTAACAAAGGTTCACGTATTTTTTTTTCAATGCGCTCGGCAACCTCATCAACGTCAAGCCCTTTACCATCTGTTATGGCATCCACATACAAAAACGCTGTATGCCCCTCATAGACAACAGCACGACTGATGCTCCCTGCGGGGAGACCTTCAATAGCCTGCCGCCATTCTTGAATCAAAGAGGCCCACTCCAACGTACCAATAAACCCACCACTTTGGGCGGCTGGACCTATGGAGTGTTGACGCACGGCATCCGCAAAAACCATATCCCCCTCACGCACAGCTTTCAGTACCGGTTCAGGGTCGGTATTGGGAGCAAACACAAGCAAACGAAGATCAACAGACTTATCCTGCATAAACTCACGCTTGTTTTGTTCGTAATACGCCTCAATATCCTGTTTGGTTACAACAACTTTACGACTGACCATAAGCGCCAAAAGCTTCTGACGCATTATATTGTCGCGGATAGTTTCACGGTAAAATTCAAGAGTTTCTCCGTTGGACTTGAGCTTGGCAACCAACGCTTCTTCCGTTATTTGCATGCGAGCCAACGACGTACGCAGCTCGTTATCCACTGCGCTGTCTTCAACAAGCAAATTATACCGCTCTGCCTCCTGCAACACAAGCACATTCAGAATCATATCGTCAAGTGTAGCCAGCTCAATTTGCTTGATACGCTCTGCATCAGCCGCATCCAGTGGATTCAAACCCGCGCGGTATACCTTGGCAGCACTCCGAGCCTGGAGATCATACTTCGTAATAATTTCACCATTCACTACCGCTACTATTTTATTAAGTTCCGCATTCATGTCGGCATGACAAAGGGTGGTAGCAGCCAATAATATCGCAAAAAAACAGCACAGTACAATACGCAACAGACACTCCTATCCAAAAAACTGACACATTCTTACCCATATTAATCTGTTACGACAAGCCCATACTATCTTTTACTCACCATTGCAACGAAGACAAACCCCCACGACAAAAACCGCCATACAAATGCACCAGCAGCCGGAACAGGCAGGTTTATTTGGTGAGCAGTCAAGGTTACAGCTAAAAACTATCTATTCCACTGCGACAGGAGCTTCAGTGTCGGCTTGGGGCTCCCCCGACTGCACTTCAAAATTAGGAACAGCCGGGTCCTTTTCAGAAAAAGCGGTCTGATTTGAATCCGGAATCCTAGTATCCTGAGCTAAACGTTTGAGCAATGCAGAAACCTGTATGTCAGCATGTCGCAGGCGATCTTCCAGCCAAGCAGCATATGCTTCCTGCACTTTTTTTTCTACCAACAGCTTCTCAATAAGAGGATAAGCCTGTGCGGGTGGTAATAACTTTTCGGGTAATACTTCCAACAGGACAAAAGTCTCAAATCCCGACTCATGAGCAACAACAGCGGTTCCCTCCCCTACCTTGCTTTTGGTCAGGACCTGCTTCCAGGCACCATGGATACGATCCTCTCGCATTTTAAGCTCACGCATCACAAGACGCCCGCTTGCACCTTGTAATACAGCCTCGCGGTCTTTTCCCTTAACCAAAAGGTCACGTGCCCTTTTGACATCTTTCTTTTTATCACCTGAGATGAAAAAAAAATGCAGTCTTTTCGGTAAATAAAAGTCATTAATGTTATTTTTGTAATAGGCGTCCGCTTCTTCAAACCCCAAAGTAATGGAGGGCCGGAACACTTCGGAAAAAAGCTTTTCTCGCTGCAAACTCTGACGCAACACCTGACGCCATGAAGCCAAGTCAATGTAATCTTCCACCAGGACTTTTTCAAACTCATCAGACGGATAATCAGCGCGCACAGCCTCTTCAGCCTGTGCCAGTTCTTCGTCGTTCACGCTAAGATTTTTTTGAGCAAGCTCCTGCTCCACAAGACGCTGCACGATGAGCATGGTGAGTATGCCCTCATAATCTTCACGCAATTGAGGTACAGAAGGGGGCATGCTCCCTCCCCAACTCAAGCGTTCCAGATCATACCGGGCCTCAAGCTCCTTCAAAAAAATTGGCGAACCATTTACCATGGCCACAATGCCTTGCTCCGGAGTCTGGCCTTTACAGCCAATGATGACAAGGTAGCATAAAGCAAACACTATGGTCAGCGGTATCCTAGCCATGGTCATATATCACCCTTTGCAATAAGTTTGGGAGTCAAAAGCTTCAAGTCAGCATGCAAGGCAGTAAGCCGGGCACCGTATGTATCACCGGCAGGCAGGCTCACTTCCAAAATAGCAGGCGGTATCAAACGTGCAGCTCCAACCCGTTCCGCAACCCAGGCCACCAAAGTTGCAGGAGCTATGAGCTCTGCTTTTTCAGGCCATGTCAAGCGAACCTTGTCAGCAAAAATATCAGCCTTTTGCACACCAAGCGCCCCCAGATGTCGCTTAAAGTTAAGAATACTGAGAAAGGCCTCCAGCTTGGGAGGAAAATGGCCGAAACGGTCGCGCATCTCCAGTTCAATATGTTCCTGTTCTGCTGCCTCTGTGGCAGAAGAAAGCTTTTTATAATATGCCAAGCGCTCACTACCGTCATCTATATAATCTTCAGGAATATGGGCAGCAATACCTATATTCAGTTCAGTTTGAAGCCTGTTGCCAATGGGTTCCCCTTTAAGACGGGCAACTTCTTCCTCAAGCATTTCGAGATACATGTCCAGGCCCACCTTCAACATATGGCCGGACTGAACTTCGCCCAAAATATTACCCGCTCCGCGTAGCCGTAAATCCTCCATTGCTACTTGAAAGCCAGCTCCAAGATAATCCATTTCAAGGATAATTTTCATCCGTTTGCGAGCTATTTCAGACATGCTATCCACATCGGGCACTACAAATACGGCATATGCCTGCCGTTCAGAGCGGCCCACACGTCCTCGTAACTGATAAAGCTGCCCTAATCCGAACATTTGCGCTTGGTCTATGACAAGAGTATTTGCCCTCGGAAAATCAAGCCCAGACTCAACAATGGCTGTACATACCAAAATATCAAGTTCGGCATGCCAAAATTTGTGCATGGTTTCTTCTAGAGATTTTTCCGTCATCTGCCCATGTGCCATGCCTATGCGTGCCTGGGGAGCCAGAGTTTTTACGTATTCTGCCACACGGTCCAACCCCTGCACCCTGTTGTGTACCCAAAATATCTGCCCCTTACGGTCCAGCTCACGCTGTAGTATGGCACCCAACGCATCAGAATCACGGTTGATCAAAGCCGTCTGAACAGGCTTGCGTTCTGGTGGCGCAGTTTCAATGACACTTAATTCACGAATACCAGACATGGATAACTGCAAGGTCCGTGGAATGGGAGTTGCCGTTAACGTCAACACATCGACATTACGCCGCATCTTTTTCAGACGCTCTTTGTGCCGCACGCCAAAGCGTTGTTCTTCATCCAGAATCAAAAGACTCAAATTAGGCAGCACCACATCGTTAGACAGCACCCTGTGCGTACCGATCAAAATATCTACCCGACCGAGCTCGCATGCAGCCAGCACCTCTTTTTGCCGTTGCCGCGATACAAACCTGCTTAACATTTCAACATTGATGGGAAAATTGGCAAGACGACTTCTGAAAGTCTGAAAATGCTGCTCCGCAAGTACAGTGGTGGGGCATAACAGTACCACCTGTTTGCCGTCCATGGCTCCCCTGAATGCAGCGCGCAGGGCAACCTCTGTTTTACCAAAGCCCACATCACCGCAAACAAGTCTGTCCATGGGAACCGGCTGCTCCATATCCTCAAGCACTTCCTGTATCGCCTTGGCCTGATCCGGCGTTTCTTCAAAACCAAAAGAAGCTTCGAACTCACGATAGATATTCCCCAGTGGAGCATAGGTATATCCTTTGGTCACCTTGCGCCAAGCATACATTTCCATAAGATCATGGGCAATTTTTTCAATGGCCTTTCTGGCCTTGTCCCTACCTGATATCCACCCAGTACCCCCAAGTCTGTCCAAAGCCGGATGCACACCGTCCGGCCCCTTGAAACGTTGCACAAGTGATAAGCGGTCCACAGGCAGATAGAGCTTGTCTTCGCCAGCATAGGTCAGCAGCAGATAGTCATTGGCCACCCCGCCAAGATCCATTCGGTGCAAACCCTCAAAACGGGCGATTCCATAATCCCTATGTACCAACATGGAACCTGGGGTAAGATCGTCATGTGTCTGTAGCCCTGCAAAAGCACCAGAGCGCACCCTTTGCTGACGAACACGCGGCTGAAGCACATCTTCACCAAGAATGAGCGTGTTATCCCATACAAGTTCCACACCCTTGCAAAACGGAGAAACCAAGGCAAAAACACCTTGAACATCCGGCGCATACCGTAAGTGAGGGTGCAGCCCCTCCTGCTCTGCAAGGGATAAAAACTTTGCGCGGCTACGTGCAGAATTGAAACTGAGTACCAGCTGTCGTTTTACCCGGATCCATTGCGTAATGGCTTCCATAAGTGCCTGCCAAGGCCGATCACGCTGCTCCTGCTCTCGAAACAACTCTTGAAACGTCTCATACGACCGTTCAGGCAGCTTTTCGCCTACCTGTTCCACCCCCATGGTTAAGGACTCAAAGCGCACGCAGGAAGCCCGTTCAGCAAAGGAAAGAACATCTACAGTCTGCCGGATAGCCATGTCTGAAGGCAGAGATACGCCCAAGGCCTCTTCCTGCTGTTCAAGGACTGATTCCCAAAGAAGGGTTGCCTGCTTGAGTGCATCGACAAAGTCAAGTTCTGCGGGCAGAATGAACACGGCATCTTTGGGTAACCAGTGCTCCAGAAATACCGCGTCCTCATAATACATACCCGGCAGTATTGTGGTTTTTCCCTCGTCGGCAGCCCTATCCAACATGCTAGGGGCAGATGGGGGAACAGTGCCTTTTTGTGCCGCAGCCTTCCAAAACGCCTGAGCGCCCAGACGGGGCTTACCAGCAAGCAACACTGGCGCTGTGGGCAGTATTGTTACAGTTTCAAGAACACCATGCGAACGCTGGTTGGATGGAGAAAATATCCTTATTTCTTCAACTACATCCCCAAAAAAATCGAGCCGCACAGGCTTTGCATACCCAGAAGGATAAATGTCTAGAATGTCGCCTCGCAACGCAATTTCACCGGCCTGCGTTACATACGGAGTACGCCTATACCCCCACTCCACAGCCTGTTCTACCACAAGCTCCGGGGCCATCTCCTCTCCTTGAGACAAAACGAGCTGGTGCTCGTCAAAAAGCCATTGTGGAGGCAGTTTGGGAATGAAATTATCTAATGAAACAATGACAGCCTGAGGCATATGACGCCTGCCCAGTGCATACAAACTGGCCATACGTGCTGACCATGCCGTACGTCCGGGCATACCGGCAGGATGCCGAGGGATTACAATCCAGGGATGCTCCCATGCCGGCTTGGGTACTCCATCCTCATTTGCAGAAACTTCGGGGGTAAATAGCGCGGCTATCCCTTTCAACTCCGTAAGTTCTTCAGCAGTATTGGCCACCATAACAACACTGCGTCCCTGATCAAGAATCGTTTTTGCTATTTTGACTCGGGTGGCCGGACCACCACGGGCAATGGTGACAGACTCAAGAGCGCCTGAAACAAGTTGCTTAATAATTTTTTCAAACTGCACGCTACATCCGTAGACCATAAAAAGTAACAACCAAAAGCCGTCACCCGCAGCGGCTGGTGACGGCTTTATAAACCTTTTCGATAACCCGCCTAAATACTACCCAATTCGTTCAAATCATCTTGAGAAAGCAACCGGTCCAAGTCAAGCAGAATGAGTAGTCTGTCCTGCAACTTGCCCACACCGCTGATATAGTCAGATTCCATTCCTGCAACAACAGGTGGCGGCGGCTCAACGGTCCCTGCGGGGACACGCAGTACCTCCGAGACGGAGTCTACAATGAACCCTACAATCATATTGTTAATTTCAATAACAATAATACGTGTATGCTTGTCATGCGTTTTAGAAGTCAAACCAAAGCGACGCCGCAAGTCAATAATAGGAATGACCTTGCCGCGTAAGTTGATAACCCCCTCAACAAATTCAGGAGCACGGGGAACCTTGGTAATTTCCATGGTACGGATAATCTCCTGTACCTTGAGAATCTCCACACCGAACTCTTCTTCGCCAATGCTGAACGTTACCAGTTGCAACAGTTCGGCATCTTGCTTTTTTTGTACCTCATTCATCTTGGCTGCTCCTTTTGTCAAACCAGCTCGTCCCGGAAGAATCGAAAAGAATCTCTATGCCAACGGCAAGGTCTCCTTAACACATCTTGGACGAAAATAAAAACATACTGGTGTCCTCGGATAAGAAAAAATACTTTTGACCACAGTCACAAAATACCCTCAACACGTAAAAAACATGGTATGCTCGCATAAAATAATTTTTGATTATTTTATGCCTCACCATGGCAACCCGATTTGCCCGGAATATCTTTCAAGGATAGGGGGACAATACTCCACAGGGCAGATAAAGCGCGTAACTACGGCGCATAGCCGATGTGAAACTACTCCTCTGTCTTATTTTGATATCCTCATGATGACACGTCATATGCAAAAAAATACAGATACCCAGACAACACCAAGCGCACATATACCTAATGACTGTCAGTAATTACAGTATACTTTTTGTCTATGCTCACATGGAGACAAGAGCACAACGCAACCAAATGGAACACACGTTGGATGATATAAGCAAAAACGCCTTCTTTATTCCAGATCGAGCGTGCTCTAACACTTCCGAAACCTGGCGTCGAAAATAACGTTTTGCCGTTTTTGCGGCACAAGGCCACGCCCCAAATAGTAATTTTGGACCAACGCAAAATCCCAATTATCTGCCTACGATAAATCTGCTACATTTCAACTCCATACGCCTAACCAGTAAAAAAACTAGCCTTTTGATGAATATGAGGCTGTGGATTTTCCTCATCGTAAAATCATCAAAACCATGGTTGCAGGCATCAATGACATGTTGCAAAAATGTGTGTGGGGCAATGGCAAATTCCTGTATGTTTCATGGAGTAGCTTACCCCAAAAATACTAGTTTGGATGGTCCAGTTTTGCGAGGAAGAAATTATCTGCAGAAAACGCTTGGACAAACCAAGAGGTCCTACCAGCTGAAAACCGAACAATCTACCTGCCGTTATCATACCAGGATATGACATAAGAGCTACATTTTTCTGCCCCGTTAAAAACAAAATAACTATATATAATTTAAGACCCCTGCATAATCCACCCGACATGCACAGCAAGCTTTCTGATGGCTGTT
>CAZQKM010000023.1:0-37812 GCA_964593925.1 uncultured Desulfovibrionaceae bacterium | reverse complement strand
GAACACAGAAAAGTGGCTTAACTGGTACTCCACAAAAATGTGGCAGGATCAAGAAGTCCTGTCTTGTGTTTGATGACGTTTTGATTGAAACTTTCCATGGGGAGACTCCGTGGGCACGGTACCCGGTTGATGGTGCTGTTACACATCCATCAAAACGGAGTTCCCCTTTCCTTTCAAGGGGTAACTGGCAGATCAAGTCGAGAGTGCTTCAGCTTATTTTTCCAGATCATCCATACATCCTCAAAATCGTTGCCTTGTTTTACTAAAATTTCTTTGCGGGTTTTCAGGTCTGTCTGATTTGCTTCGATATTAGCGCGTATTTTTTGGGTGGGATCAGCTTTACAACTCTTAAGGCAGGAAAAAGCATTTTCAACAAAAAAAGGACTTGGCACTTTTCAGTGCTAAATCCTTAATTTTAACATGGTGTGCCCGACAGGAGTCGAACCTGTGGCCTACGGCTTAGGAGGCCGTCGCTCTATCCGGCTGAGCTACGGGCACTTGAATTAGTTGGAATTATATGGTGTGCCTGACATTGTCAAGGTTGCCGGGTGAGAAGCCACAGAGTAATATTTCAAAAAGAATAATAGGAGTCTTCATGCAGATACAAGGCAGATTGGCACCCAGCCCCACAGGGTTTTTGCACTTGGGAAATGCATGGGCTTTTTTGCTTGCATGGCTTGCCGCACGTGCTTCCTCAGGGAGAATACTGCTTAGAATGGAAGATATTGATCAAGAGCGCTCTAAAAAGGAGTTTGGAAGCGCTCTGATGGCAGACTTGCAGTGGCTCTGGGCCTTGACTGGGATGAAGGTCCGTTTTGGCAGAGTGAACGTCTTGCGTCGTATAATGAGGCCATAGCTGCCTTGCAACAGCAAGGTATATTGTATCCTTGTTTTTGTACTCGTAAAGAATTGCGTTCATTGCCGTCTGCTCCACATGCAGGGGATCACAGGGCAATATATCCAGGCCTCTGCCGTCACCTGAGCAGCCAAGACCGGGATGCCCTATGGGGCAGAGGCAGACAGGCTGCCTTGAGGGTGCGTTGTGGCAACGAATCTGTAGCATTTATGGATCGAATCCATGGCCCACAGCAGTATACTCCAGACCAGTGGGGGGGGTGATTTTGCTGTTTGCCGCTCTGATGGTGTACATGCCTATCAGTTCGTCGTGGTACTGGATGATATTGCCATGGAAGTGAATCAGGTGCTGCGGGGTAGGGATATTTTACACTGTACCCCTCGGCAGGTACTTTTATATCAGGTATTTAATTCCCCTTTGCCGGAGTATGTACATATCCCGCTCATACTGGATGCTCAAGGAGAGCGTCTGGCAAAACGACATGGCCACATGACTTTACGTAGCTTGCGAGAAAAAGGCATCCGTCCAGGTGCGATTGTTGGCTATCTGGCTTGGAAAGCGGGGCTTTTATCACAGTTGCGCTGCTGTGCTCCCTGGGAGTTGGTTGATGGATTTTCTCTCGTCGCATTGCCCACACGCGACATCTGTCTAAAAGACTATATTATAGAAACGCTCTTTGCAGCATCGTTTCTGCTTTAGGCTATTCTTGCATAACATGCCTGCACATGATAATAGAATAATTGTATGTTTTTTATACGGCAACGGATAGTACAGACTGGAATGGTCATATTTTATACAAGGAGCGCCCATGCTTGCTGATGCGCAGAACCTGTTTACAGAGGACACCACGCGTGTACTTTTTCCTGCTGAGCGAACCGAAGCGTTTTTTGACGCGTTATTCGGCGATGCCGAGGAGGGGGCATATACCATTGAACTCGTCTATCGTACTCAGTCGGAAGAGGGGCTTGAATTTGCCTTTATATTGACTGAAAAGCCGGGCAAATGTCTTGCCTGCAATCTCACATACGGTTTACCGCAGGTTTTTTCTCGACATCCGATAATTAACGTTGCAGGTATGGTTAAAGAAATTGCAAAAATTGCAGGTTGGGACGAAAAAGTTGTATCATGGGAGCTGGGTAAAACGCGGGAAGAAAGTAGCAATGTCCACGTAATCCCCCTTATGATCAGGTTTGCCTAGCTTTTGGGGAATAAAACAATACAAGCATGACCTCTTTGGAGCGAGTCCAGACCTATTCAGTCTATAGTATCGTTCGAAAAAATGCTCAAATGTTACGCCTTGATGCTTGTGGCAATAAACGTCAATACGTCATCGTACAGCGAGGGCGGGGCGTAAGGAGTAAGGAGCTTGGTACGAATGGCACCAACAAGGCTGCATGTGAGCACTGTGGTTGTTTCATATGGGGGAAGCTGCTTGATTGATCCATCTTCGATTCCCCGGCGGACGTGGTACTCCAATTCGCGTGGTACCTTATCAAATTTTTCATACATTATGTCACGGTCAGTTTTGGTTTTCATGTCGCTATAGGGCGAACAGCGTACCAGCACCATGAAGTGCTCGTTTTTATCTAGAGAAAAGTCTAGGTATGCCCGGCAAAATCGCATGACTGAATCATAACCGTGTACGCCTTTTGCGCAGCTATCGTGCAAATAAAGGGTAAAGTTGTCGAGTACATCAAGTCCGGCAGCGAGAAAAAGCTTTTCCTTGTTGCCGTAGTGGTGCGTCAGGAGGCCTAGCGCTACTCCAGCCCGCTCTGAAATTTTTTTAAATGTGGTTTCAGCATATCCATGTTCGCCAAAAAGCTCTTTAGCGGCGAGGAGGAGTGCGTCTTTTTTCGTCATTAGTATAGCCCATTTTTTGAATACATAAAAAAGAAACAGTATATTCAATATCCTATCGTACGCATGTTTGCGCTGGCAGCAGTTTTTTATAACAGCCGTACGCATGAGTCAACGAGGGCATACGTATGGCAAAAAATACCTTTATTGATTCCTTTCGGGGTCTTGAGAAGAAAGCCCCCAACTATTTAAAGTAGCAAGGATAAAATCACATATTGCGGCATGCTCTGCCTTGCCATTCCCTTGCACAGAACATGGCGTACCAAAGCAGAAGCGTGCAGGCAAGGTGGGGGAAATCGCACCAAAGTCCTTGAAAAGTCTGCCCATACCCCACGCCCGGGTATCCAGGGCTAACGGCACAATGGGAACCCCTGTACGGCGGGCGAGCTTTACCCCTATGGAGTTGAACAGAGAGGGGTCAAACATGTATCCCCTTGTACTTTGAGGAAAAATGATAATTGAAGTCCCTTGGTTGAGCTTTTTTTCTCCACCTTCAAGTACAGCTTTAAGGTCTTCGCGGGGATTTGTGCGATGCACTACAATGGGAGAGCGACTTAAAAGAATATGTTTAAAAAACGGATACTTGATGAGGCTATCCTTGACAACAAATGTAACGTCTTTATGAGGTTGGATGATACTTGGTAACACAAAGGTTTCTAACACGCTCATATGATTGCCGATAAAAATACAAGGGCCTTCAATCTGGGTAAATGCCTGGGTATTTTCAATACACAAGGTGCCCCCGGCACGCTCCAAAGCCCAAGCAATACGCTGGCTGCTACGCATCCAAGCTTCACCATCATAGCATTTGCCAATATGCATGAGGACCCCCTGGTAAACAGTGAGAATCATTTGCATATAAAACCCGGCACTGGGAAATAGGGAGGAAAAGAAGCCAGTTTTTTGGGCAGTTGTATGATAGTCACGGGCAAAGTATGTGCGTTCCAACTTCACAAACAACCTCCGCATATATTCTCAGATGTATCTTTGCTGACTATTGTACCCGCAGGTATGACTGCACATCACGTACGCCTGCCACATTCTGGGCAAGAAAGAGGGAGGCCTCTGCTTCTTGTTCAGAAGCCACTACTCCCAGAAGCACAGCATTACATTGAACAGTTCTGACATCAATATTGGCAGAGCGAAGGGCAGAATCATTGATCAAGCTGGCATTTACGCGAGTTTGTATCTCAAGGTTTTCCATGGTGGAACAGAAAGGGGGGGTGCGCTCAGGTAGTAAGTAAAACGTAAGCGAGCGTACTCCCAAAGTAGTGCGGGCAATCTCGATGGCGCGATTTTTTTGTGCCATCGTGGCATATTCGCCCACAAGGTATAAATGCCCTTGGTAACTTGCAGGATAAATATTTGATATCTTTTTGCCGTCTTCCTGTGAGTATGCTGCCATAATATTGGCTGTAATCACATCGTCATCATAAACGGCGGCAGAGACAGGAGCATTGTGCCTGCCTTGAGCAAAAGGTAAGCAGCCACCAAGAAGCAATACTCCTGCCAAAAATATGAAGATATTTTTTTTCATTTGGAACCACCTGCTGTTTATAAAAAGGGTAGAGTTTGCTGTCTGAAATTCAGGCCATGTGTGTCCAAACCTCTGCCTGAATCATATATCCCCACGATATCGTGGGTAAGGGAAACAGTTTTAGCTCTACGATAATATCGAAACATGTTGATATAATCTGCCTGGTACCCCGTCCCTACCCAGCCACCACAGCGGATGGTTACCAGCTCTGTTGCCAGGCAGAGACATAGGGGATCAATATTAGACTGGCGAACAATTTCTTTGCCATTTTCAATTACAGGCAAGTAGGGCATATCATGTGCCCGTTGTACATTTATCCTGGAAATAAGCATTTCAACGTCTGCAAAGGTTTCATATACACATAAAGCATGAGGCGTCAGGCTATTATCGTCGTCCAGAAAAATCAATCTTTGGCCCTTGGCGGCTTTCAGCAGGTAGTTACGAATACCGTTACCAAAATCTCCATCCTTGGGAAAATCAAAATACCTGATGTGAGAAGCCTGACGTACCCGATCGCCTTTTACCCCATCAAACCCAACAAGCATTTCTACCTGATCAGAGGTCAGATCTGCTGTCTGCATTGCTGTTTCTAGGCTGTCAATGGCTTGTGTCAGCGCGTTAGGGCGATCTCCACGGCTCGGTGTAATTATGCTGTATCGTATCGCTGTCATGGCTATTTTTGCGTGTTGCCAGTACGTCTTGGGCTGCGTAGTCTACGCCACCAAGCTACCATACGCCCTTCTTGACCGGTATCCTTGGGGTGATAAAAAGCCTGTTCCTGTATACCTTCAGGCAAATAACGTTGTTTTATCCAGGCATCGGGGTAATTGTGCGGATATAGATATCCTTTACCGTACCCCCATTCTTTGTGCAACGCTGTGGACACATTACGCAAGTGCAAAGGCACAGGCTGTGGACCATGAGTGCGGATATTTTGGGAAGCGTTAAGGTAAGCAGCATACGAAGTGTTGCTTTTGGGCGCAAGCGCCAAGTATACCACAGTTTCTGCTAACGGTATAAAGCCCTCCGGCATTCCTACAAATTCCACGGCCTGCTGGCAGGCTACTGCCAATGGCAGGGCTTGGGGGTCGGCAAGCCCCACATCTTCGGAGGCAGACAAGATAAGTCTACGGCAGATAAAACGCGGATCTTCGCCGCCTTCAAGCAGGCAGGCCAAGTAGTAAAGTGCGGCATCCGGGTCGCTTCCTCGTATGGATTTGATCAACGCAGAGGCCAGCTCATAATGGCTGTCACCATCTTTGTCATGGCGAAGAACCAATTCAGGCAATGTGGCACGGATAGTCTGAAGAGTGCGTTTTTCTTCGGGCATTGAGGCGACATATTCCACAAGATTAAGCATCGTGCGTGCATCACCGTGGGCAACAGCTGCCAATAGGTCGCATACTTCTTCTTCTAGTGAGACCCCTTGAGCTTGAGCTCCTCGTTGAGCCAACTGGACAAGTTCCTGCCTGCCCAGCGGTTTAAGGCGCAGCACGTGCATTCTGGAAAGGAGCTGGCGCGTAATGCTGAAAGAGGGATTTTCTGTGGTTGTGGCAAGCAGGGTTATTTCGCCACTTTCAAGTAAGGGCAAGAAAAAATCCTGTTGAGCTTTGGAAAAACGGTGCAATTCATCCAACACAAGTACCGACACCCCAGAAAGCGACTTGCGTAGTTGCTGCAAGCCCGCCTCAGGGGCGCTCACACGCAAAAAATGTTGTCCGGTATTTTTTGCAAGCAATAAGGCAATGGTTGATTTGCCACATCCTGGCGGGCCAAAAAAAAGGAGACTGGGCAGGCGTGTTCCATCTATCAAAGACTGCAAACGCTGCCTCAGGTGAGTTTGTCCGACAAAGCCTCCAAAGTCCAGGGGGCGTATTTTTTCAGGCAGAGGCTGTTGTATCAATGTCACCAATGGACTCCGACAAAAGTTGTTTATACAAAAAGTGCGTACCAAGGCAAAGCAGGGCGGCAGTTTCCCAACGCAAAATACTGTGGCCAAGGCTTACAGGGCTGAATCCGCCCTGAATAAAGTCGCCTGCTTCCCGATCGGAAAGGCCACCTTCTGGGCCAATGATAAAAAGTGTTTTTCCCTGACGGGCCGCTGTGTGCGGTGGCAGTAGGACAGCCTTGTCCTGTCCTTCCCATACGACAAAGCGTTGATCAAAATCTGCAGAGGCCTCCAGTAGCGAATTCACCCCACCAGGAAACAAGCGCAACATAGGCAGCCATGGATTGCCACATTGCTTGGCACCTACAATCAAAGGAGCTTGCCAGCTTTCTTTTGGTTTTTCCGGCAGGAGCGACTGGCTGCGTACAGCTTGCCAAAACCAAATACCTGCAGCTTGTAGCTCAACAGCCTTTTCCAATAGCCATCCTCGGCGTTTGGATTTGGTCCAGCCAATGGCCAAGTATGCCTCACTGACTGGAGCAGGGTGGTGAAAAATTTTTTCCGGGCACAAATGTACAGCCTGTTTTTGCAGGGCTGTTATGGTAAATATCCCTTCACGCCCCTGTCCGTCAAACAGGCGTACCCGAGCTCCTGCACGCATGCGCAGTACAGTGCGGATGTGATGGGCCTCGGTATGGCTGAGGGTATACGTTTCTCCCCAATCTTCAGGGGGTAAAAAAAACGTTTTCATGTATGGGATGGGCAATCCATATATGGACTAAGGCTGAAGTTTCATTCGTGCAGTGCCATTTTTGTAAAACGGCAGGTCCGTTTTCGTTGCTGTGAATGTTGTCCGGCTTCCCTGAATCAGATAGCTCGTTTGTTGTGCCAGCTCTTTTTTGATATAGGCAAACGCAATGGCGTAGCCAAGAGAGGGCGCATATGAGCCGCTGGTTACAACACCTGCTGCTGTTCCATCTGCCAACATTACCATGTCGCCCGGACGGGCACTGCGGCGTCCCGGAATGGTCAAAGCCAATAGACATTCGCGTACGGTACCAGCGTTGTTTTTTCCGATATATTCAGCTTCAGACCGGAGCATCATGTCATAACCGGCCTCTGTAGGGGTATGAAGATGGTCAAGGTCCTGTCCGTACAATGGCAGGCCAGCTTCCAGGCGTAAGGTATCGCGGGCCCCTAGTCCTGCGGGAGCCACCTTTGTATCTTGTAGCAGCATCTCCCACAGGGTGAGGGCGATTACGGCAGGAAGATACAATTCATAGCCAAGCTCGCCAGTATAGCCGGTACGGCTCACGAGCACCCGTTGGCCGTGTGTGGATACATGCTGAAAGCTAAAGTATCCCAATTCACGAAAATTTTTTTCAAAAGCCTGTTCAATAACCTCAATGGACTTTGGACCTTGCAAATCTATTTTTGCTGTGGCGTCAGATATATCGGTAAGCCGGACATGCGCGGGAAGCGCATCTTGAATCCATGTAAAGTCACTGGCTCTACAGGCACCATTCACCACCAGCATATATCGGTCTTGCTCAAGGCAGTACACGATAAGATCATCAAGGATGCCACCTTGCCTGTTAAGTAAAAAACCATACCGACATTTACCGGGAGCAAGGGTCGCCAAATTATGTGTGACTATTCGCGAGAGTGCGGTACACGCGTCTCTACCTTCCAGCAAAAATTCTCCCATATGACAGATATCAAAGATAGAAGCACTACTTCTGGTCTGTTGATGCTCGGCGATAATGCCGGCATACTGTATGGGCATTTCCCACCCGGCAAAGGCTGCCATTTTTGCGCCGTGAGCATTGTGCCAACCATAAAGCGGAGTTTTTAAAAGGGAAGACAAAGGCACTCTCCTTGTCATGGTGTACGACTATGGGAACAGTGTAAAGATATGAAGCAAGGCAGCTCCCTGCCGCACAGGGGGTTAGGCTCCTAGAGCGTATTGAGATTGCAGTATACGTAAAACAGTTCTGCATTTCAAATGGATCATGAGAAATCAGTTAGGCATATCATGATCTTTACGCGAACGGCGAATGGCCCGAAACTCGTCCATGAGTGAAACCAGCCTGCCATAAAGCCGTTTGATATCCCGCCCATAGTCGGTTAATTCTTCATCACGTTTTTCTATATAGTTTTTGACAAGATAGCGTTCATTTAGCATGGCCTCGCCAGTGCTAATAATATTGACAACCAGCTGGTCAAAGTAATTGACTATTTCAAACTTAAGATCTCGCAGTAACTCGACTGCGGCATTGAGCATCTTGAAGTATGAAATACGCTCTCCTTTATATACCCTGTTTTTGATATCTTCAAGATAGCGAACCTTACGCGCCTGCTGAATATAGCTATATTTGGCCCATACTTCTTGGTGCAGTTCGTGTAGGTTGCTAAACATCTCATAGCGATCAGGTGAAAGCAGATAGTTATCAAGTACTTTAAGGATATTGGCATAAAACTCATCACTGTAACCGATGATACGACGTTGGTGCTTGGAGAGCCAGGCATATAAAAACTTGAGACGTTTTTCGTCGGTTTCAGTATTTTCAATGAGCTCATTTCGTTTATAAATTATTCTTCCTGAATATTCTCCACGGGTTATATCATTAAGGCGCAAAAACATATTGCTGGCATCTTTAATGATATTGAGATGGGTGAACACCTCACCAGTTATCGGGTGGATAACTTCTTGCTTTTCTACAGATAGTGCGCGCTCTTGACGCACGTTTCCTGCATTGTATTTGTGCTGGCGATATGTCACTTTCAGGATAATGACCCGCCGCTTTTTATCCACAAAAAAACCGTTCGCCGAAAGTTCCTTAATGGCGTCACTTTGTTCTGGATCAATGCTAACCAGAGCTATTTTGTCCACCGTGGGATAGCGTCGAGAACCCACAACGGTGTTTTGCAGCGTGGTAATGGTTCTATCTGTCTGGCCAAGCACTCTGACCATGAAATGTTCACCAAGTTTATGCAGTCTGCGGGCAAACAGTGCGCTAGAGGTTCGCCGTTCAGATGCAATGGGAAAGCCATAGAGTTCCATAAGAAACTGGTAGACAAACAGGCGATTGCGCTCATACAGCTCGTTATCACCTACGGCAAATTTACCGATGTGCAGTCCAAAACGCTTTACTTCCGAGTCAAGGTCAGAAGGAAACGAGGCATAAATACCCGCAAGATGAAAAAAACCAAATTTATCTTGTGCGAGCACTTGTCCGCGGTCCATTTCAAGCAGAAAAGGGAGCAGGGTAGGGTAGTTGTCAAGCAAAGCGACATCTGTATGCGCAAGGTGGTGGCAATAGTTTTCATGCAGATGCTTGGGAAGCCTATTTTGAAGAACTGTGGCATTTTGCGTAATAATATTCTGCTCAAGCGGGCATGCCTCGCCTTCGGCCCGCCCGGTGACATCCAGCAGGCTATGCAGCTTGTCGTATTGAAAAATTTCTTGAAAGTAATCCATGGGCCGGGCAAATACGACCATGCTGAAGCCGGGGAGAGTGCTGTGCTCAATAAGATCCCCCTCAAAAGAGGGTAACAGTTCACGCGATTCGATAAGCGGATAGCCCGACTGCTCAAAAAAAGGCTTTAACAGGCAGTATTTGATGTGCACTATATCCAAAAAAGAGCGTAGCTGATCCATGGAGGTAATGGAAAGGGGTTCAGCAAATACCCCCAGAGCTGCATCTTTCCAGGGCAGTCCGCACTTTTCAAATGTATCTTTCCAGCTTTTGAGCATGGCTACCAGAGAGAAGAGGCAGAGTGTTGATTGTGGTTACTGGACGGTGGACACAAAATTTATTCATCTAAAGATAGTTTTTTTTCTAAAAAAATTCTACAAAAAAATGTTTTTTTTCAGCGCTACGACGCTAACTGGATACCTTTGGACTACCTGATTTTTTTTTAAAATCATATAGTGGCATTGAAAGCCGTTGCAATGTCCTGTAAGGATAATGAACTCTGAATGAATGGGGCTGGAGAGAGCCCTTCCCTGCCACATCCGGCCACTGCACACTTGGCTACGTATATATACTTATGAGCACACACTCTTGTCATCAGCATATCCTTGGTATTATCAGCAGTGTTTTTGACGCCTATTCGACGGTCTTGTTTTTGCCGTCCGACTCCAAGCAAAGCTATTCTGTCGCTGCCCATTTCAGTTTGGGTGATCAGGTTGATGTAGGTTGCTCCATCACTCCGGGGCAGGGTCTTGTGGGCTGGATACTGCGCAACCAACAGCCGTTGCTTGTCAACAGTTTTGATCAGCGTCGTTGCTTTCTGGGATATTACCCTCGGGCAGAAGAGGCAAAAATCAAAGCCTTTATGGGGTACCCATTGCGTAAAGAGCAGGGGGTTATATGCCTTGATAGCAAACGGCAGTATTCTTTTTCTGATAAAGATCAAAAAATTCTTCAACTTTTTTGTGATCTTATCATAGATATGCAGACTAGCTCATGCGCGATGGCCGAAACTGCGTCTACTTCCTCCTATTATAGCGCCTTGCAGCTTGTATACACCTTGCGTACTAGAGTAACACGCTGGCGTCCTTTTTTGGAGCAGTTCTTGGCAATCGTTTCTCAGGCAATTGGTTTTAGCCACGCATATTTTTGTGTGGTGAATGAAAAAAAGGGAACTTATGGTATAGAAGGACAGATCGCGCTGACCGATAGTCATGAACGTATCGAGGAATGTCCGTTGGGTAGCGGTCTGATCGGATGGGTATTCAATAATGCTGCTCCGGTATTTACCGATAATAAAAGCTCGGAAACGCCGGTGGCACCACTATTTGGAAAGTCAGTGTATACTCCACAATTTTACAGTGCTATCTGCCTGCCTATATATATGCATAAGCGTCCAAGGGGGGTTTTATGTCTTGCCAACGAGCATTCCGTGCCGGTTCCGGAAGACCTTAAAGGGTTTGTTCGAATGGCAGCAGAGCATCTGGCATTATTTCTTGAAAACCTGTACTTAAAAAATCAGCTACATGATTTGGAAAACGAGCTAGGGCGGCGAGAGGCCGCAACAGCACAAATTAACGCCGGGGCAATGGACCCTGAGTTTTTTGAGGATACATGATGTTTGGAAAGTTTTTTGGCTTTTTTGGAAAAGATTTTGCCATGGACTTGGGAACAGCAAACACGTTGCTGTATACCAAAGGTGACGGCATTGTCTTAAACGAACCTTCTGTTGTGGCTATTGACCAGCAGCGTAATACCGTGCTGGCGGTGGGTAAAGAGGCAAAAGAGTTTTTGGGTAGGACCCCCGATCGCATCAAAGCCATCAGGCCAATGAAAGATGGTGTTATTGCAGATTTTGATGTGACAAAACGGATGATTGCCTACTTTATCCACAAAGTTATTTCAGGGATGAATATTTCAAAGCCCAAAATTGTAATATGCGTGCCCACGGGCATTACACAAGTTGAAAAAAGAGCTGTCATCGAATCGGCACAACAAGCCGGAGTCCGCGATGTAAAGCTGATTGAGGAACCCATGGCCGCAGCCATAGGGGCAGAGTTGCCCATTAATGAACCCGTAGGGAACATGGTTGTGGATATCGGTGGGGGCACCACTGAGGTTGCCGTAATTTCACTTGCTGCGGTGGCCTATGCCGAGTCTGTCCGTGTGGCGGGCGATGTGATGAATCAGGCAGTACAGCGCTTTGTTCAGGAGCAGTGCCAACTTCTTATTGGCGAAAATATGGCCGAACGCATAAAGATGACGGTAGGCTCTGCCTATGAACTACCCGAACCTCTTTCCATACAAGTGTCTGGCAAAGACATGGTTACCGGTACCCCCAAAGCCGTACAGGTCACTGATGGGGAAATTCGCGAGGCACTGGAAGATTCCGTGCGGGCCATTGTGATAGCAGTGCGTAAAGCTCTAGAGAAAACACCCCCTGAACTGGCGGGCGACATTGTTAAAAATGGTATTCTTCTTGCGGGTGGAGGCGCTTTGCTAAAAGGTCTTGATAAGCGGATTACCGCAGAGACGGGGCTTAGTGTGCATATTGACTCCGAACCGTTGACCACGGTGGTACGTGGCACAGGGCGTACATTGGACGACAAAAAATTTTACAGTAAAGTCTACGTTAACTAGCATATATCAGAGCGGCCGTATGGCAGCTCTTTTGTCTATTAACACATTCAACCCAAGCTGTGCCAACATGGCTTTTACAGTGTCAGTCTGCCAAGGACAATTTCAGCGTGCTGCCAGAGGAAAGATATACCCTTTTTGGTAGGCCCAGCGCAGGGCAGGGGTGAGCATTTCATCGAAATGATCAATCATGGCCTGCATATCTTCTTTGTCCAGGTAAAGACCCTCGCATATTTCGTCTGGGTTGGGGCTGGGAGGGGTGGAAATGCGGCCTGTGGAAAACAGTCTGATAAAGGCTTGTGCTGTCTCGGGGCCAGCAGCGGCAAGGTATCCTATCTCTTTTAAAGTGTGCAGCCTGATGTTCAACTTTTCGCGTAAGGTCCTGAGCGCAGCGTCAGGGAAGGACTCTGCCGGCTGGACATGCCCACTTGCTGAAATGGCCCACATGTTGGGATATGCTTTTTTAGCAGCAGATCTTTTGGGCAGGTAAACTCTGCCTTGCAGGTCATATACCAGTACCAGCACCACTTTGTGTAACAAGTGTTGTCGATACACGGACGAAGCAGGCATACCCATCAACGGACGGCCTTTGGTATCCACTACTTCTACAGGATGTATCTCTTCGGGAAGAAGTGTCGAAGAGGTTTTGGGTTGTCGTCTGGGCATCAGCGTATGATTTGGAAAATGTGTTTACAGTGAATAGCTTAGAAACATTTTGTCGTCTGTCCTTGGACGACTGCCAAGATGTTGCAGCCTTGGAGCAGCTATGCTTTTCCAAGGCGTGGACACAAAAACAGTTTGCCAAAGCATTCAGGCAACCGGCTTTTTCTGCTTTCGGTATCCGCAATGATGGCATGCTTGTGGCTTATGTGACAATATTCCATGTAGTTGATGAATTAGAAATAGTAAATATTGCCACGCACTCAAGCCATCGGCGTAATGGACATGCTTATAAGCTGTTGTCTCTGGTGTTGCAAGTTGCCGCTCAAATGGGCATAAAAAAAATATTTTTGGAAGTCAGACCTTCCAACACTCCTGCCATAGCTCTGTATGAGCGGTTAGGCTTTATTTGTGTTGATGCACGGAAAGGCTACTATCAGGACACCGGAGAGAATGCACTGATATACAGCCATACCATGTGATTGTACACTAACTTACGATATACGGGAGGATGTTGTCTTTATGAAAAAGCTCATGGCTGCAAACTGGAAAATGTACAAGACAGACAAAGAGGCTGCTCAAACTGCCCAGGAACTACTTAGTGTCATGGGGGTACTTCCTGCTGACCGTGAAGTGCTCGTCTTTCCTAACTTTTTGGGGCTTGCAGGGGTCGCGAAAGCCTTTAAAGATGTAAAAGGAGTTCATTGTGGAGCTCAAAACGTATACCCGGAAAAAGAAGGGGCTTTCACAGGTGAAACTTCGCCTAATATGATATCCTCTGCGGGAGCAAGCTGGGTGCTTACCGGCCACTCCGAGCGTAGAAGCATTATGGGAGAAAGCAACGAACTTGTGGGACGCAAAACAGCATGTAGTCTGGCTTCAGGGTTGAATGTCATCTTGTGTATAGGTGAAACCCTGACTCAACGCGAAGGCGGTGATTTGGAAAAGGTACTGCAAGAACAATTAAAGCAAGGGCTTTCTGGAACACCCGCCGACATTGCCCCCATCAGGTTGGCCGTGGCCTATGAACCCGTATGGGCCATTGGCACAGGTAAGGTTGCAGGGCTTGAAGACATCAAAACCACACACGCGCTTATACGCTCCATGCTACATGGTTTGTTACCTGGCGCTGCCGATTCTATACGCATTTTATATGGTGGAAGCGTAAAGCCGGAAAACGCCTCTGATATTATTTCTCTTGACAATGTGGACGGAGTATTGGTAGGTGGCGCTTCTCTACAGGCAGAAAGTTTCAGCCGCATAGTTCTTGCTTGATGCTTTTTGTTTTGCCAGGGTATAATTCCTGAGGAGGAACTCAAACTGTGCAATCCATGATTCTTATTCTTCATATAGTTGTCTGCCTTATACTCACTGTGCTTGTATTGCTACAATCCGGCAAAGAGGGCATGGGGGTCATATTTGGTGGCGGTAGTTCCTCTATGTTTGGCGGAGCAGGGGCAGGTGGTATGCTGGCGAAGCTGACTGCAACAATAGCCGCTTTTTTCATTATAACTTCGCTAAGTTACAATTATATCAGCACAAAGGACACCCGTACGCAGTCAAGTGTTGTTGATTTGCAGGTAGACATCCCCCAGCAGCCTCCAGTGGCGATAGAAGAGCCGCTTGAGCAACCTGAGCAGCCTGCTCAGTAAAACAGGTTTATACGCCGAAGTGGTGGAACTGGTAGACACGCTATCTTGAGGGGGTAGTGGATTACGTCCGTGCGGGTTCGACTCCCGCCCTCGGCACCAATCATACCATACTGGAAAACGCCGTACTTACGGCGTTTTTTTATTCGGCATCGCAGGCAATCCCCGTACCTGTTACTTTTGACGAGGATGTGTATATGTCTCCCAAGCTTTCCATTGTCGTTCCCTCGTATAATATGCAACGCTGGCTCCCTGTAACTTTGGAGTCGTGTCTTGCCCAGTCAGAGCCGGATATTGAAGTGCTTGTCATTAATGACGGTTCAACGGATAACACACTGGAAATCGCACAGTGCTATGCAAAGGCCGATCCCCGTGTGCGGGTTGTCAGCCAGCAAAACAGAGGCTTGGGAGGAGCTCGTTGCGTGGGGCAACAACTGGCAGAGGGAGACTACATAACTTGGCTTGACGCAGACGACTTTCTTGATAAGCACGCAGTAAAACGGATGTTTGAAGTAGCGCTTCAAGATAACGTGGACATGGTGTGCGGTAATGCTGTGGTTTTTTCAGAGCGTACCTTTAATACTCGCAGATATTTTCACTTGCCTGCAATAGCTCGGACGACCTTTGCCAACCCAGCGTACTGGAAGTGTAAGGTTGTATGGCGTTGGATTTTTAGTACGGCCTTTTTACGTCGCATTGAGATGCAACACCCAGACTATAAGCTAGGTCAAGATGTATGTAGCATGTACCAAGCCCTTACTCAGGTCGAGGCATTTTCACAATGCCCTGATATTGTGTACTATTTTAGACAAGATCATAAGCGTACCTCATCAGCACTAGAACTTGAGATTGAGCACCAGATAGCGCATTTTGTAGAGGTAAAGTGTATCCTGCTAAAAGCGCAAGCAATCAAACCTTTGGTTAAATACCTTTCAGAAAATTTGTTCCGTGACATAAAAAAACTCGCCCCTCGCATGGTCGGTACCGATGCCATGTGGCGCGAGCGTTGCATTGAGCATTGCTTGGCGATTTTCAATGGCCTTGACCCACGATGGTTCCGTAATGAATTTATTGCTCCTGAACTGCGAGAGCAAGGTCCTTTTTTGCCTTTGGTAGATGCCTTTATCAGTGGGGATAGACAGAGCATTGCCACACAGTTTGACTATTGGCGGGATGAGGGGAACAAGCGCAAAGCGCCTAACAAAGAGAATACTTTGCACACCATACGTCGTTACATGAAAGCTGCGGTGCATCCGCGTTCGATAAAAACTCGTATGTTGTTACGCACACTGGAACGACAAGCACGCTGTAGGCTCAAGGACACATGGTCCCAAGGGTAATATACCCAACGGCAGGGTACTGCTAGCTGTACACGTTTTAATACAGCCGCAAAAAAGCCTTTGTTTGGAGCTGAGTTTTGCTTTTTATACGGTCCCATATGTGCTTTGTCGAAAATATCCACTAGGGCATTCGTTTTGGCAATCTCTGGCCATGATCAAACTACAAGGCCCACGGCTTTAAATAACGCAGTGCGCTCTGAGGTGGAAAGTGGGCGTACATGTCCTTTGGGTAAGATGCCCAAGGCAATGGGGCCTTGCTTAATACGGCAGAGAGATAAAATAACCAGATCAAGATCGCGACACATACGGCGTATCTGCCTGTTAAGACCCTGCATCAGAGTCAATGCGAGTAGAGTGGACTCTGAAGAACGGGCAAGAATTTCTACCTTTACAGGAGCAAGGCGTTCACCCTCTGCCAAGGTCATTCCTTTGCACATGCGTTCTACCTGGTCATCCCGTACTGTTCCGCGTACTTGAACATGGTAGGTTTTGGGCATATGCCATGATGGATGGGTCAATCTGTGGGCTAACTCTCCGTCGTCAGTCAGCAACAAGAGTCCCTCGGAAAAAAAGTCCAACCTGCCCACAGGAAAAAGGCGTTTATGGCGCAAGCTTGCAGGTATTAAATCCATCACCGTAGGGCGCCCTTCAGGATCATGTGCCGTGGTGACCATTTCGATGGGTTTATTCGCCAGCAGGTATGTGTACTGCTTGTCAGCGGGGGATACAAGGCAAACAGGCTTACCCTCTACAGTTATATTGTCTTTACCAAAAATAACTTTGAATCCAGGAGTATCGACCCTTGTTCCATTTACCATGACAAGCCCCTGAAGGACCAGCTTATCCGCAGCTCGACGCGAACAGATACCCGCTTCGGCCAACGCTTTGTTGATGCGGACCGCAGTATGGTTACAGGAGGGCTGAGGGGTTTGATGGGCCTCTTGGCAGTCCACAGGGCGAGAAGAGTATTTTTTTTCTTTATTTTTAGGCATATGATCGTAGCTAGTTGTTTAAGGACGAATAATTTTTGTTGCCAATTGCAGACTGGTGACAATATCAAGCATGTTTGTTACCTGCCCAATTTTTTTAGCATGCAGTAAATCAAAGTGCTCAAGGCAGGCACCGCATACAAAAATTTCCACGCCCATGGCCTCAAGTGTATTGAGCGCTTCAAGTACAGGGCTGTCAGAGACCGCAAGGCGAACCCCCCCATTCAGCAAAATAATACGCCACAATGAGTTACCGAACTCCGGCAGTGTTGCCAGAAAATTTTTAACCAGCTTTGCCCCTAACAGATCATCGCCGGCCCCGATGCTATCCGCAGTCAGTAGCACCACTGCTTTTTCAGTTACAATATCAGTTTGGTGACAAGTCTCTAAACATGGTTTTTGATTATCCTTATCTGAAAAAAGTTTTTCACGGGTAGCCCGTAAACTCCAGATACCTTGCGCAGTGGAACTAGTCTGGGCGGTATACCCTCGAGTTGCCAAAAAACGTATGACATTCTCTTTTGCAGCCTCATTGTCCACTACAACCTCAAAACATTCGGGGATGTCTTGCTCTAGATACTTCTTGCATCGCAGCACAGGCTGAGGGCAGGGAAGCCCCTGGCAGTCTATTACAAATTCTGGCATGATACGTTCTCCTGTGATTAAAATATCCTATACAACAAGCACCCCATAGTGAACAACAATTGACATTTTTTACACCTTAACCCGCGGATATCAATGCCTACTGTACAGCATCACGACGAACATTCCCAAGGAAGACGTCTTTTTCGTAGAATTTTTAGCTACTTTGCTTCATACAAGCTATACATGGCTGTTGCGGTTGTGGGCATGCTGGCTGTTGCAGCATGTACCAGTGCAGCGGCATACCTGGTAAAACCAGCCCTTGACGACATTTTTATACGCAAAGACAGTACCATGCTTTTGTGGGTGCCTTTTGCCTATCTTCTTATTATTATAGTCAAAGGTCTGGGGCGTTATGTACAAAACTACTGTATGCGCTACGCAAGTCTTATGGTGCTTGAGCGTTTACGTAACGAGTTGTACGAAAAAATTATCTGCCTGCCGACACGCTTTTATGAAGAGCATCAAGTTGGTATGTTGATGTCGAGAATTATAAATGATGTTACTCTGATACGTTCAAGTCTGCCCTCAGTGGTCATGGCCGTACGACAGTTTGTGACCATGATATGTCTGATTGGGGTGGTGTTTTATCAAGACTGGTTTTTGGCAAGCTGGGCAGTGCTGGTCCTTCCGCTGGCTGCAGCGCCTTTTATCTACTTTGGCCGCAAAGTACGTAAGCTTGGGCGTCGAAATCAGATAAAGCTTTCTGATATCTCTATTTTTTTGCAGGAAGTTTTCAATGGTATCAGAGTAGTCAAAGCTTTTGCCACCGAAAAAAAAGAAGCTGCCCGCTTTAAAAAAGAAAACAACAGGCTGGTGAAAATTGCGGTCAAGGAAACCGTATTCAGTGAGCTGTCGTCCCCTGTGATGGAGCTGGTCGGTGCTTTGGGGATTGGGCTTGTTATCTGGTATGGTGGTAAGCAGGTCATTGATGGCGTCTCCACACCCGGTACATTTTTTTCTTTTGTAGCCGCACTTATCATGCTCTATGATCCTGTCAAAAGTCTTAACTCTGCAAATATGGAAATCCAGCGTGCACTGGCAGGGGCAGAGCGGGTTTTTGAAATTCTAGACTCTACAGAAATTGCTGTTGAGCAAGATGGCACTATCGTCTTTGACGGCGTTTTTAACGAACTCAAGTTTGAAAATGTAACGTTCTGTTATGACAATACTGCCGCTCCAGCACTCAGCAATATTACCCTGACAGTAAAAAAAGGGGAGCGAGTTGCCATTGTAGGCCCCAGCGGGGCGGGCAAAACAACGTTTGTCAATCTCATCTCCCGGCTTTACGTGCATAGCTCGGGGCGTATTCTTTTGAATAACAAAGAGATACAGGAGTATACACTGGCCACGCTTCGGCGTAATGTGGCCACGGTTTCACAAGATGCATTTTTGTTTAATATGCCGGTTATTGAAAATATTGCCTATGGCACAGAAAGTATTGACCCCGAATCAGTTTATCAGGCAGCCCATGCGGCATTTGCCCACGATTTTATTACTCAGCTGCCCGACGGATACCAGACCATCATCGGCGAACGCGGTGTAAAGCTTTCCGGCGGTCAAAAGCAACGTTTGACCATTGCCAGAGCGCTCCTTAAAGATGCGCCACTGCTGATTCTTGATGAGGCTACTAGTGCGTTGGATTCCCAGTCTGAACAAATCGTCCAGAAAGCCCTGGATAACCTGATGGCTCATAGAACCAGCATCGTCATTGCCCACAGACTATCGACCATCCTGGGGGCAGACAGAATATTGGTCATGGAGCGAGGCCGTATTATTTCACAGGGCCACCATACGGAATTGTTAAGGCGTTGCCCGCTGTATACTCGTTTATATAACATGCAGTTTCAGACAGAGCATTCGGCATCTGGCCAGAAAGTAGGGGAGAGCTATGAAGTTTAGTCCCGCCTTTGTTTGCCCGGTTTTATACCGGATATACTCTGTGTGGTGCTCTACGTTGCGTTACCGAGAAGACGGAAGGCAGGCTGTTGACGTTTTATGGCAAAAAAAAATCCCTATGGTCTTTGCCCTCTGGCATGATGAGCTGTTTCCCTTGATGCATGTCAAGCGTAGCCTTGAAATTGTCACTGTGGTCAGCCAAAGCAGAGACGGGGAGTATCTTGCAGGTGTGCTTACGCGGCTTGGTTTATACACGGCACGTGGTTCCAGCTCACGCGGAGGGGTAAATGCACTTTTGCAAAGTGCAAAAATGATGCGCAAATACGGGTTAGCTGCCTGTATCACAGTGGACGGGCCGCGTGGGCCACGCCACCAGGCAAAAGAAGGGGCTATATTTTTAGCACAACATATCTCAGCTTATATTGTGCCTGTTAGGATACATATGTCGCGTGCCAAAGTGCTAACAAAATCCTGGGATAAATTTCAAATTCCTTTGCCATTCAGCAAGATACAAATCACTTATGGTCTTCCTTATCAGCCCACGGCAACTTCTGACGCTAACAAAGGTCTTGCGCCTGATGAAACAACCATTTTGCAAAACAAATTAATGGCACTAGGAACATAAGCTATGCGGCAATTGCTCATAAAAGGTGTTCTGGGGCTGGGGGGCAGGATCACCCATGGCCAAGTGCGTACCTTGGGAAAAGGACTGGGCCTTCTTTTATGGCAGGCATTACCTTCACGCCGTCGCCTTGCGTTACAGGCTATTAGCCAGCGCTTGAACATGCCCCCTGCACAGGCCAATGTCGTAGCCCAAAAAAGTTTTATCAGTAATTGTACCTCTTTTATAGAAATACTTTTAAATCCAGGCCTGACAAAAAGTTTGCCCGGACGTCTTGTGGTGGACCGCCCCGAATTATTGCAGCATGTATTGAGACAACAGCGCCCCATAGTCGCCATTACAGCGCACATAGGCGCTTGGGAGTTACTTACAGCCTGCCTTTGCAGTAATCCGGATTTTTTGGATCGCAAAATTTTTGTTGTCACAAGAAAACAAAAAAATGTACTGGCACAAGAGTGCATTACGGCACTCAGGGGCGTCAACCTTACCGTTATCGATCATCGAAATGCGGTGAGACCTGTGATGAAAGCATTGCGAGGGAATCATATCGTATCATTTCTCGCAGACCATAATTGTAGTGAGTCAGAAGCTGTCTTTTTGCCTTTCTTGGGTAAAATAGCTGCGGTAAATCAGGGCCCGGCTTTGCTTGCAGTAAGAGGCAAAGCTCTAGTCGCTCCAATATTTCTTATCCGTCAAGGTGAGCAGTTTCTTTTCCGCTGCATGAAGCCGCTCGATACAGAAACGTTGCAAGGCGATGTGGAGCAACGAGTCAGGCAGGTTGCCGAGTTTTATACACACGCCATTGAAAATATTGTCCTCGAATACCCAGAGCAGTGGTTTTGGATGCATAACCGTTGGAAAACTCAGCCTCGCTCAACTCAAAAATCTTAACCGTGTATTTCTACGTTGGCACCAAGGCCGTCGACGACTTGGGCTGGTCTGTACCATTCTTTAGCATGCACTTATCGAAAGTTTCACGAAACAGGATGAAATTGCAATAACCTGTATTAATATGTTTTTTTGTAGCTAAAAGTTAACATAATTTACATTATGAGACATTTAAAACAGCATAATGTCGCCTCTGTCCAAGCCCGGATCACACAAACAACACAAAAAAAAGACGGCTTTGATTTCTCAAACTTTTTCAAGTCAGGTTCAAGTCAGGATATTTCCAGTTGTCTATTTGTCTATTTTGTGTCTTCCTGTTCAGGAATTTGCCTACCGGCATCCTGAAGCTGTTTTAAAAATGCATCGCGGCAATCATAGCTGCAAAAACGATGCAAGGTATCTCCATCACGCACGCTGATACTGCTGTCTTTTTCAATATACGTTCCACACACTGGATCTTTTGCCATTTCTCCGGCAGCAAACTTCCGCTTTTGCTCGGTATCACTTGTCTGCGTTTTACGCTTCTGATCGTTCATAAGTAGGCGAAACAACAAATAACCTGCGCCGATAATAACAAGCCATTTCCACATCTCTACATGTACTCCCTGCTGGTATTTTACTGCCAGATTTGTTGCCCTTCAATACGAAAGTCTATTTTTTTTAAAGCATTACATATTGTTACGCGTGTGATCGTTGATGATTGGGGGTCCACAAATACATCCAGTAACGGAACAAGTACAAATGCCCTACTCCACATGCGTGGATGCGGTAGCGTAACCAACGCTGAGACAATATGCATATCATCCAGTAGTAACAGATCAATATCAATAACTCTGGGACCAAAGGCCTCATGCCGGACGCGCCCGAGGGCTGCTTCAGTGGCAAGCAATGAACTCATCAGCATGTTTGCATCGTTATCCACAGACGTGCATCGTAAAACCTGATTGGCAAACCATGGCTGCCCTTTTTTTTCTTGAGGCTCGGTCTGGTATATTGGAGAACTGGCCTCAAGCTTCACACCGGGTAAAGCTGCGATGGCATGTGCAGCTTTACCCAGATTAACGTCCAGACAACCCAAGTTGGATCCTAAGCTGATATACGCTGTTATAGGCTGGCGATTCGGGATACGGCCTCCTCAAGGCGTTCGTCATTCACTGTAAGGGAAATTCTGAAAAATCCTTCGCCTGCCTCTCCAAAACCGTTTCCAGGTGTTACGACAACGCCTGTTTCCTGTAGTACGCGAGTTACAAAAGTAGACGATGTGTAGCCTTCTGGAACATTGGCCCAGACATACAAAGAGGCTTCAGGTACCCTGCAATTAATATTGATTTTTTGCAGGGCGTTTACCACGGTATCGCGGCGTTTACGGTATATTTCGCGAATTTCATCAAGAAAAGCATCTCCATCGCGTAATGCCGCGATACCCGCTTCTTGAACGGCCTGAAACGTGCCAGAGTCAATATTTTCTTTGGCTTTACCAAGGCCGGCAACCAGCGTCGGATTTCCTACTGCCATGGCAATGCGCCATCCAGTCATATTATAGGGTTTGGAAAGTGAGTTGATTTCCAAAGCCACTTCCTTTGCGCCAGGAATCTCCATAATGGAAAGCGGGCGATTGGCTTTGTTGTAATACATTTCTGTATACGCGGCATCATGCACGATGATCACGTTGTGCTTTTGGGCAATGGCAATTAGCCGCTCGAAAAAAGCTCGGGGGGCCATGGCTGCAGTGGGATTGTTGGGGTAATTGATGAAAATACACCGGGCTTTTTGCCAAGTCTCTTCCGTGACAGCATCCAGATCGGGTAAAAAGTTATTTTTTTCAAGAAGCGGCAGTTCCTGAACCACCCCGCCTGCAAAGCGGGAAGCAATGGCATACACGGGATAACATGGTGGGCAGACCAGTACCAGGTCGCCAGGGTTTACAAATGCAACAGGAAAATGCGCAATGGCTTCTTTAGAGCCAATAAGTGTAAGCACTTCATTCTGTGGATCAAGGTCCACAGCGTAACGACGCTTATACCAGTGGGCAACCTCCTGCCTAAAGCTCAACAGGCCGTCATATGAAGGGTACCTGTGGTTAGCCGGCTTTCTCGCTGCTTGATGCAATGCCTCAATAACAAAGTCGGGGGTCGGAAGATCGGGGTCTCCTATACCGAGGCTGATAATGTCAACACCACGTGCTGCTACTGCAGCCTTGACTTTGTCAATCTGGGCAAACAGGTATGGAGGGAGCGTTGCAAGTCTGTCGGCAAGTGCAAATTGAGCCATATGTAGTCTCCTTGAAAAGTTGTCATCTATCTTGGCAAGGGCTACCATGGACCTTGCTAAAGTGGGACAAATCCGTTTATCCAGCTATCTGGAAAGGTCTGAAAAATAGCGATTGTCGCGGCAAGAGTCAATTTTTTTACTCTTGTTCCTGCCCGTTGGCGCATGTAGTATCTCTACTCTGCCTGCTTGCCGGCAGAAAGTGCAAACAGTCAAAACAATAGCGTACCATAACCATGCCAGAACAAGCTGCCCTCTCCTTGTCGCACCCTGTTGTAGACAGCTTTTTGCAACATATCCTGATATCACGTGGCTTATCTGAAAACACACTGGCCGCGTATGAGGCAGACCTGCGAGATTTTTTGTTATTTCTTCAAAAAAAACATGGTACTCTTGAAGATGTTAATGATCAGACCTTGCTATTGTATATCATGCACATACGCCGTAAAGGCCTTGCCAGCAAATCCCTTGCACGCCATCTTTCTTCGTTGCGCGGACTTTTTCGGTATGGAGTTGAACAGCACCTTTTGCCAAATGACCCATCCCGTTTTCTTGAAAATCCCAAAATACCCAAAAAATTACCTGAATATTTGTCGCAAAAAGAAATGGCCACCCTGTTGAAAATGCCAAATGTACGGGAAAAACTCGGTTTTCGGGATAGAACAATGCTGGAACTGCTTTATGCTGCCGGATTACGTGTTACAGAGCTTGTTCAACTCAAGCCGCTGGATTTTGATCCGCTCACGGGCCTTGTACGTGTCTTTGGTAAAGGCTCCAAAGAGCGCGTTGTTCCCATCCATGCAGCTGCCGCAGACTTTTTGGTCGCATACCTGCATGATTGGCGCCCCTCATTTAAGCCCGTGGAAAACTATGTTTTTTTAAATCGTTCCGGTAAAGGACTTTCACGTCAGGCCATATGGAAAATCGTGCAACGTTATGCATCCCAAGCAGGTATCACCCGTGCCATATCGCCCCATACGTTCAGGCACTCTTTTGCCACCCACCTGCTTGAAGAAGGAGCTGATTTACGTACAGTGCAAATGTTGCTTGGCCATGCAGATATTGCGGCCACCGAAATTTATACCCACGTGGAAGCCGCAAGGTTGCGTAAAATACACCGCCAGTTCCATCCGCGATCAAAAATGTCCATTTAATCGTTTTAACGCGTTTGCACGGAACACCTTATGACGAATTCTTCTGTCCCTACCGTTATTACTGCACACGCCAATGCAGATTTTGACGCCTTGGCCTCCATTGTTGCTGCAAGCAAGCTGTATCCCGGGGCAATTCTTCTTTTTCCGGGTAGCCAGGAACGTACGCTTAAAAATTTTTTCATTCAAAGTGCGACCTATTTGTTCAATTTTCGACAGGCAAAAGAAATAGACTCCGAATCTATTGGCCGTCTGGTTATTGTAGATACCCGGCAATACTCCAGGCTTCCGCATGTACATAATATTCTCGACCGTTCTGATGTTGAGATTCATATCTACGACCACCACCCAGATACTTCAGAAGATCTCCAAGGGGCATATATGCTGGTACGTCCTTGGGGAGCCACTGCGTCAATTTTGACCCAAGAGATACAAAAATCGGGTATTGAGCTAAATACGGATGAAGCTACGGTACTTGGGCTTGGTATTTATGAAGACACTGGTTCTTTCTGCTTTGCATCGACCACAGACCATGACTTTGCAGCAGCGGCCTGGCTGAAAACACAAGGTATGGATCTGGGTATTATTTCTGACCTCATCACACGCGACATGACCAGCGAGCAGGTAGCTGTACTCAATGATCTGCTTGAGTCTGCCCGTACCCATGATATTAACGGTATTCCTGTGGTAATCGCCGAAGTCAGTATGGATACCTATATGGGAGACTTTGCCCTGCTCGCCCATAAGCTGATGAGCATGGAAAGCATTAAAGTGCTCTATGCGCTTGGTCGTATGGAAGACAGGGTACAAGTTGTGGCTCGCAGCCGTATTTCTGATATAAATGTAGGAAAAATATGTGCCAGTCTGGGCGGAGGTGGCCATCCGTACGCTGCTTCGGCTTCCATCAAGCATAAAACCTTGTCTCAAGTAAAAGATGAACTCTTTGCTCTGCTTTATGCCACTGTCAGTAGAAAATTCTCCATTGAAATGCTTATGTCCACTCCTGTTATTTCGGCATGCGAGAGCTCGACCATTGCCGAAGTTGCTGAAACCATGCAGCGTTATGGGTTAAAAGCTATTCCCATCGTCCCTGACAAAAAAAAGTGTTGCAGTGGCTACATTGAG
Organism: uncultured Desulfovibrionaceae bacterium; assembly: GCA_964593925.1. Taxonomy (GTDB): domain Bacteria; phylum Desulfobacterota; class Desulfovibrionia; order Desulfovibrionales; family Desulfovibrionaceae; genus Oleidesulfovibrio. Next base: position 12,328 of record CAZQKM010000023.1, on the reverse strand, counting down.
TACCAGACAGCAACCCGCGCCGTGGCACATGGGCTGGGTAGTATGTTAGTGGTGGAATACATGACTCGCGAAGTACATACCGTACGCCCCAAAGACAGCTTTCAAAGTATTATTGACATTATAGTAGGCGAACGGCAGCGCCTTGTACCTGTGGTTAATAAAGACAATAGCATCATCGGAGTGATTACCCGCACTGATCTGATCAATATCCTTATTGACGAGCCGGCCCGCATTCCAGAGTCCTTACAGCCTCAGAAAAAGCGGGCGCGCAACATGTCCTCTCTTATGCGTGAAAAACTGCCCAGCCCTCTTTTGGGTTGGCTGGAACTTGCTGGAAAATTGGGCGATGATCTGGGGGTTAGCGTATATACCGTAGGAGGATTTGTCCGTGACCTTATCTTGGATAGACCCAATCTGGATCTTGATATCGTTGTTGAAGGGGACGGCATCATGTTTGCCCATAAATTGGCTCAACAGCTTGGGGGCAGAGTTCGCGAGCACCAAAAATTTAAAACTGCTGTCATTATTTTTTTCGATGCCTCTGGCAGAGAGAGTCGTATTGACGTAGCTACGGCCAGGCTGGAATATTATGAATACCCTGCTGCCTTACCAACTGTGGAGCTTTCTTCAATTAAAATGGACCTGTTTCGACGTGATTTCACCATTAACGCTCTTGCCATACAACTCAACTCGGTAGCGTTTGGTAAACTCGTAGATTTTTTTGGTGCGCAGCAAGATATAAAAAACAAATGTATACGTGTGTTACATTCACTCAGCTTTGTGGAAGACCCCACGCGTATACTTCGGGCTGTACGCTTTGAAGCTCGTTATGACTTTAAAATTGGTCCTCAAACCGCAAAACTCATAAAAAATGCTCAAACGCTTGGACTCATTGAGCGTTTATCCGGTCCCCGTTTGTTTCATGAATTAAAGTTTATTATGCAGGAAGCCTCTCCTTTTGCTTCATTAAAGCGCATGCAGGAGTTCGGCTTGCTGCGAGCAGCCCATCCAGTACTTGAACTTTGCTATGGCAAAGAGGAGATCCTTGCAGACGCAGAAAAAGTTCTAGATTGGCACCAGCTATTATATCAGGACCCACCCGCAGACCGCTGGATCGTGATATTACTGGCGTTATGCCATAATTCAAACTATACAGATGTCCAGGGAGTGCTTGACCGGTTATGCCTGTCTCACAAGCAGCGCCGAGAATTTCTTTCCATACGCGAAGATAGCCGCAGGGCAGCAGCACGACTTAATGTCTGGGTAAAAAAAGAGTCCGCCATGAGCGTGCTATACGCAATGCTGTCAAAGCTACCGGTGGAAGGCTTGTTGTATATTATGGCTAGGACAAAACTCGAAAGCCTGCGTAAGGCAGTTTCGCATTATCTTACCAAGCTACGCGACGTGTCTGCCGATATTACTGGAGAAGATCTGCACGCCATGGGAGCCGAACCAGGCCCCGGCTTTAAAGCAGTGCTTAGCGCTGTGCGTGCTGCAAAAATTGACGGAAAAACACAAACCCGCGAAGAACAACTGGATATGGCGCAAAAACTACTGCTGCAATACAAACACAGTAACCATCAATAAAGGATTTGGTTGCCTTTAACATATCTGGTGTGTAATATTTTTTGAATATTCACAAAGTTCAAAAGCAAGGCTGTTGCAAATACTGGCCTATGCTTGCCGAATAACCTTATTGTCACCTGAAGGCATAGTCATATGAAAACCCTCTGGGCTCCTTGGCGTCTTGACTATATCCTGGCTCCCAAACCCGATGAGTGTGTATTTTGTCTGCCTGAGCATACCGAGGAAGATGAAGAACGTCTTATCTTGTATCGCGGCAAATTCAACTTTGTCATCATGAATAAATTTCCGTATAATAACGGGCATATTATGGTTACGCCTTACCGGCATGCCATGAGTATGCTTGAACTTGAGCAGCAAGAACTCCATGAGTGTATGGATATCTTACAGCAGTGTGTGCGTCTCTTGACAGACCGCTTTGCCCCTCAAGGAATAAATATTGGGTTGAATATAGGCGAAGCTGCGGGCGCCGGAATACGCGAACATATGCACTTTCATCTTGTTCCGCGTTGGAACGGAGATTCTTCGTTCATGGCAGTGATGGATGAAACACGAGTTATTCCAGAACATTTGAATGCCACATATGCTGCCCTCAAACCTTACTTTGCACAGATAATATAAGGAGAAGCCTATGCGTTTTCTTAAAGTTCTCATTTTGATTTTGCTCTTTTTTGCCTCAATGCTCTTTTTTGTACAAAATACACAAGCACTATCAATGACCATTGCTCTTGAACTAGACCTGTTTGTACAGGCATGGCGCAGCATCCCTCTTCCCCTCTATTTTTTATTATTGTTCTCCTTTGTCTTGGGGGCCCTGATTACCCTTGGCTATTGCATCGCCGAACGTTTGCGCATGGGGGCTGCACTACGCCGTGCCCGCAAGCAAATCAATGACCTTGAGCAGGAAGTAACCTCTTTGCGTACCCTTCCGCTGGAAGAACACAAGCAGGCCATGGCCGTAGACCGTGGAACCGAAGAAGGCTAGTAGCACATCTAACTGTGGAGTCTGCCGTGTCTTTTTTATCGCGTTTGTGTGTTTCTTTACCCAAGCTGGCCTCATGGTTGCCTTCCAGCCGCGATGATCGCATTATCTCTTTGTTGCAGGGAGAAGACCCGGGAGAGCGCGACAGGCTCTCTGCCATCAGCGCACTTAGCCGGGCAGTCCGTAATGATTCAGATTCCATTGAAATCTATCTTGCCTTGGGTAACCTGTACCGAACTCAAGGCGATATAGAGCGTGCAGTGCAATTGCGCAGCAACCTCATTGCACGTCCTGGGTTGGCGCCTCACTTTAAGGCCATGGTATTCTTTGAGCTAGGCCATGACTATAAGCGAGGCGGTTTTATTGACCGGGCACTACAGTCATTTGAGCAGGCCCGTGAACTGGGTGGAGACTCACAGGAAATTACCCGCGATATGGCCCGGGTACACGCTGAAAGTGGCAACTTTGCGCAAGCAGCAGCGTTGTTTGGCAAGCTGGGTTTGCGTGTGCCCCAGGCGCACTACCTCGTACGCCAAGCACAAGATCGTATGCGACAGGGGGCAAAAGGAGAAGGACGAAAGCTACTCTTCCGCGCTTTAAAGGTATACAATGGAAGTATAGAAGCACGCCAAGAGCTTATAAAACTCTTTGCCCTTGATGAAGACTGGCGCAAGACGCGAAAATATTTTGAAGAAGCACTCGGAGCCGTCCCTTCTGGCTTGCAATTTTTATTGCTTGACGCGCTATTGCATTTACACCCAGACAACGTAGACACGCCTCGCGACACGGAAGACTTTCACCTTCAACTATATAAAACGCTACTGCCCGTCATCGAAGTACAGCCGCCGGAGATTTTATTACAATATTATGGCGCACTCTACCTGCTACGTTGTGGAGATGCCGAAGCATCCACGGTATGGTTGGCAAAAACCCTGGTGCTGAAACCCGACTTTTGGGCAGCCAGACTGGTGCTTTTGGATATTGCCATGGCAGAGCAAACTCTTTCGCCAGTATTTAAAACCCAGCTTGAATTTTTTATCGAACAAGCCCGTCAGGTAAAAAAGTTTATATGTCAAGCATGTGGTTTGCATCGCGAGACAACATTTTTTCGTTGCCCCCAATGCCATAGTTGGCATTCCATTGCCTTCAGAACTTCCCTACAAGACTAACCCACCCTAACCTCAGCTTTCGGAACGCTCCTAGTTGCCATGACGACAAGCACGCCCAAGCTTACCCCCATGTTTGAGCAATATCTGAGCATCAAAGGTGACTATCCTGATGCCTTGCTTTTCTATCGCATGGGTGATTTTTATGAATTATTTTTTGATGATGCCGAAGTGGCAGCTCGAGAGTTGCAAATCGCCCTGACCTGTCGCAACCCCAACTCGGACACAAAGGTTCCCATGTGTGGGGTGCCTCATCATTCTGCCCGTACGTATATCAGTCAGCTCATAGACAAGGGATTTAAAGTTGCCATCTGCGAACAGATGGAAGATCCCCGTGAGGCAAAAGGACTTGTAAAAAGAGGGGTTATCCGAGTACTAACCCCCGGTACGGCCCTGGAAGATGAAAATTTGGCTCCCAAAATGCACAACTACCTTGGCGCCTTGCACTGGGATGCCTCTGCCAATCTGGGTGGTTTTGCCTGGGTTGATTTTTCTACAAGTGAATGGTCCGGTCTACAAAGTCGTAAAGAAGCCGAGTTATGGCAATGGGTACAAAAAATGGCTCCGCGAGAGCTGCTTGTACCCGATGATGCTACTCCCCCTGCCCTGCTGGAACTTACAGACATCCAATTGGTCAGAGTGCCGGAACGTGCTTATTTTGACTACCAGAGAGGGGTAGAAAAAATTCTTTCTGCACAATGTGTTGCTGAATTGGGCGCCCTGGGACTGGAAAACAAAAAAGAGCTGGTGCGTGCTTGTGGAGCTTTGCTTGCCTACCTTTCTCAGACGCAAAAGCAGGACTTGGGACACTTAAGTCAGTTTCGCCTGCTTAGCCTGAACAAACACCTGCTGCTTGATGAAATAACAGAACGTAACCTTGAGCTGTTCCGCCGTCTTGACGGGCGTAAAGGCAAAGGCACTTTATGGCATGTACTAGACCATACCATAACCCCCATGGGGGGGAGGCTCTTGCAGGAGCGGCTGAAGCACCCATGGCGTGAACGCGGGCCTATCGTAGAGACACAAGATGCGGTGACACATTTTTTTTCTGAGGACACATTGCGTAAAAAATTACGCGATGCGCTGGACTCTGTGTATGATATTGAAAGATTAAGCACACGTATTTCTCTTAATCGAGCCACACCAAAAGACTATGTGGCCTTGCGTCAAAGCTTGGCAGTTCTACCTGGCCTACGCACACTGCTGACAAATCCCGTAACGAAAAAAGAAGACTACCCTACACCAGATGAAATACATGGCAATGCTATGCCAGCTTTTTTGTATAAATTGTTAAAACAGTGGGATGACTTGGTAGACTATCATACACTACTTGAAAACGCACTTGTAGACACTCCACCCCATGTAATCACAGAGGGAGGGCTTTTCAAAGAGGGCTTTCACAACGGGCTTGACGAGTTGATTGAGCTCTCTGAACACGGTGCTGCAAAGTTGCAAGATTTACTTGCTACAGAGCAGCAGAGTACTGGCATTTCCAAAATGCGTTTGGGTAACAACAGGGTTTTTGGCTATTATTTTGAAGTATCCAAATCCGTATCAAATGATCTGCCGGAACACTTTATACGCAGGCAGACCTTGGCCAACGCAGAACGTTATACCACAGAACGTTTAAAGGAGCTTGAAGCTCGTCTTTTTTCTGCAGCAGACCAGCGCAAGGCACTGGAACTCAGGCTATTCAAAGAGCTGCGTGAGCATGTAGCGCAAGCACGCCCGCGGTTGTTATTCATGGCAGATATCCTGGCAACCCTTGATCACTGGCAAGGCTTGGCCCAAGCTGCACGCCATTGGAATTGGGTTCGTCCCGCAGTACACGAAGGGCACCAGATCACCATCCGCGATGGTCGTCACCCTGTTGTAGAGGCGGTTCAAGGCTCTGCCAATTTTATTCCCAACGATTTACGCATTGACGAACAACGTAGCTTGCTACTGATTACAGGCCCCAATATGGCCGGAAAGTCTACTGTACTGCGTCAGGCGGCTATCATCTGTCTTCTTGCACAAACAGGCTCTTTCGTTCCGGCGCGTGAAGCACACATCGGTCTTTGTGACCGTATTTTTTCGCGTGTAGGGGCTTCTGATAATCTAGCACAGGGACAATCCACTTTTATGGTGGAGATGATGGAAACTGCTCGTATTCTGCGCCAGGCAACTCGCCGTAGCCTTGTTATCCTGGACGAAATTGGGCGTGGCACTTCGACCTTTGACGGCCTTGCCCTCGCGTGGGCTGTGGTTGAAGAGCTTATCCAAAAACAGAAAAAAGGCATCCGTACTTTGTTTGCCACCCACTATCACGAGCTTACCGCGTTGGAGGGCACGATCCCTGGCATACACAATATGAATATTGCCATAAAAGAATGGGGAGGCGATATTGTCTTTTTGCGTAGGCTGGTACCTGGCCCATCAGACAGAAGCTATGGCATTGAGGTAGCAAAGCTGGCAGGAGTACCACAAAATGTGGTGCATCGCGCACGACAGATACTTGGAACACTGGAACAAAAGGCCAAAAATGGCGGTTCACAAAATGCGATTGTTCCGCCTCCTGTACAACCACTGCTCCCAGGTATGCCTGCACCACCTCCTGCGAAAAAGGAGCTTCCGCTACCCACCCCTGCCGAAGCCCCGATCCTGACTGCCCTGCGTGATATTGATACCAACGGCCTGACGCCACTTGAGGCTCTGACTATTTTAACGGAGTGGAAACTGCTCTGGGGGACAGATAACAATGCCTGCTAAACAAAGATGTTATAGAATTTTTACTTGCCCAAAAACATGCTGCATCGTATTTGCCATGTTTTTACTCACTATTGCCGGATGCGGTAAGGCTGGACCTCCTGTACCGCGAGATGCACCAGGCACATTATACTGGTCTAGAGCTACTGCGATCCCGGTGGCTGCCGATTGTATAGGTTTTGCGGGCTCTTTGGAAGGAGACCTGTTACGCTTGGATTCTGTGGTTATCGAATTGGAGGCCATTGGAGATGATGCCAATTGCGCCACATGTCCATTTAAGGCAACACTGCGCCGGAGCTATTCCGCCACTACCTTGGGTATGCACCCGGAAAATCCTGGATTTACACAAACAATATGTGTTGACGATACTTCCGAAACGTATCGTTGGCGTTTGGTAGCTCAGAGTACATATCGCGCTACTCCTTATGCCGTCAGCCCCATTAAAAAACTTACGTTGCCACAATAGTGTAGTTAAAAAATATGCCCTATATTATTGATATCAAAAGTTAACAAAAGTTAACTTTTGGACAAATCTGCCTTGACATCTTCTTTTTGTGTGTTTATAAAAATAAACAACGACGTACTCAATCATTGCAGGTCACATGAAAAATCTTTCGTTTGAAATCTTTTTTCAGCGGATAACAGCCGCTACGGAAATATCCACGCAACAAGCCTTGGCCAGAGCGCTCGGAGTAAACCGTTCGGCAGTGACGCAAGCTAAACAACGTAATCTGGTGCCAGAAAAGTGGATTTTAAAAATTGCCCGTATGTTTGCTCTTTCACCGGACTGGCTTGAGTCAGGTACTGGGCATGCAGCGGAAGAACATATGCCGGTACCCAAGGTCAAAGCCAAGCTCTGTGCCGGTGGGGGCTCTTTGGATGTGGATGCCGTGCCCACAGAAGAACACCTGTTTCATAGTCAATGGTTACGTCGCAAAGGCAGCCCGCAACATATGGTTTTAATGGATGTTATCGGTGACAGCATGGAGCCTGAAATACACGCGGGCGATACAGTGCTCGTTGACCAGTCGTACACCCGGCTTCATAATGGTGCAATTTTTGCTGTGGGCGTAGATGATGCCATCATGATCAAACGTGTGGAAAAAACACTTGCCGGCCTTACGCTTCATAGTGATAACCCAGCCTACTCTGCCATTACCCTGCAAGGCGACGAACTTGATACCGTGCGAATACTCGGTAAAATCATCTGGGTAAGCCGAGAATATTAAAAGGCGTATTGTTCCAAGGCGGTCTGCCGCCTTTTTTTGACAATCTGATGTTAACTTTTTGCAACAAGGAGACTATCATGCAACAACGTTTTTGTTCCTGCGGCCTTTCAGTATGGGTGCGTTACCTTTTGACATCATGGAATACTGTTTTTTTTTACAGTGCTGAAGAAGAAGGTTCCGCATTGCTGGCCCGTTGCCCTTGTTGTGGCAATAAGCTTGATATTAACACCCTGCGTTAGCAGGACTAGGCATCCAAACGCAAGACAGGGCCTATGTAAAGATTCCAGGGGGTAGGATGCTGCACCTCAGCATAAAAAGAGAGTTGGTCTATCCTGCCAGCGACAAGGTTTTTGACTTCCAATGCAACCTCGCCCTGATGGGCGCTCAAGATGCTTAAAAAATTCTGGACCAGCCTATGACAATAACTACTGCCAGCCTGTAAACATTGTATAGTTGTGCAGAGCAGAAGAGATAGCACCCTTACTTATGTTTGTTGCAAAGCCCAAGACAGCCAAAGCCCATGGGTAACGAGTATATCGGCATACCAGGGGCAATGGATGTTGTTTGTGGGCATATGTCCACAGGGGGCTTGCATCAATCTTGAGAAATGTGGATAGATATTGCCTCTTCTGTAACTACTTCCCCGATATGCGACACGAATTCTCCGGCATCCTGCAAACGAGAAACAGCTTCTGACAATGCTGACTCAGGTACAGCTAAAATCAGCCCCCCGGAGGTCTGTGCATCAAAAATTATATCCACGCGGCTTGCAGGAACGGCTGGATCAATGCGTGTTTTAGCAAGGCAATATTTTTTATTGGCGTGGCTTCCAGCAGGAATAAGTCCCATTTCAGCTAATTCCAAAGCCATTTCGATGACCGGCACCTTGTTTGCCCAAAGGCGTATGGTTTTTTTTGAGGCCACAGTCATTTCAAGCAGGTGCCCTCCAAGTCCAAAGCCGGTAACATCTGTAGCGGCCTTAAGCCCCATGGTGCGCAATACACTCCCGGCCGCCGCATTTAAGTGACCGGCCCAACGGCAGAGTAAGGCTTCCAATGTCTCTGCACCTTCCCATTTGGCTTTCAGGGCTGTTGCCAATACCCCGATTCCCAGTGGTTTCGTCAATAAAAGTTGGTCCCCCACGCACAATGCCGCATTTGAGGTATGGGTTCCTGGCTCGATAACCCCTGTCACAGAAAGGCCAAACTTTATTTCACTGTCTTCAACACTATGGCCCCCGGCAAGCACTGCTCCTGCTTCGCACAGAGCATCGTAGCCCCCTTGAATAATTGCTTGCAGTATTGACCGTGGTAGGTCCTTGACAGGAAAGCAGACAATATTCAGGGCACACCAAGGCTCACCGCCCATGGCGTACACGTCAGAAAGCGCATTTACTGCGGCAATTCTACCAAAGGCATGGGGATCGTTTACTATGGGGGTAAAAAAATCCACAGTCTGCACCAAGGCCTTTCCTGGGGGAAAACGCAAGATAGCAGCGTCTTCATTATGCTCTCTTCCTACGATAATACGGTGATCATGATTTGCCTGTGCAGGAAGCGACGCTAAAATACGCTCCAAGTCCCCTGGAGCTATTTTAGCAGCTCAACCTGCGGCTTTGGCCATATCAACAAGCAAGGTTTTCGCTGTCATATACGGAATTTCCCTTTTATTACAGGTCATATACGTCATATACAAAAAATGAACAGAAATATCAAAAAAGTATATAAAAGCTAGTTACATAAAGCCCATGGGTCTGCATTGGGCATAACTTTCTACGGCAATTTGCCGTTTTATTTTAGTGAATCCCCCATGATCTGGCCTCTCCTGGCCAGAGTCCGCTTCGACAAAGGGTCACTCCCCTTGGGCAACGGCCGCGATATGAAATAACCACTTCGCGCCGTGGCGATGGCGACAGTTGCTGAAACAATCTTCAGCAGGCCCTGTGGTTTGCCAGTGCTGACAGCAGCCCTTGGCCGCAAGCTGTCGAACAACAGGGAAATGCGGGCTGAAAATACCCCTTTAATACACGAAAAACCATGGCTCACAGCAACTCTGAAACAACAGCAAACACGATGAAACGTAATAATTACATTGAAAATACAAAGAGCACAATCACGTCTCAGGCCGCAGAGAACACTGTGGTGGTTAATACAGGAATGTTTTTTTTCATCTCCATCCATTCGTAGCGTTCAGGCAGAAGTTTTCTCACTACTCGCCAATGTTATAAAAATCGACATCCATACGGATGACTATGGCTATATTTTTCGAGCCAAGCAGCTTTAATTTTTTTTAAATCTTGGTGATCTGATGCCCGAAAAAGCAGGATTTTTTCATGTAATGCCCTATCTGCGGATAGGTTGGCAGCAAATCTCCAGTTATGGGCTCCATTATTTTACGGGTGGGGGCCCCACATCCAGCAACACACAAAAAAAGTTTTGCATAAAAAAACAAGGGGCGCCTGTAAAGCGCCCCTTCACAGAATACAAGCAAAGTATGTTACTGAAGAATTTTCTCTTCCATAACCGTTGCAGAAGTACGGTCTTCAATATCTGTTCCCTCTGGGGGATCAAAGGTAAAGCTGGACTTTTCAAGCGGGACATTAAATTCCATATTAGAAAACGTGATCTTGTTTTCATTACCGTAGAAGTCAATAATATTCACCTGCTGGAGAATACCGCTTTGCTCTTCTACGACTATCACTGCTTCCACCAGTGTCTGCTGCGGTTTTAAAGGATATAAACGTAAGGTGACAAAGCCGCCTTGTCTACCCTCAAATTCTGCTTCAAACTCGGCATTCAGATGCGCTTGCCCGGTTACAAACCTGAGAATTGTACTAGAGTCATCCAAGAGTTCAAGCGGATATTTATACGCAACTTCCTCATCGGCCAGATAGCTCCAAATAATGCTATCTGTAATGACTACTAGCTCCTTGGCTGGAGTGAGCGTTTCCCACCGAAGCAATTTAGGCTTAAGCAGAGAAATAGTACCCGAACGATTTTCTGCGGTACCGCTTTGCTTATGCAACAAAGTCTGCGTAAAGTCCGCACGTAAGGAGGTATACGAGTATGTTTTGGCCTCAATACGGCCGAGCAGTTGGCTGATATTTTCTCCAGCATGGGCAGCAACAAAGGAAAATATGGAGAACACTAGAGCTAAAATGGTGATTCTGGGCAAACGCATGACATCTTCCTTTTTGCTAGCCTTCACGGGTACCAATAACGGTTCTTGGTTTACTGCCGTCAGCGGGACCAATAATCCCGTCCTGCTCCATTTGTTCGACATAGCGGGCCGCACGGTTAAATCCTATTCTAAATCGACGCTGAATAAGAGAAATAGAGGTTTTTCCCTGGCTCATAACAAACTGCACTGCTTCGGCATACATAGGATCGTCGGCAATTCCGTCGCCGTCAAAACCGCCCTGCCCGCCATGATCTGCCGAGGCAGCACCCCATTCTGAAAAATCTACCTTATAATGAGGCGCCTGACGTTCTTTCCAGTAACGCACGACAGCCGCTACATCTTCATCAGCCACAAAAGCTCCGTGCATGCGTTGTAAACGTCCTCCACCAGGTTTAAACAGCATATCCCCGCGCCCCAGTAAGTGTTCTGCTCCTACAGTATCTAAAATGGTTCGCGAGTCATGCTTTGAAGTTACCTGAAAGGAAATTCTACACGGAAAGTTGGCTTTAATCAGGCCGGTGACAACATCCACACTGGGCCGTTGAGTAGCCAGAATCATATGAATACCCGCAGCTCTGGCAAGTTGTGCAAGGCGAACGATGCTGGTTTCCACCTCTTTGGCAGCGGTCAGCATTAAATCTGCAAGCTCATCAATGATTACAACAAGATATGGCATTTTTTCAAGGTCAAGCAATTCTGGTGGGCGCTGTTCACCAAAGTCGTCCAGCTTTTGATTATAGCCAAGTACATTACGTACGCCCACACGTGCCATGGCTTCGTAGCGTCTGTCCATCTCATGTACAGCCCAATCAAGCGCATTTTTAGCATGGGCCATATCTGTGACAACAGGGTGTACAAGGTGCGGTAAATCTGCATAAACGGCAAGTTCAATACGCTTAGGATCCACCAGCAGCAATTGCACTTCTTCTGGTTTTGCCTTGTATAAAAAGCTCATCAAAATGGAGTTGATGCATACGCTTTTCCCCGCCCCTGTGGCACCTGCCACTAACAGGTGCGGCATTTTTGCCAGATCTGCCACCGTGGGAGTACCAGCAATATCCTTGCCCACAGCCAGCGTCAGCAAAGATTCCCCCTTGCTGAATGCCTCAGAACCAAGCAGTTCTTTCAAACTGACTGTTTCCCGATTTTCATTAGGGATTTCAATACCTACTGTGTCTTTACCCGGGATAGGTGCCTGGATGCGTACAGCAAGGGCTTTTAATGCCAAGGCGAGGTCATCACTCAGGTTCGCAATACGACTTACTTTAACACCCGCAGCCGGACGAATTTCAAACATGGTTACCACAGGACCGGGTGTAATGCGTACCAGCTCTCCCTGAATACCAAAATCCGCAAGGCAGGTAATCAGAGTTTGCCCTTTCTTTTCCAGTACTGCTCTTGAAGTTTTTTCTCCCCCCCCTTGTGGTGTTTCCAGCAAG
>CAZQKM010000022.1:0-38123 GCA_964593925.1 uncultured Desulfovibrionaceae bacterium | reverse complement strand
ATAAATTACAGTTAGTTAAAAGAGAATATCGGGTTTGCCCGTGCAGAGATCTCAAAATAGAAATGCCACTTGAATAACACATTCAATATTCAAAATACTGTTTACATATATACTCAGTGATAATTTTTTATAAAAACATACTACATAATACATTATCAAAATAATGTAACACACCATGTAAATACGTAGGATGTACCAACAAATAAAGTATCTTTATTTCTCAAAGCTATACGTTCCCTAACCAAGTACGTGAGAGCCAAGCAGGCTGAATCCAAATTTTCATAGCGGATGATGAAGTTACGGAACCTGTTAATCATCGAAGGGATTTTAAAGCGGATTGCCATATTTACCGCCGCTTTTATTCGTGTGGCAGGGTATAGAAGCATATCCTGTCGCAACTATTGTCTGGCAGGCGACCACTCACGCATAGGCGGCATCAGTACCAGACTTTTCATAGTACGCTTACATAATCAGATTTGCACTGTTAGGCGATAAAATAGCTTCCAATTCGGGAATACCATGGCGGGTTTCTCCGATGGTAAAGCACGATAACAGGACGCCATTCCCTGTCACAAGAATATGGCGCTTTGTTCCTTTTTTTTCCTTGATTCGTCGGATTTCTCCCCGAACGTTTCCTAACCAATGAATTCTTGTTCAAGCTGCCATCTATGGATTGCCACTCTCAAATGATGCCTCCCATGTCGCCACGTTCGGGCACCCCTCTCTGCCAAAATGCTAAAGCGAAAAAATCTATAAACTCCATTTAACAACGCTTTCCACTGGCTACTGATTTGCAGTACATACACAATACCAGAAGCTATGTTACACGCTCCAAGGTGGTTCATACCACCGCCAACTCTGTATTCCACTGCCTTCCTTTATTTCTCTTAGACCAAGGGGCCAGTGGCCCTTCGAAAAAACCACCAACAACCTTACATGATTTTACACCCATCCAATTGTCTCCCTTAAAAAGGGTATATATTTAAAAACGATCTTATCTATAAGATGCCCCACTACCCCGCCTGTATATTCTTCTTGCTTGTCCCAAAAACGTTTCATACGCTTTGTATGCTTGTTACAAGCGAGGTGCACCCGCCTGCTCCATACAAAGCATGCGTAAGTATATCAATCAGGATACCTCCGCTGTTTCCCGAAGGCTCCCTCAAGGCTTGTTACTGATTTGCCTCTAGAAGATTGTTTCCACAGACGTATCCCGTCAAAGGCTGGAAGATACCATGGTCCGAGACACCATGCCATGCGGATACGCAATAGGCAGGTCGCATGGTTGCATTTTGTCCTGACGGGCAGTATCAACATTACCATGCTTTATCGTAAAAATACCTCTCTCCCTACCCGCAGGAGCTTTGTCTCCTCAGAACATTACTGGCGTACGGACCTCTAGCGCATAGTCCGCCATCATTCTTTATTTTTCATTTTTTTGCGGCAGCAGGCCGTCAAAGGGGTATTTTATGTCCTCTGTACGAACATATCATTGGATTTGTCTTATGGGTGCCATCACGTTTGAGGTGGCTGGTACAACCATCATGAAAGCAACACAGAGCTGGAGTGTGCCATATGGTCCGCAATTGGGGATCGTCACAATGTTGCTGCTGATCGGATTGTCATACTATCTTCTTTCCTTAGCCACCACCGCCCTGCCGGTAGGAGTAGCCTTTGCCTGCTGGGAGGGATTGGGACTTCTCTTCATCACGCTCGCTAGTGTCTTGCTGCTAGGCGAAGAGATGACCCTGAAACGATTTATTGCTCTTTGCGCTGTGGCTGGGGGCGTGCTTCTGATCCACCACGGTACGTCAGGCGGAGATGTACAACCAGCCCCTGCAACGACTAGAGAATAGGCTGGATATGGACGACGTTAGTTCTATTTTTTCAGTAGGCTTGCTACTGGTTGTGCTGGCTGCGGCTTTGGATGTGGTAGCCAACCTGCTCCTGGCAAAATCTGAGGGATTTCGCATACGTTGTTACGGGGTTGCTGCTCTCATAGCCGTAGGGCTAGCCTTTATCACCCTTTCGTTTGCTGTACGCAGTATGGACCTTACTGTGGCTTATGCAATGTGGGGCGGATTCGGAATATTGGGAACATCACTTGGGGGTTGGTTACTGTTCGGTCAAAAAATTCGCGCCAGTGCATGGGCAGGAATAGCTCTACTGGTATGCGGCTTGGCAGTTTTGCAGGTTAGCTGATTCAGACCAAAGCCTGCCTGCCCCCAAAAGAGCACTTGGAACAATACAAGGCAGCAAGGGGTTTACCCATTTGGGTAAACCCCTTGCATTAGCCTAAAAAAATATATTTCAGGTATTCCCGCTCTCTGGCCTTTTCCTTTGGCCTGAATTCCTGCAAAAAAGCAGACCCCGAAAAGACAACACACTGGGGCCTATAGCATAAGGGGCATTACTCCCCTGCACGCTGTTCCAATATAGCTACGGCAGGCAATTCTTTGCCCTCCAAAAACTCCAAAAACGCACCACCCCCTGTGGAAATATACGATATCCCCTCACGCACGCCGTATTTTTCGACCGCAGCTACGGTATCGCCACCTCCAGCAATGGAAAATGCAGTACTTTGAGCCACAGCTCGGCACAACATCTCTGTCCCCGCCCCAAAGGCGTCCATCTCAAAAACACCCACAGGACCATTCCAGACCACGGTTCCTGCATTACGCACCATCTCGGCATACAAGGCTGCCGTGTCCGGCCCGATATCCATGATCAATTCATTATCAGCCACTTGATCCACAGGTTTTGTCACAGGAGTGGCTGTTTCTGCAAATTCCGTAGCAACCACCACGTCCACAGGCATAGGAATTTCACCGCCCCGTTCTTTTGCATACTGCATCAGGCGGGCCGCCTCTGCAACAAGATCTGATTCATACAGTGATTTCCCCACATTATACCCTGCCGCACGAATAAAGGTATTGGCAATACCTCCGCCCACAATAAGTCTGTCCATCTTGCCAGACAAATTCTCGAGTAAAGTCAGCTTGGTGGATACTTTGGACCCCCCGATAATACCTGTTACAGGTGGGTTGGGATTGTGCAGGGCTCGCCCCAAGGCCTCAAGCTCCGCAGCTAAAAGCGGCCCCGCGCACGCCACAGGTGCAAAACGAGCCACAGCATGGGTAGAGGCATGGGCACGATGGGCAGTGCCAAAAGCATCCATTACATATATATCACACAAGGCTGCCATGCGTTTACCCAACGACTCGTCGTTTTTTTTCTCTCCGCTTTGAAACCTGACATTTTCGGCAAGAACCATACTCCCTTCAGACACGTCCACACCATCTAACCAGTCACGTACGACAGGCACGTCGCGCTGCAGTATCTCTGCAAGCCGGCGAGCTATGGGAAGCATGGAAGCAGCCTCATCAAAAACTCCTTCCTGCGGACGACCTAGGTGAGACATCACCATCACGCGAGCTCCGGCCTGCAGGGCTTGCAAAATAGTGGGCGCAGCCGCACGCAGCCGGTTATCGTTGCTTACCTCACCGTCTTTGAACGGAGCATTAAGATCTTCACGGATAAGTACACGCTTGCCACGCAGGTCAAGGTCGGTCATCTTGCATACAGCCATGGCGCATCTCCTCCTATATGGAGCTGAAACTATGTAGTGAAAATACCAAAAATAAGGCGCGGGGAACAACACCCCCGCGCCCGTAGTATACATATCATCAATCCCGGGGTCACCCTTGCACAGGAGTATCGCCGGACTACAAAATCTCTTTTGCCACAGCCATGATATTATCCGCAGTAAAACCAAAATGCTCAAACAACACTGTACCGGGCGCGGACTCTCCAAAGCTTGTCATACCCACCACACGCCCTTTCAGGCCTACATACTTCCACCAGAAGTCAGCGGAGGCAGCTTCTACAGCCACACGGACCTCTACCTCCCGGGGCAACACACTCTGACGATATTCGGCACTTTGTTGATCAAAAATATTGGTACACGGCATGGACACAAGGCGTACCTGCCACCCCTGTGCAGTCAGTCCTTCCCAGGCAGCATGTGCAGCCCCTACCTCTGAACCACTAGCCATGAGGATAAGTTCGGGTGTTCCCTCGCAGTTACGCAGCACGTAACCACCTCGGGCAATATTTTTCAACATGGCCGCATCACGGCTCATGAAGGGCAGTCCCTGCCGGGTAAGAGACAGCGCCGTGGGTCCTTGCCTATACTCAACGGCACTATGCCACGCTACCTGAGTCTCTACAGTATCACACGGTCGCCAAACATGTGCCCCAGGAATAAGACGTAAACCGGCCAGTTGCTCCACGGGTTGGTGAGTGGGACCGTCTTCTCCCACCCCTATGGAATCGTGTGTCAGCACCCATACTGTGCCAACCCCCATAAGTGCGGAAAGTCGAAACGCATTTTTCGCATAATCAGAAAACACAAGGAAGGTACCCGCATAGGGGATGTATCCGCCGTGCAGGACCAAGCCATTCATAATGGCTCCCATGGCAAACTCACGCACTCCGTATGAAATGTAGTTGCCACTCCATGTCTTGGGTGTGATGAGAGTGCTGCCGCTCCACTTGGTGCCTACAGAACCCGTAAGGTCTGCAGAGCCCCCCACCAACTCCGGCAAGGCCGGGGCAATGGCTTCCAGTGATGCAAGACCTGCTTTACGGGTGGCCAAATTTTTTGCCTCATCCACAGTACACTCAAGAGCACTGTGACACAAAGCGCTCCAACCCTCAGGTAATGTCCCCGCCATACGGCGGGTATACTCCGAAGCAAGATCCGGGTATACCTTGGCATAAGCCTGAAAGCATTCTTTCC
Source organism: uncultured Desulfovibrionaceae bacterium (assembly GCA_964593925.1). GTDB lineage: Bacteria > Desulfobacterota > Desulfovibrionia > Desulfovibrionales > Desulfovibrionaceae > Oleidesulfovibrio. The sequence continues at coordinate 33,322 of CAZQKM010000022.1, read as the reverse complement.
ATGCCTGCTGTGCTGCTCCACCTTTGGGACGAGCATCCCAACCGGTATAAATTTCATCAGGAATAACAAAAGGATCATGCTTCCAGCCCATGGCCTCACGAGCGCGTACAATCTCTTCCGCACCCAACGGTGCACCATGTACCTTGCTGGAATCCGCCATGTTGGGCGCGCCTTTGCCTATGATGGTTTTACAACATAACAGGCTGGGCTTATGACTAATAGACTTGGCTTCATGCAATGCGTCGCGCACGGCACACGCATCGTGCCCATCTACATCGGTCACCACATGCCAGCCATATGCACGAAACCGCGCGGGGGTGTCATCGCCAAACCAGTCATCAACTCGTCCATCAATGGATATACCATTATCATCATACAAGGCGATGAGCTTGCCAAGTCCAAGAGTACCCGCCAGCGAACATGCTTCATGCGAAAGTCCTTCCATCATGCAACCATCCCCCAAAAATACATAGGTATGATGATCCACAATGGTAAAACCCTGACGGTTGAACTCCTCAGCCAACATACGCTCAGCCATGGCCATACCCACAGCAGCGGCGATACCCTGTCCCAGTGGGCCGGTAGTGATTTCCACGCCTGGTGTGACACCATATTCAGGGTGCCCCGGGGTTATGGAACCCAACTGCCTGAAACGGCGAATATCATCCATGCTCACGGCGTAACCGGAAAGATGTAATAACGCGTAAATAAGCATGGAAGCGTGACCATTGGATAATACGAACCGGTCACGGTCAGGCCACGTCGGATCCGCGGGATTGTGCTTCATGAAATCGTTCCAAAGCACTTCGGCCATATCAGCCATGCCCATAGGGGCACCAGGGTGGCCGGACTTGGCCTGCTCCACGGCATCCATGCCAAGTACGCGGATAGCGTTGGCAAGATCCTTGCGGGAAACCATCTGTTCCTCCTCAAAAAATGACTAAATGCATACGCGGGAAAACTGTGTGCGCACTCTCTTTGCCTGCCAGACAACAATACTGTGGGTCTGCCCCACACCGCAGCTGCCGGACAGAGATATCCGCAGACAAAACTCGCACTCCAGTTTCATTAACTATCAAAACCTATGGGGTGATGGATGCAGCAACCTCCTGAAAAGCCTGATGCCGCAGACGATACGGTGGATGCTGAAAAAACGCTGATCCAGACACCAGCACATCCGCGCCTAAACGGACCAGCTCGGGTGTATTTTTAAGGTTTACCCCACCATCCACTTGAATCAACGTTTTCAAGCCACGGTCGGTTATCATGACAGAAAGCTCTGCGACTTTGCGCATGCAGAGAGGAAGAAAAGACTGCCCACCAAATCCTGGATTCACGCTCATGACAAGCACCATGTCAAGTTGATCAAGCACATATTCAAGCACAGCAAGGGGGGTATGCGGATTGAGGGCCACGCCACATTGCAGATCCCTCCTGCGTATCTCGCTTATAACGCGCTCAAGGTGCGTAGTGGCCTCAGCGTGCACCACGAGCATATCCGCGCCGGAATCTACAAAATCGTCCAGATAGCGTTCCGGTTGATGTACCATGAGGTGCACGTCAAAAAAAAGCGTACTGTGTTTACGCAGACGCTTAATCACAGGTGCCCCCAAGGTAATGTTCGGCACAAATATACCGTCCATCACATCCCAGTGCACCCACGAAAGTCCCGCATCTTCAAGCGCGCTAAGCTCATCGGCTAACCTGCCAAAATCAGCGGAAAGTAATGAAGGAGATAAAATCATGACAGTTTTCCTGTGGTGGCCGCACCAACCTCATGCAACATAGCACGCAACACCTCCAACTCGTCTATGGTATAACGCAGCACAGCGGTCTCAACTGACCGACCGGCCGGAGGAGCTGTTTCGGGGGGAATAGTAGACTCTGCTATGGAGCTGGTAAGCGGCGCTGCCTGAGGCTCTGATAATAGTAGGGGCTCGGCCTGTTCGCCTTCGCCCAAAACCTTACGCGCGCCCTCAATGGTTAACCCCTGTTCATACAACATATGCCGTATCCGCTGTAACAGCTCAATATGTGCCTCAGTATATAGGCGTTGACCGCTTTCCGCACGGTCCGGCACGAGCTGCGGAAACTCCGTCTCCCAAAAACGTAACACATAGGTTTTGAGATTAAGCAACTTGGCGGCTTCGCCTATACGATACACAGTGGCTGACATGCGCCCTCCCTTGATGCCGGAAGCTCTCGTCACGTGACGCGTAACGTGCACGCTTTAACAGCGCGGCAGACTCCTGCCCAAATATAGCCGATTAACCCTGCCCCACGGTGGTACACCCTTCATCCATGGAAGGACACAAGCCTTGCCTATATAAAAAGGCAGGCCTTGCTCAACGGAACGAAATATTATTTATATACGAACACCCAATGTTTCCACCAACGACTTTGCCACGCGATCCCGCTCTTTGTCCACTTCCTTGTCTTTCAGCGTACGCTGCTCGTGCCTGAATGTCAGGCGGAATGTCAGATTCCGTTCCGGCTCGTTGCCCGGGGCCATTGGCGGCTCAAACACATCCACCAAGGCAATGTGGTCCAGCAATGGTAGGGTCATGCAACGCACATGTTCCACCACAGCAGCCACAGGCAAAACGGCCGGTGCCATTACCGTAATATCACGTCGCACAGGAGGGAACACGGGCAAAGCTTCAAAACAGATCGTCACAGCGTCATGCAACACACGCAAAGCATCCAGGTCAAGCTCAGCCATCCAAACATCCCCACGGGCATGGCAAGTATCGGCCGCATCAGGTTTGATCCGCCCCAAAGCACCGAGACATACTTGATCGACCCATGCTTCCACACATGGCAGCAGCCAACCATGCTCTTGACGCAACGTAAAAGTCGCCTCGGGTAACCCCAAAGTTCGCAGCAAATGCTCTACCAGACCTTTTAGATCCTCATAAGCTGCCCCCTCTTCGCCACGGGGCCACCCCTCAACGTATCTACGCCCGTACACCAGCAAGCCCAGGCGGCCTGATTCACGTGCCGTGGTATCAGAAGTCGGATCAGCCTCAAAAATATGAGCCAACTCAAAAAGTCGTACCCCAAGAGCCCCATGTGCAAGATTGTGTCGCAACGTGTTCAGTAATCCGGGCGCAAGCGCGGTACGCAGGACATCCTGTTCTGAAGTCAGGGGATTCATGATGGAAATACGCGCCTCAGAGGGCAACCCCAGCGCGTCAAGGTCCTTGTGCCCTACGAAGCTGTAGTTCACTGCCTCGTTCAACCCAAGCCCCGCGCCCCACTCTCTGATACGCCGCCAGAACACATACTCGCCGTCCCCCCGATTCTGCTCCAACGTTCTGGAAACACGAGGCAAGACAGGGGAGATATTATCCATGCCATACACGCGAGCCACTTCTTCTATAATATCTGCTTCCCGCTCAAGGTCATGGCGGTGACTTGGGGCAGTGATGCTCCAATGACCGTCACCAGCATCCTGCACAGCGCATCCCAATTTTTCCAACGTGGTACGGCAAAAACTATCCTGTAACGTCACTCCAAGCAGGGCACAGGCACGGGCAGGCCGGAAAAAGGTTTTCCGCACCTTATAGGGAGCAGGCTCCGCACAACATGTGCCAGGACGCAACACTCCACCGCCAATCTCGCTGATAAGTTGTGCAGCCCGATTCATGGCAAAAGACGAAAGCACCTGGTCCACACCGCGCTCAAAACGGTACGAAGACTCACTGCCAAGTCCCAATCTGCGAGCCGTCTTACGAATGAGAGCCGGCTTGAATACTGCACACTCCAGCAGGACTCGACGACTCTGAGCGTTAATTTCGGAGTTGGCACCGCCCATAATCCCGGCAAGAGCCACGGCCTTTTTACCGTCCCTAATTACCAGGTCCGATGCACGCAGGATACGCTCTTGGCCGTCCAATGTAGTAAAATGCTCACCCTGGGCAGCGCTACCCACAGTGATTTCATTCCCCTCAAGCAGGTCCATGTCAAACGCATGCAGGGGCTGGCCAAGCTCCATCAAAATATAGTTGGTAACATCCACGATACTGGACACAGAACGAAGACCCACTGCTGCCAGTCGCCCACGCATCCAAAGCGGTGACGGCTGCACTGCGATGTCATCTATTACTCTGGCTTGATATACAAAACACTGCTCACTATCAGCAATATTGATGCGCAGAGCCTCAGAGACATCTTCTCCCTGTTCCACAAGGTGTAGGGCAGGCATGGTCAGTGGTAGATCAAAGGCCAGCGCTACTTCACGCGCAAGCCCCAGTACGGAAAGACAGTCTGCCCTGTTGGGAGTAATACTGATGTCCAGAACAGTGTCATCAAGCCCCAAGGCCTCGGCCAGGCAGGCACCTTGTGCACACTGGGCTGGTAGCTCCATGATTCCCTCGGAAGCCTCCACCAATCCCAGCTCAGCCTCTGAACAAATCATCCCGCACGAAGGCATACCTCGCAGTTTCGATTTTTTGATCTTCTGTCCAGAAGGCATGGTCGCACCTACAGGGGCCACAGGCACTTTCTGCCCCGTACGCACATTGGGCGCACCGCAGACAATATCCAAAACCTCGGTACCTACATCCACCTTGCAGACGGATAATTTATCCGCTTCGGGGTGCGGACTACACTCCACCACATACCCCACAACCATCTGGCGCAGGGAGGCAAAAGGTGTATTGACGGCCTCAAGCTCAAGCCCCAACATGGTCAGCCGCTGCCCCAGCTCTTGTGGCGTACCGGTATAAGGCACAAATTCCCGTAACCAATTCAGACTAAGAAGCATCCTGATCTCCCAAGGCCGGACAGCCTGCCCGGCCATGCAAAATCACATGCCGGCATACCACGTACACAATACACTAAAACTGTTGCAAAAAGCGTACGTCATTCTCAAAAAACATGCGCAAGTCGCCAATACCGTATTTTAACATGGCCACGCGTTCCACGCCGAGCCCAAAGGCAAAACCAGTACAGGCTTCAGGATCGTACCCCACAGAGGTAAACACCGCAGGGTCAATCATGCCACACCCAAGAATTTCAACCCACCCCGTACTCTTGCATACACGACAGGGCGAACCTTGCACATTACCCGCACCACGGCATATGCCGCACGAAATATCTACCTCGGCGCTGGGTTCGGTAAAAGGAAAAAAGCTGGGGCGAAAACGTACTTTGGTCTCTTTGCCAAACACCTGCTGCAAAAATGAAGTCAAGGTACCGCGTAAGTCCGCCATACTCACATTCCGGTCCACCATAAAACCCTCTACCTGATGGAACATGGGTGTATGTGTCAGGTCGGAGTCACGACGATAAACCTTGCCCGGAGCAATAGCTGCCACAGGAGGAGTACGTTCTTTCATGGTGCGAATCTGCAAGGGAGATGTGTGAGTACGTAACAGAATATTGTCTGTCACGTACAGCGAGTCCTGCATATCACGAGCAGGATGCTCCGGGGGCATGTTGAGCGCCTCAAAGTTATGGTAATCGTTCTCCACCTCAGGTCCGGTAACGATATCATAACCAAGCCCTGTAAACACTCGGCAAATCTCGTCCATTACCTGTGTTACAGGGTGCAGGGAACCCACAGCAGGCATACGGCCAGGCATAGAAGGATCAAACCGTCCAAGCCATTGGGCCTCACGCTGAGCCTTCAGAGAGATTTTACACCGCTCAAAGAGGGCATTAAGAGTTTCTTTGGTGGCGTTTGCCGCCTTGCCTGCTACAGGACGCTCGTCAGGCGTCAACTGTGGCAGGCGGGCCATAATTTGCGCAAGTCGACCTTTACGACCCAAAAAATCAATGCGCAAATCTTCCAGCATTTCTAAAGAAGAAACCTGATCCAGACCTTTGGCAAGGTCCGGGATCAGGCTCTCCAATTCGTTGACCAGAGTCATAGGGATGGAGTCCCGATTTGTATCTAGCTGAGTTTCGACTTCACAAGTTCCGCCAATTTGGCGAAATCTTCTTTTTCTCGAACGGCAAGATCAGCCAGCACCTTGCGGTTAAGCTCAATACCGGCCAGTGAGAGACCATGAATGAACTTGCTGTAAGAAATACCGTGTTCACGAGCCGCTGCATTAATACGCAAAATCCAGAGCTTACGAAACTCACGCTTACGTACTTTACGATCTCGTGTGGAATATGCCATTGCACGTTCCACAGCCTCGCGGGCGCTACGGTATAGTTTACTGCGGCCACCGCGATAGCCTTTGGCCAATTTCAAATATTTTTTATGACGTCTGTGTGCCGCCACACCTCTCTTTACACGCATGGATTCCCTCCATTAATGCACTCCGCGAGGCGAGAGACCAGGCCAGCGGAGGCTATATGAAACATCTGCATCCCCCTACGCCTAGGCGTAGGGCAGCATGCGCCGGACAGCCTTTTCATTGGTCTTGTCCACAAGCGCGGGTTGTCCAAGCTGCATTTTACGCTTGGAAGCCTTCTTGGTCAAAATATGACGCATATTCTTGCGACGGCGCTTAAACTTACCGCTACCGGTCACAGAGAAGCGCTTTGCCGCGCAACGTCTAGTTTTCATTTTGGGCATGTAATCACTCCTTGCCGTATCCTTCGGGACAAACAACATAACAGTTGCTACCCCGGACGAGGCGAAGCTCGCAAGACGCCGCTTCGCAGTACTTCCACCCTCTGGTCAAAAACAGACCGGAACACCAGACATCATGTACACCTGTCTTTTATCCGGAAAGACTGTGGCGATACATCTGCCTGGAGCACAAGTCAAGTGAAGAAATTTACGCCTTTTTGGCAAGAGGGGCCAGCAGCATGTGCAAAGTTCGTCCTTCTGCACGCGGCTCCTGGTCCACCTTGGCAATATCCTTTGTATCTTCCTGCGCACGCTGCAAAAGAATCATCCCTCGGTCTTTGTGGACAATCTCACGTCCGCGGAAGAACACTGTAACCTTACACCGGTCACCCTCTTCCAAAAATCTACGGATATGCCGAAGCTTAGTCTGGTAATCATGCTCGTCCGTCTTAGGACGTACTTTGATTTCCTTAACCTGGATAACAGTCTGCCGTTTTTTGGCTTCCTGCTTTTTCTTTTGCGCCTCGTACTTGTATTTGCCGTAGTCCATCACACGACATACCGGTGGAACAGCACCAGCAGCAACTTCCACAAGGTCAAGACCCTGCTCTCTGGCAATATCAACGGCCTCATTACGAGACATAATGCCAAGCTGACTGCCGTCGGCATCAATCACACGCACTTCACGCGCACGGATCTGCTCGTTACGACGAGTCAAATCCTGCGGCTCCTGCCGGCGAAACTTAGGAGAAGCTATAGCTCATTCCTCCTCTTTCAAAAGGTTCCTCACAATCAGTCCGAATAAGGCCCATCACCTCATCCAGACTTTTCAGGCCCAAATTGTCACCTGCACGCAGACGCACATTAACACCGCGTGCCTGCACTTCAGCGTCACCTATCACAAAAATATAGGGAATCTTTTCAAGCTGGGCCTCACGGACCTTGTAACCAAGCTTTTCATTCCGGATATCCATTTCCACCCGAAGCCCCTTTGCCACAAGAGAGGCACGAGCCTCTTCGGCAAACTCGTTATGGGCGTCTGTTACAGTAAGCAGACGCGCCTGCACAGGGGCAAGCCACGTGGGAAAAGCTCCGGCAAAATGCTCTGTAAGCACTCCAATGAAGCGCTCCACAGACCCAAGGATGACACGGTGGAGCATCACAGGCCTGTGCCGCTCTCCATCATTTCCAACGTACACCAAGTCAAAGCGTTCAGGCAAGGTAAAATCGCATTGAACTGTGGCACACTGCCATTCACGGTCAAGACAGTCACGCAGCTTTATATCAATCTTTGGACCATAAAACGCCCCATCGCCCTCATTGACCTCGTAGGGCAGGCCCTGCCCTTGCAGGGCACTGACAAGAGCACTGGTAGCACGCTCCCAGTCTACATCAGAGCCAATGGACTTTTCAGGGCGGGTACTGAGTTCTATGCGGTACGAAAAACCAAAAACATTCATGACATCACGCACAAAATCGAGCACACCCACAATTTCTTTTTCCAGTTGATCCGGAGTACAGACGATATGCGCATCATCCTGCGTAAATTGCCGTACACGCAGCAGACCATGCAGCACACCACTTTTTTCATGGCGGTGCACAACCCCCAGCTCGAAAAGGCGCACAGGCAACTCGCGATAACTATGACTACGCGACTTGTACACCAACATATGAGCAACGCAGTTCATGGGTTTTACACCGTAAGGTTGCTCATCAATATCCGTAAAGTACATATTTTCTCGATAGTTATCGTAATGCCCCGATTTTTCCCACAGCTCACGACGCAAAATTTGCGGAGTCTGTACTATCTGATACCCACGCTTCAAATGTTCCTTGCGCTCAAAATCCTCCAGGATAGCCCTGACCAAAGCCCCTTTGGGGTGCCAATAGACCATCCCCGCACCACCCTCTTCCTGAAAGCTGAACAACTCAAGCTGAGTACCCAGCTTACGGTGGTCGCGCCTTTTGGCTTCTTCAAGGCGGTTCAGATAAATTTTCAGCGCCTTGGCATCGGCAAAGGCAGTACCATATACGCGGGAAAGCATGGCATTTTTTTCGTCACCCCGCCAATAGGCCCCTGCCACAGACATAAGCTTAAAGGCCCGGATACGTCCGGTATCGGGAATATGGGGCCCGCGGCACAAATCTACAAAATCGCCACTGCGGTATACGGAAACCACATCATCAGGCACAGCATCAATGAGCTCCAGTTTATACGTCTCCCCCATACCGGCAAACATCTCTTTTGCCTCTTCCTTGGACATAACGCTACGTTCAAAAGGATGCGCGGCCATGACAATGCGATCCATTTCAGCCTCTATGGCTGCAAGGTCATCCATGGTAAAAGGGCGCTCATAATCGAAGTCATAGTAGAAGCCATTATCAATGGCAGGGCCAATGGTCACTTTGACACCGGGAAAAAGCCGCTGAACAGCATCAGCCATAACATGGGCCGCGCTGTGACGGATAATTTCTAAGCCCTCGAGGGATTCAGCATACACAGGATCAAGACGCTGGCAAGAGACAGGGACCACAGCACTGAGGTCGAGCATGACGTCGTCGCACATGACAGCCAACACACCCTTATACTTTTTGCCGCTTAAGGCATCTTTAAGGGCATCCCGACAAGTTACGCCGGGCGTGACTTCCACCACGGAATCTTCGATGGCCACCTTCACCTTGCAAACTCCTTGCTGTTCATTTGACCCGCACTGCCCATGACATGACAAAAAGGGGGAGGCCATTGGCCTCCCCCTGCACTGTTCGATGTGGTAGGCACGGGCAGGATTGAACTGCCGACCCCTTCCATGTCAAGGAAGTGCTCTCCCACTGAGCTACGCGCCTACATCGTAAGGCAGAGGGGAAAACTATCCCCAGCCCTGTCCCTTGTCAAGTCTCCAACCATATTTTTCCCACTTTTTACACAGGTTGGCAGAGCAAAGCGCCATTTATAAATCATACTATCCCCCTATTCATTTATTTCACATGTGTTATGGATATTGTGACCTTGGTCACATCCATTACCTTATTACGTGCTCTACTGTATACGTATCGCAGCACCGACAACATAATTACAGGTAGGCAGCAAGCCTATCCACCAACCAATTATATTTAAGGAGCCCACTCATGTTTTGTAATCAGTGTGAACAAACTGCCAAAGGTAGCGGCTGCACCGTCACGGGCGTATGCGGCAAACAGCCCCAAGTTTCTGACATACAGGACGCTACTGTCTATGCTCTGCGGGGATTGGCCATTGTAGCGCAGGACGCCGCCACCCAAAACATCCATAAAACAGACATGGGCCACTTTGCCGCAGCACGCCTTTTCAGTACACTGACCAACGTCAATTTTGACCCGCAATGCTTCGTGGACTGGATACATGAAATCGTGGGCAAACGTGACGCACTCGCAGCCGAAGCAGGTCTTACATACACATCAGGGCCTGCGGCATTTGCGCCAGGCGCAGACGTCGAGACCATCGTCTCCCAGGCCACTGCCACAGGCACTCCGGACCTGCATACTGATGCGGATATCCGCTCATGCATGCAAACCTTGCTTTATGGCCTGAAAGGGCTCTGTGCCTATACTGATCATGCAGCCATTCTGGGACAAGAAGACCAAGACATATACAATTTTTTATATAAGGGGCTTGCCGCCGGTTTTGACGGTGTGGAGCGCACTCTGGATGCATGGATAGCACTCTTGCTGCAATGTGGCACGATAAACTTGCGTGCCATGGAACTTTTGGATGCCGGTAACACCGGAACCTACGGCCATCCCGTGCCCACCCAAGTGCCGCTAGGGCATAAAAAAGGTAAGGCCATTCTGGTCTCCGGTCATGACTTGCGTGACCTTTACGAACTCCTCAAACAAACCCAAGGGACCGGCATTAATGTTTATACTCACGGTGAAATGTTACCCTGCCACGGCTATCCAAGGCTGAAGGAGTTTACACATTTTTATGGCCACTTTGGTACAGCTTGGCAAAATCAACAAAAAGAGTTCCCTCAATTTCCTGGCGCCATACTATTTACCACCAACTGCATCCAGAAGCCCCAGGATTCTTATAAGGATAATGTGTTTACCACAGGGCTTGTTGGGTGGCCCGGCCTGCCTCACTGTGCCAACCATGATTTCTCTGCAGTGATCAAACGCGCACAGGAATTACCAGGATTTACCGAAGACTCTTCCGGAAAGATGGTCATGACCGGTTTCGGACATAATGCAGTATCAGAGGTCGCAGATACCGTGGTACGTGCCGTACAGGAGGGGGCTATTCGACACTTTTTCCTTGTAGGCGGTTGCGATGGCGCCAAACCTGGCCGTAACTACTATACAGAATTTGTGGAAAAAACTCCTGCAGATACTGTTGTCCTGACGCTGGCATGCGGCAAGTTCCGCTTTTTCGACAAAGACCTTGGCTCCATCGGTGGTCTACCTCGCCTGCTTGATATAGGGCAGTGCAATGATGCGTTCTCTGCTATCCAAATCGCGCTACTGTTAGCCAAAGCATTTAACTGTGGTGTCAACGAACTACCCTTGTCGCTGATACTCTCATGGTACGAACAAAAGGCCGTGGTCATTCTGCTGACCCTGCTGTCGCTGGGCATCAAGGACATCCGCCTCGGGCCTTCCTTACCCGCTTTCCTCAACCCCAATGTACTACAGTTGCTTGTCAGTCAATATAACATCAAGCCCATTAGCACGCCTGATGAAGACCTTGCAGCCATACTGGGCTAGACCGGCCTTTTTATAGCCAGTATGCCGCACATGCAACAACACATTCATGGAGAATATGCATGCCGATTCGTAACATTATAGCAATTGATCAGGAACGCTGTGACGGCTGTGGCCTGTGCGTGCCAGACTGCGCTGAAGGAGCCATTGCCATCATTGATGGTAAGGCAAAGCTTGTCAAAGACTCGTACTGTGATGGACTGGGGGCCTGCCTTGGGGCATGCCCCCGGGACGCGCTACGCATCATCCAACGTGAAGCAGATGAGTTTGATGAAGCTGCGGCCATGGGACATGTTCGCAACCAGACTGCCCCCCCTAGCCCCTTGCACCCAGGCACTTGCCCCAGTTCCGCAGCCCGCGTCTTTGATATGCCTGCTTTCTCCCAGACTCTTGCTGGCGTCGGCCCCGGCACCTGGCCTTTAAAAATCAGTTTGGTCCCCCCCACGGCGCCTTTTCTGCGAAACGCACATTTGCTGGTAGCCGCGGATTGTGCCGCTGCGGCCTCTCCCCTGTTTCATACACACATTGCGGCCGAAAAAGTAGTGATCATAGGCTGCCCCAAACTGGAGCCAACTTCTGCCCATGTTGAAAAACTCTTACAGATACTGAACACCAGTGGCATTGCCAGCCTCACGGTGCTGCGCATAGAAGTACCCTGTTGCCGGGGGCTGAGCATGGCTGTACAGACGGCCATGCGGCAAAGTAATAACACGATGGATATCAGCGAGCATATTATGTCATGTAGCGGCCATATTATAAAGGCTCCTGGCGTGTCTTCAGAAAGACTGATACCATGAGCCATGCTGTTCCATACTCAAAGGGAGATGCATAAAAAGGCAATGCGAACCAAACCCGAGCATGCCGCACGCAAGTGACGCTGCGTGCCAGCTGCTACATGGAGCATTTGGTGCAAATTGCCGGGCCTGGCAGACCTCTGAACTGTCAACGGCAACAGGAAGTTCGCAAAAGGGCAAGCACTGGTACTACATCTGCTGGAAATTATACTAGGCACGCCGAACAGATATGCAGCCCTGTCAGACAAAAAAACGCCACTCCTTTGTAGGTAACCCTACGCGACAAGGGAGTGGCTTACCATCTGGCTGCTACAAAAATATACGGGAATCATACAGGCGGCACTTTTTTTGCGGCTGCCTGTCACCAAAAAGCGGGCCGCTAACAGTTCAGAACAATATGAAAAGTTTACTCGTGCCCAAGCTCTTTTTTAAGCCATGCCTTGATCTCATCAGTGGGTTCGCAAATCCCCTTGAGGCCGCCGTACTCGCGTAACCACGTCTCTGCCAAGTAGTCAGGTAACGGTTCTACAGCCAATTCTTCAGCCTTTTCCGAGTTCCTACGTACCAAGCGCACAACCGGTTTATCTCCCCATGTGTCTACTACAAAATATGTGGAAACATCATCTTTGGAACGCACCGGCGGATGTTCAGCGTGCCAGTCATTATTACCCCACTCAAGATACATGGTCACTGCATGCTCGGGGCTCAAATTCCAGTCAATATCTAAATTGCCAAAACGACTTAGGTTGGTCATACGGAGCCTCCATACATACGCTTGTATCTGCAAAGCGCGGGGGCACAATCAGCTTGCTGCCCCCGCTATGCCTTGTGAAGGATAGGACCACAGCGCTCTATTAAAGACGCTGCATTGATACAGTAATAACTCCTATTATCAAGTCAAGTAAGATTTCATAGTTTCCCGCAATTCCCACTCTCAGTCAACAGAAGGGCGTGGTATATAAAAAATTCCCCCATCTTTACCACTCTATGGTACGGGCGCTTCTTCCATATGCAGGCTGGCAAGACCTTCGAGCTGGTGCAGACTGGAAGCCAGCGCCGACCAACCCGCCTGCTCGCTTCCCCTTACCCGAAAAACAAACGTTGTTATGCCTGAATCCATATTGTGCTCATAGCCCACGGGTTGAATGGCAAAAGCCTCATAACGCTGCAATATGGCCATAAGCTCAAGTACGCTAATATCCGTACTATGCAGGGACAGCGTCAAAGTCATACGCGCGGAACGGTGCACAAAACGCGACACAAAGGCGGGCAAAAAAAACAAGATGCTTACCACCACAAGGGTTGCCAGTATGGCGGGCAGTATGACTCCTGCCCCCACAGCAAGGCCAATACCCGTTACAATCCATAAACTGGCTGCTGTGGTCAGGCCATGCACGGAACCACGCCCCTTCAAAATAGCCCCACCACCCACAAAGCCAATACTGGCAATGGCGTACGAGGCAATCCTGCCCGGGTCCACCCGGACAACGGACTCCACCCCCCACAAGCGAAACATCTCCGGCATAAGCAAAGACATCTGCATCATCAGGCATGCCCCCACCGATACAATCATGTTCGTGCGAAACCCAGCCGCCTGTCCGCGTGTTTCCCGCTCATAGCCTATAGCGCCACCCAATATCGCCGCAAGCAAAAACTGCCCCAAACGCATGAGGTCATCCATGGTCAATGTCAGCCCCATAAATGTAGATGTAATCATGCTACCGCTTTCCTCCAACCAGCCAAAATGCAGAACACCATATCATGGTGCCTCCTGTGTCTCACTCTTTTCTACTAGCATGATCAGCCAGCCCCAGGACGGCCTGCCCCGTCAGGACATACAGCCACAAGGTATCTCTTACGAAAACCCTATACCAATGTAACCACAGGCACAACCACAGGATCACGCTCCAGCACCTTGCGGAAAAAACGGCGCAATGTACTACGAATCTTGTCCTGCAGGTATACCACTTCTCCGGGAGAAATATTTTCAAAAAGATCCAGAATGATACATTTTGCGTCTTCGAGCACATGGCTGTAGTGCTGCTCAAAAACAAAACCTTTTGAAGTAATCTCCGGTCCCACCAAAATTTCCCAGAGGTTCTCGTCCAGCACCAGCACGACGACAACCATGCCCTCTCCACCCAAGATGTGGCGCTCACGTAGTACGGAGTGGCCTACGTCGCCTACCCCTTTGCCATCCACCAGAACGCCTTCCATATTGACACGCGTCTCTTGACGCACACCTTCGGGCAACAAGGTCAGCGCTTCGCCGTCTTCCAAAACAAAGGCGCGGTCTGCGGGTACGCCGCACTCCATGGCAAGGCGGCTGTGCTTCACAAGATGCCTGTATTCGCCGTGTACCGGCATAAAATATGCTGGCCGTACCGTTTGCAGCATAACACGCAGCTCTTCACGGTGCGCGTGCCCAGAAGCATGAATGGCCTGCACTTTGTCATAGTATACCTCAGCCCCCAAACGGTATAAGTTGTTGATCAGCCGAGTAATAGCCCGAGTATTGCCGGGAATAAAGCGTGATGACATAATGACTGTGTCGCCGGAATGGATATCCAGCTGCTTGTGCTCACCAGACGTTATACGCGACAAAGCCGAAAACTGTTCACCCTGCGAACCGGTGACCAACAGCACCACATCCTTATCCGACAACGCACCGATATGGGCGGCATCTACATACGTGTCGCCTACAATACGAATATAACCAAGATCCCGCGCAAGCTCGATATTATGCATCAGACTACGGCCTGAAACAGCCACCTTGCGACCATAGCGCGCGGCAATATCAAATACCTGCTGTATCCTCTGGATATGGCTAGAAAACAGCGTAATGATCACCCGACCCTTGGCCTGAGAAAAAATACGCGTAAAGGTGGTCTGAATCTCGCGTTCGGATACAGAAAATCCCTCGCGTTCGACATTTGTCGAGTCAGAAAGCAATAAATCCACCCCTCCTTCCTGTGCAAAATCCCGAAAGGCCTCAAGATCGGTAGTGTTACCGTCAATGGGATCTGGATCGATTTTGAAATCACCCGTATGCACTACCCGACCAACCGGGGTTTCCACGCCAATGCCATAGCCTTCAATAATAGAATGACATACCGGGAAAAAATGAAACGTCATATCACCGATAACACGCGGCACACCAGGTTCCACAGCAATCAGATCAACCCTATCCAGCAACCCGTGCTCGCGCAGCTTCGATTCCACCAGCGCCAAGGTAAAACGTGACCCATAAATAGGCACCCGCAAAAAGGGAATCAACCACGGCAGCGCCCCTATATGGTCTTCATGCCCATGGGTCAACACAATGCCGCGAACCTGCTCTTTTCGGCTGATCACATACTCCATACGGGGAATAACAACGTCTACTCCCAGATGGTACGCGTCAGGAAACATCAACCCGCAATCCACAAGCACGCTATTGGTGGGCGTGCTCCATAGCATGCAATTCAGGCCTATTTCACCACAGCCACCAAGCGGCATCAGTGTAAGGAAGGGTTCCCCGCATTCACACATGTACGCATCTCCTGATAAGCGTGCTCCATGGCATCGCGTAATGCATTGTTAAGTTTATCTTTTTCTTCCTTCGCATACGTTGCAGGGTCAACAGGCGGCAATGCCCGCAAGTAGACATTTTTACGCGTACCCAAAGTCCATCTACCCGAGGGCAAAAGGTCTGCCGAACCTTCCAGCACCAAAGGTACCACAGGTAAACCCGTACGTAACGCAATAACCGCTCCACCCGCACGAAAGCGACCCAGTGCCCGAGGATCTTTGTTACGGGTACCTTCTGGAAAAACCACCAGCGAACGCCCAGCGCATGCCACGGCAACGGCCTTTGCGATACTCCGTATAGCCTTGCGCGGACTTTCGCGATCAACACCAATATGGCCCCCTACGCGCAGGCAGGCGCCAAAAAACGGAACATCCAACAGACTCTGCTTTGCCATAAACGCGGGGTACCACAGCCCCACAGCATGCATAATCAGCGGAATGTCAAAGTTACTCTGGTGGTTGGCCATAAACACCACAGGCTTATCCCATAAATCTTTGGGAATAGCCCTCAGGTCCGCATGCAGCCTGATGCCGGCAAGGCGCAGAGCGGTATCAAGCCACCACAAGGAAACAGCACGTACCCCTGTACCCCCTGGTTCAAAGACATGCTGCAACAACAACACGGGGATAGTCCCCAGAGTAATAACCATATAAGCACAGTAAAACCACATACTTCGCATGGACGACAATATTTGCTCTCCCGGAAAACACTATGGCGGTCACTCCTTAAAAAAAGGCATACAATACCGCGCGCACCGCCGGGACGTCTCCATCCGATACAGACGATACCGTCGCACGCTACCGCAAACAAGGCAGAGCCACAAGCGACAAAAAAATCCCCCTCTGAAAAGTAAATAGCCAATCATGGCTTGCCAGTATAAAGAAAAAGGCGTATGAAGCACTGTTTCATAAACAAACGCACACACCGGATATCAGCCTAGGGTGCCCGTATTCGCGGGTCGAGGGTCATGCCCGGTGTGGAAGAAAGCAAAACCCAGGAGAGAATCATGGCATATGTAAGCATGAAAGGAATGCTGGAAACCGGCGTTCACTTCGGCCACCAGACCCGGCGTTGGAACCCTAAAATGGGTCCTTACATTTTTGGTGCCCGCAACGGTATCCATATTATTGATCTGCAACAAACCGTTAAGTTGTTCCGGACAGCACATGACAAGGTTGTGGATACTATTGTACGCGGCGGTAAAGTGATCTTTATCGGTACCAAACGCCAAGCACAAGAAGCTGTACAAGGTGAAGCTACCCGTGCAGGCCAATACTATGTGACCAACCGTTGGATGGGCGGCACCCTGACCAACTTCCAGACTATCCGCAAAAGTATTGAACGCCTAAAAAAGCTTGAAGTCATGTTTGAAGACGGCACAGTAAACCGTTATCAAAAAAAAGAAATATTACGTCTGCAGCGAGAACTGGACAAGCTCAACTTAGTCCTTGGTGGCATTAAGGACATGGAAAATCTGCCCCAGCTTGCCTTTATCATCGACCCCAACCGCGAAGACATTGCCGTCAAGGAATGCCGCCGTCTCGGTATCCCCATTGTGGCAGTCACCGACACAAACTGCGACCCTGATCTGATTGATTATATCATTCCCGGCAACGACGACGCCATTCGCGCCATCAAACTTTTTGTAGGCCACATTGCCGATGCCTGCCTTGAAGGCGCAGCCATGCATAAGGATGCCGAAGTCAAAGAGATGGAAAAAGCCATGCAGCAAGAAGCCACTCCCACTCATGAGACTGAAGTGCCCGTGCAAGAGACTGTTGAAGCTGCCCCCGCACAAGAGGCTGCCGCAGAACCCCCCGCAGAATAATAACTTTTTGGAGTTTATGCTATGGCTGCTATCACTGCCGCAATGGTTAAGGAACTGCGCGAAAAAACCTCCGCAGGTATGATGGATTGCAAAAAAGCCCTACAGGAATGCGACGGCGACCAAGCAAAAGCCGTGGATTGGCTACGTCAGAAAGGTCTTTCCAAAGCCGCCAAAAAAGCTGGGCGGGAAACTTCAGAAGGGCTTATCGGCTCCTATGTGCATTCCAACGGCAAAATCGCTGTCATGGTCGAACTAAAATGCGAGACAGACTTTGTGGCCCGTAGCGAGCAGTTTGTGGAGCTGGCAAAAAACCTTGCCATGCAGATTGCCGCTGTCAACCCCGTCGCGTTGGACGAATCCGGTGTTGATGCGGAAATTGTTGAACGTGAGCGCGCCGTGTATCGCCAAAAAGCTCTTGACGACGGCAAGCCCGAAAATATCGTGGAAAAGATCGTTGATGGAGCAATCAAGAAGTATTACAAGGAAGTGTGTCTGCTTGAGCAGCCCTTCATCCGGGACGACAAAAAGATTGTGCGTGATCTGGTCAACGAAGCCATTGCCACGCTTGGCGAAAACATCACTGTGGGACGTTTTTGTCGCTTTGAACTCGGTGAGTAACCGGCTGTAATCACGTCAGGGATAATGCCCTGGCGAATGTTTCGGCAACAAAGGGGGCAACTTGCCCCCTTTTTTTGGAACAAGGTGTCCTGGCCCTTTTCCAGCGGCCAAACATGTGGTTTATCACACTATGTAACGGAGCCTGCTTACCATGCGTGAGTCCTTTTTGGTTTTTGGTCAACCCCTTATTGAGCAAGCCGAAATAGATGAAGTGACAGAGTGCATGCGCAAGTCATGGATCGGAACCGGCCCCAGGGTACACCGGTTTGAACGCGATTTTGCCGCATACAAGGACGTACCATACGCTGCAGCTGTCAATTCGTGCACTGCGGCCCTGCACCTTGCCTGCCTCACCCTTGATTTGCAGCCCGGTGATGAGGTCATTACTACGGCCATGACCTTCTGCGCCTCGGTCAATGCTATCATTCATGCAGGTGGCACCCCTGTTCTGGCAGATATCGACCCACACACACTCAACATCTGTGCCGGTACCATTGCACCGCATATCACATCCCGCACCCGTGCAATTCTGGTAGTACACTATGCAGGCCGCTGTTGTGACATGGATCCAATCCTTGCCTTGGCCCAACAGCATGACCTGGCTGTCATTGAAGATTGTGCCCACGCCATTGAATCAGACTATAAAGGACGCAAGGCAGGTACCATGGGGCACTTGGGGTGTTTCAGCTTTTACGCCACTAAAAATATTGTCACCGGCGAAGGGGGTATGATCATTTCCAATGACAGACAAGCCATAGAGCGCTGTAAAATCATGGCGCTGCATGGCATGAGTGCCGATGCTTGGGCACGCTTCAGCGACGCAGGCTACAAGCACTACCAAGTAGTAGACCACGGTTTTAAATACAACATGATGGACATACAAGCCGCCATGGGCATCCACCAGCTTGCCCGGGTTGAGCAATATTGGACGCGTCGTGCCACCATATGGGAGCGTTATACCAAAGCCTTTGCCCATACCGGCCTTGGATTGCCAGCATCCCCCGATACCGATTCGCGTCATGCGTGTCACCTGTACCCCGTTCGAGTTTCGTCCCGCCACTGTGGTATTGCACGTGACGCCATGCTTGAAGCGCTACAAGCACGTAACATTGGGGTTGGCGTACACTACCTTGCCGTACCCGAGCACCCGTACTACCAGCATCGGTTTGGCTGGCGTCCTGAGAGTACCCCCATTGCCACAGATTACGGCCGCGAAACTGTCAGTTTGCCTCTGTCGGCAAAACTCACTGACCGCGATGTGGATGATGTCATCGAAGCAGTCTGCGCTGTCTGCTCGGAGCATACCCCATGAACCTGAATCTCACAGGTCTTGTGCTGACCTATAACGGTGAACGTCTTTTAAACAAATGTCTTAAGTCTCTAGATTTTTGCAACAGGATACTCGTTGTAGACTCGCACTCCACAGATGCCACCGTGGATATCGCCACCCGCATGGGTGCAGATGTCCTGTGTAATACTTGGCAAGGACCGGCTGCGCAGTTCTGTTTTGCCTTTAAGCATATACGTACAGAGTGGATTATCAGTCTTGATCAGGACGAAATATGCACCCCCTCTCTGCGCACAGCTGTTATCAAGGAGATGAAGCAGGCCCCTACAGATCTTGCCGGTTTTTATATCCGTCGTCGCAATTGGTACCATGACCGATTCATGCGGCATTCGGGCTGGTACCCCGACAGACTGTTGCGAATATTTCGCCCCGCGCAGATGCAGGTGGAGGTCAGCGGTGCCCACTACTCTTTTCGCCCCTTGAGCCCTACCCGACGCATTGAGGCGGATATTCTGCATTATCCATACGAAAGTTTTTTTCAACACTTAGAAAAAGTTAATTCCTATGCCCAGCAAGGAGCACAAGATCTGCGGCGCAAAGGCAAAAAGGGCGGCATTGCCATTGGTTTGGGACATGGTCTTGCACGTTTCTTCAAGCTCTACATCCTTAAACGCGGCATACTAGACGGGCGTGCAGGGTTCATCAATGCCACACACGGTGCACTGTATGCCTACCTGAAGTATCTACGTGTAACAGAAGGCTCCTGGGGCACCCCCTATGATCACCTATAGCCCCTTACCCTGCTTGCTCATGGCCAACTTTATTAACCGATCAAGGAAAGAATCATGACCAAACTCAAGTACAAGCGTGCGTTGATCAAACTGAGCGGCGAAGCTTTGGCCGGTGAAAACAAATTTGGTATTGACCCTGAAACAGTTTCAAGCATATGTCGAGAAATTGGCGGGGTACTGGACATGGGCCTGCAAGTTTCACTGGTTATCGGCGGTGGAAATATTTTTCGCGGGCTGTCTTCATCTGCCAAAGGGATGGACCGCTCTTCCGCAGACTACATGGGTATGTTGGCCACAGTACTAAACGCCGTGGCCGTACAGGATGCGTTGGAAAAGTTGGGCCATGCAACCCGCGTACTTTCCGCCATCACCATGCGAGAGGTATGCGAACCCTATATTCGCCGTCGAGCCGAGCACCACCTTGAAAAAGGTCGGGTTGTCATTTGTGCGGCCGGTACCGGCAATCCCTATTTTACTACCGATACTGCAGCCGCGTTGCGCGGGATGGAACTCAAATGTGACGTCATTATCAAAGCAACCAAGGTCGACGGTGTCTATGATAAAGACCCCATGGTACACGCTGATGCGACCATGTACTCCACACTGGGCTACCTTGATGTGTTGCAAAAAAATCTGCGTGTCATGGATGCCACGGCCATCAGCCTGTGTATGGAAAACAATGTACCCATTATTGTCTGCAACATGTATAAAGGTAGTATCAAACGCGCTGTCACAGGCGAAAACGTGGGCACCATAGTGCAAGGAGAATAACGCGCATGGACACAATTTTACTTGATGCCGAAGAACGTATGGGCAAAGCCATTGCCACACTGGAACGCGAGTTCGGACGCCTGCGTACCGGTAGAGCTTCTACATCTCTTGTGGACCCCATCAAGGTGGATTATTACGGTACCCCCACCCCCATCAACCAGTTAGCCTCGGTGGCCATACCCGACAGCCGCACTATTTCCATCCAACCTTGGGATCGTGGAGCGTTCAGCTTGGTGGAAAAGGCCATAATGCAATCCGAGCTGGGCCTGACTCCCATAAACGACGGAAAGATTATCCGCATTGCTCTGCCTCCGCTGACAGAAGAACGTCGCAGGGAACTGGTCAAGGTAGCCAAAAAATATACCGAAGACGCCAAGGTAGCCGTGCGTAACATTCGTCGTGATGCCAACGAGCATCTGAAAAAAATGGAAAAGGAAAAAGAAATCACAGAAGATGATTTGAAGCATGGCCAAGATGAAGTGCAAAAGCTTACTGACACCTATGTGGCCAATGCCGATAAAGCTCTAAGCGCCAAGGAGCAAGAAATCATGGAGGTCTAGCATAATCGTAGCATTCTGAAAAATTCCGAATGCTACGATTTGCTCCCCCGCGCCGCCGGGAACATGCCCGGTGGCGCTTTGTGAGTATTCCACATTCTTGACCCGTACCAGTTGAGCGGGTACACAATCTGTTACCGTCCGCAACCAACAAGTCATACTTTTTAAGGAGTTGCCCTTGCCCCAGCAACATATGCCCCCTGCCAACCCCCTGCCACGTCATATTGCCGTTATCATGGACGGCAACGGTAGATGGGCCGCAGCAAGGGGGCTTTCGCGCAGCGAGGGCCACAAAGCAGGAAGCCAGGCCGTACGTACTATTGTTACCCGTTGCCGCGAACTTGGTATCCCCCACCTGACCCTCTATGCCTTTTCGCAGGAAAACTGGGCTCGCCCCAAAACAGAAGTAAAAACACTTTTTGACCTTCTGATTACTTTTTTACATAAAGAACTGCCCGCCATGCAGCGTGAAGGTATCCGCCTTTGTGTGTTCGGTGACCTTGCAGGTCTTCCCCTTGCCGCACGTAAAGCTTTGAATCATGCCATGGCCTGCACCCATAACAACAATGGGTTGTATTTGAATCTTGCCCTCAACTATTCAGGCCGTGCAGACATTGTCCAGGCCTGCCGCGCTTTAGTGAGCAATGGTACAGCGCCCGCAGATATCACTGAAGAAAGCTTGGCCCGTCACCTGTGGAGTGCCGGCCAGCCTGATCCTGACCTCATCATCCGCACCAGCGGTGAGTTTAGAGTTTCCAACTTTCTCCTGTATCAAAGTGCATATAGCGAATTTTATTTCACCACTGTGCAATGGCCTGATTTCAACCAGGATGATCTGGACGCAGCATTGACAGATTTTGCACGCCGCAACCGACGCTTTGGCCGTATTGAGGAGTAAAAAATCCATGCCCAGTTCACATCATAAACGCATCCTGACCTCTTTATTACTGATCCCGATATTATTGAGCTGCCTGCTTACGGGCGGATGGTTCCTGTTTGGCCTTATACTGGTCACTACCTTACTGGGGCTGCGAGAATTTTATGGAATATTCTGGAAGCGTGGCACACATGAGGTGTATAAATTCACAGGGTATACCGCCGCAACGGCCCTCCTGCTCGCCGGAGAATATGGCGCCTATGACTGGATGTTGTACATCCTGGCAGGCACATTTTGGGCAGCGTCATTGGTCTTTTTACTCCGCTACGGGCAACATAATGACACAATCTGTTTCACTGACACTCAAGTGCTTACACTGGGTTTGTTCTATCTGCCAGTAGGCCTGCACTTCAGTTTTACCCTGCAACCCTACGAGCTACTCCTGATCATCTGTGCAGCCTTTGCCTCTGATACAGGAGGCTACTATATGGGTACCTACTACGGCAAACACCGAATATGGCCCCGTATCAGCCCAAAAAAAAGCTGGGAAGGAAGCCTTGGTGGTCTTGCCTTGTGCTTGGTTACCTGTGTTATCGGAGGTCGTGTATTTGGTAACCCCCAAACCCCTGTGTGGCTTTGGGTGCTATTGGGCATCTGGCTTAACCTAACCGCACAGTTGGGCGATTTTTTTGAGTCAGCCCTTAAACGCAGGCTGGGGGTGAAAGACTCTGGCAGAATGTTACCCGGCCATGGGGGCCTGCTGGACCGTATCGACAGCTTGCTGTTGGCCTTGCCGGCCTATGCTGCAGCACGTAGTATCGAACCTTTTTTCATATGACAGCACAATGAAGCAAACCAGATACCCGACATACCTACTGCCGATGCCTCATCCACGCTTATCTGCCTTTCATGCGCCTGTAGCATGCCGCGTATCCTCGCGCTTCACTTCACCTCCACCAGCCTCATTACTCCCACCAGGCCCACAGTACCGGGAGTATAAGGAGGCAGAAAGCGTTACAGTATGACAGGTTATATTTCTCCCCTTCCAAGTGCCTCATGGCGCACTCGCTTCCCTCGTACACTGGTACTGCTTGGCAGTACCGGTTCCATAGGCTCCAATGCCCTGCGCGTTGTGGATGAGCAGCCCGAGTACTTCCATGTGGCAGCGTTGGCAGGAGCACGCAACACCGCGCTACTCGCAAAGCAAGCCCACAAATACCGTCCTGAACATTTGGCCGTCTTGGATGGGCAGGCTGCCGATGAGCTCAAGACGTTACTGCCCACTGGTTATACACCGCAGATCCACACCGGGCAGGATGGCTATGAATTTCTGGCCACCTTGCCAGAGGCTGATTGTGTACTCTCTGCCCAGGTAGGGGCAGCCGGCCTGCGGGGCACCCTAGCTGCCGCACGAGCCGGCAAAACCATTGCCCTTGCCAACAAGGAATCACTCGTCCTGGCTGGAGACCTGCTACGTACCCTGTGCCACCACACCGGCGCATCCATTTTACCTGTGGATTCCGAACATAACGCCATTTTTCAGGCGCTTCAGGGGCGCGAGCTTGCAACAGTACGCCGTATTATATTGACCGCATCCGGCGGGCCTTTTCGTGGACGCGACAAGACATTTTTACAGTCCGTTACCAATACGCAAGCCTTGTGCCACCCGAACTGGCAGATGGGAGCAAAAATTTCCATTGACTCCGCGACACTTATGAACAAAGGGCTTGAAATAATTGAAGCATGTCACTTATATTCCATGCCCTTGGAAAAGGTAGAAGTCGTCGTGCATCCGCAATCAGTCATCCACTCACTGGTAGAATATGGCGACGGGTCACAAATGGCGCAAATGGGACCGCCGGATATGCGTATTGCCATTGCATACTGCTTGGGCTGGCCCCGCGTTATGCACTCTGGTGTCCCTCCTCTTGATCTGCTTGCAGTAGAACACTTGACCTTTGAGCCACCGGAGTTATTTTTATTTCCCTGCCTAGAGCTTGCCCGTGAGGCCTATGCAAAAGGCAATGGCCTGCCCGTGGTACTCAATGCTGCCAACGAGGTTGCGGTAGACCTGTTCTTGCAGGGAAAAATTACCTTTTTGGACATTGCCACGCTTATTAAAAGCGCCATGCAAGCCCATGAAGTATCGCCCGAGTATACCACCTGTGCTAATGTAGAATGCATTCTTGCACTAGATAGCGCTACGCGAAAAACTGTGCCCGGCTTTGTGCCACCACAAAGCTGAAGGTATTTTTGCCATGTCCCGCTTGAGCGTATTGTAAAATTCATAAAGGATTCAGCATACTATGGTCAGTGTATTTTCTATTATTTTTGTACTGGGCGGCCTTATATTTTTTCATGAATTGGGGCACTTTTTTGCCGCTCGTGCCCTTGGTATCGGTGTGCAAAAATTTTCACTGGGCTTTGGTCCACGCCTTTATGGCATACGCAGAGGGCAAACCGACTACCAGCTAGCCCTGATACCTCTTGGCGGCTTTGTCCTGTTGCTAGGCGAGTCGGATACGGCAGACACCCCCGAAGATGTCGATCGTAAAAAAATTTTTTCCCTGCGCCCCGCATGGCAGCGTATGCTTGTCATTGCGGCAGGACCGATTTGTAATCTTGTTCTAGCATGGCTTATTTACTGGGGGCTTTTCTGGGCGCAGGGCCAAATGCACCTGCAACCCGAAATAGGGTCCGTGCAGGAAAACAGCCCCGCACAACGAGCAGGCCTCCAACAAGGTGACCGCCTAGTACGTATCGGAGACCATGAGATAACATATTGGAATGAAATCTCCGAGGCAATCAACTCCGGCGATGGTTCTACTGTTACCATTGCCGTCAATCGAAGACCGACACCCGAAGCAAATCCTGTACTCCTGGAGTTGCAGCTAACTCCCATGGAGCATATCCGTAAAACATTATTTGGCGAAGATGAGCGTACCCTCCTTATCGGTATATACGCAGCGAATACCCCCGTGCACCAACCGATGAACCTGATGACTGCATTTACTGCGGGAACCAGTCACACTTGGGATATGGTAGTTCTTATCGGGCAAGGTTTTGTTAAACTTTTCCAACGGATTGTGCCTCTGGATACCATAGGGGGGCCTATCATGATTGCTCAGATGGTTACAGAACAAGCAGAAGAGGGCCTGGTCCCTCTACTGGGACTTGCAGCGCTTATCAGTATTAACCTTGGGCTGCTGAACCTACTGCCTATCCCCATACTGGATGGTGGACACCTGCTTTTTCTTTCACTGGAAACCGTGTTCAGGCGTCCCATCCCCAAGTACCTCCAAACCACTACCACCTACATTGGTCTAGGCTTGTTACTCTTGCTTATGTTGCTAGCCACCTATAATGACATCATCCGGGTATTTTTTACCGACTAAAAAAAGGGGGGATACTCCCCCCTTTTTATCCATGTATCATTTGCCGGATATGCGAGAAACACCTTATGACCAGCCCCCTGCATACTGATTCACAAACAGATATAACTTTGGCCATCAATGCTGCCGAAGGTAGACTGCAAGTTGCAGCTGGTATTGTATCCCAACCCAACGATGCGCATATTGAGATGCTGTTCACTTTTGAAATTTATGCCCCAAAACAAGGAACGGAACTACTGGCCCCAGCCATACGAGAAGCCATGAGGCGCATGCACCTACCCATGAAACGCATCGCCCGTATCGCCGTGGTCAATGGGCCAGGAGGGTTCACAGGGGTACGCCTTGCCCTCACCACAACCCTTGGTATGACACGGGCTCTTGGCGTGCCTTCTGCGGGTATCTCGTATACTGCGGCCTTGGCCACAAGCGCTGCCGCATGCCCCTACTCGCT
This sequence comes from uncultured Desulfovibrionaceae bacterium, assembly GCA_964593925.1. GTDB lineage: Bacteria > Desulfobacterota > Desulfovibrionia > Desulfovibrionales > Desulfovibrionaceae > Oleidesulfovibrio. Next base: position 7,118 of record CAZQKM010000022.1, on the reverse strand, counting down.
TCCGCTTATATGGGTATTGCTCCATGCCCGACGGAACCAGATAATGACACAGCCGTTTATCCTTTCACCCGACAGCCCGCCCACTCCTCTAGAGGCAGTTCGCACCCTGAGTGTGACTGAGGCCTGCCCGCACATAGCGACAATTACGCGCACCCATGGCGGTAAGGCAGGGCTCTTGGGAAGCGGCCTCCGTAAGAATTTCAAACTTCTACAGACACAGCTTGAACCAGAAGGCCTTGACTTTACTCTGTTTACGCAGCTTTTTGACCATCCCAAACCCGAAACTCTACTCGCACTCAGCATGCATGCTACCTGGTCTCATACCCCCGTGGAAGCAGACTATGCACGTAAATGCGACGCAGAAGATAATCTGCCCCATATAGCTGCGGCACGCGGCCTTGACCCCGTGCAAGCCCTTGAGACTCTACACCAACTGACATCTTTATAACTCGCCTAGGCATGACAGGCCATATCTACCTTGTCAGCAACTGGCAAAAAACCTTCCCGATCTCACTGGCCCGTTGTCCCCCTTTCCAGAAGCAAGCAAGTTCCTGGCAGAACAGTCCCGCACGGCCCGTTGCTTCTTCCGGCCATGCCTCATCCTTAGCAGTAAAAGCATGCCAGATAGTGTCCAAATTTTTTTCACTCTTCGTTAGCTGCCAGAGGGAATGATTTTGGCCCCGGCGTAAAAGTCCAGAGCGAGTCTTGCCTGCTCTTGGCCTACAAAGATGGGGCGGTAGCGTTCACTTACTTTTGTCTCAAAAAGACATGGCGTACCTGCTTTTGTCCACAAATCCCGCTCATAGAGGCCTTCTGGGCTGCTGGCCCGCATCACGAACTGGCGTAACTATACGCCAAAACTACAGATGGCTAACGGCCCTGAGTTTGTTTTTCGTGAAACCTGCAAGTTGGCCAGAACTGCACGCCGTAAAGTTGGAATTTATCCAGTCTGGCAAGCCGGCAAAAAATTTATACGTGGAACGGCTTAACCGCACTTTCCTGCTTCCGCGACGAAGTGGTAAATTTCATACTTCTGATCGGCCGGGCGAACCCCGCTGTATCGCTGAAGACTGGATACACAGTGCAAAGACTCACTGGGCAATCTAGCCTCAGAGGAATGCGCCCTTAAAGCTGGAGTGTTTGATTGAGTTCTGTACTAGCAAGAGGTAGTTGCAAATCCACCTTGTAACCTTACTAGGCTACGCCATTTTTGTAAAACTGCACGTTATCACACGCAAAATATCCCGAACAGTAACACGAGCTCAAAATCCAAAGACAACTTGATATCTTTCTGAGCATTGCCTTTTGGGGGTTCCAGTTCGCCTATGGGAGGCTGTCGGTAAAATTAAAATATACCTAGAAATCTCGCCCGTTCAGGGATACCAAGGAGGCAGTTGAGGAATGGATACAGGGATTTCAAAAAAATTGGCCGGCCTTTCCTGATCTAATCAGGAAAAACCGGCCATATAGTTCCGCATCATGAAGTGGGATATTCCTGCCTACCTGATGAGACACCTAGGGGCAAAAATATCTCGACGCTAGCCAGGCACTAATCTGCCTTTTTTTTACGCCGCTTTTCCCATAACTGCATATCTTTCATTTTTCTGCGACGCTCTCGTTGTAACGATTTGCATACAAGAGGAGTATTCTTTTTAAATCCCCATTTTTCACAATATGAAGCAGCATCAAGATCATGCAATGCAAGATGCCTTTTGGTAATAATCTTAAAGCCCTTACCACACTCAAGACATGTGATACTTTTTTCTTTGATAGAACGTTGGGCCGCCTGCGGATCTACTTCCCTGTCCGGCTCAATTTCTCCCACACACACGCCTTTAATGGCGCATGAGAGTTTTGTAAGCATAGAGGCGATCTCGTCCTCGGTCATATTCCGTACACTTGCTTGCGCCTTTACGATATCCAGCGCCTCTCTTAGATAATCATCCATAACTTCCTCTTCGGCACACACAGTACCCTTGTTAAAATATACCTCAATCCCATAACTGTCATAATAGTGTAATGTCAACGCAGTCTGAGACAGAGGGCCTCCGCTTTTTCAAATATCTGCCTGATACACTCATCATTTCATAAAAGCATGATCACACATCGTATACCGATGCAAGGATACAACATAATATCCCCATCTGGTTCACCCAGCTATACTATTTTTTTCGCAAGCAAGGCACTAACTACCCCAGGATTGGCTTTACCTTTTGTTTTCCGCATGACTTGTCCCATAAAAAAGCTCAGTAGCTTTGTTTTGCCATCACGATACGCTGCAACTTCAGCGGGATTTTCTGCCAGCACTTCATCTACTGCTACTGCAATGGCGTCCGCATCAGAAATTTGTACCAGTCCATGTTCTTTTATGTACACGGCAGGCATGCTACGTGACACAAATACATCAGAAAAAATATCATGCACAATCTTACTGCTTATGGCCCCATCATCTTGCAGGCGAACCAACTCTGCCAGAGCCGCAGGCGTCATACTGGCATCACACACACGCATACGCCTGTCATTCAACTCACGCAAAAACTCCCCAAGCACTAGGTTGGCTATTTTTTTCGGTGCTCCCCCCTCTTGCAGGGCCGCCTCAAAAAAATCCGCCAAGTCCCGCTCAGCGGTAAGTGTCTCCGCATCCTGTTCCGGAAGCCCATACTCCATAACAAACCGAGCGCGCCGGACAGCGGGCAATTCAGGCAAGGCAGCTTGGCATGCGTCAAGCCACGAGTCTTCCAAATGTAGCGGAATCAAATCCGGATCAGGGAAATACCTGTAGTCGTGCGCTTCTTCCTTGCCACGCATAGAGGCCGTCACATTACGCGTAGCATCATACAGGCGAGTCTCTTGTACTATCTGCTCACCATCTTCCAACAAGTCGTGCTGACGTGCAATTTCTACTTCCAGAGCACGCTGAACATTGCGGAATGAATTAAGATTTTTCAGTTCCGTACGTGTACCCAACTCACACTGCCCTTTAGGGCGTAGCGACACATTGGCATCACACCTGAAGCTGCCCTCTTCCATATTGCCGTCACATATCCCCAAATACAATAAGATGGAGCGCAATGCCTTGAGATAAGCCACTGCTTCTTCGACGCTACGCATATCAGGTTCACTGACAATCTCAATGAGTGGTACACCAGCACGGTTCAAATCTACATAGCTTGCGTTCTCTGCTGCAGAGTGAATACTCTTGCCTGCGTCATTTTCCATATGAATGCGGGTAATGCCCACTCGTTTCAAACCATCTGCCGTGGCAATATCCAAAAAGCCCTGTTCACACAGAGGACGTTCAAATTGAGAAATTTGATAACCATAGGGTAGATCAGGATAGAAATAATTTTTACGTGCAAACACCGAATCATTGTTAATGGTACACTGCACGGCCATCCCCATCATGGCAGCATATTCCACGGCTTTTCTATTCACCACGGGCAACACCCCGGGCATACCGGAGCATACTTCACACACATTGGTATTGGGCGGCGCCCCAAATGTAGCGGGACAAGCACAAAACAGCTTTGAGTCAGTACGTAATTGTGCATGGGCCTCAAGGCCAATGATTATCTCGTACTCAGCCATAGAAATACTCCTTAAAAACCAGCCTCTACCCGCGAAACTACGCGCGGCCGGCCTTATTTGCGTACAGTTCGGGATTTAATTCAGGATCATTATACATTTTGAACTGATAGTATGTTTTCGGCCGCTTAACGCCGCGTGCATAATCATCCAGCAGATCATATACCGCACTACACAAATCATACCGTTGTGTTTGCAACACGCATAGTTTTTCCCGACACCCCTCTCGATGAGCTTCAGAAGCGTCAAGACGCTCTACCTGTTCATGCATATGATAAATTTTCAGACTAAGAATGGAGAGCCTGTCCACGGCCATGGCTGGTGACTCGGTGTTGATACGCGCCAACTTTCCTTCCGAGGGCAAAATAGGTTGCAAAAGCGACTCCAAAAAAATATCTATCTTTTCCATGTAATCGTTACGCTGCTGGTTGTAGGCATCAATACTGTGCTTGCATTGCGCGATGACCTCAGGCCCCACATCCTTGCGTCGAGCTACGTCTTCCACGTGCCATAACTTAAAATTCATCAGATGCTGTGTACTCACCAACCTCTGCAATGCTGTCAGCGCCGAAATACCGTCTGTATCTGTCTGTACCGCTTGCGGTATCTCGGGTTCTTGCATATGCCAACGACTCACTGCATTAACCTGGTCGGAAAATGCCTGCTCCAATGCGGTTATAATCTCTTTAAACGAAATCATCATACATCCTGTCTGAGCCTTGCGACACGTCTCTCATCCTGTAATATCCGCGTCAAAAAATTTACCCACTCCATACTCCCGGCGCCTAAAAAATTTGTCGGACGACGGACCGATTAACTGTAATTCCGGATGTTTTTTCTGCATGGCAATGGCAATATGCATTTCCTTTGTGCAGCCTGTGGAATAGGTGGAGTCCTTCCCGGACCACACTGGTGGTACTTTACGTCCCATAAGAGTAAAGCTCGCCTCTATATCCTCAACTGTCTGAAACCGCCAGACATCTATCAGGCCACTGCGTTGCACACGCTCCCACATAAACATTAGGTCATCCCCGTCCATACCTTCAGAAAAATGTTCCGCGGGATTTATAATAAAAACCTGTTCCATGCGGTCACGTAAATACGCCACAAAAGTGCTTACCACATCAATGGCTGTTTGCGTCTGGCCTGGAACAGATCCGATGATGCAGCTATAAAAAATCACAGTCTTACCGGCACGTTTAGCCTCACGCATGGCCTGAATTATAACGTCTGCCTTGTTCAGCAGATCTGCCTCGGAAAAGGTACGTACCCCTGGCGCTTTGTCTTTGGCTGTAAAATGGAACTCCCCCTGCGCATCACGATAAAAACTGATAATATCACGGGTAAAATCATGGCTACAGCCAATCAACACCTCGTGATTACGCCTACCTTTTGCCAAAATGACGTCACATTCTTTCCACGCACGGGCAAACGTGACACTAGTACGATAAAGATTAAGTTGTTCTCGTGTACCGTCTGAAATTACCACAAAACGATGTTCGCGTAGCGTGGCCAGCAAAGCATTTTTTGTCACCGCGTCATCCAGTACAAATGTCGCTTCTACCAAATGCTCTTTAAGCACAGGATCAAAGTCGGCATCCCACATGGTAGGTGCCTTGAAATGAAATCCATCTTTAAGGGCCAGCACCACCTGGTGCCCCATACGCAGTAAAGCCCTGATGATCATCAAATCAAAGATAACACCGCCACTGATATCCGGCAGGTACAACACCTTTTTACGAGACTGCTCCTCTGGTCCAAAAATAAGACGCAACCGGTTACAATCGCCGCACGGCCGAGCCAGAATCCCCGCAATATCCATTCCGGATATATCATCTTTTTTCCATAACTCCGACATTGTGGACAGGTACAAAAGCCGCAATAACTCAAGGATATCAAGCTCCCATCGCAGGTCTCTGATACCAGAACATACAGAAGGCAGGTCTTCGGGGCACGCCTGTAATGCCCTGGCAACCTCCGGACTCTTACTGCTCTGCATGGCACGCTTGTTAGCCCGCATCTTGGAATTTCTGTAAGGGTCGGGAACACCGCACTGAGTCAGCACAATACTCACAAGACGTTTGGCCAGTCTTGAGGGCAGAATAGTACGGGACGATAATGCCAGCCGAAAACGTAGGCGAGAAAAATGGATCACACGCCGCTCATCAAACTTTTCGAAACCGTGTGCCTTGATCATGGATACAATAAAACGCCAAGCACGCGCATATTCACGAATCAATTCTGGATCCACATCTCTCCGTGCCAACATATGAAAAACCTGATCCGAACACGGCAGGTAGACCTGCTCCGCGTCAAGAGCCACCATGAAACGCAATTGTTCTGGTGTAGCAATAAGCGTAGGATTCAAAAGATGCTCAATGTTATTTTCCGTTCTGAAATGATGTAGCCACGCGTCAAAAGCAGGATCAACTCCCTGACGTACACTACGCATGGAAACAAGCTCGGAACGTGCGGTCATACTCCCTCCGTGAATGACATGGCCGAGCCACTGCCTTGGATAAACCCTTTGGCACGCAACCTGGCAGCATATGTAACTCCCTCAATCGCTACAAACAATACTGGCTGCCGTGCCTTGGTCGTTGTCAGTATGTCCCCGGGCTCAAGAGCAAAACACTCCTGCCCGTCCAGTGTGACATACACCTCCTGCGCCTCTTGCACTATATGCACGGAAAAATGCATAGAACCTTGTAGTACCATAGGATGAAACGTATGCAAAAAAGGGCAGATAGGCGTAATTGTATATACCTGCATTTCAGGATGTACCAAAGGCCCCCCTGCGGATACAGCATACCCCGTACTGCCAGTGGGAGTGGACACAATCAGACCATCAGCGCGCAATCCCCCCAGAGACTCGCCGTCAACTTCCATGCCCAGGTTAATCACACGGGCCAACACACCGCGATGTAATACCACGTCATTAACTGCTGTCCCCTCGAATACACAGTTCTCTCCCCGCATCACACGGCAATACAGCGCAAGACGCTGCCGCACGCGTATACCGTCTTCCAGAAGACGTTGCATGGGTTCCTGCCAATTGTCTGGAGCAATTTCTGCCAAAAATCCTACCTTACCAAGGTTGATACCCAGTAAAGGTTTTTCCAATGCCATGCTCTTACGCGCAACACTGAGCATGCTTCCGTCCCCCCCAAGCACCACAATACAGTCCGCCTGTCGTACGGTTTGCTCCATGAAGCCAAGATTCTCGCTCTCCACAACAACAGCATGGATACCACGTACGGCAAGCCAAGTACTCAACTGCTCTGCAATATCTCGTGCCGTAGACAGGCCCTGCTTTGTAACAATGCAAATACTCTCTAAACCGTGTTGCATGACTCCCTCATGACAAAAACAACGACATAATGGAAAACCTGCGCACAATATGCTTTATGGCACTATCGTACATGGACCGCGTGGACAAGGACAAAAGCGTGCCTCACCGGCCTCATAGCCATATGCCGGCTGATCCTGCTACAAAGTTGTGGACACAGAGTTAAGCTACTATCCTGCCCATG
>CAZQKM010000021.1:0-38980 GCA_964593925.1 uncultured Desulfovibrionaceae bacterium | reverse complement strand
GCATCGTTTTCTCCTGAGGTCTCGTTTTCATAACCCAGGAGTGTCTACGAAACCAGGGGCGATTCAATACATCATTCTTAGATGGTCGTTAACGAAAAATTCTACTTCAAATGTGGATTACATTGCGCGTGAATGCGACACATTAATAACAAAAAAATATCATAAAATGATATTTTATACCAGTATTGGCACAAACATTCACAAAAAACACGCAGAGCATCATCTACGAAATTTACATTTAGATATTACATACTATTTTACTTGATTGATTTTGCAATATCTTCTGCAAGAAAAACAAGCATTTTACTTTGCGTTCTCACAATATCAGCATATGATGCTTCATGTGATTTTTCACTATATGAGGCATGTTTCCAATTCATATCATTACACTCCACATCTGAGTTATATCTTTCAAGACTCCACATTGCATGAAGCGTTACATTACCATCTTCTGTCGAGTCAAATCTAAGAATAGATATTTTCAAATTAAAGTCATTTTCAGCAGAACGTTCTGCAACAACTGTAGCACTAGAAATATGTGAAAGTGCAATCAGCATATAGCGAGAAACAGCATCACGCAATGGCTCTGCCCAATAATCAAAGTCTGCAAGATGAACCCGTGCAGTACGTGTACGCGTTACAATATTAGGGCGGTCAAGGTAAGGTGGAATGGTAACCTCCTCCAAAACAACAACCGGGCGAGCTTGGATTGAAGGCACGGTCAAGGGGATGTCTCCGGCATCCAACATGTAAAAACGGGTTGGGGCACTTTTACCCACACAGCCAGCAGTACTCAAAAGTATGCAAGACATGATCAAGGCATTTTTCAATCGCAAACCCATATTATTGTCTCCTGTATGTACCCTTTCCACGAATCAACGCCTCAGGATGCCTTTCCAGATAATCCGCCCATACACGCAATGATCGAGCAGCACCGGCGAGCTCCTTCAGAGTGTCTCGCAGGTCACGCACCAAGAGTGCGTCAGGCGAAGTCAGTGAACTCAAGCCTGCTGCCGCCTTTTCAGACTGGGCCAACACGCTATTTAAGGCATCTGCAACCTCTACAACCCGACCATCAATATTTTCTGCCAACTTCCCATAGCTAACAACTACTTTTTGAGCTTCTTCCGCAAGCGGCCCAACCACTTCACGGGTATCCTGCATCAACAGAGAAGCTTGGGCAATGACATCCCTGCTTTCATGGACCAAAGCGTACAATTCACCTGGTAAATCCTGTACCTGAGGCTGACTTACAAGGCTATCAATACTATCAAGTGTACTCAAAAGCCGCTCGACAACCTCTTTCAGTGGAAGCTGTTCAAAAGTTTTTGTAACTTTCTCCAAAGAAGAAGAGATAGTTGGGATTTCCGACACAATGGCAGCCGGATGCAAAACAACAGGCGTATCAGGATAGAAATCCAGAGTAATGACAAGCTGGCCAGTAACAAAACTCTGTAAGTCCAACCGGGCACGCAAGCCCTTGGTAATCAGGCGATCCAGCACTGATCCGGAGTCCACAGCCATAATTTCCTCAAGAGAAGTACCGGCACTATCCACCCCGGTAGAATCCAACGAAAGGCGCGTCTGCTCAAAGTCAACCAAAACAGGTATAGTAAACTGCAATGTTTTCGGATCAGTATAAATTGAAATAGAGGAAACGCTCCCCACTTTTACGCCACGAAACATGACAGGCGAGCCAACACTCAGCCCTTTCACACTCCCCTTGAAGAACATCACGCACTGGGCTTTTTTAGAAAAAAAGCTACCTGACCCGATGAGCACCAAAAGCAGGACAGATAAACAAAGTGCGCCAATCACAAAGATTCCGACAGCTACAGCATTCTTACGCTGACTCATAAACATTCCTTGTCAAGTTGCCCACGGCCTTGCCCGCGGGTAAGAAAGGTAATCAACTCCGGATCATCAGATGTCTCCAGCAGCTCTGAAGGGTTACCAGCCGCAGTCATTGTACGCTTGGTGACGTCTAAAAACACAGAATTTGTACCGATGGCAAAAATACTCGACAGCTCATGGGTGACAATAACAATTGTTGCCTCCATACTGTCACGAAGCTCCAAAATAAGCTCATCAAGAAGATGGGCACTCACTGGGTCCAAACCGGCAGAAGGCTCATCAAAAAACAATATTTCTGGATCAAGCGCCATGGCACGAGCAAGCCCCGCTCTCTTCCGCATACCGCCACTAATTTCAGAAGGATAAAACTGTTCAAATCCAGAAAGGCCCACCAAAGCGAGCTTGAAAGATACAAGGTCAGAAATCTCTGCTGCCGAAAGCGCTGTATATTGCTGCAAAGGCAAGGCCACGTTCTCAGCCAGTGTCAATGAACTCCACAAAGCCCCATTCTGATACAGCATACCTGTTCTACGCAAAACAGCTTGGCGTCCAGCTTCGTCTAACCGCCATAAATTTTGTCCGCTGATAAGTACCTCACCCTTTGCGGGTGCCTTAAGTCCAATCAGCACTTTAAGTAGCGTACTTTTACCGCAACCGCTTCCTCCCATTATGACAAAAATATCCCCCCTACCTATATTAAACGAAAGGTCACGCATCAAAACAAAGTCACCATACGCAACCGTCAGAGAATCAACCTTGATATGTTCTGTGCTATCCACTGCTCTCACGCTCCGCTAAACACCCAGTACATTACAAATAAATGTAATGACAGCAGTTGCAACTATCAGGCTTACAATACTCGTCACCACTGCTGCTGTTGTTGCCTCACCAACTGCAGAAGCACTCCTTCCGCAATTGATCCCTTTATAACAACTACATAACGCAATCAGGATGCCAAAAACAAAACTATGCAGCACTCCGATTACAAAATATGAAAGCGATACAGATTGCCATGTCATGTGAAAATATTGTGCTGGGCTGATATCAAGCATAGTAATACCTACAATCAAGCCACCGAGGATACCCATAAAATCCGCATACACACAAAGTAACGGCATCATAAAAATAAGGGCCAACATTCTGGGCAAAACAAGAAATTCAAGGGGAGAAACACCAAATGTGGACAATGCATCTACTTCTTCATTCACTTGCATTGTACCGAGCTCTGCAGCAAATGCCGCACCAGTGCGACCAGAAATAATAATTCCTGCCATTACCGCGCCCATCACTCGTACCATGGCAATAGCCACAAGACTGGCAACATAAATCTCAGCACCAAACATCTTGAGCTGAACCGCTCCCACAAAAGCAAAAATAAGTCCGACCAGCAGGCTTATAAGCGAGACAATGGGGAGCGCCTGTGATCCGCAAACTCTGAACTGATAAATGGTGTCTGATATACGAAACACAGCTTTTCCAAGCAACAGCCGGCCAAAAACCAGGCTCACCTCACCTATAAAGGCTATTGCGATGCAGAAGTCACCCCAAAAGCGCAAGGCTCCCTCACCCGTCGCAGCCAACAGCCCTCTCTTATCCTCTTTGCGGACTGCCCCAGATCGTTCGGGAACTTTTGCAGCAAGCTCAAGCAGACGACCGACGCCTTTCGGCAACCCGGACATATCCACAGAATCGGGGGCCACCTGTACAGCTGTAAGCACTGCGCGACAAAATGCGGGCAGGCAACTATCCCAAGCAGTAACAGCATCGCCTGTGAAAGAAAGTTGATGGTTTTTTCTCTCCCTGCGTAGCGTATCAAGGATAGCAGTAACGTCGGGTAACCTGTCTTGGATCGTCCAACTCCCCTCAAAAACCAAAATCACATGATCTTCACCATCAAAATGTACATTTACTGCAGCCATAATATCCCTTTTGTGAAAACTTCACCTAAGACAGTAAACGAGAAAGTACTTTGAGGCTAGAGGAGACAACAAACACTTTCCAGATATCCCGACAGGTTGTTAGGCCACTCCCCTTAGATACTTCAGGGCAACCTTATCTGACAAAAAACTTTATCATCCATGAGGACGCCGGCAAAGGTCGCTACAAAAACCCATGGAACAGACACCAGACTGGCAGCCCCATTATTCAACGGTCTCTTGCAGACTCTTAAGACTGAGATTTTGGGGCAGTTTGGGTCCCGGAAAAGTGCCCCAAAGGCACTTGCCTGCTATGAACAACATCTGAAACCCAAATGAAGTATCCTTCCTAAAAAGATACCCTTTACACGTAAGATTTCCAACTATGAAAAATACGTAAATTCCATATCCCACCACATTTATCTACACCAGGGGTCGGCAAGGTTAAAACAATATCAAAACCGTACAAACCGTGCCCTGACTTCCCACAGCGAGACTATACCAATAACATGGACATTTCTTTAATCATCCACCAAAGCACATTGATTGTACCATAAGAAAATTCCCCCGTGAGCCATTGCCCTTACTCCAGCTCAAGCAGAAGCGGGCACTGGGGTTTAAAAGCCCCCCACACGGTACCTTTGAAGAAGCAAGGGCTATACTTTACCACAAGGCATACAGTGCTTTGAAAGCCAACTGCATACATGTATTTTTTTAAAAAAACATTCGCCAACGCTTCAAGATACTTTTACCTGAACAATCCCGGCTTACTCCATCCGTGTTGGGTAACAAAAAAGGGTTCATGGAGAACTCACCATGAACCCTTGAATTTCTGCTGACAACAAAGTTTGGGCCTGCGGCACCACCGCTGCAGGCAGGCTATAGTAGATAAAAAATCAAAAAGACACGGGGCTACTTGGCAATACCCACAGCACGCCGCTCCCGGATGACCGTAACGCGAATCTGCCCGGGATAAGTAAGATTTTTTTCAATCTTTTCAGATATATCTTTACACAGCAGGTATGTTGTGTCGTCATCCACTTCTTCTGAGTTGACCAGTACGCGGATTTCCCGCCCGGCTTGAATGGCATATGCCTTGGAGACGCCGTCCAAGGTATTGGCGATACCTTCTAAATCTTCCAGCCGCTTGACATAATTTTCCAACAGCTCCTTACGTGCGCCGGGGCGTGCGCCGGACAGACTGTCCGCGGCTTGTACCAGCACGGCCAAGGCGCTTTTGGGAGGTACGTCTTCGTGGTGTGCTGCCACCGCGTGGATGATTTCTTTGCTCTCACCATATTTTTTGGCAAGATCAGCGCCAATCACCGCATGCGGCCCCTCCACGTCGTGGTCAACGGCTTTACCGAGGTCATGCAAAAGGCCTGCACGTTTGGCACGTTTTTCATCCATACCCAACTCTGCCGCCATGATACCGCAAAGCGAGGCCACTTCCATGGAATGCTGCAAGACATTTTGCGAAAAACTGGTACGGTATTTCAGTTGGCCTAGTAGGCGGACGAGTTCTGGATGAATGCCGTGCACACCAACGTCAAACGTGGCCTGTTCGCCCACTTCACGGAGCTGCACTTCCATCTCCTGCTCGCATTTATGCACCACGTCTTCGATACGGGCCGGATGAATCCTACCGTCGCTGATAAGGCGTTCAAGGGCCATTTTGGCAATCTGACGACGCAGGGGACTGTAGGCAGAAAGAATGACGGTTTCCGGGGTATCGTCAATAATCAAATCCACCCCGGTGGCCGCTTCCAGCGCACGAATATTCCGACCTTCACGCCCGATGATACGCCCTTTCATATCTTCGCCGGGCAATGATACAGCGGTAACCGTCTGCTCATTGACAAAATCTCCGGCATAGCGCTGCACGGCAGTGGCAATAATCTTTTGTGCACTGCGAGCCGCTGTTTCTTTGGCTTCAGTTTCAATAATACGCATCATCTTACCCGCTTCGTGGCGGGTACGCGCTTCAATTTCACTAAAAATCTGCACTTTGGCTTCTTCTGTGGTCAAGCCAGAAATTTCCTGCAGTTTCTTATCTTGCTCAGCTATTTTTTGAACAAGGTCTTCTTCCTGCAGGCTCAACGCCCGCTCACGTTTGTTCAGCTCTTTTTCCACTGCCAGTGCGGCGTGCTCTTTTTGGGCCAAGCGCTCCAGCTTTTCTTCCAGTCTTTCTGTCTGTTCCTGCAGCTTGCGGTCACGCAGCTTCATTTCATGTTCGCGCTCTTTAAACTCGCGCTCAAGCTCACGTTTCTGATTGTACAGGTCATCCTGCCCCTGAATGAGGACTTCTTTTTTATGTGCCTGAGCTTCCTTGCGGGCTTCTTCAATGATGCGATCAGCCAATTCGCCTGCGTCCTGCACTCGTTTGGCACTTATCACCTTGTGAAGAATAACCCCAAAAGCCACACCAGCGGCCAGACAAACCAGGAGCACTGCCATAGGGCTCATTATCCTGACTCCCTTGTATCGTCATCGGGCGCGTTGACCCGGTTACATAAAACCCGGCACGGTCACGCTGAGCGGCCGGTTCTGAAAAGGGAAGCAGGGGTGGAACAGCAAGTGCCACAGAGACTAGCAGACTGCTATATAAACAAAAAACAACCTTACGGCGAATATAGGCCGAATCCCCGGAGTGCCGCTTGCTCTCCATCGCAGGACCTGGTGTACCAGGTGGACACTTGAACAGACTTTCAGGCTTCCTGCGGGCAGGCATGCACAACAAGTCATGTTAGCCGGCATCCGTTTTTATGCTTGTGAGGTCAGCAACAAAGAGCTAATCACGTACACTCCAGGGCAAGGTGTCTTCTTCAGTATCTGTATGGGCATGGGTATACCCATCTATCTTGGCCATCAGCGCTTCGAGCCTGCTTTCATACTCTTGCTGCTGATGGTTTGCTTGCAGCAGATCATCTGCCAATCCCAGAACCAGAAAAGTCAGGAGACGCTCCTTACTAAGCTGCTTCCCATGGAATTTCAGTTTATTATACCGTTCTTCGACAAGCTGGCGTGCTTGTTCCACGCGTTGCGGGTCGGCTTCGGCCTTAAAGGAGACCTCAAGGCCCAATACGGATAAGTTGTAGCTGCGCACGCTTTGCGCTCTATTCTTCCCCGACATGGGTTTTTAACCTGTCAAGCAGTGCCTCCACGCGCGCCAAAACGGCTTTGCGTGCGACTTTCTCCTGCTCAATGGCTTCCTTAAGTGCCCTGTTTTCATCGGCCAGAGCGGAAAGCCCCGAATCCACTTCTTCCTTGAGGCGTCGGTTTTCCTCATGCAGTGCATTCATGGTTGCAAGCAACGTGTCAATGCGGCTTTCCAGCTTATCTAACAACTCCATGCAGGACTCATACGCGCTTTACAATACAAAATCAAGGTTGACGCTTGCGTGGCAAATTTTTTTGCGGCGGACGTGTAATACCAAGGCCATTGTCAGGTACGTCTTTCGTAATGACAGAACCAGCCCCTACCAGGGCACTGTCACCTATGGCAACAGGGGCCACAAGTGCGCTGTTGCTGCCGACAAAGGCATTCTCGCCAATTACGGTACGGTGCTTGCGTGTTCCATCATAATTGCAAGTGATGGTCCCTGCCCCGATATTGGCCGCACTACCGACCTCCGCATCACCCAAATAGCTGAGGTGGCTTGCCTTTGCGCCCTCATGCAACACGCTGTTCTTGATTTCCACAAAGTTGCCTACTTTGGCATTCTGATGCAGTACAGCACCAGAACGCAAGCGCGCATAGGGACCAGCCACAACACCTGAGTGGAGCGTTGCTCCTTCCAAGTGACTGAAATTGCGCACTTGACTGCCGCCATGTAGATAGCTGTCCTTAATCCAACAATGCGAGTGTACAACAGCTTCGGCCTCGATAACGCTCTGCCCATAGATTTCACAAGGGCCATGGATGACCGCGCCGGGCATAACGAGTACGCCGGGTCCTATACGTACGGATTCCGGGGCGTGGATGTGCACCCCGCTCTCAAGCAGCTGCAACACCAGTCTGCCACGCAGCAATGCTTCAGAACGGCACAACTCTGCCGGAGAATTAACCCCCAACAATGTGGAGTCATTGCCACAGGCCATACCATGGACAGTCAGCCCCCGCTCCACGGCCAGGCTAATTATATCAGTAATGTAATATTCGGCGCTGGCGTTATTATTGACAAGTAAAGGAAGCAGTGTGGATATAGCCGCCACCCTGAAAAGGTAAATACCCGCATTGACCTCATTGGGTTCCGGCCCATAAAGAGTGCTGTCGTAATCTTTGGCTTCCACCACCGCCGCCACCCGCCTGTTGTGGCGGACCACACGGCCAAACGCCCCCGGCGTAGGCAGGATCAACGTCATAAAACCCACATCAGCTTCAAGGGCCGTTGTCTCCTGGATAAAACGCGACAACATGTTTTGCCGCAATAACGGAGTATCACCGTTGACAACCAGCACGTACTCCATACCCGATACTGTCACGGCGTCCCATGCACACTGCAGGGCATGCCCAGTACCAAGCTGTTGCTCTTGCAAAATAAACTGCCGATCTTCACAAGCAAAAGCCTCGCATACCTGCGAGGCGCCATGCCCCACGACTGTCCAGGTATCGCCATTAATAACGGCATCAAGGGCATTGTATACAAGGCGCAACATGGATTCGCCAAGGATCTCATGCAGGACTTTGGGTTTTTGGGAATGCATACGCGTGCCCTTGCCCGCAGCAAGGACAATAGCGCCTATGGTATGGTTTGTCAGAGACATACGGCCTTCCTTATGTATGATATGCAGGATGCATCTGTTGCCTTCATAAAAAATGTGCAGCACACACCGGCAAAACAAATCGATAAATATAAACCTCTGACTGCGACAACGCTATACAGAGCAGGGCTTTTGCACCAAGAAAGGACAGCCTTGCACCATGGCCTAGCTGTACATCGCGTCGTACATATTGGCAGAAGCCTCCCGAAGGCATCCCGGCCCGCCCGACAAACCTGGCCCCAATTCCATACTACGCAGATCTGTGCGCCTTACAGCCCTCGCCCATCATGCAGCCCATAACACCCCAATAAAAGTTCAAGAGTAATGTACAAAAAAAGTGCCCACCATCCCAAAGGTGGACCAAAGGCTATGTTTGCACCTACCCTACAAAAGGGCAAGCCCCTGCAATGCAACAAAGACGCTACACGATAAAGCGCCACAGTCTCCATGCACCACAGCCAGTACGGGTACTATTTCTTATATCATTACCGCTGGCCATCTCCTCGCAGATGATATAGTCACCACGCCATAAACTATACATCAAACGCGCCAAACTCCGCAAAAATATTCTCCCATGGCAAAGCGTTCTTCCAAATCTTGCCCCATGGGAGGGCTCAAGGCTGAAACAAGGCCTTCAATGAGCGCCATGGCAGCCACCCGGCTGGAAAAAAGTGTGTGCTCTCCACCCCCGGAAGAGACAACAAGATAGCTGTCTGCATACTCCATAAGGGGATTGGCGTATCTGTCGGTAAGCAAGATTACGGATCTGCCCGTCTTATGAAACAACTTCATTACCGATTTTGTCACATGAGAAAAACGATGAAACGAGACGGCAAACAGTACAGCATTTTCCCGACACCCTGAAAGCCTGTGAGCAAGCGTGGTAATATCTCCATCAAGTAAGTACACTCGATTTCTAATGTATCGAAGCAGCAGGTAGGCATAAAACGCCAGAGACTGCGATGTTGCCACTCCCATGAGAAAAATGGGCCGCTCCGGGTCGCCGAGCAAGTCAAGAGCCGCCTAGGTCTGCTCCGGGGCGTTGGCCTCCATGGTACGCTCAAGACAGCGCATCACTCGCTCCAGGTGCCACGGGACAAGCACAGGCAGGCGCATCCGGCTGCCTGTGCTTGTCCCGTGTGTAGTCTTGGATGGGAGAAGCCTTCAAAAGTTCCAGAGTCTCCATACGCATGTGGCGGGTAAAATCAGGGAAACTTGCATAGCCCAACTTACGTAAAAAACGTGTTACCGTGGTTTTTCCCACGCTAGCCCTCGCACTGAGTTGCGCAAGGTTGACAAATGCAAGTTGCGCTGCATCACGCTCCAACACTTCGGCCAGTCAGCCCTCACCAGGGGTAAATGCCCCAAGTTGCGACATGCGAGCAAAAAGAAAACCGATACCTCTATCCTTACTATGTGACAGACCATGTTTTACCGGCATGCAGCCTCCTGATACAGTGACATGCGAAAGAATCCCCTTCCTCCACTCCCCCCCATAATACAAGACATAGCTTACAGCATCTGCCTTGACCATGCATATATTTTTTGGTACAAAAGTTCCATAAATTTAAAAAGTGATTTGTAATGTCCCAGTATCTGCTTTTTCTGTCAAGACAAGGTCTCCTCAGTAAAAAGCATCCTCCAAACGCAACCGGGTCCGTCGTGTTGCGGGCCGATATCCTTGACGGGTTACAGATTTACTCAGACCACATGTTACCCAATCTGAACGTGCTTGGGGGGCAGGTATTTGCCGAAGCCGTACTCCTGCATCTTGGACGTAGTATCGGTAAGCAAACAGCCCACAAGCAGCCAGAGAAGCCGTGGCAAAAGGTATCCCCTTCAAGGAGGCCGTTCTTGCCTCTCCGACCCTTGCCCCGCACATCAATAAGGTCGAACTTGATACTCTTTGCAATTATCAGACGTATACTGGAACATCCGCTGTACAGGTAGATGCTGTTCTGGCGCATTGCTCGGCCTTAAGCAAAACAGACTAGGAAATACTGTAAAACACACGATATGCCCTTTTCAGAGCAGACTGGATAGCTGCCTGTTTGAACTGGGTGCAACCGCAGGATACACAAGACCTGCGGCCTATGGACGCGTAGGACCACAAAGCCGACGCGTCATCAAGTACCTCTTGCCTCCACCAGGAGGCAGCCATGCCCACAGGCTCTACCAAGTCAGGTGTTCCCTACTAGGAGTCAACTCTCAGAACGCTTCCGCAAGATGATCCCGCGCTCAAGGGCCAAAGCGCGTAATTCCGACGCGGAGTGAACACCCAATTTCTGCATTAGATTTGAACGATGCTTTTCCACAGTTTTGACGCTGACCACGAGCATCTCGGCTATTTCACGATTCTTGTAGCCTTCAGCCACAAGTTGAAAAATCTCCTGCTCACGTGGAGTAAGCATCTCCCAACTTAATGTTACCGAGTGCTCCCGAGCATCGTTCAGGTACCCTTTTATCACTTCATTCGAAACGCCGGGACTTAGGTACGTCTTGCCTTCCAGCACAGAGTCCACGGCTAAAAGAAACTCGTCGTTACTGGCATCCTTGAGCACATATCCATCTGCCCCCGCAGCCAGTGCCGTATACACGTACTCACCAGCGCTGTGCACTGTCAGCACGAGAACCCGTACTTCAGGATAACGTTTTTTGATCAGCCGTGTGGCCTGTACTCCGTCCATGCGTGGCATGGACAAATCCATCAGCACCAGGTCCGGCTGAAGCCGCTCACACAAATCCACAGCCATCTGACCGTCGCTGGCCTCACCCACCACTACAAGATGGGTAGCCGATTGTAGCAATGATTTCAAGCCCTCACGCAATAAGGTATGATCCTCAGCAATAATAAGTGAGTGCTCCACTCCCATAGGCAGCTACCCCCTTTTTACAAAAACAACATGATACACACGCGTTACAGAGCACAGCCCCAGTAAACACAAACAATCAAGAGTGTTACCAAACATATCTACAGTTTTTCACAGCTATACCCTACCATAAAAATACACCCCTTTCTAATAAAAAAATACTGCCTTTACGTATTTACGAAGACACATACTATAGTGCTAAGTAAAGTAACACGTTTATTTATCCTAGTTCCATAGCGGAAAATCTTTGGATATTAAAAAATCAGGAGTGAATTATGCAAGATTCTGTCACCCGCGTCACACAGGCTTTGGTATTGAAAGCCAAACAATCCAAACAAGTTGCAGAGAGTATCGGTAAACCCTATCCAACCATGATGCGTGAGCTAAACCCATATGACCAAAGTGCCAAGCTGGGTGCAGATACACTACTGGATATAATGCGGGTAACCAAGGATATCTCTGCCCTTGAATACATGGCTGCAGAGCTAGGCTATATGATAAGCCCCAATTCCTCAGAATAGTTTTCAGATATGTAGCATACGAATACAGTCTAGGGCACCTGTCTCCAGGCTGTATTCGTATCGTACCCTGGGGCTTTGGATATAGACTTGCCAAACCGGCGTAAATACCGCACAGTGTGTCGGCTCTACTCATACTCCACAAGCCGGAACCTGCATGTACAGTCTTCCCTCGCACACAGCCATCATTCCTGCCGCAGCCCACAACACCCGGCTTGATGCCGCCCTGGCACTACTACTTCCCTCCACCGGTATCCGTGGACGACGACGCGTGTGGAAGTATCACACCGTGACTGTCAACGGGGTGTCCCGCCCACCTGGCTACTGCGTCGCCGCAGGAGACCGCATTGCCATTATATCCGCCAAACAGCCATACACCAGCCCCATACAGCCCAGACATGTTACTGTGCTGCATACCACCACACATTTTGCGGCCCTGTACAAACCCGCGGGCCTGCATTCGGCAACTATGGCCGCTTCACCACACCTCAGTGCAGAAGACATGCTCCATAGCCTGCTCTGCCCCGGGCACACCATACACACCCCCATATTGGTCAACCGCCTTGATCATGCCACATCCGGCATTCTTGTAGTGGCGCTACACAGTGAAGCCGCAGGTCTGTTTCGACAGCAAGAAGATGCAGGTCATATAAAAAAACTCTATCTAGCCATAACTGAGGGTGCCATGTCCGCGCCGTTACTCTGTCCATGGGTACTGGACACGACAAACCGTGCTGTGACTAAAGTGCTGCCACATGTAGCAGATGACCCGATACGCCACACCTCTGTGTTGCCCTTGCGTGGGATTTCCCTACCGTATCCAGAAGGACCGCATACAGCCACGCTGGTGCTTGCCGAAATTGCAAAAGGTGCACGCCACCAGATACGAGCCCATCTTGCCCATGCAGGGCATCCCATCGTCGGTGATGCCATCTATGGTAACAGTACGCCGGATGGACGTATGTACCTACATCACTTTTGTTTTGAAATGACAGACTTTTCCTGCACATGTCCTCCCCGCTGGACTCTGCTGCCCGATCTTATAAAAGCCCGCTAGGGTATACCGCATAGAGTTCGCAAACCCTGGAGTTGCTCTACAGAAGGGCCCCAGAGGCTTATATGGAAAAACCCAAACAGCGCCCACTTCAATCCACGCCCCCGCGTGGGGGGCGACGGCAAGCCGGCCCCACTCCTCTGCGCCAAAAGCGTTGGAGAAATCTGCTGCCAGCAAGGCAACCGCCTGCAGGTGATCGTCAAACTTCTGCCAGCTTTCTTCTGGCAGACCTTGCACTGTATGTGCATATGCCAATACTTCCGACATACAACACCTACTTGGCCTTCTTATGAAAGCGTTCTACTCGGTATTAGCCATATCATCCCTGTGGACATGCGAAAAAGCCATCGAACCGGTGTGTTGACAACAATATCGTACGTACTACCGTAAATCCCAAAGCACCCAGGTCGTGGCATCATTTGAAGGAACAACACAAGAATTCCATCACTATACTGGCCCTAGAATCAGAAATGCCGTGGATTCTTGAACTCGAAAGGCACGACTCGAATGAGATGGTATATGCGAGTTTTGTGGGAGGAAAGCAACTCTAGACTCAGCCCATGTTTACGGAAGGGGCGTAGAGAATTCATCGAAGAGGTGTTGGTGAAACTGGGGGCGATTTAGTTACGCCCCCCCCGAAATGGTCGGACAAGTACAGCTCTCAGAGCTCTTGGGTTTAATGTCAAAATTTATTAAATCAAATTCAAGCGCAAACCTGACCCATCCCATTTCCCGAGCAAATCCGAGAGGATAAGCTTATCCAGCCGGAAACCGTAGCAAAAGCGTACATTCCAACCCTGTGCGATTGCTACCTAAAAATATGTCCGATGTTTCTCGGACCAGAAAACAGAAAAAGGATCTTAACCTAAACGATTAAGATCCCCTGTTCTTTAGTGGCGGAGTCGACGGGACTCGAACCCGCGGCCCCTAGCGTGACAGGCCGGCGTTATAACCGACTTAACTACGACTCCGCATCTGGTAGACACGACAAGGCGTACAACTACACCCTAGGTGGCTCTTGCCGTGTGAAGGCAGATATGGTGTTTAACACTGCGTTCCATTGGTAGTCAACGACTTTTTATATATGTTTATAAGTACGCGCCTCACTGCACCGTTCCAGTCTACCATGCCCCCAGTAACAGCGAAACAAAAACAGTAAACAAATGCCCAAAAAATCCCATGGCCCGGGCAAGCTTAGCAAGCACGAGCAAGGGGGCATCAGCCGCTTGTATCCCGTCAAACACAATGTGCTTCTGCCAAGGGCAGCCGCCATGGAAATGACTTCGGGTAAAACAACTTTTTGAGCACACTACCGTCAACGCACAAACAGCATGAGCTATACGAGCGTTGTGTTTCCTGCCCTGCACCATGAACGAAAAAATAAAAGGAAAGTACCCGGGCCGGCCCCCGTAGATATGAATGCGACAAATACCATGATTGGATGCAGCCACGTTGTATCACGCAATCAACTCCAGCATACCCGCCTCGGATATAGCGTCCAGAGAAGTGCCCTGGATGTCGCAAAAATCAAGGCACATGGCTGGCTGCTTTGTATTTTCAACGCGGTGTAGCGTAATAGAACCAAGGTTGTTATCCATCAAACCGCTGGCAATACCCTACACAATGCCATATTACATTTTCATTCCGCAGCATTTTTTCTAGGCCAACAAAAAGTCCTTCTCGCATGGCCGTACTGCTCAGTGCCTCTACCGTCATAAAGACACTGCCACGCTTATCTGAATAGTACGATTTCCCCTATGCTCCCCATGGATGGCGAACTTGGCAAAACCATACAAGCCAGCCCCTTTCATGGAGGCAAACCATCATTCTCTGCCAGAAGCCCCCCTAAAACAATCCAGTGACGGAACCTGTTTCGGTATCCACATCAATACGTCGGAAAGAGGGGTTAGACCCCGTACCGGGCATCAGAGTGATGGTCCCGGCCACCGGCACAATGAACTCCGCACCACCATATATCAGTATATCCCTGATTTTCAAACGCCAGCGCCCCGGAACACCTTTGACTTTGGGATCGTCCGAAAGGGAAAGATGTGTTTTGACCATGCAGACCCCGAATCGAGAGAGTTCCGAGTCGCCTTCGATCTGCTCAAGTTTGGTTGCCGCATCGGGCAAAAATGTTACGCCCTCCGCACCATATAGTTCTATGGCAATACACTCTATACGCTCGGCAACGGGTAACCTCCAGTCATATAAGGGAGTAAAATTCTTTTGTGCCTCACATGCGTCAATAACGGCTTCTGCCAGTTCCCTTGCACCTTCGCCGCCCTTTTCCCAATGGTGGGAAACGGCCACCCTCACACCCGCAGCTTCACACAGTTCCTTAATCTTTTTGATTTCACCCGGCGTGTCATACATAAAAGCGTTGATACACACCACCGGAGAAATGCCGGATTTTTTGACAATGTCCACATGATGCAACAGGTTGGCACACCCCTTCTCTACCCACTCCACGCTTTCTGTCTGGTATTCTTTGGGCAGGGAGTTACCAGCCCCGGGTGCAGGGGCACCGCCGTGGCACTTCAACGCCCGAACCGTGGCCACGATTACAGATGCGTCTGGAGTCAGCCCGCTATAGCGGCATTTCAAATTCCAAAATTTTTCAAAGCCGATCTCCGCTGCAAATCCAGACTCTGTAACATGATATTCGGACAATTTAAGCCCGATCCTGTCTGCCACAATAGAGCTTTGGCCAATGGCTATATTGGCAAAAGGGCCTGCATGGACAAGAACCGGGCATCCTTCTAGGCTCTGGATGAGGTTGGGATTAAACGCCTCTGCCATCCAGGCGGTCATGGCTCCGTCCACTTGCAGGTCAGCCGTGGTCACGGGCCTGCCATTGCGATCATAAGCCACGATTATCCGCCCCATACGCCGTCGCAGGTCCCCAAGATCACTGGCCACAGCCAAAATAGCCATGACTTCTGAAGATACGGCAATATCAAATCGTGACCGCATCATGTATCCATCTGCTTTACCGTTTACGCCTTCCATGCCGATGACAATGTTGCGCAAACTCTGACAACAAAAATCAACCACCCATCCCATGGCAACCCTGGTGGGATCAATATTCAAGCGCTTCATACCGGAGAGTTCAAGCAGTTTTTCATCGTCATAATTACGTTCATGCTGCATACGGGCAGTCAGTGCCGCCATGGCAAGGTTGTGTGCGTTCATCACTGCATTAATGTCACCGGTAAACCCAAGGGAATACTGGGTAAGCGGAATACACTGCGAACGTCCGCCTCCGGCTGCAGAGCCCTTGACTCCCATGGTAGGTCCGCCGGAGGGCTGCCGAATGGCTGCTGAGGCTTTTTTGCCGAGGTACGCCAGCCCTTGTACCAGACCGATGGTGGTTGTGGATTTGCCTTCGCCAAGTGGTGTGGGCGTTATAGCCGTTACGTTAACGTACTTTCCATCCGGTTTATCCTTAAGTCGGCTCATGACAGCCTTATAGTTGATTTTTCCCATGTAGTGACCATATGGAAAAAGCTCTTCCGGTTGCAGGCCCATGGAGTCTGCAAGCGCATAGATTGTCTGCATGCGCTTTTCCGCATCTTGAGCGATTTCCCAGTCTGCATACTTTTTGGGGTCAAGCAGTGCACTCCCCCTGGTCATTATGGCCATACCCCCCTCCGTTTACGCTGTTGTTTCGCCTTTAAAATATTCAAGTCCTACTTCGGCCCATGGTCTGCATGTCGGCCCCCAATTCCTTGACATGGTCAAGATATGATGAGGTAGCAGGGATATACCCAAAACAACCACCCACGCATCCGTACAACGGCCGAGCCGTGTGCACATGGTTTATATACTCGCCAAAAATATCTTCCACATACACCCTGACCACACCACAGCAACAAAAACTTTTGTAATACGATATGCACAGCTCCCAAAAGGGAAGCCTCACCTGCCACCCGGCGGGCCATATTGCGCGGGGCATCAAATACATTATTCTGACAACCCAAAAATATGATTCGTGACAGGCATACGTTGGGCTGTGGGCCTAGCTCCTTGGCAATTGCAATCTGCCAGAGGGCAATACACCTCAAGGTACTCGCTGTTCTAAGCCTTTTCTCTGCGGCTTCAAGTGTGTTTAAAAAAATAGACGCAACCACTACCTTTGTCGCCTTCTTGTTCCAGAGTACACTATATCGTATCAGAGCGGCACGGCAAAGTCGTCTGCGCCCTCTGCAAAGCAAATTGACACTTAGAGCCACAGCCTGCTTGTACACTCTGTAAAGCAACACTCCCTACAAATGGGCAGACCTGATAATGAGGATATCAGGCTCTCCCTTAAAGACAGGGGCAGGAGTAATAAATCAAGTGCGTTGGGGATAACATTGCTATAGCCGCAAGGAATAAAACCTCTGACCAACTAAAAAATATTACCCCATGAAAAGGATCATAGTCGGTTTGCCTGAGTATGTAATCTCAAATATTGTGTCTATGCATCAGCGGACTATGGAGGCCATCTGGATGAGGCAAGCCATCTGCCATGCGTGCAGAGCAGGGTGTGTCTGGATAAAAACAGCTTCTGACAAGATGTGCCAGGCATCCCCGATGACCGGCCTTCAGCGCTACGGATGCAGTCCCACAAGTAACTGCGCCGGACTTACGGCGGGTATTTCAATACCAGGCAGCTGGTAATAAAAGCTTGGTGCGTGCGGCGGAAGTACTGAAAAAGCTGCGTTCTGCACCTGTGGCAACAGATACTCCAATACGGATATTGCGGGGAATACCGGCATCAGCGTGATAACAGCAGAACGCCTATTACCTCCAGATGATCGCCAATAAAAGCAGGCACCTTTAGAACCGTGTCTATCCGCGTACTCCACGGATCAACGAACACCGATCCACGCAGCGCCACAGCTTGTCGTCCACATTTTACCACTTGCAGAAGAGAAGGGGCGTCAATATCGCCCTAGGGTGCGCTCAAGGCAGGTTAGGTACGTTTCAACTCTCACCCAAAGGCCGGAAACGTATGAAGGCTGTTTGCATCGTCATAAACTCGGCATACCGCTATCTTGTCCGATAATGGTTTCCCACCGCAGTGATCGTGGATGACCCCTTTCATGCTATCCGCCTGGTGCAACGCCATTTTACCAATGTCTGCAAACTACTGGATACAGAACATATCTCTTGTGGCCGCAGGAGGTTACTACACTTGCAGATGCCCCGTCCTGGAAAATTCAGACCCGGGTAAGGCCACGGGCTTCAAACATACTTGGCTGCCTCTTCAGGCGGCATATGAATTTTGCCGCGATTTGGGCGAATTGGTGCGGGTAAAAACACCATCCCGAAGGATACCCAAAATACGTTGTCGTTCTGCTGGACCGGATAAGCCCATCACGCAAAGCCCGTTTGCCCCAATACGGGCCTTGGGCAACACGTTGTTTTCTGGGAAAGAGGAAGTAGCCAAAAGGTTTCGTTTTATGCGGAGTAACGGGATAACCAGAGTCTTTCACCGAAAAATAAAACGTACCCAACGCTGGGTGTAAGAATTGCGGAATTTCGAACGCTACCGCTTGCGGGTCCATGTATTTCTCGGGTAGTGGGCATGAAAACTCTTTAGAAACATTCCCTTTTGCGGGATGCTCCTTTCTCGGGTGCAGCCCCACACCCAAACAACAGATAAAAAAAAGATTACGGAATTTCCACTGAAATATGGAAATGATGGTGGACGGTACAGGACTTGAACCTGTGGCCCCTGCCGTGTGAAGGCAGTGCTCTACCAACTGAGCTAACCGTCCGCGACAAGAGCTTCTACACGTGGTGCCTGGCCCTGTCAATCCACTTTTTTTGTCCTTGCTCCTCAAGCAACATGCCTCTACACGGAAAAAGCGTTTTACCATACCAGAGCCCGCCCCCTTCTACTCTTCGTATGCAAGGCCCATAGAGCACTCTCCTCCGTGCCCATGCGCCCTGCTGAGCCCGTTCTTCATATGCAGGGACGCAAGCCGCTAACGACTTATGCTATGCCAACTGTGGATAGAAGCATACTGCTACACAAACACTCTCTCTGGGATATATGGATGCGTACCAGACACAACAGGTATGCCTGCTTTTGCTTCAAGCTTTTTCTGGATAAGCTTCTTACTGGGGCAATGATCTGTAAGACAGGGGCCAAGGTGAATGACCGTGGGTTGTTCAGCAAAAGGGGTATTCCAGAGTTTAAACTGCATCAGGCGGGTGACAAGGGTTGCACCAGGGCAGCCACCGCAGCCAAGAATGCCTATGAGTTGGGCATCAGCACCATAATCCTTAAACGCACCCTCGCGTCGATTAAACCCTACCATGCAACGCGAGCATCCAATGCACACATCATCCATCGCATTCTTACAGCCAATGATTAAAATCTTTTCCACTTGATCACTCCTGATACTTCCCAAAAGTTGATAAAAACAATATAATAAACAAAAATAGTATCTTAGTGGTATGACCCGGGGTAAGCAGACAAAGAACCAAAAGCACCTTGCTGTCCCTTGGCAAAAAAAAGCTCCATGCCGTCATGTATGAGTCAACGGCCTACTCCCATGGCGTTGCCGCTTGAACACCTAACATACCATGCATGGTTGTACATTCCACACAAGCACATTCTCTTGGCAGCTGCACATGGCAGTGTACACCACGTTCTCTAAACACAAGTAACACATTAAAAAATAACATTGCCACAGAACTACCAACGTCCACATTTTTCAGTGTTAGAAAAAGCATTCATCGTATTTTATCACAAGATAGCCTCTAGTATCATCCTCGGGGAATACCATGTGAGAAACGCACCCCACAATATACTCCCATCGCTTGGTACTCAAGCTGATCCTGACTACCAGCCTTGTTGCAGTTGCCTGTATTCCGTATTTCGCCAATGCGGGGGAGCACTCAGAGCCCGGGATGGAGCTTTGATAGCTATACGATCATACTAAAATTGGCCATAGGTCAGTTTATCACCACAACGCTGCTTGCCCAATCTGACGGTTATCAAATCACCCCTTTGCTACCTTTGGATATCATTTTTCATAGATGCCAGTTTTTCTGTCCGCACTATTTACCCATTCTCGTGGCAATGCTCACGAAGATACATATCTGTAATACTGCATGCCACCACACCAAAAAAGGGTCTTAACCTTACAGGCTAAGACCCTTAATTTTTAGTGGCGGAGTCGACGGGACTCGAACCCGCGGCCTCCGGCGTGACAGGCCGGCGTTATAACCGACTTAACTACGACTCCGCATTATACCACAGAGAGGAATCAAAACGACTTCCCCATGTGGAATTAAGCTATGTATCAAAGGGATTTCTTAGTGTCAAGCATTTTTCTTGCATTCAATTTCAGCCCACCCTGTACAGGATGACACACATCTGCCCCTTCCCTGGTTTTTACATATTTTTACGTCGGAAAAAATATTCCACCATACCCCAGCCATCGGAGTAAAGCCGGAGAAGACTTTCTTCAGGCTCCGCAGACCCGGCAGAGGCAGACCCCAGCCCTACCACATCCCCAAAATGGACACATGGCTACGGACCTCGAGCACATATGTAGCCCGTACCCTGTCTACTTTGGGTCAACGGTATGATTCGAGCACACGTCATACCCCAAAATTTGTGGGTGTTAGCTCACCCTGTGCCCATGCCCCGCACACCGGAGTGGAGATTCTTCAACATGCCTTATGCGCCGCGGGTCATGACATACATACCCGCAAACAATGCCCCAAGGCCAGCACCTGTCTGCAGTGAACAGGGCTCACCAAGCAGACCTATGCCAAGCAGTGCGGCCACAAGCGGCTCTGCCAGTCCCAAAGTAAGACCCGTGGCAAGCGACAACCTGGCTAGGCCCGCTGCAAAAAATCCATATCCCAAGGCCGTACCCACTATACCGATTGCGCCCATGGACAACGCCCCCTGTAAAGACACCAACCACGAAACATCGTACAGAATAAACACGGGACTCATGGCCAGACCACCCAAAAAAAACAAAACCACGAGCATTTCTTCCGGAGAATGATTCCTGAGTATGGTTTGGCTATTGGCAGCGTATATGGCATAGCCGCAGCCTGCCCCCAGTGCCATGGCCACCCCTACCGGATCAAACTGCACATCCGCATCAAATGAAAGCAACCCAAGGCCGCACAGAGCCAACGCTGTTGCCGCATACCAGTACCTACCCGGCTTTATGCCACGCATCCCATAATCCAAAAGCCCCCCGGCTATGGGGCTGCACCCAATGGCCACAACCGTACCAACAGCCACGCCTGTCCGTATCAGGCCGGAAAAAAATAATATCTGAAAAAGAACCACTCCCCCAGCGGCAACCAGTGTCACTCGCCGGGGCCAAGGAGCAAAACGCGGTATCCCCTGGCGTACAAGCAGCCAGACAAGCATGGCCGTGCCCCCCACAAGCATACGCATGCCACCCACTACAAGCGGCTGACTCCCTGGAGGAGCAAAGGCCTGTATGGTACCCGTGGTTCCAAAAAATACAGCCCCGAGCAATGCATAAAACACCCCTGCTGACGGCACTCGCATGTGTGGCATAGCTGCTCCAGATTGTCCTTTTCCCCAGGTCGCAAGGCAACAGTGTTCACAAAATAAAACTGTCGAGGGCAATACACTCCACCAGTATCTACAGCGCAGATACCAGCTATGGAGTATGTTGCAAAAAGAAAAGAAGCTCAGCCCCGCATTCTCCCGGCACCTGCACGCTCTTCGTATGTAACGACTACGTTAGACCCCCGTCAAGCATGCCACGGCTATATGTCTCAGGACATGGCCAGTCCCCGCAGAATACAAAATGTCTCGTGCGGAACATGCACCAGCAGGTAGACAAGGTAACCAGGATGCACCATTCAACTGGTGGCCAAGGTGCATGAGCCAAAAAACTTACCTGGAGAACCTCAAACCAGTATCCCCCTCCATGGCTACATATCATCTCCTTGTACGGGCCGCATAAAAGTCTTTTATGGTCTATGCGCGCTGAAATATTATTGCTATATTACCACCAACGGCAGTGCCTCCATTCTGCCCAAATGACATATCCTATATTTTACCATATATTACAAATGGATACACACATGCTTCCTCTTTTATCTTTCCGGCACTTCATGTCATATACTACACACGGTATTTCATGGTCGCTTACGGGCATTTTGCTTTGCTGCATGCTTGTCCTGCCGGCTGCAGCAGACCCGCCTGCCACAGACTCGCCAGATGACGGCATCACGGCCTTGGTGGAAGCAAAGCAGCAAGAGCTTGACCTGCTGGAAAAAGCCGATACTGCACTGCAAAAAACCGTGGAGTCTTCTCTTACATCCGTTGCAGCAACCTATGCCGAAGTAGTGCGTATTTACGGGGAAGCCCGACTTGCCCACAGCCTTTCCAGCGGTGGCCCCATGTCCACCCGTTCGTCTGTTTTACGACTCAATGCGCTGTATCTTACACTCAGTACAGCAGAATCCACACTTGCAAAGGCCCGAGGGCAAAGTACCCTCCGGCTTGGACGTATCAAAGCAATAGATATAGCGCCGCTGTTGAAAAGCGACTTTACACCAGCTGCTCGTGCAGTGGCAGAAAGCTACCTTGCCAGGTTGCGTGCCTTGCAAAAAAACCTTGAACGCCAAGAAAGCAAAGCCGCCAAGCTGGAAGAAAATCTGCTGCGTTTGAAAGCAGACATAAAAAAAACGCGTTTGGAACGCGAACAAGAGCTGGCTGACAGTTGGCATATGTTCTTCTTTCGCAACAAGGAGCCCCTGCTGTCTATTGAACTGTGGCGCCAACCCGACGCCACAGCACTGTGGGCCTCCATGTTCACAGCAAGTGCCATACGCGAAGGCAAACAACTTGCCGGCAAGACCCTTTCCGTCTCGCTTTTTGGGTGTGGTATCCTTACGCTGCTTATGCTTTGTGGTATTCCCCTTGGCAACAATGCCACGCGTGACCTGCCCGGAAGATCGGCCAAAACCATACGAGCTTTGCATACAACCTGCCTCACCGCCAGTCTGGGGCTGACTCTTCTTGCTGTTGCCGGTCGATTTTTTCCAGAACTGGTCCTTCTGACAAGCGTACCTGGCATGTTTATGCTGGGTATCGGTGCCATATACGGATCGACAACCATACGTCGCATGCTCGACCCGGGATTTATCAAGGCCTCCCATACGCCCCTCGTGTTCCTTTTTCTGCCTGCCAGTCTGATTTTGGCCAGCGAAATGCCCGAAAAAATGGCCGTGCCCCTGTGGATGCTTTTGCTCCTCGGCTATGGTTTGACCATGATGCATTATGACAAGCGCCGTAGTCTACACGGCCCCCTTGTGGGGCGGGTATGGTTCTGGATCTGTGCGTTGCTTTCCCTGACAGCTTTTGCCGGCTACGGCATTTTTTCGGCATTCCTATTCATGGTCTGGTTTGTGGTGTATGTTACGTACTGCACAGGTATTGCGCTGACAGAGCTCATCCGCCTGCGCGGAGCTGCACGCAGCACAGACTCTACCACAGCCGTTATTACAAAGGGTATGCTTGTGGGTTTTGCCTCGCCTGGTGTCTGGTTAGCGGCATGCGGCACTGGGGTGATGTGGTTCAACGGTTTCATGGGGCAAGGCGTTATTGCCAATATTGCCAACTTTGAACTGACTGGAAAGGGTTTTTCTCTGAAGCTGGCCAGCCTAATACTGCTTGCCGCATTATTTTATATTACACGGGCCTGCTCTGCCATTGTGCACAGTGCGCTGAACCGTATGTCACTGTACTGGCCACGGGGTCAACGCGGGGCCGTGCTATCGTTGCAAACTACGGCATCCTATATCCTGTGGGGCCTGTATGCCCTCATAACCCTGCACACACTGGGAGTCAGTCTTACCAGCCTGACCGTCATCGCCGGTGGTCTTAGTGTGGGCTTGGGTTTTGGCATGCAAACCATTTTCAACAACTTCATAAGCGGTCTTATTCTGCTGTTCGGACGATCCATCCAGCAGGGAGATATCATCCAGGTGGGCAACCTGTGGTGCACCGTCAAATCAGTAACCACGCGTACGACCATTGTAGAGACCTTTGACAATGCGACCATTATGATACCCAACTCTGACCTTGTAACCACACAGGTAGTCAACTGGACTAAAAATAATGCCACCATCCGACGGGATGTTCTCGTAGGCGTGGCATATGGTTCCGATACACGTAAAGTGGAAAAAACTCTGCTTGCCCTTGCCCAAAAACACCCCAATGTGCTTGCCAAACCAGAGCCAAGGGTTGTGTTCAGCAACTTTGGCGCAAGCTCTCTGGATTTCATTTTACGCATCTGGATAGATGATATTGATAATGTTCTTACCACAGAATCCTCATTGCGGTTTGACATTGATCAGGCTTTCAAGACAGAAAATATAGAAATTGCCTTCCCGCAAATGGACCTGCACGTACGCACCATACCTCCTGCATGGCAAAACCTGCCGCCCCACCCCATTCCTGCACAGACAGGTATCCAGCCTGATGCGGCAAGCCAAAACGATGAAAAGTAAACATGATACATACCTGCCCCCGGCGTCCTCCGGGGGCAGGTATGCCCACGCCCCTCTCTCAGCCGAAGCATACCATTTTTTACATCAAGTGTAGTTGAGCGGTTTACAGAATAGGGGGTTAATCGTTACCATATCCACACGGCAATAAAGAAGTACCTCATGCACAGGTATGCTGGCCCTGCCGCCAGCTTCTGGACACACGCAACAAACCCACAAGCAGAACGCCCGCCATGTCTCTGAAAAAACGCCTTGGTCTTACCAAAGAACCTGTCTATCTTATTGACGGTTCCGCCTTTATATTCCGCGGATTTTACGCATTCCAAAATATGCAGCGCTCAGATGGCTTGCCCACCAATGCGCTGTTTATTGTCCTGCGCATCATGCTTCGCTTGTTGCGAGAAGAAAACCCCACTTACGTGGGCTTTTTCATGGATGGCAAAGGGCCCACCTTTCGCCACACCATGTACGAGGCATACAAGGCCAACCGCTCTGCCACGCCGGAACCACTGATACAGCAGCTTGAGCCCATCCGCCGCGGCATCAAGGAGCTGGGCATTCCGCTACACGTTTCAAACCAGTGCGAAGCTGACGACTGCATTGCCTCGCTGGCAGCGCGTTTCAAGCAGGAACGTCCGGTCATCATTGTGGGTGCAGACAAAGACCTTAAGCAATGCCTTGACCATAATGTCTACCTGTGGGACCCTGGTGCAAAGCAGGAAAAAATCACTGATCTTGAAGCTTTTACCAAAGAAACCGGCCTTACCCCTGACCAATGGGCCGACTTTCAGGCCATTATCGGCGACTCCAGCGATAACATCCCCGGCGTACCCGGAATCGGCCCCAAAACAGCCGCACAAATTTTTGCAGACCATCCCACACTAGAAGCCATTGAAACCCATGCAGCAACGCTCAAACCCGCCATTCAAAAAAAATTTGCAGGTCAATGGGATGCCGTATATCTGTATCGTCGTCTGACTACACTAGATACCGCCCGTTGTGCCGACATCTCGCTGGAGTCTTTGTGTGTTGTCCCCATGCACACCCAAAGTGTCACCGCATTCTTGCGCGAATTCGAACTGCGTACACTAGCCCGTGACCTGGGGGACAGCCTTTTGGGCACACGTGCAACAGATACCGTACCCACACCCTCTGCTGTACAGGGAACGCTTTTTGATACCCCCACACCCTCTGCAACATCCCCCGTACCCATAGTACACACCCCCGACATGCTGCCCCCTGCCCAAGGGCAGGTGGCATTGGTGCCGTTAGAGCCAGAGGCAAACACAGCCAAACCCACTCTGGCCCTTATGCTCAACGGTACAGAATACCAATATACCGGTACTCCAGAAGTGCTAGCTGAACACTTTGCTCTGTGCCCGGATACGGTTACATTCATTGCACCCGACGTTAAATCCCTGTATCGCGCGCACCCCTCGTGGCGCAAACTGGCAATCCACCGCTGGTTTGATTTGGGGCTGGCCGCCTATCTGCTCAACCCCGAAGAGCGAGACTACTCATGGCAGCGCCTTGCACGCAAAAACGAAGAGTTCTCCATTGCCCCCCACCTGCCTGCAACCTTGGCTCTGGCTCTGGCACAAGACCTTGCGGACCGCCTCCACGGTGTGGGGCTTATGCCCCTGCTCACCACACTGGAACTGCCCCTCATCCCTGTGCTGGCAGATATGGAATGCAACGGCATCCATATTCATCGCCAAGAGTTCGGCCACTTTCTGCTTGAGGTGCAGCAAGAGCTGGACCGTCTGACACAAGAGGTCCACACCGCGGCTGGGGGGAGCTTCAACATCCGGTCATCTCAGCAGCTAGGCGAGTTGCTGTTCGGCACCCTGGGTCTGCGGGCCGGTACAAAAACCAAAGGTGGGCTGGCATCCACTAGCCAGGCTGTTTTGGAAAAACTAGCCGGAACACATCCGATCATCGACAGTATTCTAGAATACCGCAAGCTGGAAAAACTGCGCTCCACCTATCTTGCCCCTCTTCCCAGACTGGCAGACCACAGTGGCCGCATTCATACCACGTTTAATCAACTGGCAACGGCTACAGGGAGACTCTCCTCCAGCCATCCCAACCTACAGAATATTCCTGTGCGCGGTCCCCTGGGGCAACGCATGAGGCGTTGCTTTACAGCTGCCACCGGATACAAGCTTATTGCAGCCGATTACTCACAAATTGAATTGCGCGTCCTTGCTCACGTATCTGGTGACCCCACGCTGCGTAGCGCATTTGATAATAACGAAGACATCCATAGCCGCACTGCCTGCCTGCTGTATGACGTCTCACCCCGTGCGCTTACTCCTGACCAACGCCGTAACGCCAAAACCATCAACTTTGGCCTTATCTACGGTATGGGCCCGCAAAAATTAGCCCGAGAGCTCAAACTTACGCTGACAGAAGCAAAAAGCTTTATCGAACACTACTTTAGCAAACTTTCACGCCTCAAAAAATTTTACGACGGAGTGGAATATAGTGCCCGCAAGACAGGCTATGTGACCACACTTGCAGGGCGCCGTAGGCTGTTGCCCGATATCCATTCAAACAACAAGCAACTTGCCTCGCAGGCTCGTAGGCAAGCTATTAACGCAGTGGTACAGGGCAGTGCTGCAGACATCATAAAAATAGCCATGTTGCAGACAGCCGCAGACACCACACTTACACACCTTGGCGCACGTCTGGTGCTGCAGGTACATGATGAATTACTTTTAGAAGCTCCCGAGCATACCGCCCAAAAAGCTGCCCTTCGTCTTGTGGATATCATGATTGCTGTGCGCCCCAAAGACGTAGCGCTGGACGTACCTTTGGCAGTGGCGTACGGCATAGGCAACAATTGGGGAGAGGCCCACTAAACCAAACCTCTGCCGGACAGAATCTGCGCCTTAGGGCGCCAAGGAACAAATGGCGTATTCATGAAACGTATGTATTTAAAAAAAGGCGAAGACCGCCGCCTGCGCGTCGGCCACCTGTGGGTTTTTAGCAATGAGGTGGACACCCACAAAAGCCCGCTGCACAATTTTACTCCCGGTGAAGCTGTCACCCTGTGTACAGCCGGGGGGACGCCCATGGCATCAGCCTATGTAAACCCCACATCACTCATCGCAGCCCGTGTCTTTGCCCGCAAACCAGATGTGACCTTTGATACGGCACTCCTCCACCATCGCATCTCCCACGCGCTTACCATGCGGACAATGCTCTTTTCTAAACCCTTTTACCGCCTGCTCTTTGCAGAAGCAGACTGGCTCCCTGGCATTATTGTAGACCGTTACGGCGATGTGCTGGTCGTGCAACTGACCACTGCCGGAGCCGAGGGCGTAAAACGCCAGGTACTGAGCGTATTGCAGGAGTTACTGAACCCCACAGGCATCCTGCTTCGCAATGACAGTGCCCACCGCAGCCTTGAAGGGCTTACAAGCTATGTGGAGCACGCATGCGGCACTGTGCCCGATACGCTGGAGCTTGAAGAAAACAGTGTTCGCTTCATTGCACCCCTGACCCACGGCCAGAAAACAGGCTGGTTTTATGACCAACGGGTCAACCGCAATGTCTTTGCTTCTTTTGCCAAAGACAAACGTGTACTTGATGCCTTTTGCTATGCAGGGGGCTTTGGGGTCACCGCTGCCGTGGCCGGCGCTGCACAAACCACATTTCTTGACGCTTCGTCTCTGGCCCTAGAGACAGCCGAGGCAAATGCCCGCCTGAATGCGGTTGCTGGTCCAATCAAAATCATAGAGGGTGATGCCGAGCAGTCCTTAACAAAATTACGCGACCAAGGGCGATGCTACGACCTTATCTGCGTGGACCCCCCTGCCTTCATCAAGCGCCGCAAGCATCAAAAACAAGGGCTGAAAGCCTATCAGCGTGTCAATATGCTGGCCATGGAACTGGTAGAAGACGGTGGCATTCTTATGAGCTGCTCATGCTCGCAGCACCTGGCAGCTGACGACTTGCGGCGTATTCTCAATCATGCAGCCATGCATACAGGCAGTCGTATCCAGACCCTGTTTCATGGCCATCAGGGACCAGACCACCCCGTACACCCGGCCATGCCCGAAACCAATTATCTGAAAGCATTCACAGTGCGAGTACACCGCACCCGTTGATGCTCTTACCATACTGGAGACCTCATGCTGAACAAAGCCAGAATGCTCACCCCAGGGCCTACTCCCATCCCAGACTCAGTACGTCTGGCCATGGCCCAAGATATGATCCACCACCGCAAGCCCGCATTTAAAGCCCTCATGGCCGAGCTGCAAAAAAACCTGCAACTGCTGTTTGGTACTACACAGCCCGTATTGCCTCTGGCGTGCTCCGGCACCGGTGCCATGACAGCCGCCGTGACCAACCTGTTTGCCCCCAAAGATCGCGTGCTGGTGGTAGAAGGCGGCAAGTTTGGTCAACGCTGGAGTGCCATTGCCCGTTCACACGATTTGCACGTCATTCCCATTGAGGTACCGTGGGGGCAGGCAGTAGAGCCTCAGATCGTTGCAAATGCGCTTACCGCGCATCCAGACGCAACAGGCCTGCTCGTGCAATGCTCTGAAACCTCAACAGGCGTCATGCATCCTGTACGTGAGATTGCAGCCTGTACCCGCAAGACAGACACCCTGCTCGTGGTGGACGGTATCTCCTCAGTGGGCATTGCCCCCTGCCCCATGGATGCATGGGGGGTGGATTGCCTCCTGACTGGTTCGCAAAAAGGACTCTTGTTGCCCCCTGGCCTGGCACTCATTGCCTTGTCCCAACGCGCATGGACACGGGCAGCACAGCATCCTGCCTGTTTTTACTTCAATCTTCCTGCCGAACGCGCAAAAGCAGAGTCACACCAAACGTTATTTACGACCCCTGTCAGCCTGATCATGGGCCTGCGCGAGAGTATGCGCCTCTATGCCCAGGTAGGGCATGCCGATGTATTCCGCAAGCAATGGGCGCTCACCCAACTGACCCGTTCCGGCCTCACGGCCATGGGACTGCCGCCATTGGTCACCCGGCACTATGCATGGGGACTGACCACCGTGGCTCTGCCCGGCGGACTGGACGCCTCTGCCGTTATTGCCTACGCTGCGGAACATCATGGCGTTATACTGGCCGGTGGCCAAGATCAGTTCAAAGGCCGCATCATACGCATTGGACATATGGGTTGGGTAGACTGGGCCGACCTTATTGCCGGCCTGCACGCTCTTGCCACAGGCTTCCGCGCGTGCGGTGGGTATATCGGCTGTCGGGATTATCTTGAGCAGGCACTGTGCGCCTACCAAGAGGCACTCCGTATACCCTCAGAAGAACTTCTGCCTGCCTAGCATAGCCGCAGTGGGCTATATGCAAAGTAGACCAGGATATTTTTTATACAACCTTTACAGGTATATTGTCAGGAGTCTTTCGTATGTCTGAAGAACACACAAGCACAGGCTGCGGCTGTGCCACCAGCCCTGCCGATGCAGGGCAAATGCCTTCAGTTACATTTTCTACCTTTATATTGTCTCTGGCCTCTTCAGCCTTAGTACAGCTAGGCGAAGTGCCGGACCCGAACAGCGGCCAGACCACGCAGGATTTGCTTATGGCACGCCATACCATTGATGTGTTGCACATGTTGCAGGAAAAAACTCGCAACTGCCTTGATGCTGAAGAAGCACAATTGCTTGAAGGCATGTTGTACGAACTGCGCATGAAGTACGTAGTCAAATCGGGCTAGCTACCAAACCAGCACAGACTCCGTACCGGGGGAACAACAGCGTGAACCATCGGTAGGACTCTTTGCATGCTTAATGCCTTGTATGTACAAGCATTACGCGTTATGCCTTGCTTGTCAGATGACAGAACAGGCATACCTGTATACGGGTTTTGGCCCGATGCAGTATTCCAGAGCAGGATGCTCCATCAATCAGGAGGACTATTTTGGATACCAACGCACGTCCCATTGCAGCAGCTCTTGTGGGGGCAACAGGCTATACTGGTATGGAACTGCTCCGTCTGCTTCACGGGCATACACATATCCGTCTGGCATGTGCCACATCCCGTGCAAAGGCAGGCGAACGCCTGGAAGATATCCACCCCTTTACACGTGGTTCCTGCCATAGTGGGCTTATCATTACCGAGCCAGACTTTGAACAAATTGCCGCAACTTGCCAAGTGGCCTTTCTGGCCGTTCCCCATGGAGCCGCCATGGAAGCCGCCGCAGAACTCCACAGCCGGGGAGTTAAGGTTGTGGACCTATCGGCTGATTTTCGTCTGCATAACAAAGAGGTCTACGAGGCTTGGTACAAGGTTCCCCACACTCGCGCCGAGCTGTTGCCTCACGCAGCCTATGGCCTGCCCGAACTGTACGCCGATGACATACGCAAGGCCACTCTTGTGGCCAACCCTGGCTGCTATCCGACTTCAGTCATTCTGGGGCTTTTACCTGCGCTACGCAACAACATCATTGCCACAGAAGGCATTGTCATCGACGCTAAATCCGGCACCACAGGGGCAGGCCGCAACGCGGCTGTTTCCACTTTGTTCTGTGAAGTACAGGACTCCTTTCGCGCTTACGGACTAGCCGCACACCGCCATACTCCAGAGATCGAACAAGAGCTTTCCACCCTGGCAAACATCCCCATGACGGTATCTTTCAACCCGCATCTGCTCCCCATCAACAGGGGTATTCTGTCGACCATATATGCCACCCTGCCCCAGAACACCACCATTGACGAGATACAGGCTGGGTACGAATCTGCCTATGCCCACAAACCTTGGGTGCGCATACTGCCCAAAGGGCAATTGCCAGAACTGCGACACGTACGCGGCACCATGTTCTGTGACATTGGTTTGGTGGTTGACCCACGCACGCGCCGTCTCATTGTTGTGGCCTGCATCGATAACCTCTGCCGTGGTGCTGCGGGACAAGCCTTGGCAAACGCTAACCTGATGCTGGGCCTGCCGCAGGAAGCCGGCCTTGATCTTGCCCCTCTGATGCCCTGACTCTGAAAAAGGGGCAATCTATTCACTCTGCTCACGCAGGTCCACAACTCGTTTGGATTTGGCAAAAGAACGCGGTAGCTCACCATGGGGGACCAGTTCCACACGGCAACGCGCCATAAGGGCCTTATGTAGCGTAGCCGCCACATGCTGTTCCAGCGCTGCCGAGCCCTCAGCCCCTGGCGACGATACACCTTGTGCGCGTTCCACACGCAAGAGCATACTCTCGCGCCCATCAGCCCGCGTCAACACCAGTTGGTACTCTGCACCCAGTTCTGCATAATCGTGCAACACGCCACAAATCTGACCAGGGTAGATATTCACACCGCGGAAAATGACCATGTCATCGGAACGCCCCAGCACATGGTCATAACGGGGCATCGCCAGGCCACATGCACACGTGCCCGACAGCATACGTGTCAGATCCCGAGTCCGATACCGAATCAGTGGAGCTGCCTCCTTACGCAACGAGGTTACAACCATCTCGCCTACTTCCCCGAGGGCCACCGGCTGTAAAGTCTGCGGATCAAGCACCTCTATAATAAACAAATCTGCCCAGTAATGGATGCCACTGTGTGCGCGACACTCAAGCCCGGTACCCGGGCCATACATTTCCGTCATGCCCGCAATGTCAAAACTGTCTTCAATGCCCAGGCGCTTTTCAAACGCAGCACGCATCTTAGGGCTATGCGGTTCTGCGCCAAAAATAACTTTTTTTAAACGGATACGGTCAAGCAGCCCACTGCGCTCCACCTCTTCACCCATTAGAAACGCCATGGATGCTGTGGAGCACAGACACGTGACTTTCATATCCGTCAATAGTTGCAACTGCATCTCAAGATTGCCCGGCCCTACAGGCACAGCCAGAGCACCAAAACGCTCGCACCCCATTTGAAATCCGACTCCGGCAGTCCACAGGCCATAGCCCACTGAAATCTGCACCCGATCCTTTACGCAAAGTCCGGCCAGCTCATAGCAACGGGCCATCATAAGGGCAAAGGTATCCACATCCGCAGCACTATATGCCAAAACTTTTCGCTTGCCAGTGGTACCGGACGAGGCATGGATGCGTACCACGTCCTTTTCCGGCACGCTCAACAATGCCAAGGGGTATTCGTCACGCAAGTCCGCAACAGTGGTAAACGGTAGCTGCCGCAGGTCATCCAGCGAACGGATATCATCAGCCTGTATACCGACCCTGCCAAGGGTACGGCGATAAAATGTACTGTGTTGCAAAACATGCTCCACAGTCCGCTGCAACCCCGCAAGCTGTATAGACGCGAGGGCGTCTTCTGAAAGGCGAGGGATGAAACGATACGGCAACATGACAAAAAACTCCTGAAAAAAAGGAAAGACCCCAAGTACACACTCTGCTTGCCCGCGAACCGAAAAACCTGTACCTAGTGACCACGACAACGCCCTGTAAAATTAGGGCCTGTTCGTGCTAACACGAAACACAGCAGGGGAAAACCCCGGCCAGCCCCCCTGCCCAAGATACCCGGAGGCCCAGCCGTGAATATCCTGATTGTCGGTTCCGGCGGACGCGAACACGCGCTTGCATGGAAATTACGTCAAAGTCCCCTTGTGGAAGCATTGTACATCGCACCGGGCAATGGTGGCACCGCTCTTGAAGGCGTTAATGTGCCCATTGCTGAAGATGACCTGCCCGCTCTTGTAAATTTTGCCCGCACCAATAATATTGATCTAGTGGTACCCGGCCCGGAACTGCCCCTTGTGCTTGGCATCAAAGATGCCCTTGCCGCCGCTGGTATTCCCTGCTTTGGGCCCAACGCCTTTTCTGCCCAGCTTGAAGGCAGCAAAGCATTTGCCAAGCATATCATGCGTGAAGCAGGTGTACCCACTGCCGACTTTGGCGTCTTTGACAATTTCCACGAAGCCCGCGAATACGTCTTGCAACAAGGTGCGCCCATTGTGGTCAAAGCCGACGGGCTAGCCGCGGGCAAAGGCGTCATAGTGGCAAAGACCACGGATGAGGCCATACAGGCGCTTGAAACCATTATGGTACAAAAACTCTATGGTAATGCCGGTGTGCACGTTGTGATTGAAGCCGCGCTGACAGGTGAAGAGGCCTCTTTTCTCGCACTGGTGGATGGTGATACCATCGTGCCGCTGCCTTCTGCCCAGGATCATAAGGCCGTAGGCGAAGGTGATACCGGCCCCAATACAGGGGGTATGGGCGCATACAGCCCAGCGCCCATACTACCTGAAGACCGCTGGGCAGAGATGACCGAACGTGTCATCCGGCCTGTGGTCCGCACTCTTGCCGCAAAAGATACGCCATTTTGCGGGGTATTGTACGCAGGTCTCATGATGACACCACAAGGCCCTTATGTGCTTGAATACAACGTGCGTTTTGGTGACCCGGAATGCCAGCCCCTGCTCATGCGCCTTGATGCCGACTTGGCCGCCGTCATGCTGGCAGCAGCCACAGGCAAACTAGCCGAAGTGCCCGTAGCGTACCATCCGCAAACAGCTCTGGGTGTGGTCATAGCTGCTCAAGGCTACCCCGGTAGCTATGAATCGGGCATGGAAATCACAGGCATTGCAGAAGCAGAGGCCGATGGGGCAAAAGTCTTTCAGGCAGGAACCCGCCTGCACGAAGACAAAACCTTGGCCCGCGGAGGGCGCGTTCTGTGCGTCACGGCCATGGGCGATACCTTGCAAACTGCACAACAAAAAGCTTACACCGCTGTAGAACGGGTACGCATGGCCAACAGCTACTATCGCCGTGATATCGGCAACAAGGGCTTGGCAAAAAGCTGATTCCCGCACCGGGCCGGTCATCCCGAAAGGACCGGCCCGCGTCTTTTTCGTCAACAATCAGACAAGGAGCCTGTCATGCCCCAAGTCGGCATATTCATAGGAAGTATCTCTGACGAAGAAACCCTGCGCCCCTGTACCGAGGTACTGGAGGCTCTGGGCATAAGCTATCTGTTTACCATCACGTCAGCACACAGAACACCCCAGCGCACAGAGCAGCTGGTAGAAAAGCTGGAAAAAGAAGGCTGTCAGGTCTTTATCTGTGCTGCCGGCATGGCGGCGCACCTGGCCGGGGCCGTTGCAGCACGCACACTGCGTCCCGTCATAGGTGTACCTGTCACTGCATCCAAACTAGGCGGCATGGATGCCCTGCTGGCCACGGTGCAGATGCCTCCTGGATACCCTGTGGGCACCGTGGCTCTAGACAAAGCAGGTGCCAAAAATGCAGCTTGGTTCGCGGCCCAAATCATTGCACTATCAGACCCACAGCTAACCACACGCTTGGCTGAAGCACGTGAAGCATTCCTTGCAGAAGTCATCCGTGCCGCGCAAACTCTAGAGAGTCGAACAACGACTCCATAAGACATGCAATACCGGGTGTGGCAAAAATATCCCTGGCGCACCTGGTATGCATTCAGGCATTTCCTGATATATCCTCAAAATGCTGCTCATTTTCAGCAGCAAGACGCACAACGCGAAGCTCCAACTGCGTTTTGTGCGGGCTACACTGCGGGCAGCCCTGCGCCATGATCATACAACGTTCATCAAGCTCTTGCATCGCAATACCTGCATCATGCAGCAAGTCTGTTGTCTTGCCCTTTTCCCAAAAAATAGGCTGACCACATTTGTAACATTCCACAAAAAGTAGCTCAGGATCAAACACCCTTGCGGTATCTGCATCACTTTTTATCTTTGCAACACGCCTTGGCGGCGTTTCAGTCTTATGCATTAGATTCCCCCTATTATAACGCCACCATGACATCAGCCACACACCAAAAGTTGACAATCCTCGCCAAAACAACGGCGTCACATCAAGCACAAAATCCAAAGACAAATCAGTGCCGCTGAGGCCTCA
Source organism: uncultured Desulfovibrionaceae bacterium (assembly GCA_964593925.1). Taxonomy (GTDB): domain Bacteria; phylum Desulfobacterota; class Desulfovibrionia; order Desulfovibrionales; family Desulfovibrionaceae; genus Oleidesulfovibrio. The sequence continues at coordinate 3,662 of CAZQKM010000021.1, read as the reverse complement.
ATCATAAACATTACTACACTCTGGCAATAAACAGTACCCGTAGGGTCACGCCCCTACCATGATCTGCCCTGCCTCATACTCGACAAGGCGGTAATATCCACGCCCAGCATGCTTTGGTCAAAGGCATCATGCCCGCCTCAAGCATATCTCGCAAAAAATCGCTACAGAGCTATCCAAAGTCAGCCCCAAGACATTATCGCAGTTCCACATCGCCACGCCGCAGGCGTATCTTGATAAAAAGTCCAGTGCGCTAGAAAGTGCGTCAATACAATTACCTGCCACCATACCGCCCATGGGAACACGTAACGCAGTTCCCATCACGGTTTAACCTGCATCATCACTGCCGTGGATAGCATGGTAACCAGCATACAGTTGCAAGAGGTGGAAAAACCAAGGGTCCAATACACCATCACTCGCTACCTGCCCTGTTCACGCACAATGCACATCATTAACCTATATATAACTAATACGGCCACAGCATTTTGCAAGTCCAAAAGCAGATGCAAAACTATACCCTACGGCCATTAACTGCGCAAACGTACGCCCCTCCCTTGCCAACTTGCGCTCCAACCGCAGCTTGTACACCACCGAGGGCAAACGTTAATTAACGCAAAACCTAGGGGACACAACATATGCTCCCCTTCAATGGCAATATAGCCGGCTCCCATTATCCCCCCCTTATGCCCTCCGACAATCCAATACATTCGGCTTTATCTCACCATAAAATCGCCCTCGTCATCCAGCCCATTGCAAATGGGCATCAGCGAAACACATCTGACAAACTATATCAAAATCCCCTTGAAATGCTGAAAAGAGGTGTTACGAAGGCATATTCCTAGTGGTTCACCGACCGCCATTCTGCCTGAAAGGTCCATATATCCTTGCCATAATCTTGCAACGGGCAAGATAAAATGTGCTGGAGAGTGCATCCAATAAAAGCATAGGGGACTGGGGCGCTATGCCTTGGTGGTACATAGCCTTACACTCAGCGGCATGCAGGGATATCAAGGGACAGTCCAGCCAGTCCCGCAATATCTCATCACCCAGGGAAGACACATCCGCATTGCCCTTAAAAATATCTGTCCGCAGCAAAGTAGCGTCCATGTTCCCCTCCACAAGCACAGAAAGCTTACGATATACTTCCTTATTACCTCGTACCATGTGGAACCAAGTTGAGCAGAAGTATCCCTTATAGATATACTCTGCAGCAGGCTCTTCCAAGCACGCGGTAATAACCGCCGACATAGTGGACGCACCCTGCAGATCAAAACAAAACACCTGCCTCAATCAACACCGTACACCCCAGTTATCGAGGGCCAAAAAAATCCATTTCTGTGGACACATGCAATACATTCATAGGCTGGGCCTGCTATGTCTTATGGACATGATCTTCATTGCCCACACACCCTTTACCAACGAGGCCATTTATGAGTAACATGTTTTCACAAGCCTATAGGAACACATTACAATGACGCAAAATACAGCCACACAGCCTGCCCGAACCCATATACAGGTGCTGCCCGATGCATTGCGTAACCAGATCGCCGCCGGTGAAGTGGTCGAACGCCCTGCAAGTGTCCTCAAAGAACTCATAGAAAACTGCCTTGACGCAGGTGCAGACATGATTGAAACTGCCATAGAAGATGGCGGTCGTAGTCTTATCAGCGTACGCGACAACGGCTGCGGTATTAACGCGGACGAGTTGGAACTGGCCGTTACGCGCCATGCAACCAGCAAAATACGTCATTTTGATGATCTGCTGCACATCACAGGTTTCGGGTTTCGCGGCGAGGCTCTGCCGAGTATAGCCTCTGTCTCTGACTTTCGTATGACCTCTGCCCCGGCAGCAGACCCTCGGCAGAATAGCCAGCAAGAGGCTACCCATATCCACGTCCGCCACGGAGCCATACAGGCCAAAGGTCCTGCAGCCCTTGCCCGTGGCACACTCGTTGAAGTTCGGGAGTTATTTCTCAATGTACCTGCCCGATTAAAATTTCTTAAAACCACAGCCACAGAAAACAAACGCTGCCAGGAACTTTTCTGCCGCCTTGCCCTTGCCCGGCCTGATGTGGGGTTCAGCCTTTCATGCGGCGGACGCGATGTATTCCGCTTTCCCCCATCCCAGACATGGCAAGACCGCCTGCATACCTTGTGGCCGCCGGTGTTGGCCGAGTCCATGATCAGTATTCCCCAACGTTATGGCCGCGATGCTTCCATACGCGTCCGCGGCCTGTGCGGCGACCCCAGGCAGGCACAATCCCGTGGAGATAGGATGCTTTTTTACGTTAATGGCAGGGCGGTTTTCGATAAGCTGCTTATCAGAGCCGTGCGTGATGCATATAGCGGAAAAATACTGGGACGTGAATATCCACAAGTGCTACTCTTTATTGATCTTGATCCACAAGCGGTAGACGTTAACGTCCACCCCGCAAAAAGCGAGGTGCGTTTCCGCGACGAAGGACAGGTCTTCAGCGCCGTACACCGCGCTGTGGCAGCAACACTGAGACAACTTGCTGCCACAGATGCCCGTCACGAAGATATGGCCGCCCCGCCAGAAAAAAACACCTCTGCCCCGCGCCCTTTGGGCTTCTGGGGCGAAGCTGACGCCAGACCCGTCCTGCATCGCACCTCTGAGGACCTCTCTGAGGAAGAGGTCACCTTACGCCACAACGCCTCTTCAGAAATCGCTACAAATCCAATATCCACAAGCACTGATATAGACTCCTCCATAGCCTTCTCGCCCACAGATCCTTGCCAGAGGCATACCCCACCCTCTGTATCCGCTGTGGCTGAACTCCGCTCGCTCCCCTATGAGAAGGCCATGCAAACAAAAGCAGAAGACAACATCAAGCCAGGGCCCCCCGTGCAACCGCACTACGAGTCCGCACCACGGGCAGCCGATGCTTCTGCCCTTGCGACCTCAGAGTACCCCGGCCCCGCTGTTACCATCGGCGAATACACTTACCTCGGGCAAATCGCTGATACCTATCTCATGGTGATGCGCGGACCCAATATGCTCCTGCTCCTTGACCAGCATGCAGTGCATGAACGAATAATTTTTGAACGCATCCGACATGAAGCAACCAGTGGACAAACCCAATTGCTGGCCTTGCCTTTGGAAATGACACTCCACAGTACAGAATCTGAGCGCCTTCCGGATATATGGGAAAACCTGCTCGCCTTGGGATTTGCCTTGGAAACCACAGGGGCCACGCTGCACGTCCGTGGCATACCTGTCACGCTGGACCACCAGAGTGCACGAACATTCCTCCGTGAAGTTTTGTCAGATCAGGCAGGCAAGTTACCTGATATGTGGATAATGATGGCATGCCGATCTGCCATCAAGGCAGGTCAGCGTCTGACCACTGACGAAGCCGCTACCCTCATACAGCAATGGCTCGATGTGCCAGATAGAGAATTCTGCCCTCACGGCAGGCCCGCAGTACTACGCTTTACCCCCACAGAGCTTGAACGTCTCTTCAAACGCACCGGGTGATTACTCATCTATCACCCGACATGTCCTGGCCAGTGAGTTTGCCAATACATGCAGCATTCTCGGTTGTCTGGGGAAGCAATCTCTTCCTGTCTCCTGTTGCCTCGCCAAGATAGTGGCTTAACTGGTACTCCACAAAAATGTGGCAGGATCAGCTTGTGCTGGTAAT
>CAZQKM010000020.1:0-42921 GCA_964593925.1 uncultured Desulfovibrionaceae bacterium | reverse complement strand
CAGGCCAAACATGGGGCCTGCAACGATATAAGAATATGATGCTGTCACTGTGATATTTTTGTGAGGTATCGCTCGCAAGGCCCGCGCCGGTTCCGTAAGACACCGCCAATACCAACACTACTTGGCTGCTACAAAATGTGCGAAAGATTCTGGACACTACCTCTGGACAGTATCATCCGAGGGGAAAAGTGGTGGGTGAATGTGATGCCTGAAAAAAATAGGTACGAGTAAAGGGCTTTTTCATAAAAAAAGGGGCCCAAAGGCCCCTTTAAAACAGGTATACAGATACAAGTTAGAATTCTACTACGGAAACCTTACCGGACTCTGCGTGCATCACGTGCACGGCACAGCCCAGTCACGGGTCAAAAGCGCGTATAAGGCGCGCGATATTGACGGGGTTGTCCAGATCAGGAACTGGAATGCCGAGAAGCGCTTCCTCTACCGGGCCACGGTGCCCTTTGTCATCACGAGGGGCACAGTTCCACAAGGTTGCAGAAACAATCTGGTAATTTTTGATTGCAGAATCTTCAATGTCAACATAGTGCAGCAAGGACCCCCTGGGGGCTTCGGTAAAGCCAGTACCATCTGCTTCTTCAGGAATTTCTGAGGGTACATATGTTTCTGCCCCGGGCACCACTTTTTTTAGCCAGCGTTCAATATGCTGGATGGTCAGCCACGTTTCTTCAGCGCGAGCCACATGACGTCCCATGAGGGAGAATGCAGCCTCTTCACCTATGTCGCGGAAACACTTGGCATCAATGCCATAGTGTGTTTTCAGCATTTTTTGTCCAATGGGACTCAGCTGGGGGTTATCTACCCACATACGGGCCAGTGGCCCCACTTCACAGGCTTTGCCGTTATAGCGCGGTGCTTTGACAAAACTATAGGCGCCAGGCTTGTCAGGGGCGGCTTCGGTGCGGCCTTCTGAATAGTGCAAGCCGGATGTACTATCATCAAACCAGCTGTATTTGACGTATTCTTTGATGAGTTTGGGGTCAAATGGCATATCTTTGCCATCAATGTAGACACCAGGTTTGAGGGCGAACTCAGTCTGTTCATCGTTAAGCGGAAAAACTCCGTAAGCGATACAGTTTTTGTAGCCTTGCCCAAAAGAGAAGAGATCTTTGTATACGCTACCCACAAGATAGACTACAGGTACATATTTTTCTTCAACAAATTTCCGCACCTTTTTAAAACGGGCAGCATATTCAAGTAGAGCTTCCTTGGTGGGAATTTCTGTTGTACCGCCAACAACCTGCCCTTGAATGTGTGGCATTCTGCCGCCAAAGATAGCCACCATTTCATGGCAGATCCGGCGTACTTCAAGAGCTTCAAGGTATTGATCCACGGCAACTTGGTTTATGTCAGAAGGCAGACGCAGATCAGGATTATTGAAACGCGGTACAAAGGGCGCTGTTTCCGGACCTTTGACAAAGTCGAGAGCTGCAAGATGATAAAAATGCAGGATATGTGACTGAATATAGTTTGCGCCTAGGATTAAGTTTCTTGTTATGCGTCCATTGGCGGTTATTTGAACGTCACAAGCTTTTTCCAAGGCCATTACTGAAGCGGTGGCGTGTGCTGTGGGGCATACGCCACAAATACGCTGTACGATCTGGGAAGCATCCCTAGGGTCTCGTCCGCGCAGGATATTTTCAAACCCACGGAACATGCCTCCAGAGATATGGGCGTCCACAACCTTGCCGCCCTCTACGACAACCTCGGCCTTTAAGTGGCCCTCGATTCTGGTGACCGGATCAATGGCAATTCGGGTTTTGCCGCTAACGCCACCGGCTGCTGTTTTATTTGTGCAACCAGACATGTAGTCTCCTCCTGAAATTGGTCAAGCGCTGGAATTTAAGACTCGTAGAATGGGGACTTACCATCGGGGAAGTCCGGTTCCACGCAACCGATGCATACTGCATTATTTACACACCAGTTGACGCCCCCGTTCCACTTGCGCTCATAACAGTCTGCCATGGTGGAGGGGCCTTTACACCCCAGTTCATATCGACAACCATCTTTTTGAGTGAATGTTTCCGACATGATATATTCATCGAATTGTGGTAGATAGGGGCAGTTGTCGTGGATATTGTTGCCAAAAAATGGCGTCGGGCGCCCATCAGAATCAAGGAGTTTGACAACTTCAGCCAAACCGCCTTGCAGGCCAGAGCGCTTGATGGCATCAAGGGCAACGCTGAGGGTTCCTACAATCCAGTCAGGGTGCGGGGGACACCCAGGAATGTTAATAACGGGAGTCTTGATACCTTCTTGCTCAAAGAAAGCTTGCGCAGAAGTAGCCTCGGTAACATTGCCTTCAGCAGCGGGAATACCACCATATGCAGCACAGGTGCCTACGGCAAGGACTGCTGCTGATTTTGCCGCAATGGTACGCATTGCATCGGCAATTGAAACCTCTTTATGGTTTACATCGCCGATAATACAGTACTTACCGTCTGCGGCCAGCGGAATGGATCCTTCGAGAACGACAAAAAATTTACCTTCATATTTGTCGGCAATTTTTTGCATATGTTCCATGGCATGCTCGCCTTCCCAAGCCATGATAGTGGGGTGGTACTCAAGGCTGATTACATCAAGCAATACGCTTTTAATGCTGGGATGAACGCTGTTGAGCAGTGAAACAGAACAACCAGTGCAGCCTTGTCCTTGCAACCAGAGTACAGGCGGGCGCTCGCCTTTCAGGGTGCCTGCCAGTGCGTTGTGGATTGTGGGATGGAACATCTGGGATATCCCAAAGCCCGCTACTGTGCTGGTACACAGTTTTACAAAGTTACGCCTGCTGAGACTCATTCCTGCCTCCTTCAACGTTAGGCGTTTGTGAAGCCGAAAGAGTGGCAATGGCTTCAAGTTACTTAGTTTTAATTATAAAAAAAAGGATACAATCCCAGGAAAACGCATGTCAACGGAATAGCAAATAAGAATTTGAAAAATGGCCAGAAATACTGGTGGTATACTTTTCGTGTTATTTTTATGTGGGGTATGACGCGTTACGTGCTACGAAATTGTAGTAATGTGTCACCTTTTGGGAATTTTCCCAAGCAGGCCATGAGGAGAGGACTGACAGAATTTTATGTAGAAAATAAACAAAACAGCCCGCCTCAGCCAGACTGAGACGGGCAGGAAAATGTGTTGTCTATTTATTCATGCCAATGAGAAATTCGCGATTGTTCTTGGTACCGCGCATTTTTCCGAGCAAAAATTCCATACTGTCTACAGAGTGCATGGGAGCAAGAATTTTACGCAAAATCCATACTCTGTTGAGAACTTCTTCCGGTAGTAGAAGGTCTTCCTTACGCGTTCCGGTACGATTGATATCAATAGCGGGGAACACACGTTTTTCTGCAAGATAACGGTCAAGGTAGATATCAAGGTTGCCGGTGCCTTTGAACTCTTCAAATATGACTTCATCCATACGTGAACCGGTGTCAATGAGAGCAGAGGCTATGATAGTCAGGCTGCCACCTTCTTCCAGGTTGCGAGCTGCTCCGAAAAAACGTTTGGGGCGTTGCAGAGCATTGGCGTCAAGGCCACCCGAGAGCACCCTGCCCGATGAGGGAGTGACCGCATTATAGGCTCGTCCCAATCTGGTGATGGAGTCAAGCAATATTACTACATCACGCTTTCGCTCCACAAGGCGCTTTGCTTTTTCCAGAACCATTTCGCAGACCTGTACATGGCGCTGGGGGGGTTCATCAAAGGTTGAGCTGATGACCTCCGCATTTTTGACGGTACGCTCCATGTCTGTAACCTCTTCGGGCCGCTCGTCAATAAGCAGTACAATGAGGTATACTTCTGGGTTATTGGCATTAATGGAATTGGCGAGATTTTGCAGTAAAATGGTTTTACCTGTCCGGGGCGGAGCGACGATAAGTCCTCGCTGGCCACATCCAATGGGAGCCATGAGATCAATGACTCGTCCAGAGTAGTTGGTATCGCCATTTTCCATGACCAACTGCTTATCCGGATATATTGGTGTCAGGTTGTCGAATAAAACAAGATTTTTTGCTTTTTCTGGGGGTTCAAAGCCAATATCCGTCACCTTGAGCAGGGCAAAGTAACGCTCACCCTCTTTGGGGGGGCGGATTTGTCCTGAGACCACATCACCTTTACGGAGTGTAAAGCGTCTGATTTGTGAAGGCGATACATAGATATCGTCAGGGCCCGGCATATAACTGTACATGGGAGAACGCAAGAAACCGAAGCCATCGGGCAGGATTTCTAAAACGCCTTCGCCATAAATGGCACCATTTTGCGAAGCACAGTTTTGTAGCAATGCAAAAATGAGCTCCTGCTTACGCATGTTGCTCGGGTTTTCCACATTATACTGACCAGCCAGCTCCATCAATTCGGCCATGCTCTTGGTTTTTAACTCCGAGAGGTACATATGGCTGTCGGGATTAACGGGCGGCTGGTGCTGGGCAACATTCTTTTTGCGATGGTATTTTTTTTTTGTATTTTCTTGCTGTTCCATGTGCAAGACGCGGGGGCTGAAGGGTGAGCGAAGTACCGGATACGATGCCGCACTATACTGTGCTCGGACTTGTCCGAAAAGTATGCCCCATAAATAAAACAAGGGGACATACGACACGCAAAATGTATCAGGTTATGACAGAGTAAAGGGGACTCGTGTATGAGTCAGTACAATAATCGTCTGAACGGACGACCGTTGTGGTGTACCAAAAATATTTTGGCCTGAATCTAGTTACCAAATATTCTAAAATTTGTCCCTTGGCAAGTACTATTCAATATTTTCGACCGGGCTCAACACAGCTCCAAAGCGCCCCTCACTCCGGGCTTGGACCTCATCTTGTGTCGTACTCAGAGAGTGGGCTAACTCAAGGGTGATAAGTCCCATGGACTGTTCAAAAAGACGCCGTTCGCCAAAGGAAAGGTCTTTGTCTTTGCCAATGAGCAAAAGCTCCTTAAGCACATAGGCGACATCATCAAGACTACCACTTTTAAGCTTTTCAGAGTATTCGCGATACCTTCTGTTCCAATTTTGTCCGGTGTAGCCGGTAAAGTCGGAACGATCCTGGAGCGAAGTTAGTATTCTTTCACCCTCTTTGGCCGAACACAAAGCGCGTAAACCCACGTTGGCCGCATTTTTTACGGGCACCATGAGGGTCACGTTGTTGCTCAGGATACGAACAATGTAGAACTCGGCTTCTGCGCCGCCTACCTCTTGTCGCTCAAGGCGTTCAACTTTGCCAACGCCTTGGGCAGGATAGACAACGAGCTGGTCGGGAATAAACACTCGGAACTCCTTAAAAAATACTCATCCAGTATATCTTTCTGGAAGAGAAAATCAATACTAGCCCAACAGTCGTCGAGAGTCCACGTCTATTTTATAAAGGTTACAAAAGGCTTTGCGAGTTGACAAACTGCGTCGCGGATTGGGGGCCTTGTTCCATGAAGATATGAATACCGTCTACCCCAACTTGCAGCATACGTTTTACAGCGGAATACTCTGTTTTGTTGAAAGCACTGAGAACATGACCGGTGGTAAGGGCAGGATTTGGTTTGCCAATGCCCAGGCGCATGCGATGAAAGTCGTTGCTACCCATACGGTCTACAATGGACCTGAGTCCATTGTGCCCCGCCAGTCCTCCGCCTGTTTTGAACTTTAATTTACCAAGAGGCAGATCAAGCTCGTCATGCAATACCAAAATATGGGTCACGGGTATGCGGTAATAGCCGCAGAGATGGGCCACTGCGTCGCCGCTTTTATTCATGTATGCCAACGGCTTTGCCATCAGCCACGTCCCGGCAGGTGTGCTGGAGGTGTATTTCCAAGCCTCATATTTTTTTTTCCCGCTGCTCAAGGCATTCACAGCCAAAGGATCTGTTTTATGAATATCTTCCAGCAGGGTATCCACAAGCATGAAGCCCAGATTGTGTCTAGTTTGCTCATACTCTTTACCCGGATTGCCCAGGCCGACAATAAGACCGTTCAGATGCATTACTCTTTTCCAAGGTAGGGTGGGGAGGGCAGTACAGTGCCTTTTACGATGGTGCTGTTGGGCGAAAAAGGGAATGCGGCTCTACACATAAATGCAGAGCCGCGGGAAAATGCAACGACGCTGATTCGCCGGCGATACTTTTTACTCTTCGGCGTCTTCTGCGGCAGACTTGTTGCCACGGGGTGCAAGAACCCGGACAAGTACATAGTTGTTGTCATACTGGCATTGGCAGCCATCAATAGCAATGTCTGCGACATGCATGGAGTCGCCCATTTCCATACTGGAGACATCAATCACTATTTCAGAAGGCAGAGCACTGGGTTTTGCCGCAACAGTAAGAAAGTCACGGTATACTTCCATACGACCACCAATCTTGGTGCCTTTGGCTACACCTTTTATCTTAAGGGGGACACGTATTTTGATGGATTTTTTCATGTCCACCCCAAACAGATCTACGTGGGTAAAAAAAGGTTTGTAGGGGTGACGTTCAATTTTCCAGATAAGGCAAGGGCTGCTTTCACCTTCAATATCAACAGTAAATACTGTTGTTTTGCCAGCAGTATGGTATATTTTTTCCAACTGCATATTATCAATAACAACAGGAATATTCTTACCTTCACTATTGTAAAAAATACCGGGAAGTTTTTTTTGGGTGCGCAGTCTGCGATTGGCACCTTTGCCCAGCGTTTCACGTTTTTGAACGCTCAGTGTCATCTGCTGAGACATAGCTCTCTCCTTTTAAAATCGTCGCGCTTTAGATGCTGCGTGTGTGATTACGATAGTATTGCTAGACGAAAAGCACGCTGACGGATGATTCCGTATGGATATTGTGAATGGCCTTTGCCAGAAGTCCTGCAACAGGCAGAATCTTCAGCTTACCGCATGCCTGCACTTTGTCTCCCAAGGGGATGGTGTCAGTGACAACAACCTGTGAAAATGGAGATTCACAAAGTCTCGTGATTGCAGGCCCGGATAGCACGGGGTGTGTTGCACACGCCATTACTTCTTTGGCGCCTTTAGCCAGGAGCACATGACCTGCGGCAACCATGGTGCCTGCGGTATCAATCATGTCATCAACAACAATGGCAACTTTGTTTTCCACATCGCCAATGACATTCATGGCTTCTGCCTGATTGGGCTTATCCCTACGTTTGTCAATAATTGCAAGGCTTGCGCCCAAACGTTTTGCATATGCACGTGCACGCTCAACGCCGCCTGCATCGGGTGAGACAATAACAATATTGTCACTGACAGTCCGACGCAAAAAATCGAGCACCACAGGAGCTGCGAACAAGTTATCCACAGGGCAGTGAAAAAATCCTTGTATCTGCCCTGCGTGTAAATCAACAGTAACCAGTCTGTGCATTCCAGCCGTTTGTAGAATATCAGCCATGAGCTTGGCGCTGATGGGCGCACGTGGACTGACTTTACGGTCTTGGCGTGCATACCCGTAATAAGGCACCACAGCGGTAACACGACCAGCGCTTGCCCTTCGCAGGGCGTCCAGCATAAGGCTGAGTTGAATCAGGTTATCGTTGACCGGAGCACAAGTTGGTTGCACGATGAAAACATCATCGCCACGCACATTGTCGCCGATTTCAATTCTAATTTCACCGTCACTAAAGGTATCACATAACACCGGGGTTAACTGACAGCCCAGGTGGTTACAAATAGCGCCGGCTAACTCCGGATTGGCTGTGCCGGTAAGAATTTTTATATCACCGTGCATGATTGTTGATCCGGGATCTTTTTGAGTTCATATGCAACAAAAAAAATGGCAGGGGTGGAAGGACTTGAACCCTCGAGTGACGGGACCAAAACCCGTTGCCTTACCAACTTGGCGACACCCCTGCATTTATAAACGATGATAATACACGATAACCGCACTTTTTGTAAAGGCCGTAGTTGCTTTTTTTGCCTGTTCCTGAGTTCTGAATATCCCGAACAGGCTTGAACCACTACCGCTCAGTAAAGCCGCAGAAGCACCATACTCAAGAAGCATATTCTTGTAGTACCTCAACACGGAGTAGGTCGTGAATACCACCGTTTCAAAACTGTTAAAGAGCCATAAGTTACGAAAGAACGACTTACTATCGGGTTGCTGTGGTGTTGTCAAGAACTCAGGGGTACTTTTTTTAAACTCTTTGTAATGATTTGTCATATGAAGGTCGTTGAAGCTGTATGGCAGGGGCAAGACACCGGATTGTCTTGTCCCTGTCTGGATATGCCCGGCGTATTGGGTATCCCACTGTGTATAGGCCCATGCGCTGGAAATATGGACATCAGGACAGACCAGTACAAGGTGCCAACCGGCCAGATCCACAGGAACAGGGACGAGCTTTTCACCAATGCCCGTGGCAATGCAGGGAGTCTGTTGCAGAAAAAAAGGAACATCTGCGCCCACAGTCGCTGCAATGGCGTGCAAAGAGGCTTTTGTGAAATGCCGCTTTGTTGCATGCCCATTCAGGAAAACTAGCAGGGCCGCAGCGTTGGCACTGCCACCCCCGAGCCCCGCTCCATCGGGTACCCCTTTTTGCAGTGTGATGTGCATGGCGGGCGGTTTGCCACCTGCTTTGATAAAGGCACTCCAGGCTTTATGTAAAATGTTGTTTTGGCCGCATAAGTCTTTGCGAGCGCAAGTAATAGTGAGGCCTTGTTTGCCCGGCTCCACATACATCTCATCAAAAGGGGTGGACAAAGGATAAAAAAGAGTCTCCAAATTATGGTACCCGTCAGGAAGCCGGTCACGTATCTGGAGGTACAGGTTGATTTTACAACCGGAGCGGAGCGTTTGTGGTGTAAAAGCATTCATTGAGGGCAGGATATGGTTTCTACAGTCAAGTAATCATTGGTAAATACACAAATCTCTCCGGCAATATGCATGGCCTTGCGGGCGATATCCTCTGCGGACATGGCTGTATGACGCAAGAGTGCTCTTGCTGCGGCTAGTGCATAGGGGCCGCCGCTGCCAATGGCGGCAACACCATCATCAGGCTCTATGACATCGCCTGTTCCGCTTATTACAAGCAGGGTGGAACCATCTGAAACCAGTAACATGGCCTCAAGGCGCCGCAGGTATTTATCGCTACGCCAGTCTTTTGCCATTTCTACACTGGCACGCAACAGATTACCGCTGAATTCTTCCAGCTTGGCTTCAAAACGCTCAAACAGGGTGAATGCATCTGCAGTGGAACCTGCAAACCCTGCGATAATTTTGTTTTGATATATGCGTCGAACCTTACGGGCGCTATGCTTCATTACAATGGCCTGACCAAGTGTTACTTGTCCATCTCCGGCCAGAGCAACTCCTTGTGCATCTTTTACAGCCAATATGGTGGTTCCTTTTAGTTGCATGGTATTCTCGCTATGGTTTCAGGCACAGGTTGCTGGTGGGGGCTACCAAAACTCTGCCCGCTCTGCGTGGCGTGCATCAAACAATTGTAGGGCTGCTAGTGACTCTTGGGAAGTCGCCAATGGCTCTGCCTGTTTACGGTAGCGGCTGGTCAGGGCTTTGTCGTTGTTGTACAGGGCACTATAGGCCAGCTGCAGGTAGGCTTTGAACAGGTGGCGGTTTTCACCAAGCATTCTCCCATAATAGTAACGGATTTCCGAGTTCTCTGGCAGTGCCTTGATGACTTGCTCATAGTATGATGCTGCCATTTCAAATGAGCCGTTATCTGCAAGCAGACGAGCAAGAAAAAACAGTGCGATCATGTCATGTGGATTGGTCATGACAGCTCGCTGCAACAAGGGAGCGGCCTGCCCATTGTCTCCCTTGGTGTAATGAAAACGACCAGCCTCACGAAGGATCAGCGCATCGGACGGAGCAATCTGTAGTGCTTGGCTGAACAGTTCTGTAGCGGCAGCGATTTTGTTTTGTCTGGCATGGACAATGGCTTTGCCCATGAGGGCCAGTGAGGCGGGGAGGGTCTGAGAAGAATTAAAGTAGTGCAACGCGGCGTTTTGATCAGCAAAACGTGCACGTAGCAGTGTCTGGATACGGCGAAACCGAATATTGTCATCTTGCCTGTCACGTATTTGTGGTGGCAACAACCGCACTTGCCCACTGAGATACTGGATACGCTGTTGCGCATCGGGGTGGGTACTAAGATACTGAGGCAAGTCACCACCGCCACTGCGCCATTGCTGTTTGTTAATTTCTTCAAAGGCATGGGGCAAGCCCCAGGGGGAAAAGCCTGCCTTGGTAAGATACTGGATACCTTGCTGATCTGCTTCGCGTTCGTCAGCTCGGCTGTAATCAAGCATGGCAGCCTGGCTGGCAGCAGCGCCTCCTAAAAGCAGGGCCTCTTTACCTTCTCCTTTGCCAAGCAGCAGGGCAGCCAAGATGCCGGTTATGGAAAGCAGGCTGATTTTTTGCGCTGCTTCAATACGCTTGGCCACATGGCGTTGGGTTACATGCGCTAATTCATGTGCGAGTACTCCTGCCACTTCCGATTCATTTTCAAGGTTGAGAAGCAGGCCTGTATACACAAAGATATTACCACCAGGTGTGGCAAAGGCGTTTAGGCTGTTGCTTCGTACAACGTCTGTTTCAAATGGAAATGGCTGAGGGGGAATGAAGCTTTGCAGGCGTGCGACAAGATCACGAACATAATTCGTGATTTCGGGGTCTTCGATGATGGGCAGATGAGACTTGACAAGTACTTTAAATTTTTTGCCCAGTTCAATTTCATCTTTTATGGTAAATTCGCCAAAACTGAAGGCATGCCCCGTAGCGGTAACCAAAGGGCCACACACCAGCGCGGGGCACAACACAGCAACCAGCAGTGTGGAAAGCAAAGAATATCGGAGGTCTTTTTGGGCAAACATACTGTTCACTACAAATTACAAGGTCTACTATGCCATATCCCAGACCGGGCCTGTGGGCGTATCCTGCACCTCTACCCCCATATCCGCAAGTTGGTCACGAAGGGCATCTGAACGTGCAAAGTCCTTGGCTGATCTGGCTGCCTGCCTAGCCTGCAGCAATGCCTCAACGGCTTCTGCGGTGACTCCCTTTCTGGTCGCCCGGCAGTGACGCAAAGCATCAAGAAATTCCTGAGGAGGCAGGCTAAAAAGCCCCAACACTCCGCCCCAGGCCTGCATAAGACTCTGTATGTGTATCAGCAGGTCGCGTCCTTGGGCACTATTGGACATGGTGCTGTTCTCAAGGAGTCTATTTGCTAGGCGGATAAGTCCGAACGTATGTCCCAGCGCTGCTGCAGTATTCATATCATCTTGCATGGCTGCATCCCAGGCCTTTTGAATTTGGGTTGCCTCATCCATGGTATTTTGTGGCAGGGGAGTGGAGGACCAGCGGTTTTTTTGTAGCACGTTTTCAACAAGGTACAGCGTATGGTAAATACGTTTGAGATTTTTTTCTGCTTCTTCCATGCCATCGAAAGTAAAGTCAATGGGGCTTCTGTAATGCCTTGTAAGCAGGAAATAACGTAATGTTTCCGGCAGATAGCTCTGCAAAAT
Organism: uncultured Desulfovibrionaceae bacterium; assembly: GCA_964593925.1. Lineage (GTDB taxonomy): Bacteria > Desulfobacterota > Desulfovibrionia > Desulfovibrionales > Desulfovibrionaceae > Oleidesulfovibrio. The sequence goes on along the minus strand of CAZQKM010000020.1, from coordinate 31,459 downwards.
ATCGCGTATGGTATTGAAATTTCCTAGGGACTTTGACATTTTTTCAGAGTCAACCTGTACAAAGCCATTATGCACCCAGTATCGGGCAAATGCGTTGCCGGTAGCGCCTTCTGTTTGTGCAATTTCATTTTCATGATGCGGAAAAATAAGGTCCTGTCCGCCACCATGAATGTCCAAAGGCAAAGGCAGGTGCCTGGCGCTCATGGCAGAGCATTCTATATGCCAGCCAGGGCGTCCTTTGCCCCAGGGACTATCCCATGATGGTTCGCCTGGCTTGGCATTTTTCCAGAGTGCAAAATCCAGTGGGTCTTCTTTTTCTTCTCCGGGGGGCACTCGGACGCCAGAACGCATTTCGTCCACATTTCGACCAGACAGCTTACCATATTGCTCAAATTTTCTGACTCTGAAGTATACATCACCAGAGGCTGTGGCATAGGCTTTTTCTTTTTGTATCAGATCTTCACACAGGGCGACCATATCATCAATATGTGCTGTGCATTTGGGCTCTATATCAGCTCGTACGCAATTCAGCTTGTCCATGTCTTCGTGAAAGGTGGCAATGTATTTTTCTGCTACTTCGTGGCTTGAAAGGCCAACCTCATTGGCACGCGCAATAATTTTGTCATCTACATCTGTAAAGTTGCGGACAAAGGTGACCTCAAGTCCAGTATGCCTGAGATAGCGTACAAGCACGTCAAAAACCACAGTGGAGCGTGCGTGTCCCAGATGGCACAAGTCATATGCTGTGATACCACATACATATACACTGGCTTTGCCTTGGTGCAGGGGGATAAAATTTTCTTTTTTACGCGTCAGGGTGTTGTAGATCTGCATGCATTGTCTCCGGTATGGAAAGTGGAAATGTTTAACTGGCTATGGTGCGGGGTGGTCAAACAGGGCCACACGGCGCTGATGTCGTCCTGCTTGGAATGCCGTCTCAAGAAAAGCCGCTACGATATCCAGTACAATACCCGGACCGGTAACACGCTCTCCAAGGCAGAGTATATTGGCGTTATTGTGTCGACGAGCGGCCCGGGCGTGGAATTCTGTGGTGCATAACGCTGCTCGAATACCGGAAGTACGATTGGCAGCCATGGACATGCCAATTCCGGTACCACAGATAAGTATTCCATAATTGCCTGTAGCGAGTACACGTTCGCAGACTTTTTGGGCAAATACGGGATAGTCACAACTTTCGTCGGCGGTTGCTCCCACGTCTTGTACTGTATAACCGGAACGGGAAAGCTCTGTGACCAAGAGCGCTTTGATGGAAAATCCTGCGTGGTCTGAACCGATGATGACTTGGCTGGACATGGTGCTTCCTTGTGTTTGGAGTACTTGCTTGAATTATCAGGGGTTACATGCAGCGTTTACGCCGTTTTTCCATAGTGCGCGTATATTCTGCATGGAAATTTTGTTCTAGGCGTTTTATTTCATCCTGCAAGAAGTCCACCTGCCTATATGCCAAATCCATACGTTCTGTTATTGAAACAGAAGAGTCGCTGTGCCCTTCTTCATTTTGAGTGGCGCGCGCATGCTGAAATTCTTCTCCCAAGATTTGCAGTTCCTGCGCCATACGCTTTTTAATTTGTCGGATATCATGCGCGTGTATGGCAGCGCGGAGAAGCTCGTACATTTCGTCTAAAAGGACCCGTAGTCCCATGCGAAAGTTGTCGAGCAAGGCTGAAAACGTCATACCGGATTGCTGGTGTTGAGAAGAAGACATGGGCTACTCTCCTGAAGGGGTCACAACTGACGAGATTTGTATATGCGGCTTACAACAGTGCCCGGGGGCAATTCAAACATCAACTGGGCCGGGGGATAAGGCTCCGTGAGAGTTTGTCTTGTCTTGACAAACACCGTGGCAGTTTGAGTTTTGCTGGTCTCAACGTCAATACGCCCCGGCAGAGCTTCCGACGTGTTGTCATAGCGAGAAAAAGATATCTGCCAACCGTCTTGCCGGGCGCTCTTCCATTGCACTGGTCTACCCAGCGGGTCAAGTAGCAGTATACTATGTGCATCGTCGTTTTTTGTACTGGGTAACGTATATGCTATCAATCCATTAGCCTCAAGTTTTGTACTTAGGTACTGGGTAGGAACAAGGGCGGTGAAATATCCTTGAATAAGGTTGGTCAGGTCTCTGACCCCAAAGGGCATAGGCACGCCCAGAGCCAGGGTGGGGGTACCGGGACCAGTGTGCACCAGCACTTTTTTTTCGTGTGGACTGAAAGCCGTAAAAGACTGCTCGTCTTCGCGAATTTGGGCTACTATAGCCCCAACTCCTGCAGTAACATCAAGACGCAGGGCAGCATCTTGGTTGCCCCACATATGCAAAAGAACTCTGTGCCCGGAGGCACCGCTTTGGTATCGCATGCTCGCTGTTATGCTGAAAGGGCCGCCATTGGCAAGGCGCTGGGTGGACAGGGTAGTAAAACGATGCCAACGATCTTGTAGTTCGGCAGGATCAGCGAGTACGTAGGGTGTGGTACGTCCGCAGCCACTCAGTAGCACTAAAAGACATCCCATGAGCAGTGCAAGCGACAATACGCCACCAGTACACCAGGGGCTTTTTGGGGGGGACTCTGCGGGTGTTCTATGGCGAGACATGGCTGCGGGAAACACTATTGGGTCCCGTGGATTTTGGCTTTAATGATGTCAGGGTTTTCTGCACCAAGCTCAAGGGCCTTGGCATAGGCTTTTTGCGCCATGCTGGTATTTTTTGCCTTGAGGGCAATGTCGCCGTAATGCTCCCAAATAACGGGGTCATCACCGCCTGGGGCAGCCACAGCAAGACGGATATTTTCCAGTGCAAGGGAGATATTGTCAAGCTTGTAGTGTACCCATGCCAGGGAATCAAGAATATACGCTTTTTCCGGATCCAGTTGAAGAGCCCTTTGAATCAGCACCAAGGCGCGCTCAAGGTCTCGCCCTTCTTCGGCCAGGGTATAGCCGACATAATTAAGAGCGCCGCTATGTTTGGGATCAAGTCGGATAATTTTTTCCATCAATGAAAAAGCTTCTGCTGCTTTGCCTTGCCGGTCATACAGGCTGCCCAAAATGTATAGCACTTCAGTATTGTCTGGCTGGATTTTTAGGGCTTCGTGTATACTGGGTTCCAGATCATCGGTAGCACCCATATGCGAGAGCAGCCGTATGCGTAGTTGTAGTGCGGACTTGTAGCTACGTGCCTGGGGGGGGATTTTTGTCAGCAATTCCAAACCGCGTTGCAGGTCGTTGTGTTTTTCTACAGCTATTACGGCAAGATACAGCCAGAGTTCATCAGGATGGCCGGGGTGTTTTATCAAGGGAGTAAAGATTGCATCAGCCTGATCGTAAAAGCCTTCTTCAAGGAGCAGCGTACCGGCTTCCATCAAGAATCTGAAATCGTCAGGCCCTTGACGTACATATTCCAGTGCCTTTTGCGGATGGTTCATCTTGAGGCTGAGCGAGACTAGTTGCAGCCAGATTGCAGGTGAGGTTTCCCCCAATGTGAGCAAGCGTGTATATGCGTGTTCTGCAGCGGTATATTTTTGTTGTAATTCATATATATATGCAAGCTCTGCCCAAGCCTCAAGAGCTGTTTGTGGGACTCTGTTTGCGTCCTGCGAGCCAGCAGCTCCTTTTGCGCCGAGGGATAGCTTTAAGGATTTTTGTAGGGCGTTTTCTGCTTCTGCATAGCGCTGCAACCCGGCAAACCCTCTTGCGATATAAAAATAGAAGGCAGCGCCTCGGTCGGCGAGAGGGACTTCTTGCAGAATTTGTACTGCTTTGTCGTATGCATTTATATTCAGTAAAAATTGTGCCAACTTTTGCCGTTGGGCAGGGGTGACTTTATTTTGACGCATAAAGTCTTCAAGAGTAGCCAGGGCATCTTCAGATCGCTTTTCCTGCAAGTAAGTATTTGCCAGCAGCAAAGTCAAATAGAAATGATCAGGATATAAGGACAGGCCTTTGCGCAGGACAGGGCGGGCGGAAGCAGGCTTGTTTTGTATTTCATAGTATTCGCCTGCTGTTATGAACAGGTCGGCGGATTGTTTGAATTCAAGCAGGTGCGCCAACGATTGGGAGACGAGGGCGTCGTCTTGGTTTTGTATACCCATGTTGAATAATAAAGAATAGTAAATTGTTTGCGCGTTGCCGCTAAGCTGCGCATTGGCTGCGGATTCCGGCAGGGGGGAGATATTCCGCGAGGTTGTTGCGCAGCCAAAGGTCAGGACTGTGCAGAGAACAACTGCTTTTACGGCAAAGTGCCTGAAACAAAACATCATATGGCTCTCTATAGGATTATATGATTAAAGGTAGTGGGTCATCTGGTAATCCAGTCAGACGAAAAATCTTTGATTTCCTTAAAAAGATGGACTCGGATCTTTTGCAACAAGCGTGCTTCTATCTGGCGTACCCGTTCACGTGTGATTTGGTACTTTTCGCCTATCTCCCGAAGGGTTACGGGTTCTTCTGAAAGCAGTCGCGAGTTAAGGATCATGAGCTCCTTTTCATTTAATAACGGTGTGATGTCCTGAATACGCTCTTGTAACATGGCGGCAATTTCACTATTGGCCAGCATATCTTCAGTGCCCGGACCAAGCGCGGGCAGAAGTTCCATACGAGAAATGGAGCCATTTTCGTCACCCACGGGTACATCAAGAGACATGTCCGAGGCATCAAGGCGCTGTTCCATTTCAATGACCTGCTCTGTGGTAACGTCAAGCCTTTCGGAAAGCATGGCCGCATCGGGATCAAAGCCTTGCGTAATAAGTTTTTGTCGCTCTTTATTCAAGTTGTAGAACAACTTGCGTTGAGCTTGGGTCGTACCGATTTTGACAAGCCGCCAGTTATCCATGATGAATTTAAGTATGTATGCCTTAATCCAAAAGGCCGCATAGTAAGAAAACTTGATGCCCTTATCCGGGTCGAATTTGTTTACTGCACGCATCAGGCCGACATTGCCTTCCTGGATGAGATCAAGTACGTTTTGCATCCATCGTCGCTGAAAGTCCATGGCGATTTTGACCACAAGGCGCAGGTGGGATGAGACAAGACGAAACGCTGCGTCACTGTCGTTATAAAGCTGTATTTTGCGTGCAAGTTCAAAGTCTTCATCCGGTTTAAGCATGGGGAACCTGCTTATTTCTCGCAGATACAAGTGCAAGGAATCCCGTGCACCTTTAGAGTCTGCTGGCAAAGGGGCCGGAAGGTCGGCATCATCGCAGGAGTCTGTGATGTCCTGGACAAATTCTTCGTCATCCTCTTCGTCAATTTCAATATCATGCAACCCGTCCTCTTCTGTACTGAGATCAAGCTCATGCTCGGAAACATCAGCTGTATCAGTTGCTTCCGGATGGGGGAGGGTGTGCGTAGTGTCTTTTTTAAGCGTCATAAATGTTGTAATTTAAGGTGTCCGAAGGTTTGTCAGGTATAGACCGAACATTTTTACGTTGAAACTAGCGTTAACCCATAGACCGTATAGTTTTCGTTTGTCCTTTTCAACGTTTTTCAGTAGACCGATACTATTCCCGTCATCAAACCGCTTTATGTGGACGGGTAGCTTTTCTGCTTGCTGAGGAGAATTTTGTTGTGTCTGATTTCAGAAGCGCCTTGCGTAGTTCCATGTTGTTGTATTTTGATGGTGCCATGGGAACCCTGTTACAGGGCCAGGGGCTGCCTTCGGGGATGAGCCCCGAAGCATTTTGTTTTGCAAATCCCGATGTGCTGCAAAATATCCATCGCAGGTATGTCACTGCAGGTGTCAATGTGTTGACAACCAATACTTTTGGGGGGACCCGGTGTAAATTGCCCGACCATATTCCTGTCTTGGATTTTAACCGCGAGATGGCCAGGGCGGCCAGGGCTGCTGCTGATCAGGCAGGAGGGAAGATTTTTGTTGCTGGCAGCGTGGGGCCCACCGGGCTTTTTCTTAAACCGTTGGGTGACCTTGAGTTTGAGGAGCTTGTAAGCATATTTCGTGAGCAGATACAGGGGCTTGTTGAGGGTGGTGTAGACCTGATTCTTGCGGAGACGCATTTTGATCTTGCCGAGGCTCGGGCCGTGGTGCTGGCTGCGCGTGAGGTCTCTTCGCTTCCCATAGGTGTTTCCATGACTTTTGAGGAAGGGGTGAGCCTGACGGGCACAGAGCCAACAGTATTTTCTCATACCATGCAAAACATGGGGGTAGACCTGTTGGCTACCAACTGTAGCGCTGGTCCAGAGCAGATGGTTGAGGTTGCTGCCGAGCTTATAGCCAGCGGCGAGATACCCGTGTTGGTAATGCCCAATGCCGGTTTACCCGAGTTGGAACAGGGGAATACGGTGTTTCGGCTGGGTGCGGAAGATTTTGCCCGCCAAACTGCACTTTTTGCCCGTATGGGGGCAAAGTGTTTGGGAGGATGTTGTGGTACTACGCCAGAGCATATCACGGCTTTGGTGCGTCAGACACAGGATATGGTATGGCAAAAGCCTGTACCACCTCGTAATGCGGGCATAGTGTTGACCTCTCGTAGTCGGTTGGTTCGAGTGGGTGCTGATGCGCCTGTGTGTATTATTGGTGAGCGTATCAACCCCACTGGTAAAAAAGAACTGACCGCACAGTTGCAGGCCGGTAAATTGAGCCTTGCGCTGCAGTTTGCAAGGGAGCAAGTTGAGGCAGGAGCATCTGTGCTGGATGTGAATGTTGGGGCGCCCATGGTGGACGAAGGCCTGGTGTTACCCCGGCTTATGGAAGAGCTTGGTGCTGTTGTTCCCGTGCCACTTGCTATTGATAGTTCTGATATGTCTGCCATTGAAGCCGCTTTGTCTGTGTATGCCGGTTCCCCATTGGTAAATTCCATCAGCGGTGAACCGGGACGCATGGAGCGGCTTGGCCCCTTGTGCCGGGACCATGGCGCGCCTTTTATCTTGCTGCCCATGAAAGGAAGCAAGCTACCGATTACCGCTACGGAGCGTATTGAGGTCATTAATGATCTTGTGTACCAGGCTGATGCCATGGGTATTCCGCGTCGGCTTATTCTTGTTGATGTGCTTGCATTAGCTGTGTCTTCCAGTGCAGAAGCCGCGCAGCACTGCCTTGCAACAATCCGGTACTGCCGGGAGGAACTTGGCCTTGCTACCACCATCGGGCTTTCAAACATTTCTTTTGGTTTGCCGGCGCGTGGTTTGCTCAATTCCACTTTTCTTGCCATGGCTGTGGGCGCGGGGCTTGACTCCTGTATCGCCCATCCGGCTGACACGCGCATATGTCAATCGCTTGCCGCGGCGCAGGTGCTTGCAGCTCGTGACGCCAACGCTCAGGTATTTATTGAAGGATACTCGGGTTGGACGGCCGAAGCTCCTTCGAGCGGGACAGTTGCCGGGGGAGGGGGCGTCCGCAGCAAAAAGCGTGTTGCAAGGACGCTGGAAGAGGCAGTAATTCGGGGTGAGCGCGAGCTTGTGATGGATCTTTTGGAAGCAGAACTGGCCAACGGAGCACAGCCTTATGCTTTGGTCAGCGAGCGTTTGATTCCAGCTATTACAAAAGTGGGGGAAAAGTATGAACGCAAGGAGTTTTATCTGCCCCAGCTCTTGCGTTCTGCAGAAACCATGCAAAAAGCTTTCAATAGACTGAAGCCTCTGCTGGAAGAGTCTGGGGAAGCCCGGAACAGACCCGTGGTGGTTATGGCCACTGTTGAGGGTGATATTCATGATATAGGTAAGAATATTGTTTCTCTCATGTTGGGCAACCATGGTTTTAGCGTGGTGGATCTTGGTAAAGACGTGAAGGCCGAAAAAATCGTGGATGCCGCGATGGCCCATGGAGCGCGGCTTATTGGACTTTCTGCCCTAATGACAACCACCATGGTTCGTATGGAAGACACCATAGCACTTTTGCGACAACGTGATATTGATATGCCGGTGTTTGTGGGAGGAGCGGTGGTAACTCAGGGATTTGCCGATTCCATAGGCGCGGCAGGCTATTCGCATGATGCGGTGGACGCTGTACGGGTAGCCCGGCGTTTGACTGATATAGCGTAACACTATTTTGTATAGGGAGTCATTTTAATGAAGGCACATCAGTATTTTTTGTGTGTTGTTTGGGCACTGTTGTTGGTCGTAGGTGCTGGTGCTGGTGCTCAGGCTCAAATGCAGGAAGGGGGACCATTACTGTTATCCAAACTTGTTGCCGAGCAGCAGGGCAAGCCTGTGCTGGTAAACTTTTTTGCCTCTTGGTGCCCGCCATGTAAGGAAGAGATTCCCGGGCTGGTTGCAGTACGCAAGCATTACAGCCTGGAAGATGTCGCGATTATCGGTGTGGCATTGGATGATACGCGTAGCAATGTGACCTCGTTGGTAAAGTCCATGGGGGTTAACTATCCTGTAATATTGGGAAATAATGCACTAGGGAAGGCTTTTGGGATACGCTCCATTCCGCATATGGTCGTGTACTCTGCCCAAGGCGATAAGGTGCTGGAACATACCGGACTTCTTACCGAGGCGCAATTGCGTAGTCTCGTTGAGCAGTACCTTGTAAAGTAAAGGCGGGATGATGGGGAACCTTCGCAAGGCTCGTATTCAGGACGTAAAGGCCATTCATGGTCTTTTGATGCATAATGCCGAAGATCGTCTGCTGTTGCCCCGGTCTTTGAGTCAGCTTTATAGCCATATTCGAGATTTTTATGTTATCGATCTTGGCGATGGGACTGGAATAAAAGGTTGTTGTGCGCTCTCTATCATATGGGAAGATTTTGCAGAGATCAGATCGTTGGCGGTGGCTGACGAAGTGCAGGGAATGGGGTGGGGTCGTAAACTGGCAGAAGCCTGTATTACCGAGGCATTATCATTGGGCTTGTTCACCGTTTTTACCCTGACATACCAAGTGGAGTTTTTTCATCGCCAGGGATTTGTTGAAGTGGGTAAAGAAGTGTTGCCCCAGAAAGTCTGGGCGGATTGTATTAATTGTCCGCGTTTTCCCGACTGTGATGAAACAGCCATGATATTGAAACTACAGCATGAATGAGGAAGGTGATGGACGTAACGGGAATGAACGTGGTGTATACGGCAGACCAGATACAGAGCAGAGTGCGCGAGCTTGCCGAGCAGATTAATGAGGCGTATGAGGGCAAGCCGCTGGTGGTAGTGTGTGTGCTCAAGGGTGCGTTCATGTTTTTTTCCGACCTGCTCAAACATCTGGCAGTCCGTCCAGAAATTGACTTTGTAAGAGTTGCCAGTTATGGCGACTCAACTTTGCGTGCCCAAAATATTTCATTTACCAAGGACCTAGAAATCTCTATCAGCGGTAAGCATTTGTTGATTGTGGAGGATGTGGTGGACACCGGGCACACCATAGACTTTTTATATCGTCAGTTCAGTGCTCGAGGGGCGGCTAGTATCAGGTTGTGTGCTATTGTGGATAAATATGAACGTCGTGAAGTTTCCATCTCTGTGGATTTTCCTGGATTTGTTTTGCAAAAGGGATATATTGTCGGGTATGGTATGGATTATGCAGAGCGTTATAGAGAACTTGATGCCATTTATGATGCCCATGTCGAAAAACTGCCGTAAGGCCTAGCAGCCCTAATCGGGAATATTTATGTATGTTACTTGTCCTAATTGCACGACCAAATACTATCTTGCGGATGAAGTAATCAGACCGGAGGCCAAGTGCCGTTGTACGGTCTGTCAAAATGTCTTTGCCTTGCCTGATCAGACCTTGGACCTGGACGAGGTTTTGGGCGTGAAAGGGGAGGAGTCCAGCTATACTGCATTGGATGATCTTGGCAACAATGATTTAGATTCTCCAGGCAGTCAGAGGCCGCAAAAGAAAAGCAAGCGTGGACTCCTGTGGGGAAGTTTTATCCTTTTGTTTTGCCTGACCGGTGCAGCTGGTGGCGTATACTTTTTTGCGCCCGAGTTGTTTTCTTCCGCGGGTCCCACTCCTCTCGTCCCTCCACAGAAAGTGCAAGAAGAACTGATACCCACTGAACAGTTGAAGAAGATGACCCTGCGTAATGTGCGCCAGTACACAATCAGCAACGAAAAAATTGGTAGAGTGACCGTTATCGAAGGCAAGGTCGTCAATGGTTTCAGTACCCCCAAAGATCTGATCAAAGTCGAGGCGCTGCTTTTTGATGAAACAGGGCAGACAATCCGCAGTAAACAGCAGTTTTGTGGGGTGACGGCTTCACTTTTTCAGCTACAGGTTCTTTCTGAAAAAGAGTTGGATTTGGTGATGGGTAACAAGATTGAGGTGCTGACAAATAATACCAGCATTTTGCCCGATGCCGAGGTATCATTTATGGTGGTGTTCTATAATCCCCCAGAGACTGTACATGAGTTTTTGGTTAAAGTGGTAGAAGTCAAGGACCCTCCAGAAGGACCGTAGTCTCCTGGAAGGTATGGGCTTGATGCGTGAAGCGTAGAGAAACATACGTATGTTCGGCTTGCGGGGCAAAGGCTCCCCAGTGGCGGGGCCAGTGCCTTAAATGTGGCCAATGGAATAGCCTGAAGGCTGTGGATGCCGGCAGGGTGCAAACCACTGCCGGCCGTGTTGGTTTGTATGAGGCCGCTGTGCACAAGCCTGTGCGTTTATGTGAAGTCTCTGAGCAGGAACACACGCCTTTTAGTACGGGTATTAGAGAGCTTGACCGTATTTTAGGCAAAGGTCTGACTCCGGGGGCGGCCCTTTTGATCGGTGGGGAGCCGGGTATCGGCAAGTCCACTCTTTTGCTACAGGTGGCGGGCGCTGTAGCTGCGACGGGTCGTTCTGTACTCTATCTTTCTGGAGAAGAATCACTCGGGCAGTTGCGTGATCGCGCCCAGCGACTTGGAGCGTTGCACGACACCTTGCTTGCCGTTGCGTCCTCCCGTGCGGAAGACGTGCTGCCATTACTTGAAGACCAACCTCCCCCTGATTTGCTTATTGTGGACTCTGTGCAGACCTTGACTTCAACCCGGGCTGAGGGGTTGCCAGGGAGTGTAAGCCAAGTGCGGGCTGTATCTACTGAATTTGCCGAGCGTTGCCGTGCCGCGGGTACATGTGTACTTTTTGTGGGGCATGTAACCAAGGATGGCCAACTGGCAGGCCCGAAGTTGCTTGAGCACATGGTGGATACTATTATTTCGTTGGAAGGCGACCGTCGTCGTCAGTATCGACTGCTGCGTGTTTTGAAAAATCGTTTTGGTCCTAACCAAGAACTGCTTGTGTTCAGGATGGTTGAGCAGGGTTTGGCGCTTGTGGATGATCCATCGACATTTTTTTTGGAAGCACGTAATCCTGCTTTAAGCGGAACTTCACTGGGCATGACAGTGGATGGACAACGGCCTTTTGTCGTTGAGATGCAGGCCCTTGTCACCCGCAGCTATCTTTCCATTCCTAGGCGCACTGGCCTGGGTTTTGATGTCAATCGTCTGCATTTGCTGCTGGCTGTGATGGAAAAGCGTTTGCGCCTCAATTTTGGACAGGTGGATATTTACGCGAAAATCGGGGGCGGCATGAAGGTACAAGATCCGGGTATGGATCTGGCCTTGGTTGTGGCGGTCCTTTCGTCTTTTTACGATGTACCGCTGCCAGAGCGGGGTGTGTTTTGGGGAGAAGTTGATCTGAACGGACAGATTCGCCCTGTGCCTGCACATGATATCAGGTTGGTACAGGCCAAACGCCTGGGATACACTTCCATATTTTGTCCGAAAGAAGGTGGTGGTGGCGTAGATACCCTGCCAACATTGCAGGCGGTTCTTTTTCGCAAGGCTGATGCTGATACACGGTAATACCCTGTTGTTTTGACAGGATTACATAAAGCGTGTCTAAAGCATTTTTCCCACTGCCATACCGGCTGCAAGCAAAAGCAGGCCCAAAATGACTTGGCCGACCAAGTTGCATGTGACATACGCCCATTGTGACGTGTGTAGCAGATTTAGGCTTTCAAAGATGAATGTTGAAAAGGTGGTAAATGCCCCCATAAAGCCACTCAACAGGAAAAGGCGAAGCGAGGGGCCCATGGCAATTTTATGCTCTAGGGCGCCCCAGACAGTGCCAAAAAAAAGACAGCCCAGCATGTTGACAACAAAGGTTCCCAGGGGAGTAGGGGCGCCTGCCATACGAAATACCAGGAGGGTTAGCGTATGGCGTCCCAGCGAGCCTAGTGCTCCCCCGGTAGCAACCAGTAATAATGTTTGCAAAAATTCCTCCGCACAAAGTGTATCTGAAAGCATGGAGACCGGGAAAGGCAATGCCGCATGAAACGGAAATCAAGTACACGGGCGTTGATTTTGCGGCTTTGCGTCTTGCCCTGCAGCAGGCCCAAGCATCTTTTTTACAACGCCACTGGGAACGTAATATTGTTTTTGACACACCGCAACGGGATATGAAGCAAAAAGGTATGTTGCTTCGCGTACGTTCCAAGCAGTGGGCCAAAGCCTGTGGTCGCTCACCTGAATATGTGCTTACACTCAAGTTGCCGCCCACCTGCCCTGTTCCAGAGGATGTCAAGGTGTGGGAAGAGCGGGAAACCCGTGTGCACAGTTTTGAATCAACATGCTCCCTGGTGGAAGGGCTTGGATATGAGGCTGCGTTCCGGTACGATAAGGTGCGGGAAGAGTGGCAGTGTGATGGTGTGCTTGTCTGCCTTGATACGCTGGTGTTTGGAGAGGTGGTGGAAATGGAAGGCGAGCGCGAAGCAATATTTCGTTTAGCGGGGCGTCTCAGCCTTGATTCCCGGCAGAGTACAACAGAAACCTATCATGAACTCAACCGTCGTTTCAGGGGTGCTTTGGCATTGCTACACGACGATAATTTTTACTTTACAGACGAGGTGGCGGTGCGTTTATTGCTGGAGTCTCCATGTGCGGGGGAGGATTCGCTCTCATGGCCGCGTCTGACAGGACGGAAATAGGGTATGAGTGAATACGAATCTTGGGGAAAAGATTATAGCGAGTTATCGGTGGAAGAAAAAGTGCGAGAGCCGCGCCGTTTCAAGGTTCTTTTGCATAACGATGATTATACCCCCATGGATTTTGTGGTGGGCATTCTCATAGATATTTTTCATAAAACGCGGGAGCAGGCCACGCAGATCATGCTGAATGTGCATGAAAAAGGAACTGGCGTATGCGGAGTGTATACGGCAGAAGTGGCTGAAACCAAGGTGGCAGCGGTGCATGCTCATGCCCGTGCCCAGGGGGCTCCCTTGCGTTGCAGCATGGAAGAGGTGGAGTGATGCTCGGCAAAAGCCTTGAGGCAGTGTTATCCGTAGCCATTGGTGAAGTACGTGCTCGGCGTCATGAATATCTGACCCTTGAGCATGTGCTATATGCCATGACGCTTGAACCACGTGGCGTTCATATTCTTGAAGGCTGTGGGGTTGGTATTGGTGATTTGCGTGAAGGGCTGGAGGTATTTTTTACTACCCATCTGGAGGCGTTGCCGCAGGATACAGGAAATGAGATAGTTCAGACCATGGGCGTACAGCGTGTGTTGCAGCGAGCGGCTACGCAAATGCAGTCTGCGGGGAAAGAAGCCATAGAGCTTGGGGATATCCTCGCGGCCATGTTTGAAGAGGAAGATTCGTATGCATCATATCTTTTACGTACGCAAGGCGTGGCCCATATTGACATCCTTGAGTTTATTTCACACGGGATGGAAGAGTCGCAAGATACCCCTGCCACAGCCTCGGAGTACAATGGCGAAGATGGGGCAGGCTCTGCAAAACAGTCCGCTCTTGCCCGTTTTGCCGTGGATCTTACGGCCCGTGCCCACAAGGGTGCCATTGATCCGCTTATAGGGCGGGAGCAGGAACTTCAACGTACTATCCAAATATTGGCAAGGCGTCGTAAAAACAATCCACTTTTTGTAGGAGACCCTGGGGTAGGCAAGACTGCCATTGCTGAAGGTTTTGCCTTGCGTGTTGTTCAGGGAGATGTGCCGGACATGTTTGCAGGTACGGCGGTGTATGCGCTTGATATGGGCGCCTTGCTTGCCGGGAGTAAGTACAGAGGCGATTTTGAGGCACGCCTCAAGGCAGTTATCAGCGAGGTTGAAAAAGAATCGGGCGCAATTCTATTTATTGATGAAATTCACACCATTGTAGGTGCGGGTTCAACCTCCGGCGGCTCTATGGACGCCTCAAATATTCTTAAGCCAGTACTTGGGTCTGGAGCTATACGATGTATTGGCTCTACAACCTATGAAGAATATCGTAATCATTTTGAAAAAGACCGTGCGCTTTCGCGTCGCTTTCAAAAAATAGACGTCCTGGAGCCTTCCATGGAAGAGTGTGTCGATATTCTCAAAGGGGTGCGCTCGTACTATGAGGACTTTCATCAGGTACGGTTTACCCAGCCAGCGCTGAAGGCCGCAGTAGAGTTGAGCGGTCGATATTTGCAAGACAGGTTTTTGCCGGACAAGGCCATTGATGTGCTGGATGAGGCAGGTGCGGTCCACAAGCTCAAGGCTGGCAATCGCGGCTGTAGTACTGTGACTGTCAGCGATATTGAACGGGTGATTTCGCGCATGGCGCAAGTTCCTGCACGGCGTGTAAGTGCCTCTGACAAACACCGCTTGGAACATATTGCACAAGATTTGCGTGCTGCTGTATTTGGCCAGGATGAGGCAGTGGATATTGTGGCAAAAGCCATTTTGCGTTCCCGGGCAGGTTTGACAAAGCCGGACAGACCCACAGGCAGCTTTTTGTTCTATGGGCCTACGGGGGTGGGCAAGACAGAGCTTGCCAAACGTTTGGCAGATACTTTGGGTATCGCTTTTATTCGCTTTGACATGAGCGAATACATGGAGAAACATGCAGTGGCTCGTCTGATTGGCGCGCCTCCAGGTTACGTGGGTTTTGAGCAGGGCGGTCTGCTTACAGAGGCCATACGTAAGACTCCACACGCGCTACTTTTGCTTGATGAGGTGGAAAAGGCCCATCCTGACCTTTTCAATATTTTGCTTCAGGTTATGGATTATGCCACTTTGACGGATAATACGGGAAGAAAAGCAAGTTTTGGAAACGTGATACTAATCATGACCTCCAATGCCGGCGCGCAGGATATGGCTGCCAAGACCATTGGGTTTGGTGGCCTGGATGCACTGGATGCAGCGGCAAAGGGGTTAAGAGTTGTTGAAAAACTGTTTACTCCTGAATTTCGTAATAGGTTGGATGCATTGGTGCCATTCCACAATCTTTCTCGCGAGGTGATGTTACAGATCGTGGACAAGTTTGTGGAAGAATTGCAAGGGCAAATGAAAAGCAGGCGTGTGAGTTTGTATCTTTCGAATAGCGCCCGCATGCGTCTGGCCGAAAAAGGGTATGATCCTGCTTTTGGTGCCCGACCCATGAAGCGGGTCATCCGTGCCGGTATAGAAGATGTGCTTGCGCGTGAAATACTGTTTGGCGAGTTGCACAAAGGTGGAATTGTGCGTATTGGCGCACGTAAGCTTGATCTCTCAAAGGCTGAAGATCCCTTTGGATTGACCTTTCGCTATGAACCGCAGGCGGCTGTACAGCAGGGTCGGCCTGCCGGCTAGCATGTGCTACAGGAGTTGCGCATGCATGTGTTTGCGCTTTCAGATTCTTTGGATTTTCCCCATCCACAGTATGCCTCTGAAGAAGGTTTGCTCGCCATTGGTGGTGACCTGAGTGTAGAGCGTCTTGTCCGGGCATATGCTGCGGGTATTTTTCCGTGGTATGATGGGAGTACACCTATTCTCTGGTGGTCTCCTGATCCGCGTTGTGTGTTATATCCGTCGCAATTGCATGTGCCTGCCAGTCTGCGGCGGCGTATCAATTCAGGCTGCTTTGCCATAACATTGGATACGGCTTTTGAGGATGTCATCCGTGCATGTGCCACCGCCCCCAGGCCCGGCCAGTCGGGTACGTGGATTGTGCGCGAAATGGTGCAAGCATATATTAGACTGCATGAGGCGGGTGTTGCCCACTCATTGGAAGTTTGGGAACAGGCTAGCGATACTGCACGACATTTGGTGGGGGGCCTGTATGGCGTCTCTCTGGGGGGGGCATTTTTTGGCGAGTCTATGTTTTATCATAGCCCTGATGCTTCAAAAGTTGGGGTGGTATGGCTTGTGCGTTTATTGGAGGCTTGGGGTGTTCATTTTGTTGACTGTCAGCAAACCACTGCCCATCTCGTACGTTTTGGTGCACAAAATAGACCCAGAGAGCAATTTTTGAAAGAACTTGAAAATGCCTTGCATGTACCGGGCCGTGTGGGAAGCTGGGTTATGCCTGAAGATTTTTTTCCTATATGATTGTATCTCTCTGGAGCCGTTGCAATGCGGTTTTTCATGCAGGGTATATGATGGTCAGGGGGTGTTGCCTAGCATTGGCTTATGCTGGGCCAGGTCATAAAAGCCTTTAACAGCAAACGGTAGTGGATAGCCTACTGCATCCGCAAAGCGGATAAAGCCTAGTGTTTTCCCTTCGGGAATACTGGAAAGTGCTGTTACCTCCCAAGGGATAGGTAAAGAAAGAGGTCCAGCACTGATTCCTTTCAGATAACTTCCATATCGCTTTTGCAGATACTCCAAGAGCATGTCGCGCTCATGGGGAGTAAAGGCTTCAGCAATCATACGTTTTGCTTCTTCACATGACTGGAGATTGTCTGCCTGGGAGGGCTTGCCAATAAGGTGTTCCCACGGGTAACCTGTCAATGCGTCAATGTCTGCTGTTGCTCGGAAGAGATGTGCTTCGACGTTACGCCGTCCTTTGAACGTACGGATAATGATGCTGATAACGTGGATACGTTCAATGGGTTCACTTCCCGTGGCAGGGGCTATATGCACTTCCATGAAAAAAATTCCCGTTATGGTCTTTAAAAAGCGTATGGAACATTTTATACACCTTATGTAGCGTCATTTTTGCCATGTGGTCAATGAAAGGGTGAACCTCTGCCATAGACTAGGCGGGAAGTATTGAGGGGCAGGTTTCCTGTGCCTTGATACTGCTAGTCGGATCGTCTTGCTGGGTGATTAAGTACCCGTGGTGCTGCCAAGCAGACGGTATCTATTCAGAAATGCATTACTTCATTATTGGGTTGGAAAGCACACCTATGTCGAATACATTATTTCCCATTGAGTCTGAATATATACCTAAAGGTGACCAACCCGAGGCCATAGACCAGCTGACAGCTAATATCCTGAGTGGCGTCAAACACCAGGTGCTGTTGGGGGTTACCGGATCAGGCAAAACGTTTACCATGGCACACACCATTCGTCGTTGCGGTCGGCCGGCACTCATTCTTGCACCGAATAAAACACTTGCTGCACAGCTGTATAATGAATTTCGTACGCTATTTCCACGTAGTGCTGTTGAGTACTTTGTCAGTTACTATGACTACTACCAGCCCGAAGCCTATGTGCCGTCTTCAGATACCTATATTGAGAAAGATTCCTCCATCAACGATAACATTGACAAGCTGCGCCATGCGGCTACTCATGCCCTGTTGACACGTAAAGATGTGATTATCGTGGCGTCTGTCTCGTGCATCTATGGTCTTGGCTCTCCGGAGTATTACGCCAAGATGGTCATTCCTGTGGAGGTCGGCCAGCAGATGTCCCCTGAGGCTCTTACAGGGCACCTTGTGGACATACAGTATGAACGCAATGACTATGATTTTCACCGGGGTACATTTCGTGTCCGCGGGGATGTACTGGAAATTATTCCTGCCTACCATCATGAGCGTGCGCTGCGCCTTGAGTTTTTTGGCGATGAAATTGAGGCGATTCACGAGATTGATCCGCTTGGCGGCAACATCCTCGGCAAGGTGGGCAAAACCGTCATTTATCCAGCCAGTCACTATGTTTCTGACAGAGAGAATTTGAACCGGGCTGTGTCTGATATCCGAGATGAGCTTCGTTTGAGGCTTGTCGAGTTCAGAGATTCCGGTAAACTCGTGGAAGCGCAACGCCTTGAACAGCGTACCATGCTAGATCTTGAAATGATTGAAGAAATGGGCTACTGTACCGGAATTGAAAATTATTCTCGCCATTTGGACAAGCGTAGCCAGGGGGATCCTCCTGCCTGCCTGATTGATTATTTTCCCAAAGATTTTTTGTTGTTTGTGGATGAGTCGCATATCACAGTTTCACAAGTCGGGGCGATGTACAAAGGGGACCGTTCGCGTAAGCAGACATTGGTGGATTTTGGATTTCGCCTTCCCTCTGCCTTGGATAACAGACCGTTGGAATTTAAGGAATTTCAAGAGCGTCTTAATCAGGTGATATATGTCTCTGCCACACCGGGTAAATGGGAGCTTGACCGTTCTCAGGGGATTGTGGCGGAGCAAATAATCAGACCCACAGGCTTATTGGACCCTGCAACCGAAGTACGCCCGACCAAAGGCCAGATGGA
Organism: uncultured Desulfovibrionaceae bacterium; assembly: GCA_964593925.1. GTDB lineage: Bacteria > Desulfobacterota > Desulfovibrionia > Desulfovibrionales > Desulfovibrionaceae > Oleidesulfovibrio. The sequence continues at coordinate 13,133 of CAZQKM010000020.1, read as the reverse complement.
AGATCTCATGGCCGAATGCCGTGTCAGATCCGGCTGCGATGAGCGGGTACTGGTAACAACGCTGACAAAACGCATGGCAGAAGACTTGACAGAATACCTGAATTCCATGGGAGTGCGTGCGCGCTATCTGCATTCTGATATTGATACCATGGAGCGTATGGCCATTATCCAAGAGTTGCGTCGTAAAACATTCGACGTGCTGGTAGGCATCAATCTGTTGCGCGAAGGCCTTGATATCCCTGAAGTTTCTCTGGTGGCCATTTTGGATGCGGATAAAGAAGGCTTTTTGCGGTCCACCGGGGCTTTGATCCAGACATTTGGCCGTGCTGCCCGTAATGCAGGTGGGCGAGTAATCATGTATGCAGACGTGGTAACCCGGTCCATGGTGGCGGCCTTGCAGGAGACAGAGCGCCGACGAGAAAAGCAGATGCAGTATAATACGGCACACGATATCGTGCCGACAACCGTGCATAAAACTCTTGATACACCTTTTGATTCGCTTTATTCCGATGCGTCGACAGCGGACAAGGGAAAAGGCCGCAAGCGTCAGGCTGAGGCATCTGTTGGAGAATATCGCAAAGAGTATGAGGTCAATGCTGAAGAGCTTGGTGTGTTAATCCAGCGTCTTGAGCGAGAGATGCGTGAGGCCGCTCGTGAGCTTGAGTTTGAAAAGGCGGCTGATTTGCGTGACAGAATAAGAATGCTTCGTGAGCGTTTGATCCGGCAGTAGGCGTCTCAATGGCTTTGACAAGGGGCGCTAGCTTTGCTTGTGTGAAAAAGACATGAACAAAAAGAACCTGCGAGTGCGTATTATCAAGCTCCGTAATACTCTGGGGCCCTTCTGGCCGTTGATTATCAGCCAGTTCACCATGTTTCTGGTGTGTTTTGTGGCGGTTTTTGCCTACATGCATATTGAGGGGTGGAACTTTTGGGACAGCTGCTACATGGTCGTGATAACATTGTCCACGGTAGGCTTTCAGGAAGTACACCCCATGTCTACTCAAGGGCGTATACTTACGGCCGCTCTTATCTTAACCGGTGTGGGAAACTTTGCTTTTATTTTAGGCGCGTTTTCACAACTACTGGTGGAAGGAAAGCTTTTTAAAGCAGTGGGGAGACGCAGGATGCTTAAAACCATAGCAAGGCTCAGGGGGCACAGCATTGTATGTGGCTATGGCCGGATAGGCCGTGTCGTTGTAGAAGAAATCATGACCGAAGGCGCTTCTGTTGTGGTCATTGAAAAAAATCCAGAAAGGCTTAACCTGCTGGAGGAACAAGGAGTATTGTATCAGGCTGGCGACGCCACTTCTGACCAAGTGCTTGAAGGGGCAAACATTCGTCATGCAGCTAGTCTTATTGCCGCATTAGAGCTTGATTCCGCCAATGTGTATGTGGTGCTTAGTGCAAGGCACTTCAACCCTAACTTGCATATTGTTGCGCGTGCCGGAGCAGAATCACACATTAGCCGGCTCAAGCAGGCTGGTGCTGACAAGATATTGCTGCCTCACCGCATTGGTGGAATATCCATGGCCCAGTCAGTGCTGCGCCCTACGGTGACCAGTTTTGTGGAGCTCACCCGCCGGGGGGGCGGCATGGATATTCAGATGGAAGAGCTACGCATTTCGAATGCTTCTGGACTGGTAGGTAAAGCGCTGTTGCATTCCGGTATTCGTGCAAATTTTAACCTGATTGTCATTGCGGTAAAGGATGTCACAGGAGAAATGCTTTTTAATCCTGCCTCAGACTTTATTATCCGTGCAGGGCATACGCTTGTGGTGGTAGGTTCTTTGAAAAATCTTGAAGCATTTCAGAGTGTTCTTTAGCCATTCCATGCGTACGGCTGTTGTCATTTTACATTATGGTGACCCGGATATGACTGCGGGGCTGTATGCCTGCTTGTGTGCCGCGGATCCGCAGCGTACCAGAGATATTTTTGTGTTTGACAACCATGCGCCACGTCCTTTTGCAGGAGCATGGTTGCGTGCGGAGTGTAATCTGTACTGGGCAGGTGCGCTGGAGCGTGCGCTTTCTGCAGTGCGCGGACTTGGGTACACCCACTTGTGGTTTTTAAATAACGATATTGTTTTTGAAACCCCGGCCCCCTTACTTGGTCGGGCCGAAGCGCGTATTACTCGCATGCAGCATTCCATAGGGCCAGTGGGTATCTACGCCCCAGCTGTAACGCGTAACCCATATCATGTCCATATGGTTGAAGACCCCCGTTTTCAGTACCGTAAGGTTGCTTTTGTAGACGGTATTGCTCCACTTATAAATCTGGAATGTTGGCAGGCAGTGGGGGGAGTGGATTATGTGGACAATCCTTACGGGTATGGGGTGGATATATGGTTTTCTTTGCAAGCCCGTGATGCGGGGTGGCCCGTGGTAGTTGATCACGGCCTTGTGGTGCGGCATGCATATCACTCCACAGCTCGGAAGATAGAAGGCTTTTTGGCAAAAGCGGCTTTTGCAGAGCGCCGGTATTTGTCTGCTCGCCTTGGAGACACCTATAAGCAGCGTCTGGATGTGCTTAAACAGCAATGGACGGATGAGGAAACACTGTGAGTCAGGATAAGGCCGTTATTGCCGAACGTATGCAAACATTGCGCAGACTTTTGGAATATCACGGGTATAGATACCATGTACTGGATGCACCGGAGGTGTCTGACGCTGAATATGATGCGTTATACCGAGAACTTGCCCTGCTGGAAGAGAACTGGCCGGAATTTGTGGATTCTGCTTCACCCACACATAACGTGGGCGGAGAAGTATTGGAGGGGTTGGTCCCCCGCCGGCATACCCTGCGTATGTATAGTCTGGACAATGCATTTGATATGGATGCTTTTCGAAGCTTTGTGTCTCGTGTGCATAAACTTACGCCTGAGACACCGCTTGAGTTCTGGGTTGACCCCAAAATGGACGGGCTTGCCATGGAGCTTATTTATGAAGATGGTGTATTTGTTGCGGCTGTCACCCGTGGTGACGGGACAACTGGCGAAGATGTGACGCATACCATGCGTACAGTGCCCACTGTCCCCAAGCGTCTTTTGACGGGACAGCCCATTCCTGCACGGCTTGAAGTACGCGGAGAGGTGATCATTACCCGGCAGTCGTTCATGGCATTGAATGCTCAGCAACAGGAACGCGGGGGGAAGATATTTGCCAATCCGCGTAATGCGGCTGCCGGGTCTGTACGCCAGCTTGACGCATCCATTGCGGCATCGCGTCCGTTGCGTTTTATGGCGTATGGTGTGGGGCAGGTTGTCTGGGAGTCTGGCGTATCTGCCTGGCGGACCCAGGAGCAGGTTGTGCAGGGCCTGCATGCTTTGGGGTTTGCTGTTCCAGAACAGGGTATTTTGTGTGTATCGCCCGCCGAGGTAGAAGAAGCATTTGCAAGATTTTCCAGCACTCGCGAAGTATATGGATATGAGATGGACGGTGTAGTGGCCAAGCTTAATGACCTTGATGCTCAAGAGGTGTTAGGGTTTACTGCCAAGGCACCCCGTTGGGCCATTGCATTGAAATTTCCAGCACATCAGGCGCATACAAAGCTTGTCAATATCTGTATCCAGATTGGCCGCACTGGTGTGATGACTCCAGTGGCAGAGCTTGAACCTGTCAACGTGGGGGGCGTTATTGTTTCCAGCGCAACATTGCATAATGAAGACGAGATCCGCGCCAAGGGGTTGATGCTGGGAGATACCGTTATTGTACAGCGAGCCGGCGATGTTATTCCTGAGGTGGTACGTCCTGTGACAGAGAAACGTACAGGAGGCGAACTGCCTTATGTATTTCCTACTTCTTGCCCTGTATGCGGTGTGCCCGCTGTACGTACCGATGGCGAGTCTGCGTGGCGCTGTACCAATATGCAGTGCCCGGCCATACACAAGCAGGCTATCATCCATTTTGTGTCCAAGGCCGGGCTTGATGTGGATGGTGTCGGGCGCAAGCGGATAGAGCAGCTTGTCGACAGTGGGGTGGTAGCCTCGCCTGTGGATCTTTTTCGGGTAACCCGTGAACAGTTATTGGCCCTGGATCGTATGGGGGAGAAGCTGGCCACGAATTTTTTGCAGGCTTTTGAGTATGCGCGGACCAGAGCTACACTGCAACGTTTTATCTGCGCGCTTGGCATTCGGCATGTTGGGGAGCAGACAGCCGGAGTACTGGCGAAGCATTTTGGCTCAATGGATGCCTTGATGGTGGCAGATGTGGAAACCTTGCGGGAGTTACGTGATATCGGTGACGAAGTGGCTGGCTCCATCAGGTCGTTTTTTTCCAATGCAAGTATTCAGGATATGTTGTCCGACTACAAGGCTGTGGGGTTGTGGCCTGTGGAAAAAGGTGGCGCGCCTTCTGCACGACAGAGCCCCCTTACAGGTAAAAAAATATTATTTACAGGAACTCTTGTACACATGGCCCGTGCCGAGGCCAAAACCATGGCCGAACATGCGGGTGCCATAATTGCAAGTAGTGTATCACGTGCCTTGGATATACTTGTTGTGGGAAATAAACCAGGGAGCAAGCTCGCAAAGGCACAGGCACTTGGCGTACAGGTACTTACTGAAGATGAATTCATGGTACAAATCGGGCAGGGACAAACAGTTCCTTCGCCTGGTACCGCAGAGTATAAAAACAGCCTGTTGCGTATTTCCTAGGCTGTACAAAACAAAGGGAGAATGGCATGGCTGTTTCCATTATTATTACAGGGGCCGGGGGACGCATGGGAACGATTATTGCGAACCTGGTACAGAATGATACGCATTGTGTACTGGCTGGTATGGTAGACCATAAAGAATACTGTGCTGGTTTGGATCGCTGGCAGTGCCCTGTATCAAATTCTTTGGAGCAGTTGCTGCCTGAAGCCCCGGATGCTGTGGTCATTGATTTTACTGCCCCATTGGCGAGTATTACACATGCGCATGTTTGCGCTGTGCATGGAAACCCCATTGTCATTGGCACTACAGGATTTACAGAAGCGCAAAAAGGAGAGTTGCATGGATATGCAGAAAAAATACCCGTATTCTGGTCGCCCAATATGAGTGTTGGCGTCAATGTACTGTTGAAGATTTTGCCTGACCTAGTGACTTTACTGGGTGAACAGTATGATCTTGAGTTGGTAGAGCTACACCACAATAAGAAGAAGGATTCCCCTAGTGGTACGGCCTTGCGGCTTGCGGAGTGCCTTGCCCAAGCCAAAAACTGGGAGCTTGACGCGGTGGCCAATTATCATCGCGAAGGAATAATTGGTGAGCGACCGGAGAAGGAGATAGGCATTCAGACTATCCGTGGGGGAGATGTCGTAGGGGTACATACTGTGTATGCGCTGGGACCCGGAGAGCGTATTGAGGTGACCCATCAAGCACATTCACGTGAGACCTTTGCTGCTGGAGCTATCAGAGCGGCCAAATGGATTGCCGGGCGCTCTTCGGGCAATCTGTATACCATGCCGGATATGTTGTAGATGCGTGTTGCCTTGCTACAAGCCAATTTTATGGCAGGGGATATTGTCGGCAATGCGGCTTTGATTGCCGACAGTGTGCGGGATGCTTTTGTACAGGGGGCACAGCTTTGTATTACTCCTGAACTTGCTCTGTGTGGGTATCCTCCCCGTGACATGCTATTAAGGGAAGACTGTATACGCGCTTGTAGAGCACAATTGGAAGAGCTGGCCTTGCTCCTGGCTGGGTGTTGTCCTGTGCTGGTGGGAGCCCCAGCGATACATACAGATGGCTCTGATCACCTGGTATATAATGCAGCTATACTGCTTTCTGAGGGCGCTGTCCGTATGGTTGGTGCCAAGGTTTTACTGCCTGCGCATGATATGGCTGACGATCCGCGTTATTTTATCCCCGGTACACAGTGCGGCCAAATAGATGTAGCAGGATGCCGTCTGGGTGTGATTGTGGGGGAGGATATATGGTCCAACACAGATCGTTTGGGGGAAGTGACAACAAGCACTTACCCTCTTGTGTCTGAACTGAAGGCTCAAGATGTTAATATACTTGTCAATATGGCTGCATTGCCCTTTGTTGTGGGTAGGCAGAGGCTGCATGAAGGCATGTTATGTGCCGTGGCGCAAAGCGCACGGCTTCCCGTGGTCCATGTAAACCACGTAGGTGGTAGCGGAGAGTTGGTTTTTTTCGGTAACAGCATGGTAGTGGAAAAGGATGGAACCTTGTCTGCCAAGATAGCTGGATTTGAACCTCAGACACTCCTTGTGGATGTAGGGGTTGCAAAGGAGCAGGTGGTATCCCATACCTTGCCTCAGGAAGAAGAACTCTGGCAGGCCCTCGTGCTGGGGACGCGGGACTATGTGCACAAGTGTGGGTTTCAAGGGGCCATATTGGGGCTTTCCGGTGGTATTGATTCTGCGCTTGTGGCGTGTATCGCGGCAGAAGCCCTCGGCCCGGAACACGTACTGGGTGTACTTATGCCTTCGCCATATTCCAGCCAAGGCAGTATTGATGATGCAGAGCTGCTTGCAGAGCATCTTGGTATTGTCCGGCAGACTATCTCCATCGCTCCATTGATGGAAGCTTTTGATCAGGCTCTTCAGCCTTTTTTTGCAGGGTTTGCTCCTGATGTCGCCGAGGAAAATATCCAGGCACGTATCAGGGGGAATCTGCTTATGGCCATGTCCAACAAGTTTGGCAAGATGCTTTTGACCACGGGCAACAAATCGGAATTAGCCGTGGGATATTGCACTATGTATGGAGATATGGCCGGTGGCTTGGGGGTTATTTCCGATGTTTCAAAAACGATGGTGTATGCTCTATGCCGTTGGCTGAACGCACATCACGGCTTCCAAGTCGTTCCGCAGGCCATTTTGGACAAGGCTCCTTCGGCGGAGTTGCGGCCTGGCCAGACAGATGCAGACTCTTTACCTGATTACGCGGTGCTTGATGATATCCTTGAGCGCTACATTGTACATAATGAGGGGGTTACACGTATTGCAGCGGCGGGGCATGCATTGGAGCTTGTGCATCGGGTTGTGGGCATGGTGCATAGGGCGGAGTTCAAAAGATACCAGGCACCGCCGGGTCTGAAGGTCACGGCCAAGGCATTTGGAAGCGGCCGGCGTATGCCTGTAGTTGCTCGTGCTGTACTGTAGCTCTGCTGTTCCCAGACAGGCGATACTCTGACCGAGAGCAAAGGGCTGTCATAACAGATGGGCGTTGACCACATTTTGTGGGGTACCTTTTATGAAGGCTTGCACGTTGTCGGCAGTGATAGCCATCAGACGCTGGCGGGCGGAAAGGGTTGCCCAGGCAATATGTGGGGTGATAAGGCAGTTGGGTGCTTGCATAAGAGGGCTTTGTGCACTGAGTGGTTCCACTTCGGTTACATCCAGCCCGGCACCAGCCAGCTTGCCGGAGGCCAGAGCGTTGGCCAGAGCGTATTCGTCCACTAGGGGGCCGCGTGCTGTATTTAGCAGCAACGCACCGTCTTTCATACTGTTGATGCGTGTACTATCGATAAGGTGAGTATTGTCGGCGGTCAGAGGGCAATGCAAGCTCACCACATGGGATTGGGAAAGTACGTGTTCAAGTGATTCAAAACGGAAGTTTGCATATTCGGGAAGGGGTTTGGGACGAGGTGTGTACGCCAGCACATGCATACCAAAGGCATGTGCCAGTGCGGCTACGCGTTGCCCTGAGTTGCCAAACCCGATAATGCCCATGGTCGTTCCGGCCAGTTCACGTTGGGTTCCATCCCAAAAGCACCAGTCTGGTGCTTGTGACCATGCTCCTTGTTTGACCAGTTTGTCATGATATGCCGTTCTGCGGCACAGCTCCAGCAGTAACGCCATGGTATGCTGTGCCACGGCCTCCACACCATAGGCAGGCACGTTGGATACAGGAATACCTGCTTTGGCAGCGGCCATGATATCCACCACATCATACCCGGTGGCGAGGACCGATATAAAACGAAGTTGAGGGAGTTGCCCCAGAACCTTTGCAGTCAGTCTGACCTTGTTTGTCAGCAGGATTTGTGCATCGGCAGCTCGCGCCATGAGCATATCAGGAGGAGTACGATCATGCACCGTAAGCTCTCCTAGTAAGCCAATTGGTGTCCATGGATTGTCGCCGGGGTTTAAGGTGTATCCATCTAATACAGTAATACGCATGGCGCGACTCCTTGTCTGTTATGGGTATATGCTGACAACGAATGGGCGGTGTGCAGGGCAGCTGTCATACCAGAGCGCCGCTGTATCAAGGTTGATCTGTAAGCAGCATTATGAATAAGCGTTTTCCACGGCAGGAAAGCATGTGGCGCTTTGTGAGCGAATGTCCTATATCAACATGTATGAATCAAGTACAGCCTACGAGGGTGTTTGTGTTGTTACGTATAGTTCGCCGTATTGCATTTGTCTGCGTGGCTCTTTTGCTACTATTTTTGCTGTTGCTGGGCATACTTGTCAATACAGATGCTATGACCAGCTCGCTGGAAAGTATTATTACCAGTGAAACTGGCGTTCGCTGTACCATAAAAGGGGGAAGTTCTCTGCGCCTTTTTCCCCGCCTTGGGGTCGAGGCGCGTGATATCGTGTTGGATCAACCCCAGGGGTTTAGTGCCTCACGTCCTTTGGCTTCCGCTGAAAAGATTTATCTCAATTTTATCTTTCCCCGGTTTGTGCTTGGCGAGCTTGAGCTTGGCAGAGCAGAGGTATACCGCCCTACAGTTTCACTCATACGTAAAGCTGACGGCACATCGAATTGGCTTAGTGTGCTTGCACTTTTCAGACAATCCCGAAGCGCGGAAGTCTCCAGTCAGCTGCATCCCAAGTTGCCGATTCAACTGCAGGATGCCTCGTACGATGGTCTGATTTTTCGTGAAGGTATACTGCAAATTGATGATGCTCTGCATGGGTATGTCTTTCAGGCTGCTAATATGGATATAACACTTCGTGGCGGTGAAAAACGTCTTTTTTCTTTTGCTGCGGACGTATCCCTTGGTCAGGATATGGTTATGCAGCATGTTTCAGGTACAGGAGAATTGGTGCTGGATGCAACTGAAGCTCTTGTGCAGGTGACGGCAGATATCACTGCGCAAGGAACAGTGACCATTTTAGATAGAACGCTGGATGCGTCCCTAGAGTTTCGAGCAAATGCAGATCTGGGGCAGGACACTGTAGCTTTTACACTGGAGCAGGCAGCACTGGACAGAGCGCAGGCCACTGCCGAGGTGGTACTCTCTGGGACTATGCAGGGTGAGCCTGTGATGCAGGGAACCGTAACAGTCTCCCATCTCAGTCTACCGTTCTGGTTTGCCTTTGGGCAGCGAGTCCCCGGTAGCTTGCAGCATGCACTTGATGATCTTGCCGGAACTTTGACCTTTCGCCTTGACTCCAAAGGAGTGGAGGTTTCCGATATACGTGCCACTGTGCTTGGTATGACTTTGAGCGGTCAGGGGGGGGTGTATGATTTTTCCAAGCCTGTGATATATATAGATGCCAAGGGCGATTATATTGATGTAAATGCCATTTTTCCTGAAGTGGCCGTAAAGCCACCTGCTGTAATGCCCCGTCCCCGTGTCAGTGAGCCCCCTGTGTTACTTTTTACCTCTGATGAGTATGACGTCTTGGAAGTGGGGTATGACATCCGTATAGCAGCCAAGCGTTTTCGCGTGTGGGGGTTTGAAGGTCAGGGGCTTGCATTTCGCTGTGGGCCTTCCAAACGTGGTACATATACTTCGTATGTCATTGATTCGCTTTATGGCGGTCGGGCACGGGCTACGCTGGATATCCGCGAGGACTTCGGCCTGCAACTGGAACTTGATTCTGTTACCATGGATACTCCTGCAAAGTTGCTTGCCGGTATGGAAGCCGCAGGGGGAGTGCTTTCTGCAAAAGGAGACCTCGTGGCGGATGCCTCGACAGTACAAGGTCTTTTGGCGGATCTGAACGGTAAGCTGAGTGTACAGATTGATTCAGGATATTTTGCCGTGCGTACAGATGAGGATAACCCAGGGGCACAGAAGTATTCTGGCAGAAAAAAGTCCTATTTTCAAAAACTTGATTTTGATCTTAACATGGAGGGACGTAGTCCAGCCCCGGACAAACAGCAGGGTTTGATGCCATATGTTTGGAACCTGAAGGGTAAGAAGACAGTTTCAGATAATGAAGTGTCTACCTTTACGCTTTCAGGGCCTGTATTGATTGATCCGGATACCATGCTGCCGGAGCGACTGAATGGTATGGAGATGTCGGTCCAGAGTATGCTGGGTATGCAGCTCCCCTCGGGGTATGCCATGCGGGAGATACACTACAGCGGGCTGATAACCGCTGACCTTGAGAAGGGCCCTGTAAAATTTGAGAAAGGCCGGGCAAATATTTTGGGGGCAAAAGTGCTCTGGGATGCGCGTTGTGACAACATGTATGCTGGGGCAGACTGGACCGGGTATTTTGCTTCACAGGATATCATGGCCCGTAAGCTGTTCGATGTCATATGGGGCAAGGGTAGCTTTCAGCCTGCTGACCCCAGAGTCTTGAGTAGAGCCAAGTTGCGGGGTACTTTTATCTATCGTCCTGGGGAGTTGGCGTTGGCCATTGAGGAAGGGGCTTTTGACCAGACAGTTTTTTCCGGCAATGTCACTGCTTCGGATGATGGGGATGTGTACAAGTTTGACATTAAGGGAAATACTCTAGATCTGGACAGGTATCTACCTGCAGCGGAATTTTCTGAAAAACCTACCCCCTTTGATGCCTCTGGATTGCGTCGGGTGACGTTGCACGGCACTGTGGGTCTGGGGCACCTAGTGTACAAAAATATGGTATACTCTGATGTGCGAGCCTCTACCAGTGTCGGTGGTGGGCGCATTGAGGTACAACCCATACGGGCAAAGTTGTATGACGGCACGGTTAGCGGGATGTTCCGTGGGACTGTAAATGAGAACGGCGGACTGCTTGCCAGATTGCGCATGAGTTTTGACCACGTTGCTCTTGGAGCCTTAACTACGCGTTTTACCGGAGATTCCTATGTCCAAGGGCGTGCGGCAATAGCGTTTGATGTAGGGGCAGAAATCACTTCTTTTGCAGAAATTCCGGGCGCATTGAATGGTGAATGGCAATTTTCCGTTCGTGAAGGAACTTACCGTTTGAGTAAACAGGAGTCCGGAGCAGGCAAGCCGGCATCTTACTCTTTTAGTACGGCAACAGGTTCAGGTGTAGTGGACAAGGGGGTCTTGGTAAATAAGGACTTTTTGCTTTCCGGGCCGCTGATATCCATCACTGGTGATGGTGCTGTGGATATGGGGCGTGAACGTGTTGATTATACGGCCATTGTGACTGTTGCCGGGATTCCCAGCTTTCCGGTGAAAGTTCACGGCTCCTTGTACGAGCCTCAAACCAGCGTTCAACATATTGAGATACTCCCTAGGACCATTACCAATATTGGTGGAGGCTTGTTCAGTTTGATCCGTGGAGTGATTACCCTGCCGTTGACTGCGGCGGAAGCCTTGAAAAACCGAAAGCCGGAAGCTGCACCTGTGGAGTAGTTTTTGAACTTCAGGCTGTGCCTGTTTGAAAGCCGTATGGCCGAGTATACTGGCGTGGTATCTGAAATGATTTTTTTACGCCGATGTAGACAGAAAATTTTTGTATATAGTTATATACGTATCCTCGTTTCAACAAACAGTTAGGATGCTTATTAGATGGAAGTACTTGACCATAAGCAGGAGCGAAGCACGCTAATTTTTGCGCTTTTCATGCTGGTGACCATAGGGATGATCTTGATGGGGGCGACAGGGCGAGCCCTTTCTCAGCAGGAGAAAATCGGGATACAGTATCTTGCCTTGGCATCTCGGTCTGTGCTGGAGGCCGTGGAGAGTTCACTCATGCGTAGCATGGGGCCAAGCGGTAAGCGTACCTTTTCTTTTGCTTCTGGTGTTGCAGAATTTTTTCGTGGGCTTGAGCAGAGCGGCGAAGTACTTTTTGTGGGGTTTGTTGATAATCAAGGCAATCATATTTTTTCTTCGGGAGAACGTGGGACTCCGTATGAAATTGCCTTTCCACCCGCTGCGTTGCATGCGTTTGGCCAGGGCAGCAAGTGGCATGGCAGCGCGGTATTTGGTGGCGTTGATATCTATATATATGCCAAGCCCATGGATTGGAGAAACATGAAGGAGGCTTTGGCACCTAGTGTAACGTCTTCGTACCTTGTTGTTGGGCTTGATATGGCAAGATATCAAACAATTTATCATACAATCAGGCAGAATGCACTTTTTCAGGCCGCATACATTCTGGGGGCTGTGGTTCTTATCTGGGCTTTAATTTTGGGACTTTTTAGACGCCATGAAATAGTGGGCAGGGCACGGCAACTGGAATATTTTCAAACCAAGCTGCTTGATATTCTCCCCGATGGTCTGGTTACCATTGGGCAAGACGACACGGTTCTGACGGCTAACCCCTCTGCTGAGGCAATTTTGCAGATATCTGGAGGAAGGCTTGCCGGAAAGAGGCTGTCCGAGTTGCCGGACAAAATTAAACAGTGTTTTATTGTGCCGGATACAGATGGTCTTGAATGGCGGCAAGAGAGTGTACATGGCGCGCATCTGGAGATTCTCAGCATGCTTATGCCGGGCAGTGAGCATGGGGCCGAATCATTAAGGTTGGTGATCATACGGGACCGCACCCGGATACGGATGCTTGAAAAAAGTTTAAGCAATGCTGAAAAGTTGGCGGCCGTGGGAACTTTGGCTGCCGGTGTTGCTCATGAAATCCGTAATCCTCTTAGTGCCTTGCGTGGCTTTGCGCAGTATTTTGCCAAAAAATTTCGTGCCCAACAGCCTGAAGAGCAGTACGCACAGACCATGGTACGTGAAGCAGATCGACTAAACCGTGTTGTTACGGATTTGTTATATCTCAGTCGCCCTAGAAGAATCTTATTGCGAAGAATCCATTTGCAAGGCCTTGTAACTGAAATCGAAAATTTAGTGCGCTTTGATCTTGAAAAATATGGTGTCGCCTTTACGACAAACTTATTGGTAGGGGAGATCTTAGCGGATGAAGATGCCTTGAAGCAGGCTTTGTTGAACCTTGTCTTGAATAGCCTTGAGGCTCTGTATGTTGTGGAAGGTAAGCGCAAAGAGTTGGAAATTTCGTCCGGCATGACAGAGGAAGGGGCGTGGGTTACCGT
>CAZQKM010000019.1:0-43416 GCA_964593925.1 uncultured Desulfovibrionaceae bacterium | reverse complement strand
CCTGCTGCTCTGTAACATCTGTGATGAGCACATCCATCATGCCATTTTCTGTTTCTACCTGCAGCATCAGGCCCGCTTCAGGGGTAATGTGTCCGGGGACTTGGTCGCGGGGGACAGTGAGAATAAGTTCGTCACTGGGTTGGCCATATGCATCATCGGGGCTAATGGTGGTTTTGTTGGTGTCGCCAACGCTAAGCCCCAGTAAGGCGGTTTCAAATCCGGGTATGAGCATGCCGTCGCCCATGGTGAATTCCAGTGGTTCACGGTCGCGTGATGAGTCAAATACCGTACCGTCATCAAGGGTGCCTGTATAATGGACGCGAACTGTGTCGCCGTTGTTGATGGTCATGAAAAACTCCTTTCGAATACAAATTTGATACTATGATTTTCTATCATGGCCTGCTCGGGCTGGAAAGTCAAAGTTCTTTTCGATTTCATAGACTGTTTTACATATGTCAGAGGCAAGAAGAGTATGACTCAGGTGGCACAGACGTCTTTGCAAAGTAGGGCCACAACGGCTTTACAAAAGATTTCCACGCCAGGAAGCATGACAACATCATGGACAAAGAAGTGCGGATTATGGAGGGGGGCGCAGCTTTTAAACCCGCTACCCAAAAAGAAAAAACACCCAGGAGCACGGTGCAGAAAATAGGCCATATCTTCGCCGGCCATGCTTTGTTCCTGCGGGAGAACTGACTCTTTTCCTAGCACGTTTCGAGCGGTTTGAGCCACTAGAGTGGAAACATATCCGTCATTTACCACGGGGGGGTATCCGGGACGGAAAAGAAGTGTACTTCTCGCACCCATGGAGGTGCATATACCGTTTGTTACCTGCCTTAGTAACGGTTCCCATCCATGGCGGGTGCCCGGATCAAGGGTACGCAGGGTTCCGCTGATATGGGCTTCTCCGGGGATGATGTTGAATGCGCTACCTGCGTGAAATTCGCCCACGGTGAGCAGGGCAGGTTGCAGGGGGTCAACCTTGCGGCTGATAATGCGCTGCATGGCACCGACAACCTGTGTTCCAACCTCCAGCGCATCCACGCACTGGTGGGGCTTTGCTGCATGGCCGCCTTTTCCGTGGATGGTAATATCAAAACGGTCCACGGCCGCCATGACAGGCCCGGGGGATATTGCCACGGTTCCTTGGGGAAGGTCGGGCCAGATATGGGCCCCAAGGCAGTAGTCCACATGTGGCTGCTCCATGACCCCTGCGTCAATCATGGGTTTTGCACCGCCGGGATACTCTTCGGCAGGCTGAAAGAGTAATTTGACACTTCCCCGTAGGCGATATCGTTGTGGTTCACGGACAAGTTTACGCAAAATATGCGCTGTGCCCAAAATCATGGCCATATGGCAGTCGTGGCCACACGCGTGCATGAATCCATCATGTTGTGAAGAGCAGGGTATCCCGCTTTGCTCTGTAATGGGTAAAGCATCCATGTCAGCACGTAGCATGACTGTAGGGCCTGGGATACCCGAGTCAATGAGGGCGCAGACGCCGTGTCCGGCAATATCCGTGGCATACGGTATGCCCATTTCACACAGGCGCTCCGCAATGTATCTTGCTGTTTTTTCTTCGCCTTGGCTAGGTTCGGGGATGCAGTGTAGGTCGTGGCGGAATTTTGTGAAGTCGGCAACGGTTGAGCGAGCCAACTTTGCAATGGTGTCTGAAAGAGAGGGGGATGTCATGTTTTCTCCGGCAGCTGTAGAGGGAAACAGAGAAGGAGACGTCAAAAGGCAGTTATGGCCTGTGATACAAATGTTAGATAAAACATGGAGGAAGGTAAAGGCAGGGCATTCGGTGGGCCTGTCTGGAGTGAAAGGAGAGGCTGGATGTCGAGGGGCTAAAGATGCATTGACAGGGCAAATTCGTAGGGATAGTAGTACGTAGGTGTATGTTTTTCAAAAATATTATTAAATATATAGCATGGACTGCTGCTATATGTTGCCTGTCTCATGCATGCTGGTATGCGTCTTTTTATGTAGATGTATTATTGTAGGTATTTCAAGATTTTTTTGCACATAGATTCTTGTATCACGTTGTTTTCATGTTTTTTGTGGTTGTCATTTTATGAATATTGCATGCACTATTGCCTGATATATTTGTAAAATTATTTTTTTGTATTGTGTATTTCTGAGAAAATTTTATGATTGATGGAGTTGCGTAATATTTTGCAAGATTTTGTTTTTTTGTAAAAAGATATGCGCTTCTAATGGGGAAAAGATGAAAAATGTTCGTTCAGTAGTAACAGATGCACAGAAATTTTTTGCCTCTTCAACGCCCATGGAACTGGTAGAAATATATGGTAGCCCTTTGTATGTCTATAGTGAAAGAATATTGCGTGAGCGTTGCCGCGAGTTAAAGGGGCTTTCCTCACATCCTGGATTTTGTGTAAGTTACTCAGCAAAATCTAATGCCAACCTGTCATTGCTGCGCATTATCCGTTCTGAAGGTTTGGCTGTAGATGCCATGTCACCTGGTGAGCTTGCCGTGCACATTGCCGCAGGGTTTGCCACTGATGAAATCACATATGTGTGCAATAATGTTTCCGCAGAGGAGATACGTAATGCCGTGGAGCACGGTGTACTTATCAGCGTGGACTCTTTGTCTCAGCTGGATCTTTTAGGGCGTGTGAATCCTGGTGGTAGGGCCATGATTCGTATCAACCCTGGTATTGGCGCAGGTCATCATGCAAAGGTTATCACTGCGGGTGAGGATACCAAATTTGGCATTGGGGCGGATGATGGCGATGCCGTGCGCGCTATCTTGGCGCGCCATGATCTGACGCTTGTGGGCTTGAATCAGCACATTGGCTCATTGTTTATGGATCCGTCTAGCTACATGGAGGCCGTGTCTTTCTTGTTACGAGAGGCAGAGCAGTGGCCCTCTGTGGAGCTTATCGATTTTGGGGGTGGGTTTGGCATTCCGTACAGAAAATACGAGGGCCAACCCCGTCTTGACATGGGAGATATGGGTGCCCAACTGCATGAGAGTATTAGCCAGTGGGCTAAGCGTACAGGGTATGGCGGTCGTTTTATGGTGGAGCCCGGTAGGTATGTGGCTGCGGAGTGTGGTGTCTTGTTGGGCACAGTCCATGCCGTGAAAGATAATGGCACACGCCGCTTTGTAGGGACTGATCTTGGGTTTAACACCTTGCAGCGTCCGATGCTGTATGATGCGTATCATGATGTGGAGATCCACCGTCATGGCGGCGCTCCCGTGGAGCAGACCATGCCTCAGACCGTGGTGGGTAATATTTGTGAGTCGGGTGATATCATGGTTAAAGAATGTGCTTTGCCTGAAATGCGCGAAGGTGATGTCTTGGCCATGCTTGATGCTGGTGCATACGGGTTTTCCATGAGTTCGGGGTATACCCAGCGGCTGCGCCCCGCAGAGGTACTTGTGGACATGCAAGGCTCGCACAGGCTTATTCGCCGGCGTGACCGCATTGAAGACGTACTTGCCTGTTTTCCCGAACTGAGCTGACGTACAGAGTCGGTGTTACAGCGCCTCCAGTATCTGTTGTACAGTGTACTGAGCCTGGGCTGGCGGAGTTTGAAAATCGGCAATGTACGGAATGACTCCACTGACACGTGTACCTGAAAACGTGGCGATGGCTTCCATGTTTTCTTGAACCATGGATTGGGCTGGAGGGATGCGCTCTGTTTCTACAAACAGGATGCCTGCCACGTTCACATTGCGAACCTTGAGGGCTTCCAGCGAAAGGAGCGTGTGGTTGATGGTGCCAAGGCCGGTGCGGGCTATCAGTATGGTGCGCATCCCTGTGGCTTTGATGAAATCTGCCATGGTATTTTGTTCATTGAGTGGTACCATGAGCCCTCCAGAGCCTTCTACAACTAAGGGGCTATGGGGTTGGCGCAGGCATGCCAGTCTGTGCAGAAGCGTTTTCAGTTCTATGGTGTGCTTTTGATCGCGCGCAGCATAAAGTGGGGCTTTGGGGGCTGTGAAGCACAGTCCGGTGGACGTGTGAGAAGTCTGTGTGCATTGCGGATTGTGGCTGTGGATAAAGTGGGCATCGCCCATGGCATCATCCGGATGTGCGCAACCCGTCTGTACCGGTTTGAAATAGCGGGCTTCATGACCGTATTCGCGCCATGCGCGTAACAGTAACAGGCTGACTGTGGTTTTGCCCACGTCAGTGTCGGTTCCGGTGACAAAAAGGTCTTCGGGCAACAAGGTATGTTTTTTCATGGTATACTCCGGATACTGCGAATAAGCGCTTGTGCGCAGATCTCAATGTCATGGGGGGTATGCAGCGCAGTCACACCAAGGCGTACAACGGATTTGCCCCTGGGGGTTGTGGGGGGGCGTGCTGCTAGGGCAAAGATGCTTTGGTGTCGTAATGCCTCTGCCACAGCAGTAGCCCGTTGTTCAGCGCCTATGGGGACCACGACAATGTGCTCACGACCTTGTGTAGGCAGGCCCGCATGGTGCAGTTTTTCATGTAGCAGGCTACTCATGGCAGCTAGGTGCGCCCGTTGTGTATCCATGCTTGCCAGTTGTTTTGGCAGGTAGGTCACGCAGGCTGCATGTGCGTCGGGCAACGCTGTGGAGTGTATAAACGGTGAAGCCAGGTTTTGGAAAAATTCGCTCCACCCTTTTGGTAGCAGGATGAATGCGCCGAACAGGCCAAGAGCCTTACCAAGAGTGCCCACGGCGATATCCGCAGTGCCAGCGCCCAGCCCCCGCCCACCCGGCCCCAGCACCCCTAGGGCGTGGGCTTCATCAACAACGAGAGTATAGCCATAACGCTCCTTGAGCTTGCCAAGGGCGCTAAAGTTCGGGCTGTCACCATCCATACTATATAATGATTCCACAAAAACGGCATCACCAGTGCAGTGTGTATGTTTGTATACGATATGACGTAGCCTGCGCTCTAGTGCGCTCATGTCATTATGGATAAAACCATGGGGGATGGCGCTGCTACCGCGTATGGCCATGGCCGTGCTGGCATGGATGCGTTTGTCATAGAGTATCCGCCCATGGGCCATGCTCATTACCCACAATACCGCAATGTTTGCCTGATATCCGCTGGGCATGAGCAGAGCTTCATCATAGCCGAAGTAGGTGGCAAGAGTCTGTTCCGCCTTTTGAACCACAGAGGAGTGCCCGCCAGCAAGAGGAGAAGCAGAGGCGCAGGGTGCGTGGGTGGCAAAGCACTGGGCTACAGTGGCGTGCCATTGTGGGCATGCAGCCAGCCCCAAGTAATCATTGGAGGCAAAATTCAATAAACGGGTGCCGTCCAGTTCGATCCATTTTCCCTGCCGTGCCGAGATCTCTGGTCGGGTACGATGGCAGCTCGCATGACGTAGTGTTTCAAGGTGTGCGTTTAATGCTGTTGGAGCCATGTAAACAGCCTTTGGTAGCGAGTCTGTAGTAGGGTGGCCGAAAATGTCTGGTCATAAGGGCGGGTAGCGGTACGCAGGACGCCCTGTACGGGGTGTGTGGGGAGTTCAAGTGACACTTTGTACTCAAAGGTTTTGGTATGCCCAGCGCCACTTTGGGCAAGCAGTTCGGCATGTATGTGGTATGCTTTTTCTTTTTCATTTTTTGCGGAAACCGCAGGATGTATGGAGGGCGTTGTCGGCAGGCTGCGGATAGACAGTAAAAAGCCATGGCAGGCAAAATCGCAAAGCCAGCGGGTATGGAGTGTTGCAAGTTGAGCAAGAGCCTCAGTTACATACCAGAGTGGAGTATTGCCATGCCAAGAGGACAGAAAGCCGGAAAGAGTATTTGCCGTAGGGGCATCTAGGCTGCGGGGCAGTACAAAGCGTGGATGTATGCTGCCCTTAGGGTTGGCGGGAAGTCCGCTATGTACACTTAAAGGAGCGAGATGCATCTAACTAGACTCCGTCTGATTTGCAAGGGCTGAAAGGACGAACAACAAGTGCGGCATTTTGGCCTCCAAATCCGAAATTTTCTAACAGAATGGTTGAGGGGGTGTGTGGCGGTGCTGGTATGTGGTCCGTGACAGGAGGATCTGCGGGAATAAATGGTTGGACATGGCGCATCAGTGCCAGCGCAGGGGTAAGCGGGTTGCGCAGGTTGCGTATCGGGGGTAAGAAGCCGTTACGGGAACAGGCTAGCAGCAAGGCCAGCTCCACCGCACCGCAGGCAGAAGCACAGTGTCCGGTCCATGATTTAAGAGCCAGAACCGGAGGTCTGTATGTTGTGTCGGCAAATAGCCTTTGAAGCATGCTGGCTTCAGCTTCATCGTTGCGCGAGGTTCCGGTGCCGTGTGCGCATATGGCAGCAATGTCTTCAGGGTGGATGTCCGCCTCTTCTAGTGCGGTACGCACCGCGGTTTCGGCGTGGGTTCCATAAGGATCCGGTGCGGTCATGGCATGCCCGTCCATGGAAGCTCCGTATCCGAGTATTTCTGCCAGTGGGCGAGCTCCACGTGTAAGAGCGTGGTCCAGAGACTCCAGTACATACATGCCTGCTCCCTCACCGGCTACAAAACCCTGACGCGAAAGATCAAAAGGGCGGCAGGCCAGTGGTGCAGCGGGTAGCTGCTGTATATGGACGGTGGTAAAAAAAGGTGTGCTCATGTGCTGCCCCTGTTCCGTTTCTTTTGCTGGGGCAGGGGCACAAGGAGCCAGTGCTCCAGCCTGGGCATAGGCCAGCAAGCCTTGGCGCGACAGGCGTGAGTCTCCACCGCCTGCCAGAGCCATGGGCATCTCGCCTCGACGGATACGCCGAAAGGCTTCGCCTAGTGCCTGTAGTGAGGCGGTACAGGCTGTTCCCAATGTCAGGTTTTCGCCATGGATACCCAAAAGTCGGCTTATGGCCGATGCGGCTGTATTGGGTAGATATCGCAGGATCCACAGGGCGGAAGGCCCGGAATTGCTGCAAGTACTGTCTGCTTCAGGAGCGGCATGACTGTAAGGTTCAAGGTTGGGGCCGCAACCGATGAACAGGCCACAGCGCGGAGGAAATTCTGTAGCTTTTGCGTGCCGTGCGGCTTGCAGTGCGGCGGCTACACACATGGCCGCACCTCGATTCAGATAGCGACGGTGTCGCCAAGAGCAAAGCTCACTGTTTACATCAAACCAGGCAGGGGCTTGTGCTACACCGGGTAAGAGCGGTGCAGGCTCAAAGGCCGTGTATCCGCTTCTGAAGGCATCGACTACAGCTTGGGGGGTGTTACCCTGTGGCGTAATGGCCCCTGCCCCGGTAATAACCACACGATGCAATTCAACTGACATGTCCGCTTTGTTCCTGTTTGTTCAGGGTATGGCGGACATAGTCTGTAATATCCTGTATGCGTAGTACGGGGCCTTGGTCCACTGTATGTATGATCTCTACAATGCGTGTGGCACTCAGGTGGGGGTACCATGTGGCTAGATAGGCTTCTGCAGAAATTTCGGTATGCTGAGCTTCAAGCAGATGTGTTCGCAGTGAGCGAAGAAACACGGTGTCGTCATGTACGGGGATACCAAATGTGGCGTTTAACGCTACACCATACTCCAGAAGATCAATGGATTCTGTATCAAGCTCACGCATGACATAGGTCTGTGGGGTCAGTACATTTGGTGAAATATCCAGTATGTCTACAATGATGCTATATATTTTTTCTGTGATATCCTGGGGGTGGTGTGGGCTCGACATGACGAGTTCTCCTGTTATTTACAGGCGGTAAGGCCGCCGTCCATGGTTATTGTGGTGGCATTGATACCGATGGAGTGGTCACAGAGTAAAAATGTGCAGGCCTGTGCTACTTCTATGGAACTCAAGGCACGCTGCATGGGGATACGTGTCGTAACATCGGTCTGTTGCAGGTATTGTGCTCCACGTCCTGCATTGACGTATCCCAGGCGTAGGCTACAGGTAGTTATACCCTTGGCTGCCAGCTCTATACCCATATTGCGATACAGCGCTTCGCCCGCCAGCTTTGATGCACTATATAGTCCTTGCCCTGCATTGGGCAGCACGGCCGCAGTAGAAGAAACAAACAGCATGCGCCCTGTGCCGTGATGTAGCATGTGACGACTGACACCACGGAGCATACGGCCACGCCATGTGATGTTACTCTCCACATAGGTACTGATGCGTTCAGGAGCAGCTGCGGCGAGCAGCGTTTCATAGTCGGTGTGCAGAAAGTCCACTAGGTAGCCTACGGTTAAATCCGTACCATACTGTTGTTGCAGGGCATGTTCTACTTGTAGGATGAGGCTATCTGCTGCATCTGGAGAGCTAAGATCCGCTGTGACAGTTGCGGGGTAGGAGGCTGCAAAAGCATGGGCCAAGTCTGCCTGGCGCTGACTATTCCGGACGCTGAGGCAAACAGGGACCCCCGCGGCCATAAGCGCATATGCCACAGTACGCCCCAGATGGCTGCTACCACCTAGAATCAATACGGCCCCATGGCGAAAGCTCAGCGACATAAGAGTTTTCCTGTAATAGCCTTGAGTTCGCCTACATGCAGGGTACATCGTAGTTCTGTTGTCGAGTATTCCACGCAAAAAGGATGTGTTCCTGGTGGTACGAAGCTTCGAAATCGAAAATTATGTGCATGCCAGGGACCTGCATGTACGTGCTGTGTGGCCACTTGGGTAAAAGCGGCTACAAGGAAGGAGCCCGGTACACAGGGGGCACCAGGAAAATGCTCTACATACACGGGGTCATGGGGGGAAAAATGAAAGCTGCCATATAGTTTTTGTGGCATGGCATGTGATCCGGTATTCGGCATATGCATGGCGCTAGCCCCCTGTGACCTCGTCAATGGCTTCGGCAACGGCATTAACCAACAGATCACACTCTTTTGGAGTGATGCTAAGAGGTGGCATGAGTACTAGAACATCTCCCAGAGGGCGGATAATAACTCCCCGTTTGCGGGCGGCCATGACAACTTTGTGCCCCATGCGTTCAGCAAAGGGATATGGCGTTTTAGAGTCTTTTTTTGCCACCAGCTCAATACCGGTCATGATTCCTTGACGGCGGATTTGCCCTACATGAGGGTGTTCTTTGAGGGGATGCAGCAGGGCGGCATAGTGAGTGATGATACCCCCCAGCCGGGCAAGGGTATTTTCACTGTCAAAGAGCTTGAGGCTGGCGATACCCGCGGCGCAAGCCAGCGGGTTGCCGGTGTAGGTATGACCATGGAAAAAAGTGCGGCACTCCGAATGGGTACCTAAAAATGCTTCATATACCGCATCAGTGGCAAGGGTTGCGGCCAAAGGCAGGTAGCCGCCAGAGATACCTTTGGCCAAGCATAACAGATCAGGAGTTACATTTTCTTGTTCGCAGGCAAAGAGTGTGCCTGTTTTGCCAAACCCCACTGCCACCTCATCAGCAATGAGCAGCATTCCATAATGGTCGCAAAGCTTGCGAGCGTGGGCGAGGTACCCTGGGGGATGCGTAACTTGGCCGGCAGCCCCTTGGACCAGGGGCTCAATGACTAATGCGGCCAGTTCCGTGGCATGCTGTTCAGCCATTGCCTCCAGATGGGTAAAGCATTCTTTGGCACAGCTCTGGGCTTCTTTATCAAAAGGGCAACGATAACAGTATGGGCTCTGGGCGCGAACAGTCGCAAAAAGCAGCGGACCATAGACCGCATGAAATAGGTCAATACCGCCTAGGGAAACGGCTCCTACGGTATCGCCGTGGTAGGCGTTGTGCAGGCACAAGAAGGCGGTACGCTCCTTACCGGAGAGGCCGCGTTGACGTTGATATTGATACGCGATTTTTAGCGCTACTTCCACAGCACTGGATCCACTGTCGGAGTAAAAAACACGTGTAAGCCCTGGGGGACTGACAGTTGCCAGCATGGCAGCCAACTCTACGGCAGGTGTATTGGACAGGCCCAGTAGGGTGGAATGGGCAATTTTGTCGAGTTGATCGCGTACTGCGCCATCAATATCTGGATGCCTGTGGCCATGTACATTGGTCCACAGTGAGGATACGCCGTCTAGGTAGCGTTTGCCGTCGGTATCCGTAAGCCAGCTTCCCTGGCCGCTGTTGATGATAAGCGGATTGTCTTTATGCCAGGTGGCCATTTGTGTGAAAGGGTGCCACACATGTGCGGCATCAAGGGTGCGTAAACGGAGGGTTTCGGCGTGGGGATGCGACACTAGATAACTCCCATGGCGCGTAACATGGCGTAATCGTGGGTAAGCCCCTGGCCTGATGTGGTCAGGTAGTCACCCACCATAAGGCCGTTGGCGCCGCTTATGAAGGTCCATGAACGGTACTGGCCAAGTGTATTCTCGCGTCCGCCAGCCACAAGGATATCCTGTTCAGGATGCATGAATCGGAATGCAGCAATGGCGCGTAACGCCTCAAAAGGCGGCATTGGAGGCTGTTTTGCCAGCGGGGTTCCGGCAATGGGTGTAAGGAAATTTATGGGAATGGAGTCCACGGTAAGCTGCTCAAGCTCTGCGGCCAGTTCGGTAAGGTGCGCATAAGATTCACCAAGACCGAGAATACCCCCACAGCAGATGCGCAGGCCAGCCTGTCGGGCGAGTTTGACGGTATGCACAGCTTCGTCGTAGTCATGGGTGGTACATATGTTGTTAAAAAAGCTGCGTGCGGTTTCCAGATTGTGGTGGTAACGCTCAAGGCCCGCTTGGTGGAGCATTTGCGCGTGCTCGGCAGTGATCAGGCCAAGCGAGGCACACATGGATAGCGATGTTTTTTTTGTAATGCGTTGTATGGCTTCACATACACTGTCAATTTCGCGTATGCCGGGGCGCGTGCCGCTAATGACAATTCCAAGCCTGTTGACACCGGCTTCGGCAAAACATTGGGCACGCCGAATAAGCTCAGTGACGGAGAGCATATCATATATGGGTGCATTGGTGCCATGATGCGCTGATTGAGCACAAAATGCGCAGTTTTCGGCACAGCGCCCTGAGCGCGCATTAATGATGGCGCATGTAAATACAGTGGGGCTGTGCGCTTGCCGGATGCGTTGGGCACATGCCAATAACGGCAGAGTGTCTCTGGGGGGTAAGGCAAGAAGGCGCTCAGCTTCGTCTGGTGTGGCAGCCAGGCCTGGGGTGTGTACAATACGTTGGCATAGTGCGGTGTAGTCGATGAGCATATACAATCCTTGATGGTCACCCACGCCAACAGGGTATGGGGTCAGTGGCTGGAAGGGGTGTAGCGTGTGGTATTTTATATTGTCAACATTTTATTTTAATATGGGTTTACAATTGACTGTGATAAAGGATTCCAAAGGCGAGCACGTGCGTCTGAGTATATTGCGAATCTTGCACGCACATCCCGGGCAGTGGGTTTCAGGTTCTACATTGGGGCGGGAGCTTGGTATCTCGCGTGCGGCTGTGTCCAAGCACATGCGATTGCTCAAAGAGGTCGGCTACCCTGTGGAGGCCGTAACGCGGCATGGCTATCGCTTGGGGGGAGATGCGGATACGTTGCGGGATGAAGCAGTTCGGTATGGTTTGCGTACCGCATGTTTTGGACAGGGGCGTGTGGTATATTTTGCCAGCACACCCTCCACCAATATGGAGGCACGGGTGTTGGCGGAGCAGGGCGCTGCGGAAGGCACGGTTGTGCTTGCTGAGCAACAGACAGCCGGCCGTGGTCGGCAGGGCAGGACATGGCATTCGCCAGCTGGCGGCGGCGTATACATGTCTGTGCTGCTGCGGCCCGGATGTACACTGCAAAATGTACCCGTATTAACCTTGCTGACAGCGGCTGCTGTTACTGAAGCTGTACGTAAGATGACAGGCTTGCCTGCTGTTGCCAAGTGGCCCAATGACGTGCTGATACATCAACGCAAGGTTTGCGGGGTCCTGGTGGAGGCAGGGGTGGTTGCGGACATGCTGGACTACGCTGTGCTTGGTGTGGGTATTAATGTGTCTGCAGACAGTAGCAAGTTGGGGTTGGAAGTGCCTGATACGGCTATTTCGCTGTGCGAAGCTGTGACAGGTGAGCATATGGCAGGAGTGGCCGAGCAGGCTCCAGAGGGCTGGAGGATTCCTCGCGCACCCGTGGCTCGGCATGTCCTGGAAGCACTGGAGGAATGGTATACGTTATTTTGCACTCAGGGTGAAAGTGCGGTGGTGAGCCGTTGGAAGTCATGCTCTCATATCGTAGGACATCATATCCGTTTAGGCAGGGGGGATGCTGTGATTACAGGGCAGGTGCTGGATGTGGATGATAGTGGAAGGCTACTGCTGAAGGACGAAGGCGGCTGTGTTCATCAGCTCCCTGTGGGAGATGTTTTGGAAACGTAGGCTGTTGGGGGCAGCATACGAGATGCTTTTACAGTATTTGGGTATAGTTTGTTGACCTGTCTTGGGAACTGAGGCACGATGTAACGTTTGCCATATTGTTGATTGTTTTTGCAGGGCAAGTACATTTTTCCGAGGCTGGTATCTTATGGCTTCCGCGCATTCATCTGTCAAATTGTCCGCACCTGGTGCACTGGGGCGTTTTAGCCCTTGGGCAGGGCGGGGGTCTGATACCGCCATTTTCAGCCTTACATGGCCGCAGATGGTCATGATGTTTTTTCATTTTCTCATTGGTTTTGTGGACGTATGGGTAGCGGGTAGAATCCATCAGGATGTGCAGGCGTCACTGGGGATTATTACGCAGTGTATGTTTTTTTTGTTGGTTGTAGCCATTGCTGTTGCCAATGCTGCTGTAGCGACCATTGGCCAGTCAATGGGAGCAGGGTTACCCAAACGGGCACAGCGCTATGTGGCACTGGTGCTCAAGCTGGGACTGGCCGTAAGTGTGCTGGTTCTGGCATGCGGATTTTTTGCCAAAGAGCTTTTTCTCGACTTACTACAGGTTCCAGAGCGTATCCGACCTGTGACAGCGTATTTTTATGACGTGTATTTGTATGTGCTGCCCATGTACTATATGTTGAACATCAGTAATGCGGCGTTTCGAGCACGTACGTTAGTCCATATTCCTCTTGTTTGCATGATGCTGGTGAGCCTTGTGAATGCTGTGGCTGATTTCGGCTTGGGACTTGGCTGGTGGGGGCTGCCCAAAATGGGCTATGCCGGGGTTGCATGGGCCACATTTTTTTCTGTTTCAGCTGGTGCTGTTTTTAGTCTTGTGATGCTGTGGAAAAAAGGTCTGTGGCGCTATGATACGCCAGCACCGTGGCGCTGGGCACGCCGTGCCGGGCCTTACCTGCTCAAGGTGGCGCTGCCCGCCGGCGGTATGCAGATCATGTGGCAGGCAGGATACTTGGTGCTTTTTGCTATTACGGGCTCGTTGCCGTTGGCCAGCGAAGATACCCTGGCAGGGATGACTGCCGGCATGCGTATAGAAGCATTACTTTTTTTGCCGGCTTTTGCCTTTAATATGACTGCCAGTATTCTGGTGGGACATTATCTGGGTGCGGGGCAAAAAGAGGAGGCAAAGCGTGTGGCCCTACGGCTACTGTTTATTGCCTGCGGTTCGTTGAGCTTGGTGGCGGTGGGGATGTGGCCCTTTGTTGCCCGTATATGTGCTTTTTTATCGCCTGAACCGTTGGTGCAAGCTCAAGCAGCCGTATACCTCAAGTACAATCTTATATCCGTTCCTTTTACCGTGGCCAGTATGACCATGGGCGGTATCATGACCGGGGCAGGGGCCACTGTCTATACATTTATTGTATACAGTTCTGCTACATGGCTGGTGCGTTTGCCGGTGGCATATGTGATGGGGCACCATGTGTGGCAAAATTCCGAAGGCGTATTTGTGGCCATGCTCATTTCACAGGTGTTTCAGTCCACGATTATGTTTTGGCTTTTTCTGTATCACGACTGGAGCCGTTTTAGCATGATCAAGCGTAATGGTGATATATCCCGTAAAAGTGGGGACACGGTTTCCTGATAAACAGGGAGTGATAATCTGGTGCATACAGTGGAATTTCGTCCCATCAGCATGGATGTAATGGCAGAGTACAATGCGTTTTTTGCCAAAACGCCGGTACGTACTTCTGATTACAGCTTTACCAATCTGTGGGGTTGGGCTCTGGAGTATGGTATTGAACTTGGCCGTACCCCCAATTTGTTTTGGATACGACAGACAAAGCCAGAGGTGTATTATTGGGCTCCTGTGGGTGACTGGGCTGTGGTGAAGGACTGGCCCCAGTGCCCCATGATGGTGCCGGGTAGAGCGTTTATCCGGGTGCCGGAGCAGCTTGCAACAGTATGGCAGAAGCGACTGAGGGGAGGCGTACAGGTCATAGAATCCCGTGACCAATGGGATTATGTATACCTTGCGGAAAAACTGGCTACGCTTGCTGGCAATAAATATCATAAAAAAAGAAACCATGTGAATGGCTTCAAAAAGCAATATAGCTGGCAGTATCACCCCATGACAGCGGATTGCATAGAGGCTGTGCTGCAACTGCAGCGTGAGTGGTGTCGTTCGCGTGAGTGTGAAGAATCCGAATCCTTGTTGGCTGAAAATGAGGCTGTGGTACGTATTCTGGAGCATTGGGACACTATACCGGGGCTTAGGGGCGGGACGTTGTATGTGGATGGCCTGATGGTGGCCTATACCGTGGGTGAAGCTTTGACGGAAGATACCATGGTGGTACATTTTGAAAAGGCCCGCGAGGAGTACCGCGGCGTATACCAGGCAATCAATCAGATGTTTGTGGAGCGCGAGGGAACAGGATACGCGTACATCAATCGCGAACAGGACTTGGGGGACGAGGGACTGCGTAAGGCAAAATTGACTTATCATCCTGTGGATTGGCAGCGTAAGTGCACGGTGGTCATCGTCTAGTTTTTTTACGGTGGTTTTTCCATTCGTCTGGAGCAAGACCATAAGCATTCTTGTGGTCTGCTGTCAGGGTAGCTGTGGCGTTGGTGTGTATGCCTGCCTACTTTTGGGGCGTGTGGATATGTTTTTGGGGTAGTAAGAAACGAAGCTGGTAAGCATGATCATGCGGCTTCAGATATCGACGCTTTTGTATGACAAAGGCATATGAGGATATTGTATGAGTAAGGTTGTTACGAGGTTTGCACCCAGCCCCACGGGGCACTTGCATCTTGGCGGCGCGCGTACCGCCGTGTTCAGTTGGTTGCTGGCCCGTCATTGCCAAGGTCAGTTTGTATTACGGATTGAGGATACTGATGGCCAGCGTTCAAAGCAGGAATATACAGATGCCATTTTAGCATCCATGGCATGGCTTGGCTTGGATTGGGACGGTGAGCCAGTATACCAGAGCCACCGTGCAGAGGTATACAATGCATATATTGACCGCTTGCTGGAAGAAGGCAAAGCCTATTGGTGCCAGTGTAGCCCTGATGAAGTGGAAGCCATGCGCGAGGCAGCTCGGGAGCGCGGGGCAAAGCCTAAATATGACGGGCATTGTCGGAAGCTTGGCCTGACAGGCGGGCCGGGCTGTGTGGTACGCCTAAAAGCGCCGCAAAGTGGAAAAACAATATTCACCGACTTGGTCAAAGGTCCCATTGCTTTTGAAAATGTCGAGCTGGATGACATGATTCTGCGTCGAGCAGACGGCTCTGCCACGTACAACTTGGCCGTGGTGGTGGATGATGCTACCATGGGGGTGACGCATGTGTTACGGGGTGATGATCATGTAAACAATACCCCCAAGCAGATTCTGCTTTACGAGGCTTTGAGGTTGTCTGTGCCTTTGTTTGGGCATGTCCCTATGATTCTTGGTTCGGACAGGCAAAAGTTGTCCAAACGCCATGGAGCCAAAGCCGTCATCGAATACAAGCAGGCCGGCATACTGCCCCATGCGTTGGTGAATTATCTTGTACGTCTTGGCTGGTCCCATAAGGATCAGGAAAAATTTACATTACAGGAACTGGTGGCGCTTTTTAGCACAGACAGTCTTTCACGTTCCGCGGCAGGGTTTGACCCTGACAAGCTACTTTGGCTCAATGCACAATATATCAAGGCAACTCCTGATACCGAACTGGCGCTGTTGGTACGTCCTTTTCTTGCTGATGCCGGATATGGAGTTATTGATGATGTCTGCCTGGCAGCGGCTGTGGGGATGTACAAGGAGCGTGCTCGAGACCTTTTGGAGTTGGCAACGGCCATGCAGCCTGTACTGTGTGCTGATGCAGACCTTGTTTTTGATACCGGCGCTGTTGCTAAAGCGTTGAGCGAGGAAGGGCGGGCCCACCTGCATGCCTTGCGTAGTGCTTTTGCGGGTTGTGATCCGTTTGATGGACAGGCAGCGCATTATATGCTGCAACAGTATGTGGCAGACAATGGCCTTAAGTTTAAAATGGTGGGGCCGCCTTTACGTGTGGCCTTATTGGGTAGTATGGGCGGTCCTGATCTTGCTGCTGTGATGGGGCTGCTTGGTAAAGACCGTACCCTTGGGCGGCTTGACCGTGCGATGGCACTATAAGTTTACGCATCATTTTGGGCAACGCTAACCTATTTGAAACATGGCGTCCCGCTCGCATTTTACGAGCGGGACGTTTTGTATGCAGGCATAGACAGGGTTCAGTGCTGTTAAAGAAGCTGTCTTTAGGAACAAGGGGAACAAGCTGGGCAGACAAACATATAGAGGGGCGGTCAGGTTCCCGCTGGTGCTGGTTGCCCCGCATATGTATGTATACACTCGCCAAAGCCAAAACACGGGAATATCAGAGCAGTAGCAAGCCGCTTCGGCAAAAATTTTACTACTGTCCGTGCTTTTTGGCCTTGCCCGATGGCCAAAGATACCCCTCAGATACTGTCTTGCTGTGCAGGCTGTATTGGTAGAATGTGTGGGACACGAGCTGAAAAGTCTTACCCAAAGCCTGATGGCGTTGTCAGATCTGGAGGGTATGTGATTTCTGCTTTCTACGATCAGGGTAGGGGAAAGGACCGCAGGTACTAGTTACTGGGGAAGAAGCTTGCCGGGCATAGCTGCTGTGTCATCACGCGTGAACATACGCCATGTGGTGTGGCCGTCACCGGTATCTTCCGGTACGATGCGCAATATGGGCTGCTCTTTCCACATATAGACCATACTCTTGTCAGGGTGTACTTCACAGCGCATGTGGGCTGTTATTTCATGGGGGGGCAATGCTTCGGGGTTGATACCCAGCTCCTGCAACTCTTCTCGCAGTAAGTCTTCTATACGGGTCGCTATATTTTGTGGCATACTTGCCATGGTATACACTCCTTCGTACAGTATGGCAGTTTTTTCCGTCGCAGCTGCATAGACCAGATCTTCGTATCTGCTGCGGGCTTGTGCCTGTCAACCCAATGATATCGCACAGGTGTTTTATCGGGCAAGCCTGATAGGGAGGATTTTACATGGCAGACCCATTTTTTTTAAAGCACATTACGCTATTCAAGGGCTTGTCCGACGCTCAGATTACTTCCGTGGCTTCTATAGCCGTGGACAGGGCCGTAAGCAAGGGTCAGGTTATTTTTGCAGAAGGCAAGCTGGCGGAGGGGTTGTATATAGTGCTTGAGGGGCGGGTGAAAATATACAAGGCAACATTGGATGGGCGTGAGGCAGTTATGCATATTTTTGGTCCAGGCGAGCCTTTTGGTGAAGTTGCCGTATTCCAGAATGGAGTATTTCCTGCCAGTGCCATGGCTCTTGAGCCGGGTAAAATTTTATTTCTTTCCCGCAAGGATATTGTGCACTGTATTACTGGCGATCCTGCACTGGCTTTGAACATGCTGGCAACACTTTCTCTCAGGTTGCAGATGTTTACACGGCAAGTGGAGGCATTAACCCTGCATGAAATTCCACGGCGACTGGCTGTGTACCTGCTACACATCAGTACAGGTACATCTGATGGTGAGGTTATTAGGCTTGATATTTCCAAGCATCTGCTGGCAGGTCTGTTGGGGACTGCACGCGAAAGCTTGTCGCGGGCTTTTGCCCGGCTTGTATCTCATCAGGTTATTGCCATGGAGGGGCGCATGATCACCATCATGGATAAAGAGCTGCTGGCGGCAGTAGCAAAGGGAGAGCAGGTCCTTTAGGGAGCATACAATGCACTTCCGGCAAGGGACAATGCACGCAACGAGAAAGAACCATCGGCCTCTGCTGCGGCACAATGCTGTTGTATCCCTGATGGAGGCTGCTAGTACGCACCGCTTTGTTTAAGCACGACCCACACGGTACGCGACAATACGTATAAGTCGATCCATACAGACCAGTTACGCGAATAATAGGTATCCAGCATGATACGCTCTTCGTATGTGGTGCTGCTACGCCCGGAGATCTGCCATAGGCCTGATATGCCGGGCAATGTGCGTTTGTACAGGGCAAAAGCATCGCCGTAACGCCGTATTTCTGTTTGTACAATGGGGCGTGGCCCCACGAGGCTCATTTCTCCCCGGAGGACATTTATAACCTGGGGTAATTCGTCTAGGCTCGTGCGGCGCAGAAAACTCCCTACTTTGGTAATACGTGGATCGCAGCGTAATTTTTGTGTTTCGGCCCATTCTTGCGCAAGCAGGAAATTTTGGGCCAGACATTCCTGTAACACTGTGTCAGCGTTGCAGACCATGGTGCGAAACTTGAAAATGCGAAAGGTGTGCCCATGGCGCCCGATACGCGGCTGGGTATAGAACACCGGACCACCATCCATTTTGACGGCCACGGCCAGCACAGCCATGAGAGGGAGCAGCAGCGGCAGAGCACAGAATATCAACAGTAGGTCAAGGGTGCGTTTGAGGCGTTGCCTGAAAGGATCCAGCAGCTTTGTCTGCAATTGAAAAAAGAGTACTCCCCCTACGTCAAGCACTTGTATATTCAGTGCGTCAAGAGCCTTTGGCGGCATAACAAGCATACGCTGAAACAGTTCTTCCAGCCGTACCGCCTCACTGGAGAAAAATAGTTTACGGCTCTCGGGGGTACATACCAGGATGGGCTGTGGAGACAAGGCCGCATATTTCATGAGTGGGGCCAGGGCATCATCATTATTTTTTTCTGCCGTACTGACAGCATCAAGAACGCGGATACCTTGCCGCGGGTCGCGTCTGAAGCGGTTGGCAAGTTGTTCCACTTCAGCGGCCTGCCCCCATATAACTGCGGGGATTCCCCACCATGGCTTATGTGAAAATATGCGGCGTACGACCACACGGCAAAAGGGTACGAGGATGACAGAACCCAGCCAGCCTCCCAAAAAAACCAAGCGAGAAAATTCAGTGCTCAGTTTGAGAAAAAATGTTGTAGAAATGAAGAGTGCGAAAATAAGTGTGGTGCTTATGGTGAGCTTTTTTAGCTCTTCATGGGGGGCTGTCAGGATACCGGGATATAACCCAAGCATGGCGTAGGCAGCAATGAAAAAGCAAACCACGGGCGCGCGTTCAAAGTAAAACATCGGCTGGAACTGGCCACCAAAAATATAGCGCAACAGAATGGCGCTGCTGATGGCAAGGGCCAATGCGCAGATATCCGAGGCCAGCATCAGCAGGATCATGCGTACTCTAGAAGAGAAGTGTATGGTGGGGATATATTTTTTTATTCTACTCTTCATAGTTGAGAATGCCCAAGGGGAGTTAAAGGTTTTTCTGGGTTGAGAATGGCGCCCATGGAACAGCCAAGGAGCATCAGTCCCAATGCCAGCCACCAGGTACGGTAGAAGTTATGCCCAAAGAGGCCAGTGGCCAGATAGGCTGCAAACCCTGCCCATAAAAGTCCGGTCATGAGCCAGTGGCTTTTATCCTGCGTTACGGGGTTTTGGGTGTTGCTGTATATTTGAATACCGCACCATACAAACCCTATGCCAACAAGAACCCCGGCAAGCAGTAAAACGCCGGTAATGCCTCCATCTGAAAGAAATTGTACAAAAATGCCATGTGGATGCGGTATATTACTCGCATTGGTAGCAAATGTGATGCCCAGAGAGTTGAAAGCTGGCATAAACGTGCTGGGGCCTGTACCGAACAGGGGATTTTCCAGAAATATGCGCCAAGAGGCCTGCCAGAGCTCCCACCGGCCATCCTTGAGAGCTAGGGCCAGTGAGAATCGTTGTGGTCCCCAAATTAGTAAGGCGACAAACAGCAGCGGGGGTAGGAGCAAGACTTTGCTGTTGATTCGTAGGGCTATTGCCGCATACAGATAAAGCCCGGCGAACAGCCCAAGCACCCCGCTACGTGTTTGTGACATGGCAAGGAGAAAAAATGGTGGAGCCAATGCCAATGCCAGTATTGCAGTGCGGATTGTGGTGGAAAAGTTATGGGGCAAGGCCCAAAATGCCAACAGGGAGGGAATAATGGTAATGGCAATGTAGTTCCCTACTCGATAGGTGCTCATGGAGCCGGTCAGGCGCCCTCCGTCAGCTATGGGTGTGCCATGCACCATATCGTAACCGGTGGCGTACTGCCAGATACCGTCTAGCCCTTGTACGCATATCGAGAGCAGGAGGCAGGCGCCCATGAGAGCCATGTCTTTACGACTGCGAATACTTTCAAGCCCTATAAAAAAGAGTACCAAGGATTCATGAGGAAGATGTTGTGTATAGCCAAAACTGTACCCCGGCCATTGAGAAAAGAGCGTTGCTACAAAAGGGTAGATGAAAAATGCGGTAAAAATTTTTTTGAAAGGCAGCCGTGCCAGATTGGACTCTGAATACGCCATGCCATAATACGTAATAAGCAGCAGTAGGCCCAGCAGACCCCCACCTACTTGGAACACCTTACCATAAGGTGCCAGCAGACAGTAGGCATAAAAAACACCACGCAACAACGTATGGGAATAATGGATTGCCCACTCTGGTCCTGGGTGTCTATTCTGTGTGACAGGGATGCTAGTGGGATATTTTTTATGGCTCATAGGCATGGAGGCAAAGTCGCCTGGCACAGTAATAAGGCCGGCGATTTGGTATTTGGATTAAAAAATATTCCTATCCTGCGTTTGTTGCAACGGGGAAACCCAAGTGTGAGACGTCTTGCCTTGCGGCCTTACCAAGCACGCCATGGTGGCACTATTACCAATCCTGCGTGCAGATACATACATATTTTCATGTTTTTTACCAAAGGCAATTATTTATATTACCCTTTGGCGCTAAGGGCTACATATTATTCGTATACTAATACGAGAAATTATATGCGAAAATGAGGCATTTTTCAACGCTATTTTTGGGCAACGCCTAGAGCCAGGATGTATAGCATGGATACGTAGGCATACTGTGGTAAAGGCTGTTTTCTGAATTTTTTAAAGTCGCATGGGTTTATACAGGCGGATAGTCACGTATAATGCCTTTGTGATATTAGAATTACCTTGGACGAAGAGTGCTTTCTGCTAGTGTGGTGCGATATTTGCATTTTACGCATGTATGCTTGAAGTTGTTCTAGCCCTTGCCTTGGGAAGCATTATCGGTAGTGGTGCGGCTTGCCTTGCTTCGAGATTTTTACGCGATGTACCATTATTTTCACCCGCGCAGTCCTGTTGTGATGCTTGTGGGACGCACATTATGTGGCGGGACAATATCCCTTTAATCAGCATTTTGTTACTCCGCGGACGCTGCCGGTCCTGTGCTGCACTCATTCCATTGTATGTGTCTGTAGCGGAGGGAGTCGGCGCATTAACTTGTGCCTTACTTGTCTGGCGTTTTTCATGGGGAGAGCTTTCAGTGCTGTTTATGGTATTTTTTGGCCTGATGCTTGCTGCCTCCCTTATTGATATTTATTCGTTATGGTTACCGGATACGCTCCTTGTGGCGGGATTTGCCCCGGTACTGCTGCTGCTTGTCAGGGGGGAGCTTGCTCCTTGGCCAGAGCCGTTTTATGCTTCGCTTGTAGGCGGTGGACTGCTGTTTCTTTTGCGTGCTGTTCATGGAGCGATAAGAAAGCAAGAAGGACTTGGTTTGGGAGATGTGAAGCTTATGGCGCTACTCGGGCTGTTAACCAGTGTAGCTGGTGTGTTTGATATACTTTTTTTTGCTGCGCTGGTGGGTTTGATTGTCGCGGGCATGCTGCGCTGGATACAGGGGCGTATGCCTGAGCTGATGCCCTTTGGGCCTTTTCTTTGCCTGGGAGCTTTTGCCAAGGTGCTGTGGGGTGGGCATGGCTTGCTCATGGGGTGACTTCTGGGCTTTGCGTTCCAGGTCAGGGAAGAAATATCGTCGGAGAAGGAACGGGAACGTATCTGCTGGTTTTTCTTTGCTGGAGGTGCTGATTGCTCTAAGCATATTGGCAATACTGGGCGCTGTTACTGTGCGCGGTGTCCATGAAGGGCAGGAATCCTTGGCCAGATCCCGGTGGAATGACTTAGCGACGTTACTGGGAAGGAACCTTCTGTATGCACAAACGTTTGAAGGGCATCCCGGAGGTGAAGGCTCATTTGCCCCGCAGTGGCCGGAGATACGCTGGAGAGTGCAGCATCGAGATTTTGGAGAAGGTGGGATTACCCGCACAGTTGTTCTGATCTGGAAAGAGCAGGGAACACAACGTTATGAAATACGACTTGAGACTTTTGAGGTCTCGCGGACTCTTTTTGTCAGTCGAGGGTAAATATATACCGCCCGGAGCTATGGGGCGCAGTCATTGTACTGCCCGGCACTGCACATATGCCGCTATGGCGGGGGGACAGCGAATGACCAGGGGGGCTGGTTTTACATTACTTGAGATGCTCATTGCCATACTGCTTACTGCGCTTATCGGATTGGTGCTTTTCAGTAGCTATCGTAATGTCCTGGAGAGTCGGGACCATGCGAAAGCCTGGGTTGCGGCGCAGGAACACCCCAGGCTTTTCAAAAGTATTTTGGATGATGACATCAGTTCCATGCTAACCGGGTATGATCGGCGGCTGCCGAGGCTTTCACAGAGTGCAATTGCTGTGGGTAGTGCATACTGGGAGGCTGTGGGAGAAGATGGACCGCGGGATGAGGTGCGGGAGGATACGTTTTTGTTTTC
The DNA here is from genome assembly GCA_964593925.1 of uncultured Desulfovibrionaceae bacterium. Classification (GTDB taxonomy): domain Bacteria; phylum Desulfobacterota; class Desulfovibrionia; order Desulfovibrionales; family Desulfovibrionaceae; genus Oleidesulfovibrio. The sequence continues at coordinate 20,615 of CAZQKM010000019.1, read as the reverse complement.
TTTTGCATCCACATCCAGTCTTGTCTCTGCTGATGTGCCGCCTTTTGAGGGGGTGTATTGTATAGAGTATGTGTTGCGTGGGCGCTTGCAGGAGCAGGCTTTTGTCCGCCGCGAGCGTCCGCACTGTGGCGTTGATGGCAACTTTACGTGGGACGAGCATATATTACTACCCTCGGTGTATAGACTGAAGGCAGAGGTCTGGCCCAAGGGAGCGGCAGAGTATACACAGGAGTGGCAGGGGATGCTTTCCAGTGCCGACATGCCCAGATCCATCCGTTTTTCTGTGTGGTATGAGGCTGGGGACAGCTTGCCGGAAGTTTTCATCATCAGAGTGCCGGAGAAGAAGACATATGGCCCACAATGAGCAGCGTGGCGTTGTGCTTGTCATCGTTCTGGTTATCCTGGCCGGGATGACGTTAATGTTGGCTGGGATTGTGCGGCTTACGCTGACAGGCCACAGCTCGTCGCTTGTGGGCAGGGTAACGCTTGGCGCCAAACCCTTGTTTGTTTCCGCAGAAAAAATGGCTGCTGGCTTGTTACTGGCAAACCATGCAGAAGCAACCCCAGACACCATGCATGAGGCATGGGCCGAGTCGTTTCCCGTGTTGGTACAGGGTATTTCTTCTGGATTAGAGTCCGCGGAGCTTGCAGGTCGTATCACTGATGAAAGTGCCCGCTTTCCCTTGCCAGCCATGTTTGCGCGAAGTGCAAAGGAAGAAGTTCTGGCTCAAAAGTATACCGAAATTTTTGTCAGGTTGACCGCACGACTATTGGTCATGCATGGCGTTGTATATGCCGACAGTATTGCCCTTGAAAAGGCAAAGGTATTTGCAGAAGCGATATTGCGCTGGGGGGGAGACAGGCGTGTCCAACCAGATCCAGGGGAATGGCAAGGATATTTGGAAGGGACCCCATCTCGCATTTCTCCCGGCACAAGGCTTTTGAGTACAAGCGAGCTGTTGCTGGTGCATTGGAAAGGGGTTGGGCAGGAGCAGGCACGGCGGGTCATACTTGGTGGGCCTAGAGGGCCGGGGCTTGTGGATTTGGTTACAGTATGGGGAATGGGCCCCATGAACATCAATACTTTGAAGCCCTTTCTTGTTCATGCACTTATACCGGATCCCGGGGCAGCATCGGAGTTTGTGTCCTATGTCCGACAGTACCGGGATAATCCAGAAAACGAGTTGAAAGGGCTGTGGTACAAAGAGGCAGCTCTTGGCAGTGTGGATGGTTCCCACAGGTTTCCTTTTGCCTGCCTAGGTGAGAGCAGTAGGTACTTCAGGGTGGAGCTGACTGTACGCTATGGGGCCGCAGAGGCTCGCGGGATTGGTGTATGCAGGGTGCGTAACGATCACGTGCAGTGGCTTGCCCGGAACTACTATTAGTGGTGCATTCTCTGGAAATATTCTACGGAGCTTCATGAGATCGTTATCTTTGTATGCTTTCGTAGTATGCTGTACAAGGGCTTTATTGTTTACAGGAAACGTTGTGTGATTGGGGCTATGTGCTGTATATGGCCACTGTTGTTTGGGGGTGATATCGTCGGAAGTTTCAACAGTACGGATGATGTATACGGCTTTTGAGCATTACTGCTGATTTGCGTGATGTGGGAGTTAAGATATGCATGCCATGGAGGGTTGATGTACACGGTGTTACAAAATGTTAGGGCGGTCTTTTCCTGCCGGGCTTTCAGTAGGGGCTTTACACTTATGGAGCTTATGGTCGTCATTGTCATATTGGGTATCCTTGGAGCTATTGTTGTCCCTCAATTCATGAATGAGCCACATAAGGCCCGGGTGGTTCAGGCCAAGCTGCAGATGGACGGTTTTGCAACGGCTCTCAAACGGTTTTATCTTGATAACGGCTATTACCCTGGCACAGAGCAGGGGCTCGAAGCCCTGGTGGAAAAACCTTCTGTGGGCCGTATTCCCAAGACGTATCCAAGAGATGGTTATATGTCTAAAATTCCTATGGATCCGTGGGGAAGTGAGTACGTGTATATATCCCCTGGTATACAGGCCCCTTTTGACATTATGAGCCTTGGGGCAGATGGTGAAGAAGGGGGTGTTGATGCAGATGCAGATATCACCAGCTGGGAAGAGGGGTAACGCAGGGGCTGGGTTCACCTTGATGGAGATGATGGTCGTTATGGCTGTCATGGCTGTAGTTGTGGGCGTGGGCTTTGGTTCTTTCAGCTTTGGGGGAGATGCGGGATTACGTGGGGCAGAGTGTATTCTTGAGGCTGAAAGATCTGCTCGGGCCCAAGCCGCAATATCTAAAGAGCCGGTGAGCTTGATTCTTGCGGAGCACTCAGTTGCCCTTTCCGCTGCTTTTGGCGGAGGTGCGTGGCGCAAGCCGTTGCCCGTCGGGGTATCGCTGTGGGGGGTGGAAGATGCCCATGGAAGAGCAAGTGCAGGATCCATTATTTTTCAGCCGCGGGGTATCACGCAGGCCAGTGTGGTGCTGTTGCGGTATGAAGGCTCTGTGTACTCGATTTGTATTCCGTCCATTGGAGCGGGCGTGGTATTTACAGGGCCAAAAACACTGGAACAGTGCAAGGAGCGATAGTGGTATTCAAGGGAATGATTATGCGCATGTCTTGTGGAAGGCTGATAGAGGGGCTGTGTTTTTGTGTAGTGGCCTGTATATTTTTGCTTGGTGGTTGTGCTGGACGCTCTGGAACGCAGGTTTCCGAGGTAGAGTACGGTGAAGGGGTGGAGCATGCCTGGAGCGTTTATAAGGAAGGCGATTGTGAAAAAAGCGCGAGGATGTTTTCCGACTTGCTGGCACAGGCGGAAACTCCGGCAGCTTTGAGTGGCCTTGGCCTTTCCCACGCCCGATGTGGCCAGAGGCAAACCGCAGTGGCTACTCTGAGGAAAGCCGTGTCCATGGCTCCCGGAATTCCTTTGCTCCGTGTGCAGTACGGTAATGCTTTGTATGAGGTAGAAAATTTGGATGAGGCCGAAAGACAGTTCAATAAGGCCTTGCGCATAGAGCCCGAGCTTTATGAGGCCGGCATGGGATACGCGGCGGTTTTGTTGCGGATGGGTAGAACAGAAGAGGCGCTGCCTGTCCTTGCCCGTTTGCAGCGTCAGTGGCCGGACAGGCCGGCGGTACAGTTTAACCGGGCGATTGCCATGTATCAACTGAAGTTATACGTGGATGCAGCAGAAGTGTTGGCAGATTATTGCGCCCAGTGGCCTGATGACTCCGATGGATGGAATGCGGTGGGCGTTGTAGAGCTTGGGTTGGAACAACCAGAAAATGCTTTGGCTGTACTGAACCGTGCTATAGCGCTTGCTCCTGATCAGGGGGCATATTACTTTAATCGGGCTACGGCATACAGCATGTTGAAAAAATTTGCAGAAGCCAAGGAAGATTATACGAGGAGTATTATGTACTCCACGAACCCCGCGGGAGCATATTTGAACCGGGGCGAGGCGCATTTTTTGTCAGGTGAGCAAGAAGAGGCCTGCCTTGATCTGGTAAAGGCCTGTGAGTTTGGTCTTTGTGACCGCCTCGAGCGCTATCAGCAGGGGGGATACTGTAAAAGCGACGGTCTATGACACCGCATCGCCCCATGTATAGGGATCCCGGGATACCTGGGCCATACTCCCGGGAGCATCGGCCTGCTTTTTTCTTATGATGCTCCTGTGCCACCATTCTGGTGTGTGGCTCTGCCTGTTCTGGCAGAAGAGATCATTTTTCGTGTTGAATGCAGTCATATCTGGAAGAATGCACTATGCGGCGTTATGGCTCTTTGAATCGCCACCGATTTACCAGACACCTCCAACTTTACTAGCAAACTTTTCTTCAAATTTTATTGGAGATACGTTGCCATTGTGCCCATGGCGGCGAATTGGATTATAGAACATTTTTATATAATTAAATAGGTCCTGTCGGGCCTCTTCCCGGCTTCTGTATGTTTTCCGTTTAATTCGTTCTCGTTTGAGAAGTTGAAAGAAGCTTTCCGCAACAGCGTTGTCTTGACAGTTGGCCACGTCGGCTCATACTGCAGACGAGATTATGAGCCTTCAGAAATGAAAACCAGCCGTGGCTAGTGTACTGGCTGCCCTGATCTGAATGGATTAACACTTTACCTGCGTTTTGAGGCCTGTTGCTTCATTAGCCGTGCAACACGGCTTTTTCCACAACGCTCTCCAATTTCACAAAGGTCATCGTAGATTTTGCGGTAGCCTAGACGCATCCACTTTCTGGCCAGAATTGTTTGATTAGTCCCAGCAGCCGTTCATTCTTTCTTTGTCTTGGCGACTTGGGCTGCTTGAGCCAGGCATAAAATCCACTGTGATGTACATGCAGCATGCGGCACAGATTGCGAACCGTAAATTGTTTTTGATGCGTCTGAATAAAGGCATACTTCACAGGGACTCTTTGGTGAAGTATGCGGTGGCCTTTTTTAGGATGTCTCGCTCTTCTGTTAGCCGTTTTAACTCCACCTTGAGGCGGTTGCCCCCAACTTGCCAGTCGTCAAGTTGGGGAGCATAAATATCGCCATGGCCATACTTTTTTCCAAGCTAAAGGCTATGGGTGCTGGCTCCTGACCGTTGGGTGACTTCCTGGACGGGATAGCCGTGTTCGGCGAGTTGCTTTAGCACTGCAATTCTGACTTCGTCAGTGTAGCGCTTGTCGTACATCGTTTTCTCCTGAGGTCTCGTTTTCATAACCTAGGAGTGTCTACGAAACCAGGGATGATTCACTTTTACTTTGGCCAATGTGGCGACTGCGATGCTGTTCTTCTTGGCGTATATTCCAAGGTGGGGGAGCATATATGCGCTGAGTGTTTTTTTCGCCGTGATTTTTGACCTGCTATGGACACAGCACAAGTCCGTGTCTCTGCGTACGCTGTTGTACTATGATTGATGTACTACGCTTGATCGTTGAGGGCGCCAAAGACATATTTACCTGTCCTACCATGTGAGCATGGCCTGCTGAGTACTTGGTTTTTAATGCAAAAATGAATTGCTGTGGTTTCATATTTTATTTGAAAAAATATTTAACTATCTGCAAAGCGATATACCATACTGTAATAAAAAGAAATGATGCTCTTTTGGAGTTGTATTTTTTTTTTGCTGTTAAGTTGTTTTTAACTTACAGCAAGCATTCTCTTATAATTTATAAAAATAAATAGTATAATATTTTTTAATAAAATCAATAATATATATATGATATGTGGCGCTTTTAGGTCATGTATATAGTGAGTTTTTTATGAATTGATTTGTTGCTTGTTCTCTTGTGCACAAGCGTCGTAAAGCGGTATGTCTCCGTGATATGAGAGAGTTTCGGGAAGGGAGGAGATAGCCAAAAGGTCTGAGGGTGGGACGATGCTGGCGTGGCAAGCTTGCTGGTATGGATTTTGCGTTGCGTGAGATAAGTAAGTAAGCGCTTTTTGACAGGTCAGGAATGCAGGGCATTTCGAGAGTGTTGTCTTCGTGGGATCATTGCGATGTCTCGGACGCGAGCTCGAAGGCTTTGGTTGGTCTGGTGCTTATGGGTGTTTTTGGGGCTGAGAATAGTCTCTGTAACAGTTTGTAAGGAGAACGTATGAAAAAACAGCTACAACACTATTTATACCTTGCCCTTGCCTGTAGCATGGTGTTGCTACAGGTTACAGCCGGGCAAGCCGCTCACTATGCTGATAGCATATACAAGGGCGGTACCATTTATACCATGACGGAAACTTATGAAGAAGCGTTGGATGACGCCAATGCAAAGACCGTGGGTGCCGTGGCCACTAAAGACGGTAAGGTTGTATTTGTCGGCTCTTGGGCAAAGGCGAGAAAGCAGTGGCAGGGTCCGGATACTAGGATTGTCGATTTAGGTCGAAAGGTCATGCTCCCCGGTTTTGTGGATCCACATGGACATTATCCCAGCCAGGGGATGTCAGATTTGTATGAAGTCAACCTGAACAGTCCTCCCTTGGGAAGCATGACCTCCATACCAGACTACATTGAGGCCCTGAAGGCACGAGCCGAGGTGACTCCTCCCGGAGAGTGGGTCATCGGCTGGGGGTATGACGATACGCTTCTTGAAGAAATGCGTCACCCCACGGCTCTTGAGCTGGATCAAGTCAGCACAGAGCATCCCATATACATCAAGCATATTTCCGGACACTTGGCTGTGGCAAGCACATTGGCCATGGATATCACTGATATGAAGAATGATGCTGGGTATGCGACAGAGGTGGCCAATGGTAACGTGCCATTGGATTCTGGCACCGGAGAGCCTACCGGCCTGCTGATTGAAGTAAATGCCATGGGGCTTGTCAGCGCAAAGATTCCTGCAAAAACAGAAGAACAGGGCTACCGTGGAGTGCAGCGTGCTGCCGATGTATATGCTTCAGCAGGTGTGACCACAGCGGACCAGGGTAGCTCCATCATTGGTTTTGATTATGGTAGTCTTGCTCAGGACGGTCTGGCTCAAATGCAGGAAGTAACCAGAAGGGGCAAACAGTCTTTGCGAGTGGTTTTGCACCCCATAGGACGGTATGGGGTTCCGGATTTGGCTACCTATATCCGCCAAGCTCTGGGATGGACTGGTACTGAAACCATAGACGGTATTACGTTTACTGCGGCTACTCCCGGGCCTGACTCTCCTGAAACAGGAGACGATGTTTCAAACTATCTTAATACTGGAACGCTGATTCCCGAGGGCATACTGTGGCTTGGTAGCTGGAAGCTTATTTTTGACGGCTCCAACCAGGGATATACCGGCTGGTTTAAGACTCCTGGGTACTACCTGTCTCCGGAAGGGGAGGACCGCAGCTACCATGCTTGGGACGCGTTGAATTTTAGCCCCGAAAGTATGAAGGCCATATTTAAGCTGCTGCACAAATACAACCAGGGAGTTGAAGTGCACGGCAATGGCAATGCCGCTGTTGAGCAGATTGTGACCGCCATGGAAGAAGCCACAGCGGAGTATCCTACCATTACAGACCGTCGACATACCATTATTCACTCGCAGATGGCGGAGCGTCAGCATGTGGAGCGTATGATGGGTATATATGATAATCTAAAGCCTGAATTCGCCAGCATGTATGGCTATCCTCCCGACGGTAAGCTGCCTGATGACGCGTACATGCTTACGGGTACCTATCTTAACGGTGTACGTAATGAGCCCCTGATTGCTGCGCTGAACAATGGGCAGTTGATGCGAGATCAGAACTTGGTAAACTCGTACTATGTGGCCCATACGTACTACTGGGGTGATCGGCACCGTGATATTTTTATGGGACCTGGTCGGGCAAAAAATATGAGCCCCAGCGGTTGGAGCATGTACCAACGGAATATTTTTAACTATCACAGCGATACCCCCGTGGTGCCTATGCAGCCGCTTCGTAGCCTGCAGGCCGGTGTGACACGCGTTTCCAGCAATGGCAACGATATCTTCCACACAGGCAAAGATTATGGGGCCACCATCATGTTGCCTGAAACAAAAGGTGGCGTGGAAAAACCGTTTTGGAATTATGACCAGCGAGCCAATCGGTTGATGGCTTTGCGGGCACTTACTGTGCATGGAGCTTTTCCCACTTTCCTTGAGGGTAAAGTGGGTAGTATCACCCCTGGCAGCTATGCTGACTTTGTGATCCTGGATAGTGACCCCATGACTGTACCTGCTCTGACGCTGGCGGATATACGGGTGGTAACGACCCTTGTAAACGACGAAGTTGTGTATGGTTATTTGCCCGGAGCAGCTGACTATACAGGACGGCTCATGGGTAGTTATCTCCAGGTAGATGATGTCAGCAGTGTAAATACGGTCAATGCTGTGACATACTCAGAAGATGAGGCCCGGAGTGAAGGGTATGCCTTACCTGATAGTAAGGTATATTACACTATCAAGGATTTTGAGAGTACGCTTACAGGCGAAGCCAGTAACGGTGTGCTGCAGTTTCAGGTATTCGGTAACGGCGATGAAGCTTCAAGCTTTACTTTGGCAAATCTGGCCGGTCCCGCTGAGTATCAATATGGTCGGCCTGGGCCGGATACTCTGGTCAGCGCAGATGGGTACTGGTGGTTTGCTCCTTTAAGTGACCCCAACCTGGAAGTGGCTGCTGACGAAATCCTAGAGAACAATGCACCGTATACTCTTCACTTTGTGCTGTCAGATAACGGCGCTTTTGATCAGGATACTGGGCTGGGTGTTTTAAAGGGTGCTGTGGCGCTTATTGCAGGGCATGCTCCCAGCGATGATAGCGCCCACCGCAAAGGTAAACAGCGGCGGATGCGTCGTGGTTGGTAATGCCTTTGGTGCGGGGCTGCTAATACTTTTTGGCGCGTCGTAGAAGAGGCTTCTAATACGATATAGGTTATGTGTACTGCCCGGCAGAGTCCTGTAATAGTGCTCTGTCGGGCAGTAGTTGCAGTTTACCGGAAGCTGCAACTAACTCTGCCACAGAATATTTTTTCCAACGAGGAGAGGTTTGGGATGGCTACATCCGGAATAAGACTGGGCGTGCGGCCAACCTTGATGCGGTAAAAGATATGGCACGCTTTCGGTATATGGCGGTGACACAAACGGGCAGGACTGTACGCGGCATCATCGAATCAGGCAATCGTGCTTCTGCCTTAGACGCATTGCGTGAACAGGTGCTGACTCCCCTTGAACTGAAAAGCGCGGATGGTCCTACGGATACAAATGGGCAACAGCAGCGTATCTTCTCCATGATTTCTTTGGGGAGAGCCCGTTGGTGGCAGGCGTTTTTGGGGGCTCCACCCAAAGCTGCGGTGGTAGCTGTTACCCGGCAGCTTGCAACGCTACTGCGTGCCGGACTGCCTCTTGATGTAGCTTTAGGCGCGATTTGTGCCCAGCAGGAGGGAGGAAGGTTAGATCGTATCATGTCCGCAGTGCGTGAGGCAATTTTGGAGGGCAGTAGCTTTGCCGATAGCCTTTCCCGCTTTCCTGAGGCATTTTCTCCTACCTTTGTCACCATGGTTCAGGCCGCTGAGGCCTCGGGCACACTTGAACCTGTCATGGAGCGTCTGGCAGACACATTGGAGCAGCAAAATGCCATGCGCCGTAAAATCCGTTCAGCCATGGCCTACCCTACGCTAATGCTTGTGGTGGGAACAGGCATTGTCATTTTTCTACTCATGGTAGTTGTGCCGCAGGTGACGCAGGTTTTTTTGGATTTCAAGCAGGCACTTCCGCTGTCTACACGTATACTTATTACTTTGGGCGATACTGTTTCGGCATATTGGCGACTGTTACTGGGCGCAGTTACGCTGACAATATTTGGGTGTTGGCGGTTTTTCAAAACAGGGCGAGGCAGGAGACTTCTACACGGTTTTTTGTTGCGGCTTCCCCTAGTACGCTCACTTTATCAACCTCTGCTTGTGGGGCAGGTCATGCGCACCTTTGGCATGCTTTTAAAGAATGGTGTTACGCTTGTACAAGCCTTGTATATAGTGCGTAGTGTTACAAACAATGTACTCATGGTGCGTGCCATGGAAGACATGCATGCCAAGGTTCAAGAGGGCAGAGAACTCTCCGAGCTTATGGATGATACACTTCTTTTTGTGCCGCTGGTACGCCAGATGGTAGCTGCTGGAGAAAAAAGCGGCCGCCTTGCAGAAATGCTGCTTTGGGTGGCCAATGATTGTGATAACCAGGTTGCTGGGCGCCTGGAAGTGCTGACTGCATTGGTAGAGCCGGTGATGATACTGGTGCTGGGCAGTATCGTGGGTTTTGTGGTGCTGGCTGTGGTTTTGCCGATTTTTCAGATGAGTACTTTGCTAGGTTGATCCAGGAAAACATGACCGAAGAGATAGGATTTACATGGGAAAACTCGTTGTGGCGACCAGGCTTTTTTGTCTGACCGTGATTGCGTATCTACTCGCACAAGGCGTTTTTTTTCTTACTGCAGACCCCATGGCTTCTGTGGGGGCCAATGGTGTTTCAGCCAGCAGTGCACGTGCTCTAAAAAATGTTTCCGTTGTCCCGCCACTGGAGCAATACGGCAGTATACACGCGCGTAATCTGTTCAGTGCGCGTGATCTGCCGAAGCAGGGCATTGCGGAAGATATGGACATTCTACCGGAGAGCGGGTTGGGGTGGAAGCTTTTGGGCACAGTGATGTCTGCACAAGCCTCATTACGAAGGGCCGTGGTACTTGTGGGATCCAAACAAATAATATGCAAGGAAAATGACAAGATAGAGGGGTGGGTTATTGCCCATATCCAGCGCGGTGCAGTGATAGTGAGTAATGGAGATGTCAGGGAATGGCTGCGTGTGGAAGAGCTGAAGTTGGCACGAAAAGAGCGTGTCGCAACACGGCTTACCCGTGAATAGCGTGGGTCACCGCTTGGGAAAGTGAACATGCACTCTTCATGATGGGGAATGTTGATTACCGGTTTGAAGGAGGAGGCCTGTTGGAAGGGTTGGAGGCTTGCCAAAGGGGATTTGCTGCTCAGTGTTGATAATACTCCCGTGTCGTCGTTGTCCGATTTTGGGGAATTGGCGGGACTCGTTGGACAGACAGGTATTTTTTGAGGGTACTACGTGATAATCAGGACGTTCTTTTTCAGTATGAAATCAGTGAGTAAGCTTATCTGTTTTTTTTATGTGGTGCTGTGTCTGGGCGTTACAGTCGCAGAGTCCGCTTTGCATGATGTGCCCCAGCGTGCAGAGATTAATATGGACTTTAAAGGGGTGGAGTTACATAACTTTATAAAATTTATCAGCGAAGTCACTGGTAGGAATTTTGTGGTGGACCCTGCGGTCAAGGGTAAGGTCAGTGTGTTTTCACCCGTGCCTGTGACGCAAGAGGAGGCATACCAGACATTTGTTTCTGTCTTGCGTGTGCATGGGTATACCGTGGCCCGGAATGGAAGCGTATATAAAATTATGCCGGCCAAGGAAGGGCTTGGACAAAATGCAGGCGTGCATATTGGCTTTGCTGCGGAAGGGGAGGGGGATGACAGCCTGGTAACCCAGATAGTGCCACTGGAAAAGGTTGTGGCAGAGGAAATGGCAAAGATCATTCCAGGGGTACTGGGTAGAAGCTATTCAGTTTCTGTGTATCCTCCTGGTAATATTTTGATTATGACAGCACCTCGTACTAATATCAAAAAGGCGCTTACGTTTATTCAAATGGCTGAAGCCGCTCCACTGACCGGGCGGGCTGAAATGATATCACTGGAACATGGTAGCGCAAAAAACCTTGCAGACAGTTTGGGTAAAATGCTTAAGGCGCGGGATGATGATCAAGGAAAAAAGGGACGCAAGATGTCTTCTTTTGTTCAAGCAGATGAACGCACAAATTCCTTGCTGGTCTTTGCCGATGCTGAGGGTATTGCCATGATAAAAAATACTGTTGCACAATTAGATGTGCCGACTCCCAAGGGTAAGGGTGATGTGCACTTGGTAGCGCTGGCCAATGCCAAGGCCGAGGACATGGCCACGGTGCTGAATACACTTGTGGAACGTCAGCGTTCTACCGCACAGGATGAAGCTGCAAAAGATACCTCATTGTCTAAGGATATCAAGGTGGTGGCAGACAATGCAACAAATTCTCTGCTTATTACCGCACGCCCGGACGAATTTGAATCGCTGCAACAGGTCATCAAAAAGCTGGATATAGTGCGTAAGCAGGTCTTTATCGAAGCGCTTATCATGGAGGCAAGTAGTGATGCCAATTTTTCTTTTGGTGTAAACTGGGTTGCCGGGGGCAGTGGGGATGACGATACGTACATATTGGGCGGCGCCTCTTTGGGGGGTGGCAATATTGGGCTTGGATCAAGCGGTATTGTCACGATGCCTTCTGGGGGGTCTATTGGCGCTGTCATATCCGATGCATTTTCTGTGGGAGGATCATTTTATAGCATCCAGGCAGTAATCAGCGGCCTTGAAGGCAACTCAGACGTTGATATTCTTGCCACCCCGCAACTATTGGCCTTGGACAATGAAGAGGCATCTGTAGAGGTTGTGGATAACGTACCTTTTACCAAAGAAAGTACTGCCAAAAACGATCTTGATTTTACAACCCAGAGTGTGGATTACAAGGATGTAGGGGTAAAGCTGAAGATTATTCCCAGGATTAGCGATAACGGTTCTCTCAGACTTGAGATAGAGCAGGAAGTCAGCCGTGTGACGCAGAATGTGGTCACCATGGGTGGCGGTCAGCAAATTCTGGCTCCTACCACCAGAAAGCGTTACGTCAAGACTACTATTTTGATGGAAGATGGCCAGACGGCAGTCATTGCCGGTTTGCTTAGCAGCGACTCGACATATAGTGAAAATAAGGTGCCTGGACTGGGGGATGTCCCTCTGCTGGGTTGGCTTTTTAAATCGCGTAACAAGCGTTCAACAAAGACAAATCTGTTTATTTTTATCACGCCGCATGTGTTGCGGAGCAGGGAGGACAGTGAGCGTCTGATGGTAGAGAAAAAAGTGTTACTGCATCGTACGGCCATAGGCAGCGACGGCCTTGCCAAACCAGTGATGAGCATGCCCAAGCTTGGTTATGCTCTGCATGCTCCATAGGGTTGAGCATGCAGAGGACAACTTTTCGCCAGTGGCTGTTGGATGGGGCGGGTGTGGGCTGCGTAGACCGTGGGCGCATTTTGTCCCTTGATAGTACAGATGAAGAGTTTGAGGATACTCTGCTCAAAGAGGGCCTTGTCTCGGAGCACCACTACGTAAAATTGGCGTCGAAATATTATGGTTTGGCCGATCTTTGTGACGAGTGCAGCCTGGAATGTGATGCAAAGCTTATCAGTAGACTGTCGATAGCGTATGTGAAGCGCCATCGTATCATGTTGTTCCGCGGAGCAGGAGAAGAGCTTGTACTGGCAGTTGCCAGGGCGTCTTCGCGTTTGCTTGCCCAAGAGCTGAGCCTGTTTTTTCAGAAGCCAATTGCTCGCGTGGGTATATTGCCTGAAAGTGTTCTTTTAAATCAGATACACAGGGTCTTCAGCGAGACGGTCCACCAGGAAAGCACCGTGGAGAGTGTTATCCGGGACAACCTGAATGACGCTGTGGATATCGGCCCGGAAGCAGTGGCGGATCTGCTCGACGACAGTAGCGATGCACCTTTTATTCAGATTGTGAACATGATTTTGGCACAGGCTGTGCGAGCGGGAGCAAGTGATATCCATATAGAACCTTATCGGGATACGGTACAAGTGCGGTATCGCTTGGACGGCGTGTTGTATGAGCGGCATAGCTTAGGTAAATCGCACCATGCTGCCATTGTGTCGCGCATCAAGGTTATGGCCAAGCTAAATATTGCCGAGCGCCGTTTGCCTCAGGATGGGCGCATCGCCATTACTCTTGGTGATCGTCAGATAGGTCTGCGGGTCTCCACCTTGCCCACATCTTTTGGTGAGCGGGTTGTGTTGCGTGTCCTAGAAAAGAATGAGCGGGTACTTTCGCTGACAGAGCTTGGATTGTCGCCCCGGGATATTACGCTGATGCGCGACCTTGTTTCAGTGCCGCATGGTATGATTCTTATAACCGGTCCCACTGGTAGTGGTAAAACCACCTCGCTTTATGCTGCTCTGCAAGAGATCGCCGCACCTGACAAAAATATTTTGACCATTGAAGACCCTGTGGAATATGAGCTGGACGGGGTGGGCCAGCTCCATGTGAACCCCAAAATTGGCCTGACCTTTGCCGAAGGACTACGGTCCATTGTCCGTCAAGACCCTGATGTGATCTTGATTGGAGAAATCCGGGATATGGAAACCGCAAGTATTGCGGTGCAATCAGCACTTACCGGCCATTTTGTTCTTTCCACATTGCACACTAACGATGCTCCAAGCGCCGTAACCCGTTTGTTTGACATGCGTGTGGAAGCATTTCTGCTTGCTTCTGTTTTGCGTGCCATAGTGGCGCAACGGCTTGTACGCCTGCTTTGTTCAGAGTGCCGCGAGGCCTATACTCCTCCAGAAGCAGAACTGCATGAATTGGAAGAGGTAAAAGCTTTATATACAGGCCAACCCTTTTTCAGACCAACAGGCTGTACGGCATGTATGGGTACGGGCTACAGCGGGCGAGTGGCCATTTATGAAGTATTACCCGTGGCGGAAGACTTGCGGCGCCTCATTGCAGAACAGTGTGACGCAGATACTCTGCGCCACCATGCATTGCAGGGGGGGATGCGTTCCTTGCGTTATGACGGCTTTCTTAAGGTATTGGATGGGGCAACCACATTGGCCGAGGTCAGTCGGGTTACCGGCATGTGATATTCTGTAAGGAGGCTGACAGATTGCTGTATGACATCAGGAGTGGCAAGACTGGTATGAGGCGCGTGTTTTTGGGGTACTTGGGCTACGGTATATTTGGCCTGACCATGTTTATGTTGTTTTGGGGGCTGTTTCATGTCCGATATTCCGGGGGGAGCTATATAATATCCCGCCTACAGCAAGTGGCTGCTGTCCAGGCCACAGGGATGGAAGTTTCGCTTTTTTTGCCACGGGTGCATATGGCCTCGCTACTGCTGCAAGACAAAAAAGGTAAATTGCCGCAGGTGCGCCTGCTTCGTCCTGTGCTGTCCATGGAGCTTGCTGGTATGTTTCCGCCTCGGCCGCGTTTTGTGTTGGAGGCTGAAGTTGGCAATGGAGCGGCCCGCGTAGTCCTGGAGCCTGCATCTTTTGGCAATTGGCATTCGGGTTCTGTCATGTTCATGTTGGATAATGTTGAGCTGACAGCTCTGGCTCTGGAGTATAACGGAGCGGAGATAAAAAGCGGCCGCTTTTTTGCTCAGGGGGATTGTACCTTGAGCGGGTCAGTGGAGAATACTTCTGGTGCATTCCGGCTGCGGCTCGTACAGGCAGAGGTGGAGCTGCCTTTTAAGGAGCTTTTGCAAGAGGCACTACAGGGGGTGAAAGGAGATGCACAGCTGAGCTGGCAACAACGGCAAGTCACTCTTGATATCAGTTCGTTGGGCAATGAATTTTTGTGTTTGAGAGGAGGAGGGCTGATGACAGTGCGTCCCCAAGCCCTGGAATCAAGCAGTATTACAGGAGAGTTTTTTATTGAAAAGCCAGCGGACGCTCCTGCAATACCAGAATCGTATCCAGGGCTCATGCGGCTGAAGAGCGCTGAAGAAATGAATCTGAAGATCAGCGGCACCTTGGGGCGGCCTGCTATCAGGGTGTTATAATGGCCTGGCTCCAAACCGGTATTCGTACGCTGTCTGTTTCCTTCGCCCCAGGAGAAGTACGCCTGCTGTTGGCGCGTTCCAGTCCGGGCTGTCTTTGTGTTGAAGGGGCAGTGGTAGAGCCGTGGTCCTATTCTTCTTGGGCAGATTTTTTGCCAGAGCACTATTCCGAGTTGGCAGAGTTATTGGCTGCAAAAAGGATAGCCATGGGAGCCACAGATGCACATGTTCGCATCTGCCTGCCAGCGGATGCGGCGTTTTTTCGTGTCTGGGATTTTCCTTTTCACTCCAGGGGCAAAATACGCCGTGCGGTTTCTTTACTCCAGGAAACTGAGTTACCGTTTGACCCTTTGGAATTGGAGCTGCGCCTTCTTCCCGCGCAAAAGGTTGGGGCCACTTACTACGTGCTTGCTGTCGGGATGCAAAAGGCATGTCTTGATGCTCTGACAGAGGCGCTGAAACGCTCTGGCATTGCCCCTCAGCTTATTACGATACAACCGTTTCCTCTATGTAATTTGTTCCCTGGAGACAGTCCGTTGACAGGGCAGCCTCGCAGCTCGGTCTCTTGTCCAGACGGGCAGTTTTCGCTGTTGCGGCGTATGGTAGAAAAAATACGGCTTAGTGCTACTGCTGCTCCTCTATTGGCTGATGTGCTGCTTGTGCACTGTCAGGGAGGAATGCTCACCCTGGCGTTTGCAGACAAAAAGGGAAGGCTACGTAGCATCCTGGCTTCTGACATACGTCCGGCCATGGAGCTTGACGGAGTAACAGAGCTAACAGCACGTTTGCTCCATGATGTCCGTGTTCTGCTTTCTTGTAAGGGGGATGCACCTCAGAGTATTTTTGTTGCAGGTGATGCACATTTGTGTATGCAGCTACTGCCCGCTCTGACAGACGCAACCGGCCTTCCGGGATATGTGTTTGATCAGGCACAGCTGCCTTTTTCGTTGGATTTTGCAGCGCATGTTTCCAAGGTTACCAAAGAACAGATTGGCGATATCTGCGAGTGGGCTCCGGCCTTGGGGCTTTCCCGGGGGACAAGCCTTTTTGAGCAGGGCGTTTCTGTTTTTTTTAAAAGCTGCGGGGTAAGTAGAGAGATACCCAATTTTGTTGTTCCAGAAGACCCGTCTTCCCGCGAAGGGCTGGCTCAACTTCTGCGTAGCGGCTGGGGACAGATATCCCTATGGCTGCTGGCTGTGGCGATAAGCTGGATATGGGGAGTATGGGCTGAAACACAGCGCTTACAGACAGAGGCAGAAGAGTTGACCCGGCGTATGCGTCAGGATTTTCAGCAAGCATTTCCCCAACTGGCAGCACGCCGCTTTGGGGCAAGCAGAATGGAAGCAGTTTTTGCTAATCGTATTAGTGTGTTACAGCTTGATTCTGTTGGAGAACTCCAAGAGCAGGGGGTTTTGGATTTGATGCGAAGCATCCACGATGCGATTCCTGCAAGTGTGGAAGTACTTTTGGAAAGTGTTGTGGTGGATAAGCAACGTGTTGTTGTCACCGGGAGGGCTTTGGAATTCAGCGGTGTGGAACAGTTCCGTGTAGCGTTGGCAGGCATATCCGGCTTGGGCGAGGTCCGCATCATATCTGCCACGGTGCAAAAAGACCAAGGGCGAGTGCGATTTGAGCTGGAGGCCATGAGGGGGGCAGGGCAATGAGCATGCCACGCCACTATGTATTCGGAGCCGGGGCGCTCTGTTGTTTGTGCATACTGATTTTTTGGATGGCATTTGGGGTGTTGAAACAGCGGCAGGCAGCGGTAGAACGCATTGATCGCTTGCAAAAACAGGCTGTATCCATTGCAGAAAAAGCGTCTATGCTTAAACAATTGCAAGGGGCACGCCTGCCCATCCATACAGGTGACGGCACGCTGTTTTCAGAGGTAAACAGCATTGTAGAGCGCCTTGGTGTCAAAAAAAGTATAGGGTCGCTTACACCTTCTCAGATGGAAGAAAATGGCATGAAGTATGAACGCGTAAGCATTATCGCCACAGGCATGCATCAGCAAAACGGTGTGGCTCTTATATACGCGTTGGAAGTCTCTTCTCGTAATATACTGGTTGAGCGTATCGCCATCCGTCGTACCCATGAGGAACTCTGGAATATGGCATTGACAGTACGGCGTCCTCAAAAAGGGCAGTAGTCGGCTGCGCCAACCGCAGGTTGCTTAGGCGACAGATACGTATTTTTGAGCGAGTCAGAGTACGAATTTTTTCTGTACCCGCTGTGCCCATTGCAGGCACTGATATGCATATTGGGGGTCAGATAAGGTTGCAGGGATGCAGATTTTTTTGAGAGAGCGTACCATTTTATAGTATAGGCAGGAGCATGCTGCTGATGCACGCTCCTGCCCAATGTTTATTTTTGTCCAAGTGAGTCTGCATTATCTTATATGACATTGTAATGCAGTGCATGTTTTTCATATGCACAGACATGCTCAGAGTGGTGTGGCACATTGAACCCATGGCGTGTGTGAATACTGCTTGGTCATTACTACCTGTTGCTTGCGGCAGAGCTGTTAAGCTTTTGAAACAGCCATCCCAGCAGAACAAATGATGCCCCCAGGCACAGAAAGCTAAAAGCGCGCCAGAAGCTATCCAGCGCACGCATATCCCACAAGAATACTTTTAGGGCTACGCACGCAAGCACAGCCAGCCCGACACGTTGTACTGTCGGAGCTTTGCGTAGCACACCGCCCCATGTCATCAGGGCCCCCACAACCATACCGATTACCGAGTAGGTAAAAAGCTCTGCCATACCGGTGGGAGTAAATATTGTCATGGAAACTGACTGCCAGAATTGGCGGATGGACATTCCGAGCCAAAGGCCACCGAGTACCAAGGCAACGCCTGCCGCAGCATGATGAGTAATATGCGGCAGGCGCCAACCCAAAACAGATGCAGCCAAAAGGACCGCAGCGGGTATGAGCCAGCCAAGGGTCAGCATGTTGAAAATCGGCAACGCCTGGGCTGACACATTGTCCACAAGCAATGGCGACTCAAAGGTGTTGAGCAATGCTATCAACAACGCAAATACATACAGTAGCACATAGCTGTACCCCTGATATATGTGCTTTAAGGTATGGGTAAACTGAGTGCGATAGCCATATACCAGACTCATGGCCAAAGCCTGGTTGGCAAACACTACCATATGGGTAAAGCTAAGAGCATGCAGATAGCCATAGTTTCCGGTCAGCCAGTAATTGGTATGGATAAGCAGTGTCATGAGAAAAACATGCAAAAATGCTCCTTCAAACCAAGTGGCAAGAACGGTATGAGAACGCTGCAACATGATGCGCACATAGGCCAAGATGCATAGGGATGGCAAATAGCTGACCAGCCCCCACAGCCAGTGTCCTGTGTCCACAGGTTGCCAGCTGGGAATGAACGGTAACAAGCTGAGGCGCACGGCCAGAATGCCCATGCCGATTTTGATTGCCCAGCCCGTGGGGCAAAACCAGTTATGCCGAAACTGTAGGGCTATAGCCAGTAAGTGCACAGAGATAGCCGTAGTCAGCCATATACCGCTGAGCCAGACAAAAATACTACCCAGTATAAAGGTATGCACAACGGCAAAACATTCGCGCGATAGTACGCAAATACGGTTGCCTAGATAGAAGTAAGAGCCGGCAAGCAGGGCGGTGAATACTGTCCATATCAGGAGGTAACTGTTAACCCACATGTGCACATAGAATAGGGTACCTAGTGTCATCAGGGGGGCAAGCACCAGCAGTATTATTCCTGCAAGCTGAGAGTGGTCTTCAGCAAGATATTGCCTGTATGTTCGTAGGTAGATCAACAGGATACTGATAGCCAGAGCTACCAAAATTGAGGATTGAGCATATTGCATGTAAAAGGCTTCAAGCGAAAGCGAAAGAGCCAGCAACGACACGGTGGAAATCACTAGCGGAGGGATGAATTCGGGCTGCGACCAGCCTTTTCGCAGTGCAGAAATCCATGCCAGTGCCATGAGCACGCCATATGAATACAGCATTCGCAGGGTGGTCATATCTGGTATTCTGGCGAGTGCGATAAACAACGACACCACCACTACAATTGCGATTGCAGCGGGGATGTGCGTCCATTTTCCCTGACAGTGTCGGTAGTGGGGGTCAAGCTGCCAACCCAGACGTGGAACGGCAAAAATGAGGTATACTGTCATGGTAAGGAATATCGGCAGCCAGGGGAACAACAGGGCAGGTGGCATGCTCATGATCAGCAGAAGCATCCATACCACGTGCGGGGCAGCAATACTTGGGGATAGCCAGGGGGTTTGTACTTTTTGCATCAGCAGCGTGGCAGTAAATGAAATTGCAGAGATGTAGCCTGCCAGCAAAAAATAATTCAACTCCGGTCCGCTGACCCAGAGCGGTGCTGAATATCCGCCAACAAGTCCAAGCAGTGCCATCAGGGGGCCTTGGCGTAACGAAAGCGCAAGGCTAAAAAATGCGGTACTTGCCAGGAGCACTAACGAGACTGTAGGTGAAAGCAGTTGATATACCACAAACGCAAAAATGACTGTGCAGTAGATACCTGTTAAACCAGCCCCTGAAACAGCGGCGGGTGCATAGGTAAATCCGTGAGCTTGTTTCGCCCGCTGTGAGTTTTTTTGTTCTGTACGGTGGAACCATTCACCTACAGCCAACGTGATGGCTGACAGGCTGAAAGCAATGGCAATACGTGCAGTGGGCGAAAATTCGATACGGCTACCAATGACTTGTACTAGGTAGCCGCCCCCAATCAACATTGCCAGTGCACCAACCCAGACAAGCCAGTGTTCTCGTAGGTGATCAAAAATATAGCTTTCTGTGTGTGTGAACTCAAAATTTTTATCTTGTGTTGTACCAGCAGGTTGCCCTGTACTGTCAGCGGTGGCCTGCTTGGCAGTAGGAGCAGACTGTTTTGTGGCGAATGAGGCTTGCTGGGGCTGGGGCCGGGGTTGAGGCATTGCAACCGCAGGCTCAGCTCTGGTGATTTCTTGTGCAGGGGAGGTAGGCAAGTCAGCCGAGGCAGAAGTACGCAAGGCAAGGAACTCTGCACGCAACCTGGATACCTCTAATGCCAAAGATGATACTTTGTGGGATGCTTTTAAGGCGATGAAAATAGCAATAAATGTCAAAATGATAGTTACTATATACAGCATTTTTCTCCCGGTTTTCTTGGTAAGGTATTTTTATTTGTATTTTTGGCAGGTTAGGTGCACTTTAATGGTGTTTTGGCAGTTCTTCAAAGTGGAGTTTCTCTCTCCGTGCAAGGGCCAGCTGCCAGATCAAATTGAGCCAGATATTAACCCATTTTTTTAGTAACATTACACATGAATATTTGTAAAGATGTGCCTATGATGCCAAATTGCACACAACAATACAAAGTTGTGCATAGAATTTTTTTCAGGCAACAGAGGGCAGTGCAAGATGCTTACATCTCGCCACAATTAAGATTGATCCTGCCACATTTTTGTGGAGTACCAGTTAAGCCACTTTTCTGTGTTC
>CAZQKM010000018.1:0-44369 GCA_964593925.1 uncultured Desulfovibrionaceae bacterium | reverse complement strand
ATCAAAACGGAGTTCCCCTTTCCTTTCAAGGGGTAACTGGCAGATCAAGTCGAGACTACTTCACATGATCACTGCCGACCTCCGTGTTGGAACCGAATTCCGGCATGTAAGCCGGCAACGGGTTGCCCGTCATATGCGGTAGCTTGGATTGCGCTGCCAGACCTCCCGCAGGTTCGTCATGACGACCTCGAAGCATACCGAACCGATTGCTCCCAACCTGCTCAATTGAAAATTCACGGTATTAGCCCCCAACACCGCTTGGGACGCATATATCACCTATCTCAAGGTCGGACGGAAAAGGCATTATCTCACGGTTTTCATCGACCTGTTCTCGCGCATTGTCGTTGAATGGGACTTGAGCGATTCGCTCGAAAGACATTCGGCCATCAGGGCTTTTCGCAAGGCTCTTGCGGGAAGGAAGCCGCCCCCCGGCCTTCTGGTCCACAGCTACAGGAGAATTCAGTTCGCCAGCTACGATTTCCGAGCTGAACTGAAACGGTAAGGCTGCGTTCAGAGTATGAGCCGCAAAGGGAACTGCTGGGCCAACGTTCTTCCATACCCTCAAGACCCAATGCATCCGACATCGGCGGTTTTCAGATCGTCTTGAAGCGAAACTGGCGCTGTTTCAAGACATCGAAGCCTACTACAACCGAAGATGGGGGCATTCCTCAAATGGCTGGATGTCGCCTGCCGAATTCGAAAAGCATTTTGCCATGAAGGATGTAGCGTAACTGGTGCTCCACTTTTGTGTAGCAGGAACAACCACGTCTATGAAGTGGGAAGCATATTTTTGTCAGACAGTCTAGCAAGCCTGGCCACGCTTAGGGCAAAATTTGGCATTACTGATCAAATCGGCCAGCGTGAAGGAATTAAGCCTTTCATACATGGCCTTGACCGCTTCATTCCAGATAGTTCTGGTCAGGCAGTATTCCATACGCTCACAGCAGGGTTCCGAATCAACACACTCAAATGTAGGCACGGTCTCTTCCAGCGCAAATACCACGTCACCGAGTAAAATAGACTCAGGGGGCTGGGCCAGCATATAGCCACCCTTGGAACCAAGCTTACTGGTGAGGTAACCAGCATTTTTCAATGCCCTGATAAGTTTTTCAAGATACTTCATGGAAATACCTTGTCGGTCAGCGATCTCCTTTATGGAGACAGGGTTCTCTGCACCGGTATGCATGGCAATATCAAGCAGCATACGCGTGCCGTAGCGGCTACGAGTGGTAAGCTTCATGAATATCCTGGTTGCTGTGGGGATCATACCGGGGCAAGGTATACCTTGCCCCGGATGGTTCTTACTCGTCGTCTTCAGGTTTCAGGTGGTCAGGAACAATGGCCATTTTGATGAGGAGCGGCTTGAGGAAGCTCCATTTGATGCCAATTTCGTATTCCTCTTCCAAATCACGAATGGCATCCCAGCAATTGTGGCAAGGAGCGATTACCAATTTGGCGCCTGTGGCCAGAATCTGATCACGCTTTGTCTGCAAAGCCTTGTTACGCTCAGCACGGAACTTGCCTATACCGTTAAAGCCGCCACCACCACCACAACAGTAGTTATGGTCGCGGTTAGGGGCCATTTCACGGAAGTCTTCGGCAATATAGCTCATGATCTCCCGGGTAATATTTGCAAGCCCGTGATTACGCACGTAGTTACAGGAGTCCTGCAAGGTGCAGGGTTCCTTGATTTTTTTGGCAGGATCAATTTTAATCTTACCCTCACGCAAAGCCTCGGCCACCCATTCAACATAGTGCATGCACTTGACAGGCGGCAAACCGTCTTCACGTTCCATCCAGTAGGGCCCCTCCACAACAGTGGCTCGGTGGGCATGCCCGCACTCGGTGCCTACCATGCGTTTGGGTTTCAAACGCTCCATAGCGCTATAGACACCACTCACCTGCATTTTACAGGCAGCCCAGTCGCCGGCAAACATCGCCAGCGAAGTTTGCTCCCACCCTTCGCTGGGTACAGTCCAGTCTTCACCAGCCAAATGAAACAAAATAGCGGCTTCTGCCAAGTCTTCAGGGTAGTGCTTGGGCTCGCGGGCGTTCAGCGTATACATGATATCTGCGCCTACCTTGTCGATGGGTATGGTAAGCCCGGGCCATTCT
The DNA here is from genome assembly GCA_964593925.1 of uncultured Desulfovibrionaceae bacterium. GTDB lineage: Bacteria > Desulfobacterota > Desulfovibrionia > Desulfovibrionales > Desulfovibrionaceae > Oleidesulfovibrio. Next base: position 42,254 of record CAZQKM010000018.1, on the reverse strand, counting down.
TCTTCATTCTCTTCGGCCATCCATTCGCAGGTATCCACCCAATCCTCTGTGGTAACATCCATCTGGGCGTTATATACTCTGTGCATGCCGGAACCGATTTTCAACTCCCAGGGCACAAAGCCTTGCGAAAACAACAAACCACGCAAGTAACTGAACATCACTCCTATATCGATGCCGTGGGGACAATACATGCCGCAGCGGTTGCAACACGTACACTGCGACCATGCGACCTTCATGCAGTGCTGCATAAAGGCATTATCCACCTTGCCTTTACGCTTGACAATTTCGCCCAGTGTAGACTGTATTTTATAGGCTGGTACTTGCTTGGGGTCACGATCATTGACCCGGTATAAAAAACAACTATCAGCACACATACCACAGTGTGCGCATATTTCCAGCCAGGTACGAATACGTGAACGACAGGTTTTTTCTATGGTGGCCCACAGTGCTTCAGTGTCCACTTCCAATGCATTCATTTCTTCGTAATACTGGGCGCCGCCCTTATCACCGAGCAGGGCCTTGAGGTCCTCTTCGCTACTGATCGGACGTTTATTGCAGAACGTACCTTCAGGCATTGTTCACTCCTTTTGGGGGTACCGTTACCAAGGGAAGCCGGCTGTGCGCTTCATGCCGCCGCGCTTGATGTTGTAATCCATACCCAATTGTCCACGCGACATAAAAAATAATACAATGTGCGACAACTTGGTAAACGGAATAAGTATCAACAAAAGCTCTCCGGTGAGTATATGCATCGTCAACCAGAGCTGATAATCGCCGACTTGTAGACGGGCCATGAAACCAGTCAGGAAAGGTGCCACAGACACCGCCAGAATGAACCAGTCATATGCCGTGGTAAGGATACGTACTTCTGTGAGTGCAAAACGACGAAAGGCCAGCATGACAGCGCCTATTAGCACCCCAATGGTCAAAGCATCCGCTAACCATGAAGGAATCACAGGCAGGCTAAAGCCAAAGCTTTCTTTCAAAATTATATTGTGGCCGACAAGAAATAGCGGCACCAGGACTGCCCCGATGTGGAACAGAAAGAAACCCACGGCCATGAAAGGTTGCTGACGCCAGCCGTACGTCCCCATGGGAGTCAGCCAGCACCTGATAGAGCGGAGTGCACCACACAGCCCGCGCCCCATATGGGGCTTATAGGCTACTCTATCGAGCTTCCAATCAAGGCCCTTGATATACAGAATAACCCGCACCAGCAGGCCGCCGAAACAGACGGCCAGAGAGAACCATAGCATGGGGCCGGTCAGGAAATCGATCATTGTTGTCTCCTTGCTTACTGAGGCATACGCTCGGGCTGGAAGTTAGTACTTCCGTATCTTTTCGTCCCGACCGGTTAAAAACATCCAGAAGCCGACAAAGCAGAGTAGAGTAACACCCATCAGGATGTACGTAATACTCTTGGAGTGCAGCATGAACGCATGCAGAGTGTAAAACATTTGTTCCATGAGGTAGCTCCTTACAATGTTGCCTAGTGAGCGTCTTTATAGTCAGGGTGCTCAAACAGCACAGGCATACGTGTGGCAATAAAACGATATGTAGTGATGATCAAGGTCACGATAAAGATGGAAATACCTATCTCCATCCAGTGGGGGAAATAACGCTCATCAGCGGGTAGTTGGTAGTTAAACGCCACAAGCGACACGTTGAAGCGATTTATCACAATCCCCAGTATGCTGTTTATGGCAGCCACACGAATGAGCGTTTTATTTTTTTCGCGTACACCAAGCGCATACAAAAATGCGGGCAAGGCCACAAAACCAAGCATCTCCACAAGAAACCAGGCGCCGTATCCGGTGGCAAGGTAGTGCCAATCATTATCCATGGCCATATCCATGACTTTGATGGCAAAGTAGCCTGCCAGCACAAAGGCCGCAGCTTTGCCAAAGCCAAAAACCACCCCGTCGGCCTCATCAAGGTGAGCCTTGTCCATCATGTGGTGCAAGCCCTTGTGTACCAGTGTTCCTTCAAAAATCACCATGGAAAGCCCGGCTACCATGGAAGAAATAAAAAAGAACACAGGCAGGAACGAGGAATACCATAACGGATGCAGCTTGTTGGGAGCGATAAGGAACAATGCCCCCAACGAAGATTGGTGCAAGGTAGAAAGCACTACCCCCAGGATGGTGAGCACCAAGGTCAGCTTGACGATCACATTGCGCAGTTTGCGTAGCCCCAGCCACTCTAACGCGGCAGGAGACCATTCAATGAACAACACCGTCAGGTAAATCATGACACACAGCCCCACTTCAAAAAGCAGAGAGGTCGTGCCTTGTGAGTAAAAAATAGGATACGGCAGGCGCAAAGGATGCCCAAGATCATACATCAGGGCGATGACCACAAAAAAGTATCCTAAAAATGCGGTGGTAATGGCGGGACGTACCGCAGAGTGAAAGCGCTTGAGCCCAAAAAGGTAGCACGCAGCACTGGTCACATAGCCCCCTGCTGCCAAGGCCACCCCGCACAGCAGGTCAAACCCGATCCAGATGCCCCAAGGGTTGCTGTGGTCCAGGTTGGATACAGCGCCAATACCCTGCGTAAAGCGGATAAACGTGAGTATAAGGCCCCCGACAAGGATAAGGGCAGTGAGCAGGTTCGCGGGGGTCAGCAGCCCATTTCGCGTATTTTGAATATCAGGCATTTATGCATCCTCCCCGGCTTTCTCCGCCTCACCTTCAGCGGTTTCGGGTGCGTTTTCCGCTGCAAGACGTGCTTCAAACCCTTTTTCCGCCTCATCACGCGCCTTTTTCACTTCACGGGTAATGGCGGCTTCTTTTTCCTTGGCTGCTTTTTCCAAAGCGGCATTCAGCGCGGCGGCGGCTTCTTCCTTGGTCTGCGCCACAGCCTGGCTCACAGCAGCGGTCTGCTCTTCTTGAGCGATTTTGTCTTTGCGCTTGGATATGGCGTAAGCGCCAGTCAATAACACTGGCCAAATCCCCACAACCATGGGGACGGCTCCCAGCGCGCCTGCAGTGAATTCCTGCGCGGGCTTGGCGCCAAGGTCCTCTGCCTGTCCCAAATCGCTGAACGGCACACCGGCAAGATAGAGCCAGCTTGTTCCGCCCATCTCATTCTCGCCATAGATATGCTTTATATACCGCCCAGGGTGCTTGCGAATGCGTTCACGCGCAATCTCCAACAACTCGTCGCGCTTGCCAAAGATCAATGCTTCTTTGGGACACTTCTCCACACAGCCCGGCAACTTGCCTTCCTGTATGCGGGGGTGGCACATCGTGCATTTGGTAACCAGCGGGTCATATGGCTCGCCATATTCAAAAGCGGGCACATTGAACGGGCAGGCGATCATACAATAGCGACAACCCACGCAAAGGTCCGGGTTATAGGTCACCGAACCATCAGGATTTTTGGTAAAAGCGTTGACAAAACAAGCCGATGCACACGCAGGCTCCAGGCAGTGATTACACTGCTGCTTGCGAAATACCGGCTGCTCACGACCCGGCACGGTATATTTATTCACCACGGTATAGGTAGCTTCGCTGGTTCTGCGCTTGCTTCCCAGTACCGAAAGGTCGTCAAACGGTTTTTCAGGCTTGGGCAGGTCATTGACCTCTGTGCATGCCTGTTCGCATTTACGGCAGCCGATGCAACGCGTGGAATCATGCAGCACACCAAAGCTGTCGGGGTGCCCGGCAAAGCCTTGAGTACTCCCCGCAACAGCGGGTTTGCAAGTCATTGCCGAAAGGCCGGCGCCGCCAAGCAGGCTTAAAAAGGTTCTTCGACGCATGGACTAGTCTCCTTGCTGATTTCCTACAGGTCGCGTTTTTTGTGACACTCGTTGCATGCCGTGTTGGCGGGCTTTTCAATCTGCATGGCAGCATGACAGCTCATACACTGTTGATGGTATGCTGCTTTTAATCCGGGACGCCCTCCCTGAGCCGGCTCAACGCTTTTTCCGTGACACGTGATACATGCGGGAGGTGTCTTGGATACCGGGCTATTATGGTGACAACCCTGACAGAATACGCCGGGATCAGTGTGGAACGCAGTGGCAAGCCTGCTGTCCTTGATGCCTGCAACCATGGTTTTGACGATTTTACGATGAGGAAAATCTACAGCCTCATATTCATCCACCAGCGCATCAATAGTTACACGCTCGGGAATATCGTCCATGGAATAGGTCTCTGTATAGGTACGAGTAGACGCCACGAGCTTCCCTGCTGAAACCCGCTCATCCTGACTCAATGCCTGGGCACCTTGCGGAGCCAATGAGACAGGCACATTGTGGCATGTTACGCACGAGGCAGTGTCGGCTGCAGTTTTTTCAGGTATGGCGGCATGGCACCCTGCACAGACCGGCTGCTTTTTTTGCTGATTATGGCAACCGATACAACTTGCGTCACTCTGCTTGGAGTGCATTGCCTGTGAAAGCTGGATAAAATTACCCTCTGCCTTACCCTCGGTGGTGTGGCATGTGGTGCACTGGGCGATTTTTTCGTGGTGACATACGCGGCAGGTATCATTGGCCTGCTCATGCACTTTATGGTTGAAAGCCACGGCAGGCATAGCATCAGGGCCAAGCTTACGCTTGCCGGCATCTTCAGCCGTAGCAGGCGTAAGAATGGTAGCATCGGGTTGCCCGCGCATTAACCGGGGTACGTTATCAATGGTTTTTATTTTGGCCTGGGCCTCTAGGGTATGGCACCCGCCGCAGGTGACGGGACCTGTATCTGCCTTGGCTTCTGCCATACTTACGTGACATACTACACATTGCTGGTGTGCCGCATCAGCAAATGCAGATACGGTAACCCCGCCAACAAGCGTGGGTTCTGCTTTATGGCAAGAACGACAACTGTCCTCTTCTCCCTGCTTCCATACCGTTTTTTCTGCGACATTATCATACACATGATGGCAGGTACCACAGTTCACATCTACACCACCTGTGGGCTGGATACTCTCTGCGGCGATATGACGGTAGTGCAACGATTTGTCCATACCAATCTCTTGCCATGCCGAGGCTTCATCCGGTTCGGCAGCAGCATGACAGCTGCGGCACTCGCTGGCAATGGGCCCGGCCTGCTGAGCTTTTTGCGCCATATCAGTATGACAGCCGATACAGTTGGTATGATACACATCCTTTAGCTGCTCGCCACTCTTGTCTTCTGTTCGTTGAAACAGCAAAACCAGCTTACCGTCAACAGACTTATGGCAGGTGGCACAGTCCGCATCTTTCAGCGCTGTGGTATGCTTGTCATGGCGAAATACTGCCGGAGGCAACTCCAGCGTATCAAACTGCGCGACAGCATCAATGCGGATAAGGTCGGCGGCCCCCTCCCCTGAAGGGGCGGACATGGCTCTGCTGATTTGGACCAAGAACCCCGTTGTCAAGACAGCAACAACCAGAATCCCTGCCCGGTACAGCAGTGATCTTGTGTTCAACATAGTGGCAGTCCTTTGAAAAATGTGAAATGCATCCTCTAAAAAACATAATCCATAGCGGCAGCGGCTACATGCCTGCCGACCCATAGAAAAAACAAAAAAACATGCCCCGCCCCAGTCGCTTATACTACTGCGGGATGCCATAAATCATGCTGCTTTCTTGCACATGGCATTCGCCCCGTGGACTATGCAGGACATGGAACTCAAAAAAATACCTGACCAGAAGTGAACCCCGCGGAAACACAAGTAGTATTCTTTTGTAAGCCAAACCCGCATGGCGTACGCTATTTCCTACTGCTTGGGTATGCAATTATCAAATACACGTCAAGAAAAATGTGTAGAAGAAGTACTCCCCATTCATCATACGACAACCAGCACATCATACTGCAATTAAAGACAATATTAATGCTGCCATTCAGGGAGCTCATGGGGTACATATATATGCGCGGCATAACGGACCTGCAAGGAGGCATGGATGCACTATTTTACAAATCTACCACTGCGCTATCTGGCTGCAACTCCTTACTATGCTGATTTTTTTCTGCAAAGAGGCCTCTGCCCGGAGCTTGGGCTCGACGCAGAGTCGATACAAGATCTGTCGTGGGAGTGGCATAAAAAAACCGCTGCCCTGTTTCGGCAACACGGACTGGCCTGCACGATACATCTGCCTTTTTTTGATTTACATCCAGGAAGCCCGGATTCCATGGAACTCTCTGCCGCACGCGCCACTTTGGAACAGGCAGCGCACCTTGCCACGCTATACACCCCCAGAGCCATGATTGGACACCCTGCTTACAACCAAAAATCGCCCCCTCTCTGCCGCGAATGGGTAAGGCGCAGCACAGAAACCTGGCAAAGGGTACAGGCGTATGCAAAAGGCACTCCACTACGACTTGAAAATACTCATGAGCTTACCCCTGAACCCATAGCTGCCCTTGTAGAGAACCTGAGTGGACACGGCCAGGATGTGGGTATTTGCTTTGACATCGGGCATTGGTTCAGCTTTGGCAGGGGAAGCAGCAAAAACAATCTGGCTCACTGGCTTGACGCATTTGGAAAATATATCAAACATTTACATCTGCATGACAATGACGGCAGCAATGACCAGCACCTTGGCTTGGGTAGTGCAAACATTCCGCTGGAAGCAGTGTTTTCCGGCCTGGAGCAACGCGGGGTACACGCCACGGCCACCCTGGAACCACATACAGTACATGACTATGCCCTAAGCAAAGCCTTTGTTTCTGGCCATACACACGCCGCAACACTACTGCGACGCATCACCTCGTGATGAAGCCCCTGAAAAATCATCGCCAGAAACTTCAGCCCAATTTTTCATAATACGAACAGAATACAGCCCTACATGTCCTCCATACAGCAAGGGCAATGCCTGCTGCTTTTTGCCCCATCCTGCCCCTTGCTCGGTACGCATCTATTGCCTTTGCCTATTTCCGAAATAAAAAAAGTGCGTATTTCTCTTCCCTATATGCCTGCCGTTGGATGCCAGCACCTGTAGCTGCCACTCGCAGAGCAAACTGTAGTCCAAATTTGAGTTGACATGGGGCAGCTTCTGACTTAGGTAACTTTCCTCGTCGGGATGTAGCGCAGTTTGGGAGCGCACTTGAATGGGGTTCAAGGGGTCGAAGGTTCAAATCCTTTCATCCCGACCAGAAATCAAAACCCCACAGCCCCTCGGATATAAGTCCGGGGGGCTCTTTTACTCTCAACGCACACGCCTGAGATAGCTGCTAAGGCTTTCGACGAAGCTCCCGTGGCAGTTCTGTCAACAGGTTGAGCGCGCCAAATATGTCCGGCGCTAGCGTAAAAGATAGCCAAGCATATATGGTACTTTTGCAGACCCAACATGCCCCACTACCCAGCAAAAAGGTTGTGGCCTGCCTCTTGGTTGCTGGAAAGTACCACAAATAAACCCCCTGCACGAACATAAGCAGGGGGTTTTTGGTGTGTATTTATCAAACGCCCTGATGTGAACGCTTGCGCATTTTGGGAACGACTGTCGCATAAAATGAGAATGGACTGACGAAAATTAAAAAACAACCAAGCTTTTCAAAGATATCAAAACAACTCAATTTTCTTTTTCTCTTGCATGCTGCTTTTTACACAATTTTACGCCGCTTTCAGTGCTTTTTGTGCAGTATGAAGCAAAATTCTGAGCGCATACCTGCCGCAACAGTCAACTCCCGTTATCTGTGAGCCTACCTCTACCCAGTACATCTAATCAGCCCGAGCTTTGGTCCCCACAAGCAACAACTGCGATACACCGGACGCAGCAAGGGAGGTCTATGGCCGCACACTCCATGCTCACGACCCAAAGGCTATGGAAGTGCGTTGAATAAAAACAAAGTAGCCAGTGACGCGCCTGGGACCATGAAGCTTTTCAGGGTCGACCAGCACTGATAGCACCACCACCCTCTGCCCAATGGGGTTTGCGCACACACACCCCAGCCAAACAGCACTTGCGTCCCCCACACCTCATTGAGGATATCCCCAGTCGACTCAGTTCTTCCACCAAGCGCCATCAATATCCTACTGTTATTCAAATATTTTTTGCTATATATAATAGCAACACTATATTTTTACATAGCAGCACATCTATCTTCTTGACATGGCACAATCCGGTACATTATACTTTATATAATAGAAGGTAACAACAATTTACATTATGTTGAGTGCACTGACATACTGTGAAAAGCACCCATGAGGAATATGCTTTATGTATATAAAGACAAAATCATCCTGTACTATCAGTACAGTACAAGATGTATGCCAGTCACGTGATGTACATTCTGACTTAAAATTACAAAACCAAAGTACATGATCCTTGCTATTTAAAAAACTTGGACGCTTTCCTCTCTAGAGGCAGGAATAAGGCACCCAATACCCTGAAAGATCGGCCTTCTCGACTGCCAAGAGGCTACCCAGGCAACATTGGAGCAATTTCCACAATGAGACTTTCGTGTTGGAAGTGCGAACGCGCTACCAGATACTCCACAGACCTACCTTACCCGGGATATCCTAAAAAGCCCCCCCATGCGTCTGCGGTAGATCATCCCCTGTCAACAGAAAAGGCGACTATCTCCATTTAGATACCAAAATCAGCTTGTAAAAATACTTTTCCGGATATTGAGCAAAGCACGATAGTACATTTTTATGCCACAGTGACTTACTCGCCATGTATATAGAAATCTTTCTCCTAACTACAAAATTATGCTTATAAATTACTATACCTACACATATTTTTCATGCATTACCAATACAAACACAACATAGTCGGTACAAAATATTGACATATAAAATACACACACTACTGCATAATGCATTAAACAATACTTTTGAAAATATAAGCTTCGATGAAGTGCGTCGCATTTATCTTTTAAATATTTTCCTTCTGCTTAGTACATCCCTATGTATATTTATGGCAGCTTTTCTTTCATCAAAGAATATTTATACAAGTATTATGTTATGGATTGCATCTGCATCGTACTTTTTATTATATAAAATATCACGAGCAAAAAATTTTCACAATAATGTTCATACTGCATCACTTATACTTACAATAATTACAGGCATAATAATAAGCAATCATACATCAATATCATTGTGGTTATTTGGTCTACCTCCAATGATATTTTTTGTATTTGGAATAAAAAAATCAATATTTGCTACTATTATCCTATTGAGCTCTATTCTCGCTTTTCATATTAATTATGCATATCAATTCAGTGGTGATGAAATAAATATACACTCATATTTTATGTCTTTCATGATTCCGTTTTCGGGAGTATGCGTTGGGTCTGCATTATTAGAATATTCCAGAGAGCATACACAGGCTATTCTTGTACAGGCAAAAGAACAAATGGAACGCCATGCCAGAACGGATATTCTGACTGGGCTGCTGAACAGACGCGGGGCATATGACAGCCTGGAAAATGAATGGCAAAGAGCTAAACGATCCGGTACCGTATTTTCAATCCTCATTTGTGACGTGGATCACTTCAAACGAGTTAATGATCAGTTCGGACACCAATGCGGAGACTATGTTTTGCAGCAGTTGGCAAACATTTTTCGTAATAATCTCCGTAAGCAGGATATCCTCTGCCGCTGGGGTGGCGAAGAATTTTTATTTATTCTACCTGTAACAGGGCAGGAAGGGGCCCAGAATCTTGCAGAAAAATTACGCCAAACCATCGAACAGACACCCATCACATATTGCGGGCAGACCATGCACCTTACCGTTTCCCTTGGAGTACAGGAGTGCTCCTCGGACAATAGCTCCGCATCTCATATCCATAACGCCGACCACAAATTGTACCTGGCCAAAAAACAAGGACGTAACAGGGTCATAGGAACGTAACTGCCCCTGAACCTGAAGCCTTGCGTCGCCGACTACTCTGCCGTAAAAAACATTGCCTATAAAACGAAAGGCCCAGCGCTTTTCTGCGCTGAAGCCTTTCCTGTCGCCAGAAATACACTATACGTGCGTATGGCTTGAATATATTCGTTTTTTATTTCATTCCGGCACACCATGCAGCGCCAGCTGTAGCAATGTACGCACGGCAAAGCCTGTACTTCCAAAGGGGCATAGCGGAGTCTTTTGGGCACGATACGCAGGCCCTGCAATATCCAAATGAACCCAGCGGCGCCCCTCGTCCACAAACTGCCTCAAAAATAGAGCCGCAGTGATGGTACCGCCTTCGCGGCTTCCGACATTTTTCATATCTGCCACATCACTTTTTAGGCCTTCAAAATATCGGTCCCACAGCGGTAGCGGCCAGAAAAGTTCGCCCACAGTTTCCCCTTGGGCGCGTACGGCCTCAACAAGTGCCTCATCCGTGGCAAATACGGCAGCAACATCCGTACCCAGCGCAATGAGGCATGCCCCTGTCAGGGTAGCAAGGTCAACCAGTAGCGCGGGGTCGTACTCGTGCTGTGCCCATGTCATGGCATCACACAAAATCAGGCGTCCCTCGGCATCCGTATTGATAATTTCAATACTTTTACCAGAAAGCGACCGCACCACATCACCGGGCCGAGTGGCATTTCCAGCAGGCATGTTCTCTGTACAAGGCATAACGCCCACAACACGTCTATCCGCCGTACCTATACGTCCCAAGGCTTCAAAAAAACCTAAAATAGCCCCCGCACCACTCATGTCACTTTTCATGTTTTCCATATTGGCAGAAGGCTTCAGACTAATGCCGCCAGTATCAAAGGTCACGCCTTTGCCCACAAATACCATGGGCCGCTCTGCCTCTTGCCCCTTGGGGCAATACTCAATGGCAATAAGGCAGGCTTCTTCTGCTGCCCCTTTGGCCACAGCCTCAAAAGCTCCCATGCCCATGGCCGCAGCCTCTTCACGAGATATGACGCGTACGAAAAATCCATACCGAGAGGCTATGTCGCGGGCCTGTTCTTCCAGAAAAGCCGGTGTCACAAGATTGGCAGGCCCATTCACCAGGTCGCGGGTTGCATATACGCCGGCGGCAGCTGCCTCACCTCTGGCAATGGCCGCACGCAAGGTATCGTCAATCTCTCCGGGAAAAAACATGCCGGCCCATGCAGGAGTGAACAGCGGCTCCTGGCGGGTCGTGCGAAAACGCTCGTATGTATACAGCGGCAACATGGCAGCCACTACAACCTCTTCCATGATATGTGCGGCATCGCCGGGGATACTCATAAGAGTTTCCACATCTATGCCCACAGTTTCAAGCCGAAGCTCCCTGCATCGCAGCATGGCCGAGGCCACTGCCTTGCGCAAGGTTTCCAGCCCAAACGCGTCTCGCTTGCCGAGCCCGCACAGCATCACACGCGGCAAGGCAAGCTCAGGATGGCCATATAACACGCTTATCTCACCCGCAGTAGCTGCAACATCTTGTAAAGCCGGAGCAATGTCCAACCATGGCGCGGCATCCAGCAGCGCTCTGGCCTGTGTGCGCACGTCTTCTCCCTTGAAAACAAAAACAAGCACCACACTGGCCTTCCACTGGCCGGAAGGGCCTTTTTGAACTCTGATATCCATCATGACAACCATCCTCCACTACGCACCATATGGCACATTTTTTAGCAATATATACACACTTGTGCGCATAAAAAATAGTGTACCCGGCACGGCAATGCAAGCCTCCAGACAAGGGACGACTGCCCCACCTCCTCATGCCGTAGTATCCTTGGCACAAAAAACGCATCTCTTGCCATGTACTACTATACATGACAGGAAAACGACATGAATACCCTGCTGATCAATCTCACACGCTTTGGCGATCTGCTGCAAACGCAACCCGTGATTTCCGGCCTTGCGGCACAGGGGCATCGCGTGGGTTTGATCTGCCTAGAAAATTTTGCCCCTGCCACAAGCATGCTCCGACACCTGGATGCTGTATATCCTCTGCCAGGAGCTCGACTATTAGCCCATGTGGACGATAGCTGGCATACTGGCCTTGGCGAGTTGTGGCAGTGGATGCATAGCGTGCGACACCAATCCAAACCGCAAATGATACTCAACCTAACTGCATCTCTCAGCGCACGGTTGCTTGCACGCTACATTACCCCGCCAGAAGGAGTGTTGCGAGGGTTTTCTCTTGACCCGGAAGGATTTGGCGTAAATACAGACCCATGGACTTCTTTTTTACAGGCGTCAACCCGTATTCGTGGGTGCAGCCCTTTTAACCTAGTCGACCTTTTCCGGATGTCTGTGGGCCTTGGCGGCGTCCCGTGCCCCTATGATCTGCAAACACCCACGAAAGATGTACGTGCAGCCCTGGATGAAGTGTTGCGTCAGCAAGTCGAACACCTGCGCACAACCGGTTCCATGACAGGCGCTCCTGCGGGATTTGTAGCCCTGCAACTTGGAGCTAGTGAAAAGCGCAGACGCTGGCCAGTGGAATACTTTGCCCGCCTCGGAGACATGTTATGGCAACACCATGCCTTGTGCCCTGTACTTTTAGGCGCACGGGGTGAGGCTTCTTTGGGCGAAAGATACACAGCACAAGCCACAAAACCTCATATCAATCTCATTGGGCAGACAGACCTACCCTCACTAGGTGCGGCAGTGTCGGCCTGCCATCTGCTGGTCAGCAACGATACAGGCACCATGCATCTTGCCACCGGACTTGGCATACCCGTGCTTGCTCTTTTTTTGGCCACGGCGCAGCCTTGGGATACCGGCCCCTATAAAGAAGGGCAGTGCTCTCTCGAACCGGACATGGAATGCCACCCCTGCCCGTTCAATACTCCATGTCCACACGGACATGCATGCCGCACCCACATACGCCCTGAAACGGTCCATGCCATAACGGCCCACTGGCTAAAAACAGGTGCCTGGTCCCACACGCCGGAATCGAAGGGAACCAGAATTTGGCGTGCTCATATGCAGGCGGACGGCTTCATGAACCTGCATTCGCTCTCCAACCATGAAGGCACAGAGCGTACCGTATGGGTTCGCCTGCAGCGACATTTTTATCGTCAATTTCTTGACCGTGCCCCGGCAAACAGCATTGATGTCGGGCAATTACGCCCCCTTGATGCCCCTCATCCTTCACTCAGACCAAATGGCGCTACCCACAACGAAGCGGCCGCGGAGCTGCAAGCAGCGGATGCACTCTTATACCTGCTGCTTGAGCAGGGTAACGCACTACGCACCCATTCCGCAGATATCCTGAAAAGACGCTTTCTCACGACATGGCAACGCCTACAGACCTCTTGGGATTCAAGCACAAAATTCAATGCCCTTGGGTACCTATGGATGAGTGAATCACAAGAGGCTGGCGGTGATTTGGATACGATGCTGGCTCTTGCTACACAGTACCGGGCTTTGACAAGCGCATGGCTTGCACATCTTGCACCAACAACATAATCACACCATTGGCACGCATATTGAATAGCATTTTACAGCCTAGATGCTATTGCCTAGTCGGAGAAATCCCGTTTATTGAGGAAGGAGAATACCATGATTGTTATTGACGGACAACATACCAGCATAAAAGTAAATAATTTTGCCAACCTTGAAGAGCTGCTGGTCAAGGTGCTCGAAGAGGATGCCCTTGAAAACAGGGTCATCACCGACGTGTTTGTAAATGATGAAGCATTTTCAGAAATTTATCCTCATCAGGCAGAGGATATTGAAACTCGCGAAATATCTTCCGTAAAAATATGTAGTCTACCCATTGCAGAAGTCGCCATGAGCATCTCGGACGAGCTATACAAAGTCATACATATCATGTCTGAAGGCAGCCGTCGCGTCGCCGAGCTTTTCCGACAGGCAGATGATAGTGAAGCCCTTGAAACCTACCAGGATCTGCTGGAAGTCGTACGCGATTTTCTGGGTATGATCGGTGTATTACGCAGCGAGTTTTCGCTTGAGGAGAATACGGCATTTAACGAAGCTGTGGAAGAAATTTCCTCTTTGCTGGGCGAAATGACAGAAGTAATGGAAAATGAAGACTGGGTTCTGCTGGCAGATCTGCTTGAGTATGAATTCCTACCCGCAGTGGAAAAATGGAAACAAGTCATCCACGTTATTCGTGAAGATCTCAAAAAAGTCAAGGAGTAAGCCATGGCTGACAGCCTTGCATTGCTGGACCAGGCCCTGATGTTAGGAGAAAATGAGTTAAACGCCCTTGCCTGCGGAGACGTGGATGCTGCCGACGATTCCGCACAGGAACGCGGCAAGCTCCTTACCCGTGCTTGGGAGCAACGTGAAAGCGTACAAGAAGACGATCTTCGCCAAAAACTACTACAATTGCAGACCCTGCAGGGTAGGTTGACCAGTGAAGCACGCAAGCTACATCAGTCGCTGCGTGAAGAGTTGCAACGCAGTCGTAAGGAGTCCACGCGCCTGGCGGGTTACAAGCGGGCCATATCTATCAACCCGTTACACAGCCAGTATGTCAGCAAGCACAGCTAAGCCCGGCAAAAGGCCAAGGACAGCCCTGTTTGGCAGCGTACATGACACTATTACCATTATGTACAACCGAAAAACCGACGAGCAGCCTTTACACCTGCTGCGGGTAATGCCCTCGTTTGATGGAAAATGCCTACCAGCATACAGCACCCACAAACAGCATTGCCCGTAGCACTCTTTTGATGTGTAGCGTTGCCCCCTGTTCACAAAAATCCACACACTCGGATTGATGCCACTCCGCCTCCTGCAACCACACTTTGGCCAGCCAGCCTTGGAAATACTTCTGTATACCGGGATACCCTCTCGCTGAAGCCGTTATGGGGCTCCGAATCTATTACTCCAACCCCAGGAGTGCCTGAGCAAAATCTTTCCCTTCAAACGGGCGCAAATCTTCCATACTTTCCCCAAGCCCCACATACGTGATGGGAATACCAAACTGCATGGCTACCGCCACTGCGATCCCCCCCTTTGCTGTACCATCAAGCTTGGTAAGCACAATTTCATCAAGGTTGCATGCCTCATGAAACAGCTTTGTCTGTGACAATGCGTTCTGGCCGGTTGTGGCATCAATGACCAAGACACAACGGTGTGGTGCACCGGAATGCTTTTTGCCCAGCACATTGCAGACCTTTTGCAATTCTTCCATAAGATTGGTCTTGGTATGAATCCGGCCAGCAGTGTCCACAAACAGTACATCATACCCTTCACACACAGCCTTGTCTGCGGCCTCGTACGCCACAGCAGCGGGATCAGCCCCTGCGCTCTTGGCATAAAAACCCGCGTCCACGCGCCCGGCCCAAACCTGAAGCTGCTCAATGGCTGCGGCACGAAAGGTATCACCGGCTGCAATGAGCACTTTTTTGCCCTGCAAACGTGCTCGATACGCCAATTTGGCAATGGTTGTCGTTTTACCCACACCATTGACGCCCACCATGAGCACAATCTCAGGTGGATTTACGGCAACAATACGCCGGGGCATCACAAAAATCGCTTCCAACTCGTCACGCAGCAAGCCCTTGAACTCGGCCGGATCTTCTGTTCCTGCCACACGCACACGGCGACGCAAACGCTCCGTCAACTCCAACGCGGGCTCATACCCCACATCTGCCATAATCAAAATTTCTTCAAGCTCTTCCCAAAACCCCTCGTCAATACGCCCATGGGCTGAAAGCAAACCGTCAATACGGCGGGTAATCTGCTCTTTTGTTTTGCTTAGCCCCTCAGACAGTTTCAAAAACAGCCGATTTCGTTCGTCTTCTTCATCCTCCAGCTCAAGCGCCAGGGCGAGACGATACTGCAGCTCGGATCTAAAATCCGCCACATATTCGTACTCCATCTCTGCCAACCATATGCGGAAACTGTCTACAAAGGCTTTGGCCTCATCATCTGGAGCATCCAGTGCACGAAAGAAAAAAAATAATCGCTCCCACAATACATCGCCAACACAATCAATGCCATGTAGCACATGGTTCAGCCATACACTCAGGCGAGGTTCTGCGCCGCGCAAGGCCACAGAGAGCTCCGTCTGCCAGGCAGTCTCTGCCGTGCCTGCATCCTCTTTGCCACCTACAGACATCTTGTCCACGGCAGTATCTGTTTTCTGCAGATGGCTGTCCTGGGTAGGGAGTGGGCCTTCAGACGCAGGGTGCTCCCCTCCCCATAGTCGCTTCAACTTGCTAAAAAAACCCATATCCACCCCTCCCGAAAGCTATCGAATCTCTCTGTTCAACGTGGCACATACTCTTTTATTATCCATCGTCTGCAATACTTTGCGCATAACCTGCAATGAGTCAAGAGGATGCGTGAGCTATCTGGGAGTGTAGCCCCATGGCTTTCCTTTTTCCTTACAATGCGCTAAAAGGGTTACAGACTACTGCATAAATATAAACAACGCAGAGCATTGGCCGTATGCCTCCCTACACTTCTTCTTCCCATGCCCCGACACTGCTCGCAGGCCGCAGCATCTCATATGTGCTGACCATAAGCTTGCTGGGTATGCTGTTTATTGTCATGCTTGCCATGGGGGCTTTGCAATATTTTACTTACTCCCACACAGCCCTGAGAGAGCTCAATAATAAAGCGGATGAGCATATCACCCGTCTTGCCGACATTCTCTCTGTTCCTATCTGGAATTTCAACACGCGTACCATTGAACAGATCGGCAGCGTATTCACCCAGTATGACGGAGTAAACAGTCTGACCATAGTTGATGCCACTGGAAGTACGCTATTTTCTGCCATCAAAAATCCGTCTCCGGGCGACATCATCATACGTGAACGTGATGTATTTTATGATGGCGAAGTGGTGGGCCATGTTAAAGTGGAATTGACCCTGCGCGAATACGCCCAGGGACTTCGCCGCACGTTGTCCACAACCGCTCTAGCCATCGGTAGTGCGGGGTTGGCCATTGCCCTGTGCACAGGCATGCTACTACGTATCTTTTTGCGCCGTCCCCTTGCCATCCTGCTGACCAGCATTGATAAGGTTTCTAAAGGCGACTCCAGTTACGACTTCAGCGCAATCCAGAATGCGGAGCTTGTAGCCATTGCCCGCGGATTTGCTAATATGAGCGCAAAAGTTGAAGCACGTGCCAAAGCATTGCAGCGTATGAACAGCCAGCTGCAGGAGGAAGTAGCCGAACGTGAGCGGGCCGAACACGCATTGCGCAACAGCGAAGAACGCTATTCACTGGCTGTAGGCGGCACTAATGACGGCATATGGGACTGGGATCTGCTTTCCAACAAGATTTATTTTTCACCCCGCTGGAAAAAAATCCTCGGGTATCAGGACCACGAATTCCCCAACGAAGTCACGGAATGGACCAGCCGCATGCATCCCGAAGATCTGCCCCATGTGCTGCGCGCGCACGAATTATATCTGGCACGCGAAATTCCTTCATTTGAAGTGGAGTACCGCCTGCGCCATAAAAACGAAGGCTACCGTTGGGTGTTGGAGCGTGGCCTTGCCCTATGGAGCGACTCAAACCTGCCATATCGCATTGCGGGTGCCCATACTGATATTACTGAGCGCAAGGCCTCTGAACGAGAGCTCCTGGCCACCAAAAACAGGTTGGACAACATCCTCAACTCCATGCCTTCGCTTATCATAGGCATAAATGCCAAAGGGACTCTCCTGCAATGGAACCATACAGCAGAAGAAGCCACGGGTATCCCCACAGGCCAAGCCATTGGCAGTTCATTTGAATCAACCTTGCCTGCCTTTTCGTTTCTTATGGAAAAGCTCTTGCAGTCACTCCAATCTGGTGAACCCATTTCTCTAGAAAGCGCCTCCGTCGCCGTCACCCCGGAAAAGCTGCGTACTTTTGATATTATTATCTATCCCGTGACAGAAGGAGATGAGCAAAGTGCTGTGGTCCGTATCGACGATATCACGGAGCGCATACGTATTTCTGAAATGATGGTGCAAACCGAAAAAATGATGTCTGTAATCGGGCTTGCTGCGGGTATGGCACACGAAATCAACAACCCGCTGGGCGGCGTGCTGCAAGGTGCGCAAAATATCATCCGACGCGTCTCACCGGATATCAAGGCTAACCATGATGCAGCCATGGAGGTAGGAAGCTCCCTTGAAGCCATCCGAGCATATATGGAGCAACGCGGCATCATGCGGTTTCTTCAGGGCATCCAAAAATCGGGAAACCGGGCGGCCAGCATTGTTGCCAACATGCTGGAATTCAGTCGCAATAGCGAATCTCGTATGCACGAGGCGGATATGCATGCCCTTATCGACAAGGCAATCGATTTGGCAGCAAATGACTACGACTTAAAAAAGAAGTACGATTTCCGCAAAATCGAACTCATAAAAGATTACGCACCGGACCTGCCCCCCATACCATGTGCCTCCACAGAAATTGAACAGGTACTGCTCAATCTGTTAAAAAATTCGGCACAGGCCATTGCCGCCTGGCCCAAGGCAGAAGCACCTTCCCCCCGCATCACGCTACGCACCAGCATGCAAAACGATAGTCTCCGCATAGATGTGTCCGACAATGGCGTAGGTATGGATGAAGTCACAAGCAAGCGCGTCTTTGAACCTTTCTTTACCACCAAAGTTGTGGGAGAAGGAACAGGGCTGGGGCTTTCCGTATCCTACTTCATTATCACCAACAACCACAGGGGGACTTTTACAGTCCGCTCTGAAGTCAACCAAGGTACCACATTTACCATTCTACTCCCGCGGCAACTCCCCATTCGTCCATGATACCCCGAAGCGGCCAGCCTCTCTTAACGTAATCGCAAACCGTGGCATGTGCTTTTAGCGTGGGTAAAAAAACAGATCCCCCCCATTGCACCTAAAGCAATGCACCATGAAAATCCAAAGCAGCTCCTGCCACAGATCTAGCAACCCCTTACTCATACCCGAAACATACAAAAAAAGAGGATTGTCAACCAACAATCCTCACCCTACGCAAACCTACAGTTTTTTTTTGCTAGCTAGCAAGTAATGACACTGCAGTTAACATTTCCCTCCCAAAAAAAAGCCCTCTACAGGCGTCACGAAACTTCTCCGCAATGGTACGGCCACCACCTGTGTATACGCTTACCCAAAGTGCGCCTCCCCCAGCGCACTGCGGTGCATTGGTGGTACCTTGTCTGCCGACCCCCCATCGGCAGACTCCCTCTCGCAGTATCACCTTAGCACCTGGCTACATTCTGCGAAGCGCTGCACCTCCCTTTTCCGCTCCCCCCGCGGAATACAGCGCCCCAACATTCTCTTGCAAAGTGCCTTGCGCAGACACCCCAGAGATCATCAAGAATATACAGTCACTCCCCAGTGTGTAACTTGCCTAAGGTGCGCCTCCCCTAGCGCACTGCGGTGCATTGGTGGCACCTTGCTTGCCGACCCCCATCGGCAGCCTCCCCCTTGCAGTACCACCTTAGCACCTGGCTACATTCTGCGAAGCGCTGTACCTCCCTTTTCCGCTCCCTCCGCGGAATACAGCGCCCCGATGTTCACTTACAAAGTGCCTTGCTCAGACACCACAGAGGTCATCAAGCAATGGTACAGTCACCCCCCAGTGTGTACACGCTTGCCCAAAGTGCGACTCCCCAGCGCACTGCGCTGCATTGGTGGTACCTTGTCTGCCGACCCCCACCGGCAGCCTCCCCCTTACAATACCACCTTAACACCTGGCTACATCCTACGAAGCGCTGCACCTCCCTTCTCCGCTCCCCCCGCGGAATACAGCGTTCGGTATTTTCCCTTACGCATGCCCCCTGACACAGCAAGGCTCCATCACTTTATCACTGAAGTCCGCCCCCCGGTGAACTTCATGGAAGTGTAAACATCGCTACACCCCGCAAAGCGTCTCCCCCAAATCATGTGCTAGTGTACCCCCCTACACCACACACATGTGTAGTACGCTTCCACTTCTCGCCCCCTGTCACCTCATCTATAATCAAACTGCGTGCCACACATAAAAAAATAAATATACCCAACTATATAACAATAAATCGCCTTGCTCGACCACTTGTTTCCAAACTCAAAACGTCTCACATGATACAGATGAGAGAGACACCTGTATTATTCGAGACAGAACAATGTCTCATTTCTCCACGTTCAGCTCCCTCAACTTTCGGTACAGCGTTGCCCTACCTATGCCGAGGATACGCGCAGCCTGCGCCTTGTTGCCTCCTGCCTGCCCAATAGCGTTGCGCAGAGCCTGCGCGTCCAGCACAGGGCGCCCATACCCTTGGGGCTGCGCATCTGGGGTAGCGGCTACTTGCACACCATGGTCTGTAGACTGTGTCTCGGTAGCGGTAGGGGCAGGAGCAAATGCCTGGCGTACAAATTCTACCGGAAGATGCCCCATGCTGACATATCCCTCGCGACAAAGCACACAGGCATGCTCCAAAATATGCTTCAGCTCACGCACATTTCCCGGCCAAAAAGACCGTATCAATGCAGACATGGCATGTTCATCCACGCCGCTCACCTGGGTACCCAATTCGCGGTTACACCGTTTTACGAAATATTGTACCAGCAGCGGAATATCTTCACGCCTTTCGCGCAACGGCGGCAAGTGCAGGTGGCTCACATTGAGACGGTAGTACAAATCTGCCCTGAAGGTACCCTGGCGGATACGCGCAGATAAATCAGCATTCGTGGCAGCAACTATGCGCACATCAGCCCGGCGAGGCTTGTCATCGCCTACCCGCTCAAACTCCTTGGACTCAAGAAAGCGTAATAAAAGCACCTGAATACGTAGCGAGATATCGCCAATTTCATCCAAAAAGATAGTGCCCCCCTCAGCTGTCTCAAAGCGTCCTGGCCGATCACGTACAGCACCGGTAAAGGCTCCTCGTACATGCCCGAACAACTCACTTTCAAGCAGGCTTTCAGAAAGTGCCGTGCAGTTGATCTTGACCAGCGGGCCATTAGAACGCGCGCCGTTATAGTGCAAGGCCTCGGCCACAAGCTCCTTGCCTGTACCAGACTCGCCGGTCACAAGCACTGTGGTGTCATATGCCGCCAAGTTTTCCAGCAAGGAAAACGTGGCCTGCATAACCTTACTACGCCCGATGATATTACTGAATGAGTGCCGCCTGCGTAGCTGCTTTTCCAAGATGGCAAGACGAGTTATATCGCGACCGGAAAAAATTGCTCCTACAAATTTGCCATTCAATGCAATCAGCGGCGTACTGCACAAAACCAGCACCTGGGTCTCATCCTCGCTGACCGCACGAAGATCACGCACCGGGGCCCCCTTGGACAAGGTCGCGGCAAGGATCTCCTGGAAAGCTTTGGTGCAAGGAAATTTTAGTTCGCTGTAATGCCGTCGCACTGCTTCTCTGGCCGACACACCAAGCAGCTTTTCCGCAGCAGCATTCAGATTTTGTACAACCCCTTTAAGGTCCACTATGATCAAGGCGTCCTGAATACTGGAAAAAATGGCCTCAAGATGCTGCTTGTACGCCTCTTTTTCTGTCAGTGTCCTACGCAAGGTCTGCTCAACCTGCTTACGTTCTGCAACTTCGAGAGTAAGACTGTTGTTCATGGTTTCAAGCTCACGGGTACGCTCTTCCACCTGTTGCCCCAGCCCGGCATTAGCCTGTTGCAGCTTGCGGTACAATGTAAAGCTTTCCAGCATGGACGCGCAGGAAAAAAACACTATGCTTAAAAGAGACATTCCCATGCTGCCCAGCTCTGCACTAGGGGTCGGCACTCCCACGAACATCCCCCACAAGCCTGACGCTGTTACCAGGGGATGCAACAAAAGCTTTTCGCTACTGTCCAGTGCAGAGGGTATCACCACGGCCTTACCGCGCCCCATGGCCCAGGAAAATGTCTTGTCTTCAATAAGTGCATCCACTTCTCGCTCAAAGCGTTCCTTGTATTGTGAGGAACCACAAAGTGCACATAAAAAGTCGCCCGTCATTTCTTCCACCAGAAAAAAAGACCATGCTTGCATGGGTATCAAGCCCTGCACTTTATCCATGGCTTCCTTCAAAATATTTGTCGCATCTTCCATACGGTCAAGACGCTGTCTGAAGTGCCCCAGGGTAGTAGCTAGCTCCAGCGTGGCCAGTACGGCTTTGCGTTCCTCCGGGACAATACCCAAACTCGGTGTAGAATTATTGCCGATAGAGTCATTCATACTTGTTTCTCTCAATGTCACATACTTCATACACGCACGGTCGCTTGCTATAAAAGCGCTGCGGCCACAGACGCAAACTGACGCTCTGCTTGAGCCATAACAGTTGCAATGGTGGAAGGCGCAAGATTCAGCTTGCTTTCCAACGCAGCTGCATCCAAAGGAGGCACCATGACTCCATCCGGCAAGTCCTCAATATGCCGCAGGTGGGCCAATATATCGGCAAGATGGACAACAGCGGCTTCTGGCGGCGCATATTTTTTACTGGGTATATGATGATATCCCACAGTGCGTACAAGTCGTTCCGGAAAATTCCATCGGCTCAAAAGCAAACCCCCGGCTCCAGAGTGATCAAACCCGAATATTGCCTGCTCCGCACTATATAAAGGCACCTTGTACTCATATGCGTAAAGTTGTGCAGCATGCATAGTCTGCGGATGCTGTGCGGCCATCAAAACCATCCCCAAGTCATGTAGTAGCCCTCCCACAAAGAGAGGCTCTTCCAAAAGGCCCACATGCCCTGCAAGTACACGGGCAAGTATGGCACACCGGACTGAGTGCTGCCAAAAACTGGTCATGCTGAAATTGCCGGCAGAAGCACCTGCAAAGACATCCATCACGGATATACCCAAGACCAGCGTAACCAGCTCCTTGTCGCCTATTAGCGCAATCGCACGCGCCACAGAATCAATTTTAGAAGGAAAGCCGTAAAAAGGGCTGTTGACTAGGCGTAACAACCGTGCCGTAAGACTGACATCGGAACTGACAACCTCCGCAAGCTTGCTTGCAGACGCAACAGGGGATTCCAGCGCCTCAACCACGCGAGTATATATGGCGGGAAACGAAAAAAGTTGTATCTGCCCATCTACAACTGCATATATGGCCTCAGCTTTTTTTTCATACAAATCCCGTGCGGTAGATGCACGCAATGCCTCCACATCAATATCCCTAGGAGGCGGTATCCTTTTGCGCACGATTTTCATGCTCAAGCGCAACACAGTCAGACGATACAATTCACGTTCCAGCGCACTATCCGAGCTATGAGCCATATGCCTGGACACACGTTCTCGAACACTCTGTAATAATCCAGGAGGCAGCGCAGCATCGTGCTGTTGCTCCACAGCCACACGGTCAAAACCCTCAATGGCTGCCTCGGATACCCCCCAAGCCTTCAAAATACGCAGATGACGCTTTTGCAGTATGGTTCCGGCCTCTACCAGCCTACGCCCATCCCACCCTGTGATATCTTCAACCAGCCGCATCCCTGGCCGCAAATCATCAACATTCAACCTACCCATTGCTCTCCCCAGTTATCTGTGGCTCTTTTGCGCCAAGCAGACTCCGCATTGAATCCTGCCTGCCTACAATACACCAATATACTATTTGCCCGATGTCAGCCTACGCTATAATATGTCCCTTAGAATTTCTGATGTATTTTTTTCCAGTGTATTCTTTCCATGCCAAAGGAGTCTGCATATGAGCACAAAGACAGGCAAAACACGAGTTGTCATCGCGGGGGGCGGTTTTGCGGGTATATGGGCTCTACGCAGGCTCGCCCGCAATCCGAACCTAGATATCGTGCTAGTGGACCGAAACAACTACCATACGTTTCTGCCCCTGCTCTACCAAGTGGCCGCTGCAGAACTGGAGCCGGGGCAGATTGCCTATCCACTCCGAGCCATTTTCCGCAGGTACTCCAATGTCCGATTTGTTATGGCCAGTGTGCACAAGGTCGATGCAGAACACAAGATACTACATACTGACGGCCCTCAAATTCCTTTTGACAAGCTGATTATGGCCCTTGGTAGCGCCACCGCGTTCTACGGCGTTCCAGGGGCGGACAAACATTGCTTCCGGCTAAAAAGTCTTGAACAGGCCATTACGCTACGTAACCACATTGTCTCATGTTTTGAACAGGCCACGCATGAGTCCGATCCTGACCGTAAAAATCGTATCCTCACCTACACTGTGGTGGGTGGGGGGCCCACGGGGGTGGAATATGCGGGGGCGCTGGCCGAACTTATCCGCCAGCCACTGAAAAAAGACTTCCCCAGCTTGCATACAGATCAGACGCGTATTGTCCTGCTTGAAGCCGGTGACAGCCTGTTGGCAGGATTTCCTGAGCGCCTACGGCGCTATACCTTAAAAAGATTGACTCGCATGGAAGTTGACGTACGATTGAACGCAAAAGTTACCGCAGTTAACAAAAAAAGCGTGGAACTTGCGGACTCTGATCCCTTGCAGACAGAGACTGTTGTCTGGACGGCAGGGGTGCAGGGCCATCCCAATATCGCATCCATGGGCCTGCCTGTAGGACGCGGGGGGCGCGTACCTGTAGGCCCGACATTGCAACTGGAGGGCATGCCCGACATCTTTGTAGTGGGTGATATGGCCTTACCCCTGGATTGTACGCCTGCGCCGCTTGTCGCCCCCAACGCCACCCAACAGGGACTGCTGGCAGCCCAAAACCTGCAAGCGTCGCTGGACGGCAAACCGCTGCAGACCTTTTGCTACCGCGACAAAGGCGCCATGGCCACCATAGGACGGGCCGCTGCTGTTGTCCGCATGGGCAAGGGGCTTACCGCTACAGGCATCCTGGCATGGTTGCTCTGGCTCTTTATCCATCTGATGTATCTGGTGGGCTTTCGTAACAGACTCTTTGTGCTCTTCACTTGGGCGTGGGATTATCTCTTTTTTGAACGTGCAGCGCGTATCATCCTTCCACGCAAACCCGGCGTAGACAACGATGCGCCATAGAAACTACTGTACCTGGAAAACCGCATCCACACGCTACCCTGCCGAGCGTCTCTCGCCAGCAAGCGCCATATCATGAACGCACCCACGTGGGCGGCATACCACCTGAACATGCCGCCCACGTGATACCTCCGGCACAGGGGGCTAACAACTGTAATCTGTACAACTCTGGAGCTCAGGCCTCATGCTCTCAGGGGACTGCCCTGATGGCAATACCAAATGCCGCCATCCCATTTCATTGCACCATATACATACTTGCGCTGTTAAAGAGTAAGCCTACCACAACGTTACAACGCAGACTGCCATGGCCCATACTCCAGCCACACCGTCGTCAATCATCACTCCACCACCACCGGGTAGCCATGTCTCGGCCTGACGCACAGGCCACGGTTTGACAATATCAAAAAAGCGAAAAAGCATAAAAGCCCACAGCATCCCCATGGCAGAAAGCGACTCAAGCGGCAGCAGGCACAGCCACATGCCAAACAGTTCGTCGATGACAATTTCCCCTGGATCTTTTTTTCCAAGGAGACGCTCTGCCCGCCCGGCAGCCCAGCACCCCAATACAAACAGTACAATCAAAAATACCAGACGCCCGGGAAACGCCAAAGGCAAAAATACCCATGGGGCCAACAAGGCGGCTAGCGCCGAACCAGCGGTACCCGGTGCCGCAGGGCTCAACCCAGCACCAAACCCCCGAGCGATCCACAAAGCAAGATGATCCATCATGTTACGCTTAACAAACAAGGCCATAGCACAACCCGGCAACATAAGTATTTGTTAGAAAAACAAAACAAACATTTCCTGAAATCACAGCCCCACACACCGAGGTAGCGTCTTCCCCATATATATCTGCGGCAGAGGACAGCAAGAAAAGCCCGATACAAGCTATGCCCCCATGCAAAGACAGATCCAGCGGACACATTTCAGCGCTGCCAGCAACTCTGGCCAGAGAGCATGGCCCCATGAAATATCCGCCATGATTACAACATACCAGATAGAAAAACCATCCTCCACGTACCTAGGTAGGCCCCTCTCCCCACGCCCTGCGGGCTTATGGCAGTCGCTGATGTCTGAAATATCCACAAGGCTACGGCATATCGCCATCAAGGCAGGCCTGCCCCAGCGCACAGCCCCCACTCAACGCCACCCCACTACAAAAAACCAGCGCTTGCTTCTTTGGAGCAGGATCTTCCCTCAAAACCAGAATAGCTACCAATGCCTGTCAGACAACGCATGACGCCCTACTAACACGTCCAACAAAAACGACGCAACACGAAAAGCTGACTCAGCACAAACCAGAAGGACCACTCCGACTACAAAACAGGATCTTGGCATCGTCCGCCAAAGGCAGGCTAGCTCGGCAGACCCACCAGTAAAAATCGTCTGGCCAAGCGCTCACAAAAGTACTACTCGCCTCTTAAAGCTGGCACGCATCATCTCAACGGCTCAGCCCCCTTGTATCATCTATCCTCATACCAGCTGTTCATAAAACGCTGGTATTCCCCGCTTTGGACCTTATCCAGCCATATCTGATTTTCCTGGTACCAAAAAACCGTACGCCGGAGACCTTCAGCAAAATCGACTGTGGGCGCAAACCCAAGCGTCTCCGCTGCGACACTGAAATCCATTGCATAGCGTCTGTCATGCCCGGGGCGGTCCTTGACATACGTTATAAGGGTTTCCGGCTTCCCTAAAATACCAAGAAGTGTCCTGACAACTTCAATGTTAGACATTTCAGCATCCCCGCCGAAATTATACGCCCTTCCCTCTTTACCTTTAAGCAAGGTTAACTCTACCCCAAGGCAGTGGTCATCCACATAAATCCAATCTCGCACATTCATACCGTCCCCGTATACGGGCAATGGCCTGTCGTTTGTCGCATTTAAAAACATGAAAGGGATCAGTTTTTCTGGAAACTGAAACGGGCCGTAGTTATTTGAACAGCGCGTCACCAGAATGGGCATGTTATATGTTTCAAAATATGAACGAGCCAACAGATCTGCGCCGGCTTTAGAGGCAGAATAAGGCGAGTTGGGGGCCAGCGGAGTCTGTTCTGTGAATTTGCCTGCAGGCCCAAGCGTGCCATACACCTCATCAGTGGACACATGCACAACCCGTTTTATGTCGGCTTGTCGTGCGCACTCAAAAACATTCTGGGCACCAAGAACATTTGTGACAACAAAAGGCTTAGGATCGCTAATGGAACGATCAACATGCGACTCTGCAGCAAAGTTGACTACGGCATCAATGGCATACTCTTGCAACAAGCCAGAGAGGAGCGCCTTGTCCCCAATATCTCCATGGACAAACGTATAGCGGGCATCACTTCCCTCAAGATCGTACAAGTTCAGGCGGTTGCCCGCATAGGTCAGCTTATCAAGGTTGACGATACTCCAGTCAGGATGCCTGGCAAACATGAGACGTATAAAGTTGCTTCCAATAAAACCACATCCACCGGTTACCAACAGGTTCATTGTACCTCCCCGTAGTAAGCTAGAAAATAAGGTGCAGGATTGCTCAAGACGCCACAAAAGGCAAATCCTTTGAAGATCCCCCGGATGACAACATAAAAAAGTAACCAGATGCTCAAACCATCATGGCCCAGGACAACAGAAGCTCAAGTGGGCAACATGCATCAACTGGCATGAGGCATACACTTTTGCAAGTGGAAATATGTTTCCAAAATCTACTTTCAGGTTGTGTCAACCAGCCAGTGAGAAGGTGCTGCCTGAATGCTCCTCCATAAAGATGTGTCCAAGATATCAGAAGCCTGCTGGACACACGGACACGAGAGCAGCAGACATACTCCGCCGGACGCGTAACCACAATGCATACAAACAATGTTCATGATATCATCGACGTATCCCCACGCAAGACAAGAGTACCATAGCGATATCAGCACACACTCACCATGACATTTCCCATGCAGTCAGGGAAATAAACTCACCTCGCACCTGCCGAGCAGAGAGGGTCACTGGGGATACACCGCCCACGACAACCACCAATGCATCAATACTACTTTCTGCAATCATGCACCCTGCCACTCCATGGCCTGATAAACACAGCTGGAAAAGCCCCCTGAAAAGAATAAAAGTAAACCTGAACACGCATGACTGATGATTGGCGCCAGCCGCTATTCCCCCCCCATACTCCTGCGGCGGGAATGCGTGGTAAAACCCAGGAAGTATGCCGCACAAAAGGGACACCTTGCAAACATGCATCTAGCCGTTACCACATGCGGTATCCCGCTCCAGGCTCTTACTACAAAAAATGCAGCGGCAGATTGCTCTCGCTGACAAAACAAGGCAGGCTACTGCATACACCTACCCATGTGTGGAGCAAGACAATCCAAAAATCATATAAAATCCTGCACACCCTCCTTAGGCACATTCTATCGCAATAAAACGGCATCAGCAAAGCCAGCATGCTGCCTTGTTGTGGTGCGGCCAAAGGCACACTCATACGCAAACCAAACACCCCCGACATACACCCGATTATGATTATCAAAAACAGCCCTCCCACAATACTACTGCCAAAACGTGTATCAGTAGACAACAAGGGCAAGGGTAGCTATCAAGTTCACAGGCATATGCCACAGAATTTGCCACAGGCTGACCTTTTCAGGCGACGAGCAGCTTGCAGGTAGTCGATTTATCAAGCCTGTTCGCCGTGGCTTTTGTGTTGGGTGACAAAATGCCCACCAGTTAACCGTTAGGGGCGGCATGTGCAAAGAGGCGACCCTACGCCACTGGATATCTTTGTTTCGGGCCATTTTTTTCAGCATGCTTACTCTGGATAGCCACAGCCTTGATCACCCAAGCACCCACAAAAAGCCACTGCACTCCAATGCCGCAGAGAAGCCCGTTAAAGGAGGATGCCAAATGAAAAAAATATTGCATGTGACAGTATCGTCAAAATACGGGGGTGGAGCGGAGCATCTGTTTCGCTTGGTTGAATGCCTCCAAGACAGCGTTGCATGTTATATTGCAACCCCTTTGAGCGAACCCTATCATAAAAAATTTGAAACCCTTGTGGGAGCGGATAAGCTAGTCATACTGCCAGAAAGAAGGTTCAAACTCTTCAAATTAATACAATTGTGCTGTTTTATCAAAAAAAACAAAATAGATATCATCCACTCCCATGGGAAAGGCGCGGGGATATATGCCCGCCTTGCGGCACTTTTTACTAGCCTAAAGTGTGTGCACACCTTTCATGGAATCCACCTGCAATACAGCCCTCTTTTTTTAAAAATCTACCTCCTCATAGAAAGAATGTTGCGAAGATGTACAGACAGTTTCATCTGTGTCTCCAAAGGGGAACGCGATGTAGCCCTACGGCTTGGGTTTGCTACTAAAAACAATACCAACCTGATAGAAAACGGGGTAGCCATTCCTGAAACATTGAGCCCTACAAGCTCCGGCCCATTTACCATTGTACATGTGAGCCGCTTTGATCCGGACCAAAAAAATTCCGAAGCGCTTATACCCATTGTCAAGGAGCTTAAAGAACGTTACGGATTGACCAACATGAAAGTTAATGTGCTAGGCAGTGGAGAAATGCTGCCCAAATGCATTGATGCTGCCCACGAAAACAAACTCGACGCCTTTTTCAATTTTGTCGGCTTCCAGGAACACCCCCGTCACTGGCTACGTGGTGAAGAGCCTGTGCTGGGTGCGGGTCGGGCCCACTGCTATCTTTCCACATCAAGGTGGGAAGGCCTGCCACTGGCCATACTGGAAGCCATGTCAGAAGGCGTACCGGTCATTGCATCAAACGTCACCGGAAACAGGGATGCAGTAAAAGATGGCCATACAGGCTTCCTGTACGAGCTGGATGATCCTGCCGCAGCAGCTGAATGCTGCCACGTGCTGTTCAAAAACAAAAAATTAAGAGAGACACTCTCTCATAATGCTTACAACGAGGCAAAAGCCCATTATAGCGTCATGCAAATGGGCAAGGCCACCTATGAAGTATACCAAAAACTTATCCCACCTAGTAACCAGCAGTGAGCTCTGTGATTCTACCCTCTTATAGCAGGCAACAGACCATGCCCTCAAACTGCCATGTCATCATGGTAAACTACTGTAGTAGTGCCCATTCTTTGCGATGCGTCAAGGCACTTTTTACCCTGAACGACCAGCCAGGCTGTGTACTTGTCGTAGACAACAATTCGAATGCCAAGGCAAAAAAAATTCTCGAAACAGGACTGGAGTTGATTTGCCAAAAGTATGGAAAAACATTCAAAAAAGTCGACGAAACAAACGGTATGCAGGTGGCGGCAGACCTTATCCTGATTGAGGCAGCCTCCAACCGCGGCTTTTCCGGCGGTAACAACATTGGCATACGGCGAGCACTCCAGTCCCCCGGCTGTAACTATGTCTGGCTACTCAACAACGACTGCGAACCGAAAAATGGCGCCCTTGCGGCAATGCTTGAAAAACTCCAAAGTATACCAAACGCCGGGGTATGCGGTTCAAGCCTCGTATACGCTGACGGAAAAAAAAGATTGCAGTGCGCTGGGGGAGGTGCTGTTTCTTCTTTTTTCGGCACAACATCATTCGCTTTGGAAGGTACAGAGCTGATCCGGTTGGATCAGGGGATCAACTTTGAACGGCAAGTCTCTCTTGATTTTATCTGCGGTGCTTCCATGCTACTTACGCGCTCGGTAATAAAAAAAATTGGTCTTTTGCCCGAAGAGTTTTTTTTGTACTATGAAGACGTTGACTACTCATTTACTGCTCGCAAGGCCGGCTACGGCCTGGTCTGGGCAAGTAGAAGCATTGTGTACCATAAAGAAGGGGGGACTTCTGGCGCAAGCTCTATGCGCAACAGGGGCCCTCAGGTTGTTCGTTCGAAATTAATTGATTATTATTCCCTGCGTAATCGTGTGTATTTCATGAAAAGGCATTTTCCCAGGCGAATACCAATTGTACTGGCTGGCTTTGCCGGGGTACTTTTCAATCGGCTACGACGCCGGCAATATGGGCGAGTGTGGTTGGCACTGCATGCAGCATGGAATGGGTTTACGGGGAATATGCTCCCTCCTTCCCATAAATATTGGTAGCCACTGGCATAAACACAAAGTATGTGCGATATGAGCACCCTTGGAAGCTTTGCACACCAAATCAGTCTCGTAAGGAAGTAGCGTGCAGCCAAGTATTTTTGTTGATGCATTATTATATAAAACGCGAGTTGGCCTGAAGGCGGAAATCTCCCGATTTGCCCTGCACTTTTTGTGGTGGATAGCAAACCCCTTGCTGTCCATGGGGGTGTACTACGTTATTTTTGGGGTATTTCTGGACCGCGGAACAGAAAATTTTGCTCTTTTTTTACTGTGCGGCATAGTACACTGGGAATGGTTTGTAAAATCGATAACAGGCGCCTCCAACAGTATCGTCCTGGGCAGAACCATTGTTACCCAAATTAAAATCCCAAAATTTTTTTTCCCGCTTGAAGTCATCCTGCGGGAGATATTCAAATTTTTCTTTGCGCAGTGCCTTTTGTTTATCTTTTTGATATGTAACGGCTTCATGCCCACAACGTTATGGCTGTACTACCCCCTACTCCTTCTTGTGCAAACTCTTCTCATAGTGGGGGTGGCCCTGTTTTGTGCTGCCATTGTTCCCTTTTGTGAAGATTTAAAGATGATCATTGACACCATTCTCCGACTGGTGTTCTTTGCTTCAGGAATATTTTGGGATCTTAGCAAAATCGTTTCGGAAAAATATCTGGACATTCTGTACTTCAACCCGCTTGCAGGGCTGATCCAGAATTACAGGAATGTACTTATAGACCACACAGGCCCTGATTTCTCTTACCTGCTTTATGTTACGGGATTCGGCTTGGTTTTTGGCATTGCAGCCTTTTCCTTATCCCATTTTTTACATGAGGAGTACGTACGCAAATGGTACCAATAAGCCGCAATGCCCCCATTTTGTCACTGCGCAAGGTCTCCTTGCACTACTCCATACGGCAAAGTTTTTTTCGTAAAAGCTGTCACACTGCCTTAAAAGACATCTCCTTTGACGTCTTCCCGGGCGAAACGATAGGGATACTAGGCCGAAATGGAGCAGGAAAATCGACACTGTTACGACTTATTGCCAAAACAATGCTTCCCAGCGAGGGGCACATAGCTTCTTCGCCAAACGTGACCACATCACTGCTCTCCCTTCAGTTTGCCAGCTTTAGAGAACTTTCAGGGCTGGATAACCTTGTCATGCAAGGTATTTTTCTGGGACACACCAAAAAAGAAGTCCTGGAGCGTCTTGATGCTATCATGGATTTTGCAGAGCTCGGCGACTGGATTTACCGCCCCATCAGAACCTACTCCACGGGAATGGTCGCGCGCCTGAAGTTTGCAACAGCCATTACCATGCGGCCGGACATCATGCTTATAGACGAGGTTCTTGGGGTTGGGGATCAAAGATTTCGTGAGAAATCAGCACAGGCTTTGAAAGAAAAAATCCACCATACTAGCCAAACCGTCGTCCTTGTGTCACATTCCGTGCCGACACTGAAAGAACTCTGTACAAGACTTGTTTGGATTGAAAGATCAAGAATACAAAAAATTGGTACAACAGAAGAAGTGCTACAGGAATACCTGAAGGCATATGCCTCGTGAAACCAACACTGCAACAGTAAAAAATAATAGCGCATTTCCGCATGCCTCATTGATGATATATATACAAAGAGACATTACTTATGTTATGCATTCTCAAAAAAATACACGCTGCACACGCCACAAAAGAGATACTTTAAATATATGATTGTGCATCAAAAGCATTTCGCATGTGAAGTCTACACAAGTAAAAAAATCAAAATTTAGAACACAATACCTTAGTAGCATAGTAGATAAATATCAATCTAAAAAAATATTGCACAAATCAATCATTATCTAAAATTAAAATTTATGAAAATTATTAAACATACACATAACTAATGTATCACTATATGTACACATTATACATATTATTCATTTCCCCATATTAAAAAACATCTGGGAACGTATCTATGAATGTTATCATCAAAAAAATTTCAAGCTTTATCAAAATAACATACTACTACTTCCGTCGCGCAATAAGTATTACAGCGGCAGACTATAAATCTGGAAATTTACGGCATACTCCCTGTAAAATACTTAACGGATTTATCATAGTGTTGCAGCGAAAAACAGGCTTGAGGATCCCCATTACTTTTGCCCCTCCTATTGATGGTCTGTATGCCCCCAAGGGCGTAGAAACACTTGCACACCTGCAAACGCTTTTCAGGGAACGCACAGTGAATTTTACGCAACAAGGAATGGCCATTAATATCTTCATTCCTGAAATTAACAAAGATCTCATTTTTGGCGGCTATATCAGCCTATATAACTTTACCAAGCGTGCCCTGCAAAAGGGCTACCATGTCAGGCTCGTGCTCTGCTCATTGGCAGAATTCAACAAAACATCACTTGAAGACGCATTTGGCCCGGAAAGCGCTGTGGGGTATACGCTGCGTAACAGCGAGGTCGTTCGATGGGATGAGGGAAGACCGCTGGAGTGCAGCGCCAGGGATGTCTTTATGGGGTACTCTTGGTTTACCATGCGCATGGCAGCCAAGGTTGCAGAAAAGGTCAACAGACTTCCCACGTTTTTCATCCAGGAATACGAATCCATTTTTTACCCCTATAATAGCGTACGTGCATTGTGTGACGAAACCTATTCTCTCCCTCATCACGCCATATTCAACTCCCCAATTTTGGAAAACTTCTTCAAGCGCCGCAAGATGAGTGTCTTTGACAACGCAAAAACTGACGGTGCATCCATTTCCTTCAAACACACGTTTGCGGCTATTCCACCCCCGACCAAGGAGCGGCTTGCCTCCCGAAAGAAAAAAAAGGTACTTTTTTATGCACGGCCTGAAGAGCATGCCGCACGAAATTTGTTTGAACTTGGAGCCCTGGCCCTCATAGAAAACATCCACGACGGCACCTTTGATGATGGCTGGGAATTTGTTGGCATAGGTAGCCTGCAGCCTCTTCCTGAAGTCAAGCTTGCCAAAGGACAAACGCTGCAAATGTTCCAACGCGTCAGCTATGATGAATACAAAAAGATTTTATCCGAGTATGATATCGGCTTGTGTCTTATGTACGCACCCCATCCCAGTGTGCCTCCATTTGAAATGGCATCCGCAGGCATGGTCACTATTACAACAACTTTTGAACACAGCCGTACCGCAGAAGATCTGAACGATGTTTCTTCAAACATTGTTGCCTGTGAGCCCACTTTGGCAGGGGTTGTAGCAGCACTCAAAGAGGCCGTTGAAAAAGTATCGGACCTTGATGACCGCATAGAAGGTGCACAGCTAGACTGGCCTCGCGATTGGGATGACTCCTTTAGCGATAAATTTTTTGATAAATTTGATAGCTTGATAGTACGGGGAAAGTAATGGCAGGGCACATTCAAAAAATCTACCTACATGTGGGCCTACATAAAACAGCAACATCCAGCTTTCAAGAAACATGCGCGAAAAATAGCAGGCTGTTGTTGACTCATGGCATTTGTTACCCTACGTCCATCGACGCCAACCACAGTACTTCCATCGTGCCCTTGTCCATCGTGAACCCGGCAGAATACTACCTGGAACGGCTACCTGATCATTCACCGGGTACGGAGTCTCCACGAATCACGGCAATGCGAAAGGCATTACTCAAAGAAATCACTACATCTACTGTCGAGAAACTGGTTATCTCTGGCGAAGATATAGGCATAATGCCCCGAGAATCCGTTTATAATCTTCGAAATTTTCTACAAAAAGCGCTCCCTGAGGCCAGGATAACTGTCATAGTTGCTCTACGCAATCCAGCACACTACACAGCATCTCTGTATCAAGAAGCTATCAAAGCCAGCTTCCAAGAGCATAAGTACTACGCTGAGATGCATGTGCCGTACAAAGACATCCTAGATAATCTTTCAGCTTGCTTTGACAGAGACAACCTCATTGTATTTCCTTTTGAAGAAGCCGTTCAGCACCCAAAGGGGCCTGTAGGCTATCTCATGAATATTATTTCCGGAAATAATGAGACACTGTTGGACAGAATGGATATCGTTCGCAGCAACGACTCCATATCTGACACAGCAGTGCGCCTCATAGATTTTGCAAACAAATTGACTAATACTCCACGCTTTGCATGGCTTACAGACCAACGTTTTCAATACGGCCGACAGCGTAACGACACGCTGCCATTGTGGTCTCTCAGCGGCAACAAATTTTTGCTAAGCGAAGAACAAACATTCACATTATTTAAAAAAAATGCTGAAATTTTACAATTTATAGAGCAAGAGTTTGGAATACGCTATACTTTTGAAGATACCACATTTGCCCCCCAGGATATTACTATCCCCTCCACTTTCTTTGATGAAATAACATCCGCTTTTGCCAGTCTTTCCCGCATTCTCAAGGTTTGTGTTTTTCAATACATTGTTGCTACCTGCTCACAAGTCCAAACCAAGCAAGAGAAAAGAATCCTTCTGAAGACAAAAAACTGGATCCAGCAGCATAGCAAATGTAGTACCATAGATCTTAACATGCTAACACCACAATATGAAGCCAATGAATTGGCATGTAAAAATTTGGCCAGTCAGTTTGGCCTTGAGCATAAAGACTATTTTCAAATTTACTACCAAATAGCCGTATTCCTTTATGGGCATCACGAATATGAGGCCGCGCGGAGCATGATTCAATACGCAAAAAATCTGGCACCGCATGAAGAACACATCATCGCCCTTGCACAGGAATATGATAACATAGCAGGAAATCTGGCCCTCTCACATGTACATAAAAAAATAAATATATTAAACTATTACAGAATAAAATCTATGCTGAAAAAACTCTCGCCAAGGCTGTACGCGGCTGCAAAGAGTATTGCGCAGCGTGGGGCCAGGTGGACTAAAAAAAAGTAGCGCCTGTAAAAGCTGTATGGTAAATATAGTATAAGCCCGCAAACCTTACGGGCTTGTCAGAGTTTGAAATTGCAAACCCGTGGACTATTCAGAGAGTATGCCAGAGACATACATGGTCTCTTTCCTTTTTTACTCAACATAATCTTGGTGTAAGCTGGAAAAACAACAGGGCACACGCTGCATTCTCCACTTCCATATGGCCAAAATGCAACCATTCCTCTGCTCAGAACAGACATTACCTACTTATATAACGCAGAGTAACCATGGTGGAGATGATCCTCAATACAGCCCGTCAGCCCTCCACCAAATAAATCCGGCTTCTATTGTTGCCAATAGATATACTGGGTGATATTTATTTCAAGGCTATAGGTAAGATCATGGCTATTCGACGGCTTTTATCCATCATAATTTTTAGTGCCACAATCGCCACACCATCTCTTTTACTCTTGGGGGGGATAGACGGCCCTGTTGTGAATATCAAAGAGCGTCGTACGCTCGCATCGATGCCGTCCTGGAAAGACCTGTCCCCTGACTCATTCGAGAAATATTTCAATGATAACATACCATTACGCACTCCCATAATCGCAAGTTATATGCGCATCTGGGAGGCAGGCCTGTCATCGTTTGTCCGCTCTGCTGTCAAAGGAAAAGATGAACATTTTTTTCCCAACATTGCCCAAGCTCCTGTTTTCGAGAGGGCACTTGGCATGCATCCTCTGGCCCCCCATGAAGTAGATCGCTTGCGGACTGTTCTGCTGGGCAGACAAGCCTATTGGCAAAGCAAGGGGGCAGAATATTTCTTTTTGCTTGCTCCAGACAAAACGACACTATGCCCAGAATACCTCCCCGACTGGGTAAAAGAAACAAGGGGCTTTTACCATCAAGTCATTGGGGCGTTAAAAAATTCTGATTTGCGTCTGATCGACATGCAGCCTGTCCTTGTTGCACACAGCAATGGGCCGTATTATAACAAGCGGTATGATATTGTGCACTGGAATGGTAATGCCCTGAAAATAGCCTATGAAGAAATCTTACGTAATAGCAAGTTATTGCAGGATCCTCCTCTCACCTCTTTCAAAATAACTCCTGCCACACACAAGGCCCCTCCCTTTGAGCAGGAAATAGTCCCTTGGTTAAAAATTAACAGGCAGGGCCTTGTTGTGGCAAAGCCAGCCTCCCTTCGTCCAAACTGGCGCGATGCAACCTATGTTACCTCTTCAAATGATAACGGCCTCTCCATGCTGTTTCTTTCAGACTCGTACTTTAAAAGTACGCATCAGGATCGCCTACCAAAAATAAATGCAGCAATTTCCCCGCTCGTACATAGTGTGCAACACTACGCTCATGGGCATATACAAGAACCCTTCAAGCAGCTTGACGTTCTTGCCCAAGAAACACGGCCTGATATTGTGGTAGAATCCTTTGTGGAACGGGGGATAAATCACTTTGCGCGAAAAAAATATGATCAAAGGCTTCTGATCGCCGGAGAGCAGCTAAGCGGTAATAGCTTTACCCCTTTCACCCCAGGACTTATTCATAAGTCCACCAATCTGGATTACTCCATTGTTGGCGACTCCATACAAGGCACGATACACGACCCCAAGGCCAACCTGTTTTTTTCACCACAGCAGGCAAATGAAAACGGCCGATACGCCTTTTTTGCTCAGTTTTACTCGCCTATGCCCGGTGCAGTTCAGTTATTTTTTGCAAAAGAAGGGGAACCTTTTTCCAAAAAGAAAGCAGTAGCGCAACAAGTACAGGCGGGGCTCAACTACCTTTACTTCTGCATATACGATAGCCCAGGAGCGAGGTTGAAAGTACGCCTCAACGCGCAACTGCCTAGGACTACTTTTACCTTGTCGCCTGTACCAAGCCTGAAACGCATGTTTTCAGATGTCACTGTCGCAACCAATAAACCGGCCAAAGCAGCCCAACCAGAAGGAATAAAGCAAGAATCTGCCAGAACGTCTGAAACCGCCCCAGTACCCCCTGATCACTCGACTAACCCACAGGGTAGTGATAGCAGAATTGCTGAACAGCTACCTGGATAAAATACTTGCAAAAAAAGACATGCGTATGCACTTGAGGTACCGCAGGTTCACTGTCAGCATCTCCGGAGACTGGAGGTTCCGTTCCGCCTATAGACTACCTTGTTCGAATCCGGCGGCATCGGACGGCAGAGGCGTTTTTTCCCCAGCCTGCAAGGCTACCTCGCCTTACCCTGTGCCAGCACAGATTCCTCCGAGAGTGCAGCTTGCTGGAGGAGGCCAGCTACATACATAAAAAAAGTAACCGGTAAGGCAAGCCCGGCAGCGCAAGGCTCGCCAAGGCAGCCTTTGGGATATTTTGTAACGTGTTACCCAAAAGATCCGAAACCTTTTTGTGAAAACACACAGCATAACAATGTATCGATATATTTTTCAATGTTATCAACAATATACGCCAAAACAACTAGATATCCGGTTTGCTAAAGCCATCTCTGTGCCATTTGGAATATTACAGGCCCTTTACTCACTTTAATTAAGCCCCTCGTAAACCAGCCACGTGTGGGGGGCAAGGTACATACACAAATGGTTTTCAGCTCCCTAATTTTTATTTTTCTATTCCTGCCGATAGTGCTTGGAGTGCATTCCTTACTTTATGGGCTGTCCCGCAGGTATCATGCCGCGGCAGCCTGGCTGAACCTGTTCCTTTTCCTTGCCAGCCTCATTTTTTATGCATGGGGTGAGCCTCGCTACATAATACTTCTACTGGCATGCACCCTAATGACCTACGGCATTGGCATTACAATTGAGAAGTATTCCAGCAGGCGATACCTGTACCTTGGTATTGCCGTTAACCTGTGTACATTAGGATATTTTAAATACGCGATGCTTTTTGCAGATACAGCAAATGCAGTATTCCCCGAACTAGATATTTCCTTAAAGATCGCATTGCCCCTTGGCATCAGCTTTTATGTTTTCCAGGCTATCAGCTACCTCATTGATGTCCACCGACATGCCGTGCCAGCATCTAGAAATTTCATCAATTTTGGTTGTTACCTAACAATGTTCCCCCAACTGGTGGCAGGTCCCATTGTGCGCTACTCGCAGGTTATGAATGAACTTGCCACACGCACATTATCACTGGCCAGCTTTTCCGACGGGATCAGTAGATTCATCATTGGGCTTGCCAAAAAAGTACTCATCGCAGACACCTTGGGAAGGGTCGCCGATGCAGCATTTGCTGTACAGGACGGTTCACTGTGCGGCACAGGGGCCTGGATCGGCTTGGTCTGCTATACGCTCCAGATCTATTACGATTTCAGCGGGTATTCCGATATGGCAATCGGTATCGGGAAAATGCTCGGCTTTTCCTTTCCAGAAAACTTTAACTATCCGTATATCTCCAAAAGCATTCAAGAGTTCTGGAGGCGTTGGCATCTGTCACTTTCCACTTGGTTCAAGGATTATTTGTATATTCCTCTTGGCGGTAGCCGAAGAGGAGTATGGATAACCTACCGCAATCTCTTCATTGTTTTCACCCTGTGTGGCTTCTGGCACGGAGCCAGCTGGACGTATATTGCTTGGGGCGCATATTATGGCTGTTTTCTTACATTAGAACGAGCCTATCCTGAGATCATACGCAAACTTCCTTCCCCACTCCAACACTGCTATGTAATGCTTACCGTAATGCTTGGATGGGTTTTATTCAAAGCAGAGTCTTTTCCCAAAGCTACTGCATACTATAAATCCTTACTGGGGATATACCCTGAAACAATAGAAATGAATCGCGTATGGCTGTACTGGTACGGTCACGATGTAAGCATAGCCCTTTTCTGCGCACTTATATTCTCCTGTCCTATTATTCCTGCGCTACAAAAGTGGATATTGTATAAAAATTCACCAACATATAACATTATATATTGGGCATGCAGCCAGACAGCGCTCATTATGCTGCTGTTTACAACTCTAATGCCAATATTTGGCTCAAGTTATAATGCATTTATTTATTTCAGATTTTAAAATACATATGATAATATCTAGATTCAAATATTATATCAAAGCAATATAAACATATACATTATCGACTCATACATAAAAAAATACGCAACATACAAACTTACATGCTTCATTATCATAAATATAGCACTCCATACTGCACATACAACGTCTTACATTTCCTTACTGAAAATGATGCACCAAAAAATAGTTTTTGATGGGAGTACTCCCATTCTCCCACAATGATATAGGCCATGCCAAGCTCTGCACTTTTCAGGGGACAACTAGGCATTTA
Organism: uncultured Desulfovibrionaceae bacterium; assembly: GCA_964593925.1. Classification (GTDB taxonomy): domain Bacteria; phylum Desulfobacterota; class Desulfovibrionia; order Desulfovibrionales; family Desulfovibrionaceae; genus Oleidesulfovibrio. The sequence continues at coordinate 2,335 of CAZQKM010000018.1, read as the reverse complement.
AGTGCCACATGAAATGACTTGCGAAAGAATTTCAAGCTCTTTAAGGGCCGCCAAAATCGCTTGGTTGGGCACATGCCAAAGGATATCAGAAAGAAATGCGGATAGTCCTGCAAAATTATTTTTTACACCATATAGAAAATTGTCTATCCTCTGAGAAAATAACAACGTACCTTGATGCATGATTGCAGCCAGCCTTTCTGGATGTAATTTAACATATTGTTTTGACTTTTTATTTTAAGAACCATGGAGCGCATGGCTCCACCATGACATGCTTACCCCTTACAGGTTTTCACCATGAATACTCTTTTGACCGCTGCAACTCTGGCTAATGCACAATCTAGCCAGCCTGTTGGCAGCAAACCTTCTACAAGCGAAGAATCTTCCAGCCTTATTGCCTGCGTACTTCATTGGAAAGGAACGTATAATTTAACACCGGGTAGATCTGCTGTTATTCACTGCAATGGAGTCTCGCTTGATGCTTCTGTTATTCGCGTCAAATATGGCCTGGACACGACTATACAGTCAAAAATACCCAAGACAAAAGTTGGCGCTGATGAGATCGCTGTTTTAACCTTGATGCTTTCTGGGGACATGCTCTTCCATCCCTTTATTTCAAGAGAAGAAAAATATACATTTTTTACCATTGAAGATGTTGCCACCAAGACTACAGTTGGCACAGGCATCGTCCTACATGGGATGCGACGCTCTCAGAATGTCATCTGGCAGCATACGGACCTTTGCAGAGACATTCGTGCAGCCCAAAAAGCACAAAAACCGTTGACATTTTGGTTAACCGGACTTTCCGGAGCAGGAAAATCTACCATGGCTAATGCATTGGAAAAAGAGCTCTATAGCCGCGGTAAGCATACCATGCTGCTTGATGGCGACAATATCCGCCATGGACTAAATAAAAACCTCGGTTTTGCAGAGGTTGACCGTATTGAAAATATTCGCCGGGTAGCAGAAACTGCAAAACTGATGAATGATGCGGGGCTTATTGTGATCACATCAACGATTTCTCCGTATAACTATGATAGGGCGCAAGCTCGTAAAATAATCGGCCCCCCTTTTATTGAAGTGTATATTTCCACACCACTCGATGTGTGTGAACAGCGTGACGCCAAAGGACTTTATAAAAAAGCACGCGAAGGCCATATCCCCAACTTCACGGGCATTTCAGCCCCCTACGAGCCACCAGAACATCCAGAGCTCGTCGTGGACACCAGCGTAAACACCCTTGCTTCAGCTATGAAAACCCTGATGCAGTCTGTCAACCGCTTTTTGTAGCTCTTTTTATCCAGCTCCCACCCTGTTATAAACTCTAGACTTGTGACTCGAGTGGTCCATCCTGGGGACAACTTCCCATGATGTTGAGTTTCTTTGTGACGAACAAGCCGCTGGTTTTGCCAAATCCGTTGCACCTCCTGCGCGTGAGGAATTGCAAATTATCAATGCAAACAAGCTCTATCCGCAGGAGGAGCATCTTCTTGTAGAGACATGGGCCACGGTTATACTTAGCTTGATGCCGTACTTATGCCACCATGCTCCAAGCACATTAGCTTACCCAGACGTTTAAAAGCCTGTGCCCTGAAGGGGTTGCCCACAAAAACAACTGGAATTCAGCAGCAGAATCAGCCAATTTGGCAAAACCGCTGGAAAAAGTGGTTATGGAAAATATCTTTTAACACTTATAGGGAAAACAGAATAATGCAATTTACCGCGCTGGACATACCTGAAGTAGTCCTATTTGAGCCTAGATGCTTTGAAGATGAGCGGGGCTTTTTCTTTGAAAGTTTTAACCAAAAAGTTTTCAATGAGGCCCTGAGCCGCTCGGTATCTTTTGTACAGGATAACCATTCAAAATCAGTTAAGGGCGTCCTTCGGGGCATACACTATCAACTCCCACCCATGGCACAGGGCAAGCTTGTCAGGGTGGTGCAGGGCAAGGTGCTTGATGTAGCTATTGACCTGCGTAAATCTTCCCCCACTTTTGGCTCTTGGGTAGGCGAAATACTTTCTGCAGAAAACAGGCGGCAACTCTGGATACCCGAAGGTTTCGGACACGCCTTCATCACCCTGTCGGACACCGCGGAATTTCTATATAAAACAACCAATTTTTATGCTCCCGAATACGAACGCTGTATTGCGTGGGACAGCGTCCCTCTCGCCATTGACTGGCAGTATAATGCAAAACCGAATCTTTCGACAAAAGACTTGCAAGGTGTTCCATTTGTAGACGCTGACTACTTTGAATAACCACTCAACCCTGCGCAAAGGATGTGTGATCCTGCTACAAAGTTGTGGACACAGAGTTAAGCTACTATCCTGCCCATGA
>CAZQKM010000017.1:21214-44706 GCA_964593925.1 uncultured Desulfovibrionaceae bacterium | reverse complement strand
GCGCGTCTCAAATAATTCGAACAAGAATCTCAAATAAAGTTTTCCGGCCTAACGGGGCAAGTCAAAGCGAAGCAACGCAGCATGTTATACCCTACAATGGACAGGGGCGTGACGCAGGAAACAGGCCACACGTATCCCAACACTATGCCAGGGCAGACTCTGGACTGCCTGACGGCGTACCTTTTTACCACCTGCAAAAATATACCACCGCAGCCCCTGGAAGGAAGTCTCCCCTTGCGGGAATCCTGAACAAAAATACGGCAGCCGGGTCACTCCAGCCAGCTGCCTCAGGCTGCCTCAAGCCCAGCCCTCTTGACCTGCCAAAGCGTCCAGCAGGCAAAAAAATACCCATTGGGACTGCCAACGGGTAAGAAACCACCCAGATCAATGGGGCTGATGTTACGGGAAAAACGGACGACGACGCCATTGGGCTGTATTGCCCTGCACTGGCTTATACCAGTCTGCACTACTGTACTAGTCTGTATTGGCCTGCACTGGGCTGTGCGGGGCTACATTGGGCTGCACTCCGCACAGCTTGAGCATTCCGTCAAAATCTGGAGCGCCCTCTTGATCTGCCAAAGCGTCTTGCATGGGCAACGCCACCATGATTATGCTTCCGTCCTCTGGTGTTGAATGCACCATAACCCTGCCCTGGTGTTTGCGCGTCACAATGAAGCGGGATACAGCAAATCCGAGTCCCGTGCTCTGGCCAGGGGAAAGGCCAAAAGGAGAATGCTCAAAGTGTTGTCTGCTCTCTAAAGCTTTGATGCCGGAGGCACCATCCTGCACGGCCACCACAACCCAGCCGTTTTCGCATCGTATACGCAACGTCAGAGTAGCGGACGCAAGGGTATGGTTTTCGTCCTTCAGTGCCTTGATCCGACTTCTGATTATGTTAAAAAAAGCCCGCTCGATCTCGCTACGCACACAGGGTACCGAGGGTATCTTTTCTCCCATATCCTTTATGATGCGCACTTCGGCGGTATCACGCCTTTTGGCAAGTTCATAATCACTTGCTGCCAGGGCCAACACGCTATCCAGCAACGCCCCAAGCTCACACTTGCAGGGGTCTCCTTCGCCTATGCGGGCAAACTCCATGACATTACGCGTAGTGTCGGCAATATATGTTGCAGCATCGCGGATGGAGCTCACGACACGCAATATGTTGCGTCGCTCAAGATAACAATGCATGGCATGCAGGTCTGCATTACATTCTTTGGCAACCATAGCGTTTGCCGGCAATTCCGGGTCCAGCCGACGTTGCAGATTTTGCACGCTTTGCAGCACGGTACTGAGCGGATTATTGATGCCATAGGCTACGTCCATGGCAAGCTCTCCGACCATACACTTTCTGTCTGCTGCCAGCAGCAGGTCCTGAAACTCAACCTGCTCTGAAATATCCTGGGCATAAAACAGATAGCGATGCATGCCTCCTGCATCGCCATACACCACGGCAATGTCTATGCGCGCGGCAAAACAAGTGCCGTCTTTACGCAAGCCTTTGCCCTTCCAGACAGCCTCACCCGTCTGCATGGCTGCCATGCAGCGATCTTCAAAATAGGCTCGCTCACTTTCAGGATGCAGCACCTCGACAGGCAAGAGGGCCAGCTCGTCCCTGGTGTATCCGAACAATTCAGCATATCTGGCATTTACCATGGCAAAGGTACGCGCCTTAACCGGCAGTACGGCCATACCCCGGGCGTCATGCTGAAAGCATGCCTTAAATAGTACCATATCCTTTTGCATGGCGTGGGACCGGCGTCTGAGCGTCCAGAATATGGCCACAAAAAAAACCTGTAGCCCCCCCACAGCCAACACGGCCAAAATCATCTGGTGATACTCTTGCCAAAGGCTTATGGTGCGGTAGCGCAGCTCTGCATCCTCTGGCAGGGCCTTATCATCCACACCAAACCGTTCCAGCTCGCGAGCGTCAAAAATATATTTGTTGGCCATATCACCCGCAAGCACAGTCATTCCCTTGATTGATTCACCCTGTATAAACCGCAGGGCATACCCGGCGGCAAGCCGCCCCTGCTCGACATGGCAGACAACCTTGCCCCCCACCACGCCAGCACCAATGCCGTCTCCGCGCACATGCAATAGCGGCCCCCCCAAATGGTCCAGGATAAAGCTCAAAGCTCTATCAAAGACACGATGCTCCCCTGTGTTGTCCGCAGCCGCAGACAACAATAGCGCGCCGCTCTGGGCAGGAAGCGTGGCAAGGGCAACGCCAAACTCTTCCCAACTCATATGGGCAAGTGACAGCACGTTAAAAAAATAATCCGGGTATTCTCTTTGCAGCTCCTGCAACATCTGCAACTCGTTTTCAGCAGCAGGCGTTGCATCCACAATAACGGCAATGGTATCTATGAGGGGAAAGAGCCTTGCAAAAAGGTCTATGTTCTGCCGTATGGACACAGCCTCGATGATGCCCGTATAGCGCTGGCTTGAGCTTAATGCCATGCCCAGCGACGTGTCGTGTACGCCCATAAACACGCGGGGTGCATCACCCCAAAGCCTGTCACCGTGGCGCAATGCAAACTCCAGAGCAGTATCGTCCGCGCAAAAGATAAGGTCATACCTTTCCCAAGCATCCTGGCTGTAGGGTGAGGCAGATTCAAAAAACGTATCCCGCATGCCAACCAGCTTGCCGCCCTCCTCTGCAAAGGCAACATCCAGCTCTACCGCGACCGGGTCCAGTACAGCGCGCAACCCCGAAACCTGCTGCAAAAAATTCTTAAAATTGGAATTGTGCGATGACACCAGAAGCATTCTTGGCCGGTCAGCTGCAAAAACGGGCATGGGCGCAAACGCGCCCCCCCCTCCGGCAACCAACAATAGCCAAATAATGTGCAACACACCCAAAAAGCGCGCCACCCGGGCCATAATGCCCCTGCCTGGCCTGCTACACATACTGCCTGTTCTCCTGTACATCACCCATCTTGTCAGCTCCAGCAGAACGCCCCCTGTTACAAAAAGCAACCGTATGTTGCTTCTACCACTGTAACATTCCGTTCTGATAAAGATTATCTTATTCCCTGCGCCTTTTCCACGAAAATCATGCCAGCCTTCTTGCTTCCGCCATGGCATGCCAGATATATGGTACTACCGAATGGAACCACATTGTTGCATGTACCACCCGTCGCACACCTCCAAGGAGCCTGTATGCTATTTTTTTTGGACACAGCAAATCTTAGGGACTCATTGACGGCGTGACGACCAACCCCTCGCTACTTGCAAGGCAAGGCGGATACTGGAAAACTGTCATGCGCGACATCTGTAGCCTGGTTGAGGGTCCGGTGAGCTTGAGGTCGTCAGCCTGGAAGCAGGCGCCATGCTGCGCGAAGCCGACGAACTGGCTGCACTAGGCAGCAATGTGGTGATCAAGCTTCCCATGACCACAGTGGGACTTGTGGCAACCCGTGCCCTGCACGAACGCTGAGTACAAACCAAAACCAACGTCACTCTTGTGTTTTCAGCTCTTCAGGGACTTCTGGCTGCCAAGGCGGGCGCAACATATGTCAGCCCCTTTGTGGGCAGGCTGGATGCCGCGGGACACGACGGCATGGAGCGTATCCGCCAGCTCCGCACCATTTTTGATAACTACGGCTTTTTTCTACGCACATCCTTGCCGCCAGCATACGTAGCCCCAAACATGTGCTGGAAAGCGCCCTGGCAGGGGCAGACGCAGCAACCATTCCATACTCGGCACTTGGCGCTCTTGCACAACATCCACTTACGGATTCCGGCCTGGCGCAATTTCTTGACGACTAGAAAATATGCTCTGCCTGAAAAAGGCTCTACCTGACAGACGGCAATACTCCGTACCCACCTTGCCCCGGTAGTGGCCCATCAGGTACAGCCGACCTTACACCCGCAATACCACTACGTTGCCTTTTCTCAACCGTCTTGCCTGGCGCAGCCCTTGGTCTGCAACCTCCACATAGCCTGATGCCAGATCCACAGGCGTGACAAAATGTGCCACACCAGCGCTTATGGTACACCGAATGACGCGGCCCTGTATGGTAAAAGGCGCCTGGGCAACCTGCCTACAAAATGCCTCTGCAAGGCTGCGTATATCCTCTGGGCCACCGCCAGAACTAAACAACAGTAAAGACTCTCCCTCGTAGCGGCCTGCCAGATCCTCCGGCTGTATGTGCTGCCGCAACAGTGCTGCAACCTCCAACAAGACCTGCTCGGCAATTATATGCCCGTATACGTCTTTAAGCTCTTCAAACCCGTCAATATCAAATTTGACCAGCGCCCCTCGCCCCTTATCGCGGCGTAACAGGGCAATGCGGCTGTCTGCTTCATACAAAAAGGCAGAGCGGTTCAACAGTCCAGTGGTTTCATCTCGCATGGCAAGCTGCTTGAGCCTGCGGTGCTGGTCGGCTACCCTTTTGGAATATTGCGCATATACCCGCATGGCCCGACTGCCCGCTACCCCGAAGGGCAACGCCAGAAAAAACAGACCCACAAGAATGCCACCAACGTACCATTGCTTGTTGCGTATGGTCTTCAACACATCTTTAATGCTGATGTCAGCACAGGCAAGATAGTAACGGCCAGCGGGAGATCGCATGGGAACTGCCACAGATCGAAAGCTACCCCATTCATCAGAATAGGACACATACTGGGGCGCCTTTGTTTGCAGCGCCATGCTGAAAGCAGGGGGCGGGTCGCTGTACGGATAAAAATACCACGACTGACGCTCCCGGGCTTCTTCTTCTGAGACTGTAGGAGCAGAAAAGTAAAACATGTCGCGAGACTGTACCAACGTGTATACATTGGCCATGCCAGACATCATGGCAAATCTGTTGAACTCTCTGCGATTTTTCAATTCCTCTTCATAGGAAATACTCTGTTCAGCCACTGCCCGGTCATGAAAATCAGGGGCCAACATACTGGGCAGGGCCACAGCGGCAATGGTCAAACGGGCGTCCAAGTCGGCCACGGCTTCCTTTTCTGCAACTCTACCGCCCCAATACACAAAAACGACCACAAAAAATATGTATAACACCACAAAAGGAACAAGCATGCCCAGCAAGGAAGGTGGCACCAGAGAACGCTCCAGCACCTCCCATCTGCCACCGTCACACGCTGTCTGCGGCTCCGATTTGCCAAGTTCCTTCCGTTCTACCACCATACCAATCTCTCTACCTTGTGCTGTACCAATACTTGTCCAGCTATACCATTGCATGCGGTACCCAGACAACGCTGTTATATTCTATTATATCCTGTACGCCCCATACAAAAACAATATAGCCTTCAAAGCTTTTACATACCCTCACAAGGTACGTGGCACAAGGCATATTTTTATCATACACCGCGCCCTGCATCCCCCTGAAAAAACAACATAGCCCCCCTGTCCAGCCCAGAGGTGCCACACACACATTGCGCATACACCACTGCATCACGGATAAAGGGCATATTGCACACCCACGGCAAAAAATTAAACCGCCATATCTGAGCCATGGCAACACCTGGCAACCAAAAATAGAGTATATGTGCCCAGCACCCTTGTCCGATGTCCGGCACCTGGGGTACACTAAATAAATCAGCACCCGAAAAACAACCTGGCCCCCCAAAGAGGACTCCCATCATGATACGTGGCACACTACTCGTATTCTTCTGCCTGCTATCTTTCAGTCTTGCCGGATGCGCCCACAACTCTGAACATACGCGCCCCACAACCCGTGTCTCCGGGCAAATGGATGTGGGTATCGGGCATACCCGATCGCCTGCTTCAAGGCTACAGCAGGCCCCGGCATACTCCCATGATACCCCGCAGCAACATATGTACTAAAAAATCCTTACGATCAGCGTCAGCCGCTCCAGCCATGGCATGGCAAAAAAAAGCCAGCGCCGTACCGCAAACAATGGTATTACGGCTCTGACAAGGGCACCTGCCCCCGCATGCGGGATATACAGCCAAGAAGCAACCGCGGCAGCATGCCGACCACCCACGGCCAAAAGGCCCGCCCCGGTAACACCCCCAAGGATTCCCCCAAAACTTCTCCCTGAAGACGCCCGGCCCGCCGCTATGCAGCCCGACAAAAATACTCCGCACATCTCGCAAAAAATCTGTCAGATCATTGTTACACGCGGGATACGGGCGGCATACCTGCCCCATACTCTTCTGCCATGTTATCACACGATGGGCCACAGAGCGGCTACAAGCCCAGATCTGCGTATATGGCCGACATGTCAAGGCTGCTGCGCAACACATCTGCCAATCTGTCCAGCGCGCCTTCCATATCATATGGTGCAACCACACGCTCCAGCGGCGGCATGCCTGCCACACGGCGCAAGTCGTCCAAAAAGGCCCGGCGGAACTCGTCGGCATCAAACACACCATGCAGGTAGGTGCCCCACACCGTGCCTTGCGCATTGCCCATGCCAAGCATGTTATTATCCGGGCCGGTGAATACGGTGCGCACTTCTCCATGGGGTACGGTATGGCCATGATGGATCTCATAGCCGCTGACAGTGCACCCCGAATCACAATGCACCCCCCGGGTACGCGCAAGAATTTTGCCCCGGCCAAGCACCGTTTCCACAGGAAGCAGGCCAAACCCCGCACATCTGCCTGCCTCGGACTCCACGGCATCCGGATCAGCCACTGTACGCCCCAACATTTGAAAACCACCACATATGCCCACCACGGTAACGCCTTGCGCTGCAAGCTGCCGCACAGCATCGCCCACACCAGAGGCTTGCAGGGCTGCCAGATCGCCCAGGGTATTTTTACTGCCCGGAATTATGACCGCGTGGGGCACAGGAGCGCGTAACAAATCCCGAGCAGCAGTCACCACCCGTATCCGTATATCCGGCTCGCCTCGCAGCGCGTCCACATCTGTAAAATTGGCAATATGCGGCACATCCACAAGAACAATATCCAGCATGCCAACATTGTCCCGAGCGGCTCCATCCGTACCGGAAACAAACGCCCCGCCACGTAAGGCTTCTTTGAAGGATACGGAATCTTCCTCTGGCAGCCCTAGGTTGGCAACATACGGCACCACGCCAAAAAATGGACGCTCCGTGCGTGCCGAAACATACTCCAGGGCCGGGTCCAATAATGAGGCATCACCGCGAAACCTGTTGAGTACAAACCCGGAAATATGCGCACGCTCCCAGGCATCAAGCAACTCCCACGTGCCCACCAGCGAAGCAAATACCCCGCCCCGGTCAATATCTCCGGCAAGCAGCACTCTGGCCTGCGCGTGCCGAGCCATGCGCATGTTTGCCATATCATGGTGTTTCAGGTTGATCTCTGCCGGACTTCCTGCGCCTTCCAGCACCACAACATCATATTCCGCAGCCAGCGAGTCATACGCAGCGCACACCGTGGCAAACAATTCCTGCTTGCGAGCAACGTAATCGCGCACACGCATGGAACCAACAGCCTTGCCCATGACCACCACCTGCGAGCCGGTATCCGAATTTGGCTTCAGCAATACGGGATTCATACGTACATCCGGCTCAAGCCGGCAGGCCGCGGCCTGGACAGCCTGTGCGCGACCTATCTCATGCCCGTCAGGAGTAACATAAGAATTAAGGGCCATGTTCTGCCCCTTAAAAGGCGCCACGGCCAGGCCATCCTGCAATAATACCCGACACAGACCCGCCGCAAGAATACTTTTGCCCGCGTTGGAACTGACACCCTGCACCATAAGACCCGGTGTACAGGGGCCGCGTGCAGCTCCTTTCATGACATTCTCCAATTTTTCCACTTGTATGCCCATGGGTGTCTGATAGCGCATTTTATACTGCTTCGCCAGTGCTCCCCGGCAGGGGATACCCCTCGCTCCAGCAGGTCCAGCTGACCCAATTGATCCCACCGGTTACACGCATGTGTACCCATGCTGGTTCAAGGTTGGGGAGGCAGGCAGCTCCTCCGCACCGCAGCATGGACACAAGGCCATGCAATGGGTAAAATACGCCGCGTACCCAAAACACCGTCCAGCCTCTTTGCCCTTGCAAGGCTACGCTACCAAAGGCCAACGATGAGTATACCCCAGTCATTGACAAACACTGTTTTGCTGCTTACTGATTGCGCAAATATGGTCCCCATGCCCTGCCCGCCATGGTCCGATACCTGCCCAAAAGCGGTATGCAGGGCCATGTATCATCAGGCCACAAAAAAGTGTGCGCCCCGGGGTATACAGGCAGAGCAGCGGACCAGAGTAAAAAAGACCACAGGCGTGCTTCTCTGACAGGGGCGACGTGGCGAGGAGAGCCTCCCCCCTTTAACCCCATGGCCCGGAGGACAAAAATACTGTTTTCAATGGCGGTTTATTGATACCTGATAGAACTGTACGTGCACTCTGCCGGTAGATATTTTTTAATACCGTTGCGGCAATGACCCCATGGTTACGCCGTCCGCCCCAAAGGGCCCTGTCCGATCCTGTGTGCACATGGCGGCAATACATACCTGTACCATCTACCAAAACATACCCCTGGAGTAGTCTGACAAAATCCATTCACTACAAGCTGGCTGCCCTGCACACACCACCGTTATAACAAACAAGGCACAGGGTAACTACCAGCAATATCGTCGGCCGTCGCATGCCGCCGGAGCAGGCCGTTTGGTACCCCCTGTGGTGCACCATAACTTTAAGTAACAAGGATATGTTCCCATGAAACGCATACTCAAAATTGTGATCATCGGCTTTTTCAGCCTGTTGGTTCTTGGCGGTGCTGCCACGGCCGTCTTTGTGGCGACCTTTGATCCCAATGACTACAAAACGCTGATTACTCAAAAGGTCCAGGAGGCCACCGGGCGTACTCTTACGCTCACAGGTGATATAGAGCTATCTATTTTTCCGTGGCTGGGTGCCACCGTTGGCCCCATGTCCCTGAGCAACCCACAAGGGTTCGGAGAAGAAATCTTCATAAAAGTGGATAACGCCCAATTGCATGTGGCGCTGTTACCCTTGTTCCAAAAAGAAATCCGCGTGCAAAAAATCGTGTTTAGCGGTGCGTCCGCAGCCCTACAGCGTAAAAAAGACGGCACGGTCAACTGGGAGTTTGCCCCCCGTACCCCTGGTAACAATACCACAAATACTGCTGTAGAGGGACCTTCTTCACCCGCAGCCGGTCTGGGGCTGGCCGCGCTTACCATTGATGCCGTTGAAATACGCAATACGTCATTTTCTTTTGACGACCAGCAAACAGGGCAAAGCTTTGCCGCAGAAAATATGGCCCTGACCACCAGCGCCATTGCCCCTGGCAAAACCATTGACGTGGCCTTTACAAGCTCGTGGCGTATGGCCGAACCAAAGCTGAATGGCTCCGTTACCCTTGACACCCAGCTCAAGCTCGGTGCCGGCCTTGAATCGGTGGATATGAGTAGTACGGTTCTGCATATGGAAACAGCCAACATTGCCGGGCTGTCCGGTCGTATGCAGCTGAACCTGCAAAGCGATATCCGTTTTGTGGTAAGCACCGGCATCCTGACCTTGCAAAAGCTCAAGGTCAGCCTGCAGGAAAGCACCCTCAATGGTTCGGTAACCGTGGATGTTGCCAAAAAAGCCTATGCAGGTGATCTCACCCTGGCTTCGCCCCTTCCCAATATCATGAACCCCGCTGCCGGCCCCTCCAAACTGGCGCTGGCCTTTCAGATCAAGGGCAACCCCAAAGAAGTCACTTTGCCCCAACTGAAAGGCACGCTGGATGACACAACCTTTGACGGCAAGGCCGCTGTCAAAAATTTCGACCGCCCCAATATCAACTTTACGCTTGCAGCAGATACCCTTGTACTTGACAGATATCTGCCTGCCCCTACGCCAAAGCAAGAGCCAGCCAAACAGAACCCGCCCCAGAGCAAGCAAGGCACTCCTGCGGGGCAGCCTGCGGCAGCCCCGCTTTCTCCTGAGCTGCGCGCCAGCTTGCGCAAACTGACCCTTGCCGGCTCTGTGGCCCTGCAAAAGCTCATGGTCAACGGTATCCAGGCCTCTGATATTACCATGAACGCCAAGGCACAAAACGGTGTGCTCAGCATTGACCCCTTGCGCTTGAACATCTATGCCGGCACCGTCCATGGCAAGGCCGGTGTAAATATTGTGCCGCGAGACCCCGCGGTGTTTGCCAGCCTCAACGTTGCAAAACTGCAGATAGAAGAACCCGTCACCCGGCTGGCTGGCAAAAAACTCCTGTCAGGGCAGCTTGATTGCTCTCTGGACATTACGGGCAAAGGCCTGGAATGGCCCACCCTTGCTCCGTCGCTGCAAGGCAAGGCCAACCTGGCACTCACACAAGGTGTGCTGCACGGCACCCAGATTATCCCCCCTGGTGTAAAGCAACACCTGAAAGGCGGCAGTCGTCTCAGTCACCTGGACAAGGTCGCCCAGGAACAACGATTTGAAAGCCTTACCGCCACTCTGAACATTACAAACGGCAAGGGCGTTAACAATGACCTGCTGCTTACAAGTTATGACCTGCGCGGTACCGGAGCGGGCTGGATTGACCTGCCCGCCAACAAGATAGATTATCGGGCAGACTTGCACGCCACCGGTCTGCCTGTTATCCCCGTCACGATGCGGGGCTCGATATCTGCTCCCACCTATGCTTTGGACGCACAGCAGTTTACTGCCAATATTCTCAAAGGGGTGGGTAAGCAGTTGCTTTCCACAGGGGATAATGCAGATACTCCTGCAAAAAAACTCAAGGATATAAAAAATGTTGACGACGTGGGTGGCCTGCTCAAAAATATGTTCGGGCGTCCTCCGTCAAAATAACGCACGTGCGGCGGTGCAGGCTCTCTGCCCGCCACACAACGGATTAAAAGTATGCCCGGAGTGCCGCGGCCGAACAGGATGTTCCGCCACACCGGCCCGGCACAGCCCCAAAGCATGCCACGCTGCATATATAAGGAGAGACCGTACACATGACAAAAGACGAACCACTGGATATCATCGTGGATAATGCCTCTCTGGACACAGATGCCTCCAGTACGCCAGACGAGACCGCGCAAGAAACAGAACACACCGCTCCTGAGCTGTCGATCGAAGAACTCACCGTCCTCTGTCAGGAAAGAATCTGCCCTGGATGCGATGTATTCAAAGAGGCAGAAGATATCCGCTTACGGGCCTTGGCCGAGCTGGAAAATACCAAGAGCCGACTTGCACGTGAACGTAGCGAGCAGGTGAAATATGCGGCGGAAGCCGTGCTGGCAAGCCTGTTGCCAACCCTTGACAACCTTGATCTTGCCTTACAATACGGGGCCTCTGACCCGGCTTGTAAAAACACGGTCGTGGGCGTTGAAATGACACGGAAGCTTTTTTTGGAAGCACTGGCAACCCATGGACTCTACCCCGTGGGTGAAGTCGGGGAAGCATTTGATCCTGCGCTGCACGAAGCCGTAGGACAAGAAGAACAAGCTGATACAGAACCAGGGGTGATCCTGCATGTGATGCAGCGCGGCTACCAGCTTAAAGAGCGCCTGTTGCGCCCCGCCAAAGTAACTGTCAGTACATAATCTGACGTACCCCATCACTGCGATACCAACCGTATCATCCAAACAGGGGGCCTCTGCCCCCTGTTTGTGACGGTACACAATACAAACCCGCTACAACCACGGCCCTGCCCTCTGTACAAGATGACTCCCCTGCCGGATATTGCACGCAGTATATCGGCATCCTGCGTCCCCTGCTGTCCTGCCTCTCAGGTTATACAGTGCCCATGGCCTGTATGGCCGCCCCTCAACATGCCCCCAGCGGGACAAGACATACTCCAGCATAAAAAAACAACGGCATTACATAGTACAACCTTTTTGCACACAACATGCACAACTGTCTGTATTTTAAGACTATATCGTAAAAACAGCAGGCAATGTACGCATCTGTCCATAAAAAAAACACATAATGCCCCTTGCCCGCTGTAAAAATGGACTTACGTTTTCCTGCGTAAGTGAATGTTTCTCGCCCACCCCCCGGGCGAAGCACATAATTTTTTTGAGGAGGACTTATATCATGGGCAAAATTATCGGTATCGACCTTGGGACAACCAACTCCTGTGTATACATCATGGAGGGCAAGGACCCCAAGTGTATTACCAACCCCGAAGGCGGACGTACCACTCCTTCTGTAGTGGGCTTTACCGACAAAGAGCGTCTTGTCGGTGACATTGCCAAGCGTCAGGCCGTTACCAACCCTGCGCGTACTGTTTTTGCCATCAAGCGCCTTGTGGGCCGCAAAGCTGATGCCCCTGAAGTCGCTCGCTGGAAAGAGCACTCACCATATAAAATTGTGGGCGGCAACAATAATGACGCCCACGTTGAAATCGAAGATCGCAAATACAGTTCCGCAGAAGTGTCCGCCATGATCCTGGCCAAATTAAAGGCCGATGCCGAAACCTATCTTGGCGAGCCGGTTACCGAGGCCGTCATCACCGTGCCCGCGTATTTCAATGATTCGCAACGTCAGGCAACCAAAGATGCAGGACGCATTGCCGGGCTTGATGTCAAACGTATCATCAACGAGCCCACGGCTGCGTCTTTGGCCTATGGCTTCGACAAAAAAGCCAATGAAAAAATCGCGGTGTTTGACCTTGGTGGCGGCACCTTTGATATCTCCATTCTTGAAGTTGGCGACGACGTTGTTGAAGTACGCGCCACCAATGGCGATACCTTCCTTGGTGGTGAAGACTTTGACCAGCGTATCATCAACTATCTTGTGGAAGAATTCCGCCGCGAAAACGGTATTGACCTGTCTGCTGACCGCATGGCCCTGCAACGTCTGAAAGAATCCGCAGAAAAAGCCAAAAAAGACCTTTCCACCTCCATGGAAACAGAAATCAATCTGCCGTTTATCACCGCAGACCAGAACGGTCCCAAGCACCTAATGCTCAAACTGACTCGTGCCAAGCTGGAAAAACTGGTAGAAGAGCTTGTCGCACGTACCATTGAGCCATGTCGCAAAGCCCTGAGCGATGCCGGCCTGTCCGCCGCTGAAGTGGACGAGGTCGTGCTGGTGGGTGGTATGACCCGTATGCCTCTGGTCCAACAGAAGGTTGCTGAATTTTTTGGTAAAGAGCCCAACCGCTCCATGAACCCCGATGAAGTGGTCGCCATGGGGGCCGCCATTCAGGGCGGCATTCTGGCCGGTGATGTAAAAGACGTGTTGCTGCTTGACGTGACTCCGCTTTCTCTGGGCATTGAAACCCTTGGCGGTGTGTTCACCAAACTCATTGACCGTAACACCACCATTCCCACGCAAAAAAGCCAGACCTTTACCACTGCGGCAGATAACCAGCCCTCGGTGTCCATTCATGTACTGCAGGGCGAGCGCCCCATGGCCGCAGATAACATGACGCTGGAGCATTTTGACCTGGCCGGTATCCCGCCTGCACCGCGCGGTACCCCCCAGATTGAAGTCACGTTCAACATCGACGCCAACGGTATTGTCAATGTTTCTGCCAAAGACCTTGGCACCGGTAAAGAGCAATCCATCCGCATTACAGCTTCGTCCGGCCTTTCTGAAGAAGAAATTCAGAACCTCGTCAAGGAAGCCGAAGCACACGCCGATGACGACAAAAAGAAAAAAGAACTCATCGAAGTACGCAACCAGGCAGATTCGTTGATCTATGCCACAGAAAAATCCATTGCCGACCTCGGTGACAAGCTGGAAGACGATCTGAAAAAAGAAGTGGAAGAAAAAAGCGCAGCCCTGAAAACTGCCATGGAAGGCGATGACGTAGAAACCATCAAACAGGCCACAGACGCACTGTCGCAGGCATCGCACAAGCTGGCAGAAAAACTGTATGCCCAACAGCAGGCTGGTGCACAAGGCGCTGCCCCCGGCTCAGAAAGCACCAACACGCAGAACAGCCAGGATGACGACGTGGTAGACGCAGACTATACCGAAGTAAAACAATAAATACTCTCTGCTAAAGATCGCCATACGTAAAAACCCCACGTACCGCGTGGGGTTTTTACGTATGTTGTGTTGCCCCCGAGAGGCTCCTGCCAAACTTCCGGGGTTGCTTTTTGTGTATTCCAGGGCAGCAGGCCCTCCACCCTGCCGGCAACGCCGCAGCACCTGCCATACGAGAGTGACATGACATGCAAAGCTTGCAATCCTGACAAAACATGATTAGCTTTAGAGCTTTGCACTTTTGCACCGCAGGCTTTTTTTGCCTGCCTGCCATGCAATCTGCCGACGCCTGTGCGCGGCCAAACACCTTATGGAATATCACGCCCATGCGCCAAACCATATCGCACCGTGTTGCCGTATATCGCCTGGTACTGACTGTACTCCTGTTTGTTTTTGTAACCGGATGCAGCACAACAAAGCCCAGTGTCCCCCCACTCACGCCTTCCAAAGGCAGCTCCAGCCCCCTGCTCTCCCAGGCAGAAAGTGCCTATCTGGCGGGTAGGTTTGCACAAAGCGAACGGCTCAGTAAAACCCTGCTTGCTGACACGGCGCTGACCGTGGATGTACGCACCCGCGCCCTCGAGTTGTTTGCCAAAAGCGCCGTGGCCAACGGTCATCCCAACCTTGCACTGGAAGCCCTGGACCAGTGGGCATCAGTCACCCGGCTCACCGGGCAAGAAGCCCAGCTCCTGCCTACCTGGCGACAAACCTGGCAGCAGGCCGTGCTTGATCTGCCCGACAAGCAGCAGGCACAGCAAGTATCCCGAACCATGGCCGACAATGTGGCTGTGCCATGGGATATGCGTATTGACGCCATTCTTGTATTGGCCAAAAGCCTGATACAGGTCGGCAAAGAAGCAGAAGCCACAAGCCGTCTTGCCTCTTTCTGGAACCAACTGCCCGACAATACGCTGCAAAGTACTCTGGAAGAAAGCTGGGGGGCGACCGTTAGCCTTGCAGAAACGCCCGTATTTCAGCGTCTGGCAACCACCATTACCCAGGAAAACAGAGTACTTTTCCCATATGCAGTCATTGCACTGGAAGAAGCCCGTAGACGCTTTGCAGACCCTGCCCAGCGGGCACGGGCCTGGCAATCGCTTACTTACTTACAGGCCAATGCCCGCCTCGCATCCGACACACTGGTTACCCGTGTGCTGCAACCGCTGCAAGGCCAGTACACTGCCCCTGAGCAAAAAATAGCCCTATGTCTGCCCCTGACAGGTCAATACAGCGCCATTGGCTGGGAAGTTATGCGCGGTGCGACCATTGCCCGAAAAGAACTGGCACAAGATGGCATCACTGTAAGCATAAGCGCCATCAACACCGATGCCGAAGACTGGACACACCAGCTGGCATCGTTGCCTCCGGATTATGTGCTGACAGGCGGCCCGTTGCGCGCTCCTGCCTTTCAAACGGCAAGACAACTCGGGCTTGAGGACCAGCGCAGATTTTTTACATTTCTTCCATCCCTTGACAATGGCATTGAAGGTGCCAGGGCATGGCGTTTCTTTCCTGCCGCGGAAGACCAGATCAATACCCTTGTGCGTTTCACCACAGAACACCTGGGTATTACCTCCTTGGGTACGTTGGCTCCAGATGATCCTTTCGGACGTCATATGACCACCCTGTTCCGCAAACAAGCCGGTGCATCGCCCAATGTCAAACTGTTCCAGGCGTTTTACAAATCTGGAGACATCAACGCCTGGGGCGAATCCGTACGCCACTTTCTGGGTGCGCAACGCGGCAAAAATGCCATGCCTCCCAGAACGCCTTTTCAGGCAGTATTTTTGCCCGATGGCTGGAGCAGTGCCGAAATACTGGTGCCCTACTTTTTCTTTTATCAAGAAGACCGCCTCGTCCTCTTGGGCTCCAGCCTGTGGGGACGTGGGCTTGCTGCCAAGGAACGCGTAAGCACACAAAATTTCGGACTGGCTGTGTTTCCTGATCCTTGGAACCCGCAGCTTGAGTCCCCTGCCGCACGCCGGCTTGCCGCTGGCATGGAACGCGCCGGCTTTGGAGCACCCTCTTTTTGGTCTGCGCTCGGGTATGATTTTATCCGCTTTGGCCTACGCCTTGGGCTTGCAAAACCAATTGAAGCTGCCGAGTTAAATGCCCAGTTGCCAGACGTTCAGCACATGGAGTTTAGCATGGCCCCCCTCACATGGGATGCCTTTGGCATGGCTTCACAACACTTGTTTTTGTTCCAGCCGACGGATCAGGGCATCATTCCACTTGACGCTGAAAACTTTTCCTCCCGCTTGGACAGAGTACGCCGTAACCATTCAGAACGCCTACGTATATTGCGTTCAAAGGCTAGTAACTGACAAGGCGGATATACCCCCTGATGGTTGCGGCAGCGCTCGGACTGTTTCATTTTCTGTGCACGCCGTATGCCAATGCATACATGTTTGCATGACGGCGCGCACCTCGCCCGTCCCACTGTTGCAGGAGAATACACACATGGCCATTACCACAAAACAGGTGGCAGCTATTGCCCGCCTTGCCCGTCTTGAACTGGATGAAGACAAGCAGGCGCTGTTCGCCGGACAGTTTGCCCAAATTCTGGAACACATGGACACCCTGAACCATGTGGACACCAGTAGTGTGGAACCGTTGTACAGCCCTGTACAACATACCCTGGCATACCGATCTGATGAAGCACGCGCCCAGCGTACCCGCCAACAGATACTGTCAGGCGCCCCACAGGAAGATGGCGAATTTTTTATTGTGCCCCGTATTGTCTAGTGCCGCATGTGGTAAAAAAACTGCACGACACGTTTGACATATTTGCATTGCAGCACGCCATGTACGCATGGCCCACAGGCATGTGCAAGACACAACACCGGCTTGCCCCGATATTCAGCTTATTGATCAAGGATAACGCCCCATGGATGAACCACTTTACCGGCAGACGCTAACCCAGGTTGCTGCATCACTGGCCAGGGGCGCGCTCAGCGCCGAAGAGCTGACCACAGCATGCATTGAGCGCATGCAAGCCACAGAACCCGCCATACAGGCCATGCTGGCTACCTGCCCCGAAGAGGCTCTTGCCCAAGCCAGAGCACTGGACAAGGCTGGCCATGACCCTGCAAAGCCCTTGTGGGGCATCCCGGTCACCATTAAGGATGTACTCAGCACCGCAAACATCCCTACCACGTGCGGCTCTAAAATGTTGGAAGGGTATACGCCCTTTTTTGACGCCTTTGCAGTACAAAAAATGCGGGAAGCCGGTGCAATCATTCTTGGCAAAAACAACATGGACGAATTTGCCATGGGTTCTTCCACAGAAAAATCCGCCTTTTATCCCACAGCCAACCCATGGGATACCAGCCGTGTACCCGGAGGCTCTTCGGGCGGTTCGGCGGCTTCGGTTGTGGCGGGCCAATGCTTTGCCTCCCTTGGTACGGATACCGGCGGATCCATTCGCCAGCCTGCATCCTTTTGCGGCTGTGTCGGCCTAAAGCCCACCTATGGCCGCGTGTCGCGCTACGGCATGATTGCCCACGGTTCTTCCCTTGATCAGATCGGTCCCATCACCCGCTCTGTGGAAGATGCTGCACGTGTCCTTTCTGTCATTGCCGGGCATGACCCGCGTGACGCGACCTGCTCTCCCCGCCCTGTGGAAGACTATGCCCGTGCCCTGGCCAACGATTTACCCGGTGATCTGTCCGGCCTACGCATCGGCCTGCCTGCGGAATACTGGGGGCAGGGGCTGGCTCCCGAAGTCCAAAAAGCCTGCCGTGCTGCCGTGAACACCTTGCAGGACATGGGGGTCACGCTTGTAGATATCAGCCTGCCGCATAGCCCCCATGCCATTGCGGTGTACTATATTGTAGTCGCGGCAGAGGCTAGCTCAAACCTTGCCCGCTTTGACGGCGTACGCTATGGCCGCCGCAGCGGCCATGCCGAGGCACTGCACGACCTGTATGTACAATCGCGTACCCAAGGTTTTGGTGACGAGGTGCAACGTCGTATCATGCTGGGGGCCTATGTGCTGTCTTCCGGCTATTATGATGCCTATTACCGCAAGGCGGCCCAAGTACGTCGGCTCATTCTGCAGGATTTTGAAAACGCCTTTACCCAATGTGACCTTATATGTGGGCCGGCAGCCCCTGTAACCGCATGGCAACAAGGCGCAATGAATGAAGACCCGCTGAGCATGTATCTGCAGGATATCTTTACCATCTCGCTGAACCTTGCAGGGCTGCCCGGCCTTGCACTGCCGGTGGGCCCAGGTGAAACATCGGGCATGCCGGTGGGCTTGCAGATGCTGGGTAAAGCCTTTGGCGAATCGACTCTGTTGCGTGCTGCCCATGCCCTTGAAACACGCTTGGGGCGACCCGACAGCCCAACACTGTAATACGCAAAAGCGTCTTGTCAGGGGTCTATCAGGAGGACACGGCATGCGTATAGCTGTCGCCGTCAGTGGCGGAACTGATTCCTTTTTTACACTGGTGCACCTGTTGGAGCAGGGGCACCAGGTGCTTGCGCTGCATGCGCACTTTCTTTCCCCCCATGGCTCTTTGGATCAGACAGCCCGCATTGCCTCTGCTTGCCGCGCCCTTGGTGCAGCCTTTGAAGTAACGGATCTTTCCTCAGACTTTAAACGCCTGGTCATTCATCCTTTTGTGGATGCCTATGCCAAGGGACACACTCCTAACCCCTGTGCGCTGTGCAATGCCGCCATGAAATTCGGCCTGCTGGCTGATGTTGCCCAAAAACTTGGTTTTCCCATCCTGGCCACTGGCCATTATGCCCGACTGCAACAGGACCACCCCGCATGCCACGTATACCTGGCTCAAGGGGAAGATGCTGCCAAGGACCAAAGTTATTTTTTATCACTGGTCCCCCGCGCACGTCTTGCACGTGCGTTGTTCCCACTGGGCACATGGCATAAGCAGGAAGTACGCAACTTTTTGGCGGCCCGCGGTCTTGAAGCCCCCCTGCCGACAGAAAGCCAGGAGGTCTGCTTTGTGCCCCACGACGACTACCGTGCGTTTCTTGGGCGCCACGCAACGCACCTGCCCGGTCCCGGTCCCATACAGTTGCGCACAGGCCATGTATTGGGGCGTCATGACGGCTTGTGGCGTCATACAGAAGGACAGCGTAAAGGCCTTGGCATTGCCTGGCACGAACCGTTATATGTGCTTGAAAAAGACTTGGCGCAAAATGCGCTGATTGTGGGTCCCAAGGCAGAACTTGAAGCACGGGGCTGCGTCTGCCACACCCTTAATATCCTGACCCCACGGGCGCAGTGGCCACAACAGCTCCTTGTAAAAACACGCTATCGGCAGACCCCGCAACCTGCAATAGTCCTGCCTGAAACATCCGAACATAGTGCACGTATCGAGTTTGTAACGCCCTGCTCTCCGCCTGCCACAGGGCAGGTTGCCGCGATGTACGACACTGCCGGACGCGTGCTGGCAGGCGGTATCATATCTTCTGTTTTTTAACCGGTAATGGGGGCGTCTGCCGTGCCCTCTTTCTCTGGCCCTGTTCTCCAATACTCTACCCGGCCCCTGACCGCTGAAACTCCGCATCAGTGTCATGCTGCCAGGGCTGCGTCTGCCACACCCTTAATATCCTGACCCCACGGGCGCAGTGGCCACAACAGCTCCTTGCAAAAACACGCCATCGGCAGACCCCGCATGTCAGCCTATCAATTGTTGCAGGCACTGCCGCAGTTTGCGAGCCCTCACCTTGCCGATGCCCGGCAACGCGGCAAGGTCGTCTTCGTGCGCCTCGGCCATGGCTTGCACGCTGGAAAAGTGTTGCCACAGCAGCCGGGCCGTGGCCGGGCCGATACCCGGCATACGCAGCAGCTCACCGGAAAAAGCCGCATTGCTACGGGCCTTGCGATGCCGCCCCACAGCATAATCATGCACAGTATCGCGTATATGCTGCAAAAAAAGCAGCTCGGGGGAGCCGGCTTTGATCTGCACAGGGTTGCTTCTACCCGGCAAAAAAATACGGTCTCCTACATTGCCAACGCGCCTGTCGGCCAATCCGGAGTCCTCATGTCGGGCTTTGGCTATGGACGCCACAGTAAACAACCCAGCCCCCCCTGCCTGTGCAAGAGCCGCGGTCACCCCATGCAACTGCCCACGCCCACCATCCACCAGCAGCAAATCCGGCCATGGTGGACCAGACTCCATACGCCGCACAGCCCATCGGGCCAGTACACCGATATCGTCGCCTCCTGCCTCTTCATCGGCAACGGCATAGGTCCGGTAGTGCTCTTTGGCCGGTATACCGTTTTCAAACACCACAAGCCCAACGCGTGTGGCCCGCCCCCCCGTGTGCGAGACATCCACAGCCTCAATACGCACAGGCGGCGTCTGCATGCCCAGCCTGCCTGCCACAAGGGCCGCCACATCAGGACCCTGTTCGGCCTTGGCATCTTCTCGCGCATTTTCTGTGGCCATGGTTACCAATTGGTTTTCCGTGGCATTACGCGGGGGCGCCACCCGCACCGTGCCTCCGCGCAGTTCAGACAACAACTCGGCAATGACCCCCAGGGCCGAGCCTGTTGCTCCGTCTTCCATATCCCACACGCGTGTATCGGGCAGACCTTTTGTATCCAAAGCCTGCCCCCCGGCCTGATCTTTTGCAGTATCTGCTGCCTCTCGCTCACTCTCCCCGTGGGGGATATCCCACGGCACCAGCACACGGGGGGGCACAAAACGGCCAGGCCCATAGTACTGGGACAAAAAACTCAACAATACTTCAGGCCCTTCTTCCAACGTCACCCCAGCCCAAAAAAAATGCCGTTTGTCCAGCACTGCCGAACGGCGGATAAACAGCACGCACAACGCAAGCCCACCACCAGCTTCGGCAAGACCCAAAACATCCATGTCATATGCGCCGGGTAACACCGCAACCTGTCGCTCCACTGTACGCTCCACAGCACGTATCTGATTTCGCAACACAGCCGCGGCCTCAAACTCCAATGCGTCGCTGGCAGCCTCCATGTCGCGCCGCAACAGATCCAAAAGCTCTGTGGAACGACCGACAAGCAGCATTTCCACGTTATGGACCATGCGCATGTATGCCTCACGGTCCACATCCAGCACACACGGCCCAGGGCACTGGCCCATAAAATGGTATAGACAGGGGCGTACCCGGTTGGCAAAAGCCCTGTCAGCACAGCGCCGCAAAGGAAAAACCTTGTGAATGGCCTTCCAGGTCTGACGCGCCGCCTCCCCTGAAGTAAATGGCCCAAAATAGGCCGAACCATCCCGCCGTACCTGCCGCGTAACCGTCAGCCGCGGCCAGTCCTGTTTTTTGGTCAACTGAAAAAGAACATACTGCTTGTCGTCACGCAGTAAAATATTATACCGCGGGCGATGCTTTTTGATCAGGCTTGCCTCCAGTAACAAGGCTTCTTTTTCCGTTGTGGTAGAAAGCGTCTCCAGACTTTCTGCCGCATGCAACATGGCCCGTGTTTTTGGGGTATGACGCCGGCTATCGCGAAAATATGACGCCACGCGACGCCGCAAATGCTTGGCCTTACCCACATAGATGGCACCCCCTGCCTTATCCCTGTATATATATACTCCGGGCGTAGACGGGATGCGTGTCAGATCAATCTGTTCCATGGGGTAACTATGGCGGCATCGCCCGACAATTGCAATGCCACACGTTGCCATGACGACACACCTTGACCTGCCCCACTGTCCACAGCTATGCAAAAAGACATTCCGGGTGACAAAATTTTTAAACCACTCCCCATAACCTCGCGGGGGCTGCGGTCTACGGGCCAGGATATCTCTCGCATTGTGGCAAAAACCAGAGGGCGTTCAAAAAAAATCACCCTATTCCACACCTTGAGATCTCGCAAAGGCAGCCTTCGAAAACAACAGCTAATTGCATGATTTTAAAGCTTAAAAATACTTTCACTATGTTTATACCGCATGACCGGCACCAAGCAGAGTAAAAAAAATTATACTTTTTTCTCTCCAAACTCTTGCGCATCTCTCAGGAGTAAGCTACACTTGCAAACACAAACTATGGTCATATTTGCATCAGGAACAAGAAATATTTGCAAAAGAAAGAAGGAAGAAACCATGAAACGCATTGTAACCATGTTGCTTGCCGCTGCGTTTATGTTCGGCACCGTTGCCATTGGTAACGCCGCTGACTTTAAAACCACCGGTACATTTGACTTCGCCTTTGGTTGGACAGACAACACCGACTTTGATGAAGACGGTAACTCCGAAGATGACTTTGACGCTCGTCAGCGTGTTCGTATTCAAACTGTGATCACCGCTTCCGAGAACGTGTCTGGTACACTGTTCTTTGAAATCGGCGAAACTGTTTGGGGACAGGACAGCGGCGACAGCCTTGGTGGTAACCTGGGTACCGACGGTATCAACATCGAAACCCGTCGTGCTTACATCGACTTTGCTATCCCCAGCACTGCTCTGCAAATCCGTATGGGTCTGCAAGGCCTGGCACTGCCCGCCGCTGTGGCTGGCTCTCCCGTGCTTGATGATGACGTAGCTGCTATTGTTGCAAGCTATGCATTCAACGACATGTACGCTCTTACCGGTTTCTGGGCTCGTCCCACCAACCTGAACACCGAAGACATCGGCGGCGGTTCCGACGACGAATACGACCTGACCGGTTTGATCTTTGACGTTAAAGCCGATGGATTTAACCTGTCTCCTTACTTCATGTTTGGTTGGATCGGCGATGACTCCGGCCACCCTGCAGGCGGCGACGACACCACCACCTGGTGGCTCGGTGCTGCTTTTGAACTCAACCTGTTTGATCCCTTTGTGTTCGCTGCTGACCTCATCTACGGCGACCAAGATGGCGGCGACTTTGAGTCCAATGACGCCAGCGGTTGGTTCCTTGCTACCAGCCTGAAGTACAAGATGGACCTCTTCACCCCCGGTATCATTGCATGGTACGGTTCCGGTGATGACGACGACGTAGCCACCGACGGTGCTGGCACCCTGCCCATCGTTTCTCCCGCAGGCTTTGCTCCCACCAGCTTTGGTTTTGACGGCGCAGCCGGCATCATGAAAGATGCCATTCTCTCCGACAGCGGCGTAGGCATGTGGGGTGTTGCTCTGTTGGCTGAAGACATTCAGTTCATCGAAGACGTGACCCACACTGTGCGTATTGCTTACTTCCAGGGCACCAACGACGAAGAAGCTGCCACTTTGAACTACAAAGACGGCATGCTCAGCGACGAAGACAGCGGCTGGGAAATCAACTTTGACACCCATTACCAGATCTACGAAAACCTCGCTGCAGCCATTGAGCTTGGCTGGGTGAAGCTGGACCTGGAAGAAGACGTATGGGGCGATGTTGATGAAGAAGATGCTTGGAAAGCTGGCATCAACCTGACCTACAGCTTCTAAGCTGCCTGTTTCCTGATGCTTTTGACGCCGGAGGCCGCAAGGCCTCCGGTTTTATTTTGGGCACTGCCCTGCATTGTACCGGGCATTTTCTGTCTGGCTGCATGCAGTGAGGGCGCCCCTTTTTGTCTGGGGCTTTGGCGTATTGCCGCTGACAGAGGCTTCCTGCCACGCCTGCATGATCGAGCAGATGAGCAGATGAGCAGATGAGCAGATGAGCAGATGAGCAGATGAGCAGATGAGCAGA
>CAZQKM010000017.1:0-21114 GCA_964593925.1 uncultured Desulfovibrionaceae bacterium | reverse complement strand
TGAGCAGCAACTCGACTTTTTTACACACCTCCTGTAAAGGGGTAATGTCATAGATTGTCTGTATACCTGAACGCAACTTTCAAGGAAGCCACATGCCTTGTCCCATCATTACCTATACATCTCCCACCGACTGGCCAGATATTCAACGCTTGCTTGCAGGCAGAGAAAACCCCGAACACGAGGTGGAGACCACGGTACGCAAAATTATGGACGCAGTGCGCACCCGTGGCGATGCGGCAGTACTGGAATATATCCGGCATTTTGACTGTCCTTCTTTTCAGCCATCAGCCTTACGGGTTTCTTCGGCAGCCATGGCCGAAGCAGCTCGCAAGACCCCTGCACAAGACATGGAAACACTGACAGAAGCTGCTGAAAACATTCGTTATTTTCATAGCGCACAAAAAGAGGAGGCCTGGTTCACCACACGCCATGATGGTACTGTACTGGGTCAGATGGTGCGCCCTGTGGATAGTGCCGGCCTGTACATTCCTGGTGGCCAGGGTGGAGATACCCCACTTATTTCCAGTCTGCTCATGAACGCCATACCAGCGCAGGTTGCCGGTGTGCCACGCATTGTGCTGGCCAGTCCACAACGTGCGGATGGCACGCTCAACCCCTACATTCTCGCGGCAGCCCATATGCTGGGCATTGATGAAGTCTATTGCATGGGTTCTGCGTGGGCAGTGGCAGCCCTGGCCTACGGTACGCAAAGCATCGATCCTGTAGACCTCATTGCCGGCCCGGGTAATATTTTTGTGGCAACGGCCAAACGCCTGCTCATAGGTACGGTGGGCATAGACATGATCGCAGGTCCCAGCGAAGTGCTCATCGTGGCGGACCAACACGCCAATCCCGTGCACATTGCGGCGGACATGCTCTCACAGGCAGAACATGACCCACTGGCCTCCGCCATATTGGTGACCCCGGACCAGACACTGGCCACGCAAGTACGACAAGAGCTACAAACCCAGATAACCACCTTGCCGCGTGCGGACATTGCCGCTGAGGCATTACGCCGGTGGAGCGCCATTGTGTGTACCCCGCACATGGAAAGCGCCCTGGAGCTAGCCAATCGTGTGGCCCCCGAGCATCTTGAGTTGCTTGTGCAAGACCCATGGGCACTATTGGGGGCAATACGCCATGCAGGGGCCATTTTCATGGGGGCCCATACGCCCGAAGCCATTGGTGATTATTTTGCCGGGCCCAATCATGTGTTGCCCACGTTGGGCACAGCGCGGTTCTCCTCTGCACTTTGCGTGCAGACCTTTTGTAAAAAATCAAGTATCATCGCCGCATCCCAAAATTTTGCACAGGCCAGCGGGCACAAAGTTGCCCGGCTTGCCCGGCTTGAAGGGCTGGAAGCCCACGCCCGCTCCATGGAGTCGCGGCTTGTACAACCGTTATCATAAGGAACCGTCATGCGAGTTGTCACCCAAACAAACATTACCGAATACCCTCTGCTCTCACGCGGCAAAGTACGCGATATCTATGAAGTAGGCTCTGAAACCCTACTCATCGTCACCACAGACCGCATGTCGGCCTTTGATGTTATCATGGAACAGCCTATTCCCCACAAAGGAATTATTTTAAACAGCATTACGCTGTTCTGGATGCAGCGCTTTGCCTCACTTGTGCCCAACCACCTGTTGGCCCACGAGGTACGCGATTTTCCCGCCCCGCTGCAACGCCATGCTGACATGCTGGAAGGACGCTCCGTGCTCGTGCGCAAAGCGCGCCCCCTGCCAGTGGAATGTATTGTCCGTGGCCATATCACCGGCTCCGGGTGGAAAGATTATCAAAAAACAGGCACTGTATGCGGGCATGCCCTGCCTGCCGGCCTTGTGGAGTCTGCCAAGCTGGAGACTCCACTGTTTACGCCATCTACCAAGGCGGAACAGGGCGAGCACGACGAAAACATTTCTGTGGAGCACGCTGCACGGCTGGTGGGTTATGACACCGCACGCCGCATTGAGCGCCTGTCCATTGATATTTTTACCCAAGGTCGCAACTATGCAGAACGCCAGGGTATCATCATTGCAGACACCAAGTTCGAGTTCGGGCTGATCAACGATGAGCTTGTGCTCATTGATGAAGTGCTGACCCCTGATTCATCCCGATTTTGGCCCATGCAGGGCTATGCACCGGGCAAAAGCCAACCCAGTTTTGACAAACAATATCTGCGCGACTGGCTATCTCGTCAGGATTGGGATAAAACTCCACCTCCACCTGCTTTGCCCCAGGATGTCATTGACGAAACCAAAAACAAATATGCCGAAGCGTATGCCACACTGACCGGCACAACACTTGCTCTGGGATAATGCGGGGCACTGAACCACATGGAGAACACAATGCTGCTAAAAAACAAAAAAGTATTGATTCTGGGCGTGGCCAACAACAAAAGTATTGCATATGGCGTGGCACAGGAATGTAAAGCCCAAGGTGCACGACTGGCCTTCAGTTATCCTGGAGAATCCATCATGCGCCGCGTCATCCCCATAAGCGAAGAACTTGGCGGCGACTTTACCTTTCCCCTAGATGTGACCAATGATGCACAAGTCGCCGCTGCCGTGGAAACGGTAAAAGAGCACTGGGACACCGTGGACGTTATTGTACACTCCATTGCCTTTGCCCGGCGTGAAGAACTGCACAATCGCTTCATTGATACCAGCCGCGAGGGCTTTGCCCTGGCCATGGATATCTCTGCCTATTCGCTGGTCTGTGTATGCAAGGCGTTTGAACCCCTGCTCACAGAAGGCGCCTCGGTCATGGCCATGACGTATTATGGCGCACAAAAGGTTATCACCAACTATAATGTCATGGGGGTGGCCAAAGCCGCGTTGGAAGCTTCCGTGCGGTATCTTGCAGCTGATCTGGGCCCGCAAGGCGTACGGATAAATGCCATTAGCGCTGGCCCCATAAAAACACTGGCTGCCAGCGGTATTTCCGGCTTCAAGACAATATTTTCTCATATTGAAGAACATGCGCCTCTGCGGCGTAATGTCAGCACTACCGACGTGGGTCGTACGGCTGTATACTTGGCCTCAGACCTTGCCTCTGGCGTTACCGGCGAGGTCCTGTTTGTGGATTCCGGATATAATATACTGGGCATATAGCCCAGAAAGAGAGGAGTATCCTGTGATGTGGATGTGGATATTACTAGGGGCTGCTGTCGTGCTGGGGCTTGTGGTGGCCTCGCGCTCGACTTCTGGAGGCAAATCTGCCGGAGGCTGTTGAGTGCCTCTGTTCCGGGACCGTGAGTCCCGGCCGCCTTCAGATGACCCTGATAAAGAATAATGCATAGTGATCCCACGCCTTGTGTGGGCGTGGGAGCCGCATGCTGCGAGAGGTGCAAGTAACATTTTTACTTGCGTTGCATGGCAGAGTCTGCTAGCTAACCTTCTCTTGCGGAGAGGTGTCCGAGCTGGCCGAAGGAGCACGATTGGAAATCGTGTGTACCTTAACAGGGTACCGAGAGTTCGAATCTCTCCCTCTCCGCCATACTGTATCAACTCAGTATAGGTATGTACTGTATGGTATACAGAGAGCCGGGCGGCGGAAGTGCTGCCAACCCGGTCAGGCCCGAAAGGGAGCAGCCGTAACAGTTTGCTTCCGGGTGCCCGGCTCTCTAAAAGGGCGCAACCACCACGTTGCGCCCTTTTCTTTTGCAAAATTCTCGTGCTGCAGATCTACACACAAGACATAGACAACCGGCCACCCCAGTCTTCTGAACAAGGCCAGCTGCCCCACGATCATACCAAGCAGCAGGCTACAGAACACCCAAAATGCAGACGCATTGTCTGCTCCGGGAATCCCACCCACGTTGATGCCCAACAGGCCTGTCAAAAACCCAATGGAAGAAATATTGCCGCAACACAAACACAGGGGCCTGTTTGCCCTGCCACATCTTTGCGGCACGGTACAGCGCACCTGAGTGCCCTTACAGCCACCCCACTCTTCTGAACAAGGCCAGCTGCCCCACGATCACACCAAGTAGCAAGCTACAGAACACCCAAAAGGCAGACGCATTGTCTGCTCCGGGAATCCCACCCACATTGATGCCCAACAGACCTGTCAAAAAACCCAATGGAAGAAATATTGCCGCAATGATTGACAACATATATACGTTTTTATTTGCTTTTTCTGTAATCATGTTGGCCAGCTCGTCTTTAACCACCTGTGCGCGGTCACGTATGGCATCCAGGTCTTCCACATGGCGTGTGACCTGATCATACAGCTCTTGCAAATGCAGTCTGTCCGTTTCAGTCAGCCAGTCCACATCCGCTGTGGACAGCATGCGTATGGCATCGCGCTGGGGCGCCATATACCTGCGAAACACAATGGCCTGTTTACGTACATCCACAATGGACTCCCGGAGCAGGGCATCCACGGTTTCCAGCACTCGTTCCTCCATGTCATCCGTGGCATCCTGTAACGTGGTAAATACAGTCTCTATGCGTGCAAACAGCCGTGCGGACAGCATACGGACAAACTCGCCCACTGTCCGTGGTCCTTTGCCGGCCAGCAGGCGCTCTTCTATTTCAAGCACTGCTTTTGAACTACGCTTCCACACACTGACCACACGGTCTTCTTCTACCCACAGGCGAATGGAAACCATATCTTCTGGCTCCGCATCAGCATTCAGGTTTATTCCACGCAAAATGAGCAATGCCCCGGATCCGATCTGTACCATGCGAGGGCGTGTTTCTTCTGCCAGCAACGCCCCCACCACAAAAGGCTCTGTACATACGGCATGCTCGGCAAGCCATGTAGCACTGTTTGGATTGTTGGCATCCAGGTGTATCCAGCTTTTATGCCCTTTTCGCACCCTTTCAAGAATATCCTGAGGGGCAAGCGCCTCGCCACCCCCGTTTCCATCTAGCGCATACGCCAGTATGATATGTGAATCCATCAATGTAACCTCCAACGTTTGGTTTGTGCCATGTCGCTTGTATTGGCACACATGCGGCTGGCGCTGCCTGCGATATGCCTCGCAGGCATCTGGGGGCTGAACGGTGGCATGACCTGGAAATACGCAGCCAGGCAGGCCCCAGAGTAGAAGCCATACGCGTCCCGCAGATCATATCTGCGAGTAATGGACCCTGACCTATGCACCAAAACGCCCCGCACCGTGCCCCATGCGATTGACGTCTGCCTGCTCAAAAGAGTCCAACATATAAAGTCTGATTTTGTGGCTGCGGGGAAATTCACGTTTCAATAAAGTCTTCAATAAACGCTTCACCTCTTTTGCATCCAGGTCCTGCCATGTTTCTTCATGAAAACCGCGCTCCATCACAAGAAACACTCCAGGATCAGTACATGCCACCACAACAGAACGGTTGCGCTTGTATGTACGCATATCCAGGCATTGCCCCGGTTGCAGCCGTTCCAACCGATCCATGACCGCCGGTATGATGGTTGCTTTGTCATTCATGTCTACATGCCCCCTGTCCTGCTACCTGGCAGTGTGCCCCAGGAAATCTCCACACCGCCCGTACCGGAAAATCCCACAAGGCGCCCTCCGCTGCCCACCACGCGGTGGCAAGGTACAAGCAGGGGCCAACGATTGCGGGCCAGTATCCGACCCACACCACGCGCTGCCACCAACCTTCACGCCCTGCCAGTCACAACGACATGCGGGTCGCCCCTTCAAGCTCCAGCAGATACCGCTTCATCTCCACCCCGCCCGTACCGGAAAATCCCACAAGACGGCCTCCGCTGCCCACCACGCGGTGGCAAGGTACAAGCAGGGGCCAACGATTGCGGGCCAGTATCCGACCCACACCACGCGCTGCACGAGGAGATCCAGCCATGGCAGCCAGTTGTCCATAAGTCACAGTACGCCCTGCCGGTACCCTTGTACGCAGAATATCCAGCACCGTGGCAGAAAAGGGAGAAAGCCCATCCATGGACAGCACAAGCTCTGGCCATCGGACATCCCCCCCGGCCACGTAGGCACCAAGAGCATGCAGCATGGCCTGCCCCTGGGGAGAAACCCGATCATCCGCCGCCAAGGCAGCAGGAACATCGCCGGCACAGACCACATGCGAATATTTACCGCCTTGCCCGGCGGGCATACACTCCTGGCCTACCCAAGACCATGATGCCACACTGGCGCTCCAGTACAGGCCCATACCAGCCACAGCAGCATACGGACTGTCCTTAGGGCCAGAAGGGGTACAGCGCTCCCAGCATAGCGATACAGCCAACGGATCACACGCCACGATTTCCACAACATGCATACACTGCTTCCCTGTGCCGCAGCGCCACAACGCGCCATCTATAGTCTTTTTTCCACCGGGTCCGCGGGCTGAGCCCAATGCTCCTGCATGGCCTTACGCCATGCGCCACGCAATGTTGCCGGTAGCGCCTCTTCACGCGAAAAATGCAGAGGAATACCACCCGAGGCGTCGAACGCTTGCCCCTGCCATACATCATGCTGTTGCAACAACTCGTGGATGCGGGCAATGACACTGCGCTTGTCTGCACACCAAGCCGGGGACAACAGTTCATCCCCGGCCGCGTCTCCTGTCAGGCGGTGGATGACCACATTGGCAGAAAACAACGGCAAAGCCCGGACAACGGCCTCTGCATAGGCCTCGCGCTCCATGGGCGTATACATACCCTGACGCCACTGACGGGCCATTTCCGTCCTGTCTGCCACATACAGGCCGTGCAATTTTATCCCGGTGACAGGCAGCGCAGCCACGTCAGCCGCAGTACGCAAAAAATCATCTGCTGTTTCTCCGGGCAGTCCTGCCATGAGGTGCGCACACACTTCAAAGCCACGTTCACGAGCCATATACACCGCACGGGCAAAAGCGGCAAAGTCGTGCCCCCGGTTGATACGCCGCAGCGTGGCATCGTTTGAGCTTTGCAGGCCAAGTTCAAGCCAGACCTGGGCGCTCTGGCCACTATGCCTTGTGCCTGCATGGGCCGGGTCACGGGCGGCAATGCCTGCCCTGATGCGGTCAAAAACACGGGCAATACAGTCAAGGCGAGCCGCATCCACACAGTCGGGACGGGTACCAATGGACATACCCACAAGCCCGGGAAGGCCCTCCAGGCAAGAAAATACTTTTTCCAATTTTTCAGGGGGGCCATATGTGTTGGAAAATGCCTGCAAATAGGCTATATATAGCCCCGACTTATGCCGAGGTGCGTAAAACTCTTGCCAATACGCCCATTGCTCCGGCAGACTAAGGCCCTTGTGTCCAAGACCGGTACCGGAACCATTGGCATTGCAAAAAACGCATCCTGTATTCGAAAGTGTTCCGTCCCTGTTGGGGCAGGTAAACCCTGCATCAAGCGGAATTTTTTGTATTCTGGCACCATATGTGTGGCGCCAATATGTAGAAAGCCGGTAGTATCTGTCCATGAATTTTCCATTGACAAATCAAGCGGTTTAAAAGCACAGGCTGTATACAGCTACTGAATACGCCTTCATCTTTCTCAAGGCAAGTGAGGCCATTATGGCAAAAATAATTGATTACATACTGGGGATGTTTTCCAACGACCTAGCCATAGATCTTGGCACGGCAAACACCTGCGTCTATGTCAGAGGACAGGGTATTGTGTTGCGTGAACCATCTGTGGTGGCCGTAAAAAAAGATAGTCGCGGAAATGATATGGAACTTGCCGTGGGGCAGGACGCCAAGCGCATGCTTGGCCGTACTCCCGGTAATATCCAGGCCATACGGCCCATGAAAGACGGTGTTATTGCCGACTTCAAGATCACTGAAGCCATGCTGCGGCATTTCATTACCAAAGTGCATCATTCGCGGCGCCTTGTCCGGCCGCGCATTATTATTTGCGTGCCCACGGGCATCACACAAGTGGAAAAACGTGCGGTCAAAGAATCAGCCCAAAGCGCCGGAGCGCGCGAGGTGTACCTTATTGAAGAACCCATGGCCGCGGCCATAGGTGCCAACCTGCCCATTCAAGAACCCATCTCGAACATGGTGGTGGATATTGGCGGTGGCACCACCGAAGTGGCAGTCATATCCCTTTCCGGCGTGGTGTATTCACGCTCGGTACGCGTGGGCGGCGACAAGATGGATGAAGCCATCATGATCCATGTAAAACGCAAGTATAACATGCTGATCGGTGAGTCCACGGCCGAAAATATCAAAATCAAAATGGCCTCGGCCTATCCCTTGGCCCCCGAAGAGCAGATGGACATCAGGGGGCGTGACCTTGTGACAGGTATTCCACAAAACCTCACCATTACTTCAGAAGAGGTACGCAAAGCCATTGCCGAACAGGTGGATTCCATTGTGCAGGCTGTACGCGTGGCTCTAGAACAGACCCCACCCGAACTGGCGGCAGATATTGTTGACAGGGGTATTGTACTCACAGGTGGCGGTGCGTTGCTCAGAGGACTGGACCAGTTGCTGCGTGAAGAAACCTCACTGCCCATCACGGTTGTGGATGATCCGCTCTCCACTGTGGTGCTGGGAACCGGCAAGGCTCTGGATGATCTGGATATCCTGAAGGAGGTTGCAATCGATTAACGCCTCGCCCAAAAATATTTCAGCCGCGCTTTTCATTGTACTTTTCGTGTACCTTGCCCTGTACACGTGGAACCTGCGTACCGGTGTTCTGGACGCACTGGCCGATCACACAGGGCTTGAATTTACTGGTATGGTACTCAAACCAGGCAAATGGGTGCATCGTAATATCGTGGCGTTCTGGGAGCATTACATTTATCTAATGGATGTTCGTCAGCAAAATGATGATCTGACCGCCCAGATTGAAGCCCTGTCTTTTGAGCTTGCCAAAGCTCGCGAAGAACAGCAGGAGCTTTTTCGCTTGCGCGCGCTTGACGACTTTTCTGCTCCAGAAGAATGGCAGCGTCTGGGAGCACGTGTCATTGCACACAGAGTCGGTGCCGGTGCAGCCCTGGACAGCATCATGCTGGACAAGGGATACTTGCAGGGGGCGCTGTCCAATACGCCTGTGAGCACCCACAGGGGCGTGGTGGGCCGTATCATGCGGGCCGGTCCCTTTACGGCCACAGTTCAGCTGGTAACGGACCCTGCCTGCCGTATTGCCGTGATTGGTGCCCAAAGCCGTACACCCGGCATTCTGATGGGCACCGGTCCCCGCAAGGAATTGCGCCTTCGTTTTGTGCCACGCAACGCGCTTCTGGTTGAGGGAGAACTGTTGCTTACTTCCGGGCTGGCGCAAATTTATCCCAAAGGACTGCCCGTTGCCCGCATCGTACGCATTGAACGTTCTGAAATTTCGCTCTTTCAGACTGTGTACGCCACTGCGTTGGAGGATATGGACAGGCTGGAAGAAGTCCTGCTGCTGCAACGTCCGTCCGATCCGTTGACAGTGGTACCTCAAGAGGCTTCTCCGGCACAGCCAGAGACAGCCCCCCAGTCGGATACTGCGGCCGAACAGGCACCCTAACCCGCCCAAGGTAGACCAAAGGCTCTTTTTTTAATGTACACTACTCCTGCAAGATATCCGGCCCTGCGCAATATCGGCTGGTGGCTGGTGTACGCCATGGCCGCCGTGTGGGCCCAAAGCTTTGTACCCGGGGTGGACTTTTTGCTACCCGGACTGATTCTTACCCTGCAAGAACAGCGCCCTGTACAAACGCTGTGGGTTGTGGTCTGCTTTGCCCTGATTCAGGAAGGATGCAGCACCCTGTCTTTTGGTTCTGTCGTTGGGCAGTATCTTGTGACAATCCTGTTATTTCAGGGGGGACGCTGGCTGTTCGAAGCCCGCAACCTGCCATTTGTGTTGCTGCTCTCCGGCCTGTTTGGGCTTGTCCACTATGGCATGACCGTGACCATGCTCATGCTCCAGGACATGCCCGTACGCCAGACCCCCCTGTTATATGAAAGTCTCTGGCAAGCTCTGCTTATCCCTGTTTGCTGGCTGCCTCTGCGCCCTTTGAGATCAAGGTTTGTTCCCCATGAAGATGCATCTTGATTCAAAAGAATTCCAACCGCCGCGTACAGGCCTTATCTTGCTGCAAAGCCTGGTGGCATTCCTGTTTCTCGTTTTTGCATTGCGGTTCTGGTATCTACAGATCCACAAGGGCGAAAAATTTGCCCGCCTTGCCAGCGATAACAGGTTGCGCCAAGAAAAAATGTATGCCCCACGGGGTCTGCTCCACGACCGTAACGGCCTGTTGCTGGCCGAAAACAGCCCCACCTATGCCCTTGGACTGGTGCGTGAAGACTGCAAGGATATTCCCTCTACCCTTGCCCAGATAAGCCAGTGGACCGGTATTCCCCCGGAAGAGCTGGACAGTCGGTACAAACGCGATATGCGCAAGGTAAAATCCTTTGAGTCGCTGGTGCTTGTGCCTGATGTATCCTTTGACCTGCTGGCCATCATTGAGTCCAATATTGCCCGCTGGCCCGGTCTGGAAATCATCGTCCGCCCGCGCCGGTTTTACCTTGCAGGGCCGGAAATGGCCCACCTGCTGGGATACGTCAACGAAGCAGACGAAAAAATCCTGGAAGCCAACCCCGCCCTTTCACTGGGGGACTCTGTGGGCAGGCAGGGACTTGAGCTGGTGCTGGAAGATCGCTTGCGCGGTACCAAAGGTCTGCGGCAGGTGGAAGTGGATGTGGTGGGCCGTGGGTTGACGCGGACCATCCTGAGTAAGCCCATGGCAGGAGAAAACATCACCCTGAGCATTGACACGGCATTGCAGGCCAAGGCTTTTGCCCTGCTCGAAGGACAGACCGGCTGCGTGGTGGTGATCGACCCTGATACCGGGCAGGTGCATGCGCTGGTCACGGCTCCGGCCTTTGATAACAACGTCTTTACCCGCAGGTTGTCCTCCAGCGACTGGGAAGAACTAAGCACTGATCCGCGTCACCCCATGCAAAACCGCGTTATTCAGTCCACCTATCCGCCAGCTTCCACATGGAAGCTGCTCATGGCAGGGCTGGTACTGGAAAAAAAGGTGCTTCCCCCCGCAAAAACCGTCTTCTGCAATGGCAATTATCCCATGGGCAACCGGGTATTCCGCTGCTGGAAAAAAGGCGGTCACGGCAACACCGATTTACGTAAGGCCCTTGTGGAGTCATGCGACGTCTACTTTTATGAAGTGGGCGCCAAAGTCGGTATTGACCGCATAGAAAATTTTGCCAAGGCCTCGGGCTTTGGTGAACTCACAAACATTGATCTGCCCCACGAAAAATCCGGACTTGTCCCTTCGCGTACCTGGAAGCGCAACCGTTTTCGCCAGCCCTGGCAACGGGGTGAAACGCTGAACATCTCCATCGGCCAAGGGTTTACACTGACCACCCCACTACAGGTAGCCCGATTTATTGCAGCCCTGCTCAATGAGGGCAACCTGCTCAAGCCGCAGATGCTCCTGAATGCCCCGCCGCAAATACAATCCACCATTCCCTTTACAGAGCAAACGCGCGCGTATTTGCTCAAGACCATGGTGGACACGGTAACCTCGCAGCGGGGAACAGCCCGCCGCCTGTATAGACCCGACGTGACCATAGGCGGCAAAACAGGTACTGCGCAGGTAGTACGCATTGCAGGTACAAAACGACGTAAAACAAAAGAAATGGAATACTGGGAACGTGACCACGCCTGGCTTGCCGCTTGGGGAGAGCAAGGAAACAAGCGTTATGTTGTGGTAGCCATGGTGGAACACGGCGGCGGCGGTGGTACTGTTGCCGGCCCCATTGTAAAAGGCATTTTTGACCACTTGTTCGGCCCTGTGCAAACCAATGGGGGCAATGCGTCATGATACTCATCGACAGACGCCTTCTTACCCATATGAACTGGGAACTCATAGCGCTGACACTCATGCTCTTTGGTATTGGTGTTGCCAATTTATACTCAGCATCCGGCACGCGCATTGACGAAGGCATCGCGGTATCTTCATTTTACCGCAAACAGTTTATCTGGGGTACAGCAGGCATCGGCTGCATGCTGGCGGCCATGCTTTTTGACTATCGCCATCTGAAGAGTATGGCCTGGCCTGTCTTTATCCTTACTGTGCTGCTGTTGGCCATGGTGCCCTTCTTCGGCGTTACCGTATACGGCGCACAACGCTGGCTTTCACTGGGCTTTTTTAACCTACAGCCCAGTGAACTTGCAAAAATCAGCACGCTTATCATCGCCGCACGGCTGCTCGCCGAAGAAGGCACCCCACTGGGCTGGATTGAGCTAAGTAAAACAATGGGGATCTGCCTTATTCCGGCGCTGCTCATTGTCCGCCAGCCCGACCTTGGCACCACGCTCAACCTGCTGCTGAACGTGGGGGGGGTTGTGTTGTTCCGGGGCATCGCGGCCTATGTGCTCAAACCCTGCCTTGCAAGTATCCCCTTACTTGCCCCACTGGGCTGGTTTTTGCTGCATGACTATCAAAAGCAACGCATCTTGACCTTTATTGACCCCACAAACGACCCGCTTGGTGCCGGCTATCACATTATTCAATCGCAGATAGCCATAGGCTCCGGTGAGCTTTGGGGAAAGGGCTTTCTGGGGGGCACCCAGTCTCAACTCCGCTTTTTGCCCGAAAAGCATACTGACTTTGCCGTGGCCGTGCTTGGCGAAGAATGGGGGTTTGTAGGCAACCTGCTGCTGCTGGGCATCTTCTGCTTGTTTCTGCTGTCCATCTGCAAGTCAGCGCGGCAGGCCAAAGACCGCTTTGGCAGTCTGCTCTGTGCCGGAGTATTTTTTTATTTTTTCTGGCAAATTCTCATAAATATGGGCATGGTTGTCGGGCTCATGCCGGTTGTGGGTATTCCCCTGCCCTTTATCAGCTATGGCGGCAGCGCCACCATTGTAAATTTTTGTCTTGTCGGATTGGTACTCAATGTATCCATGCGCCGCTTTATGTTTAAAACTACATAATGCACCGCATGTAGCAAAAATGCAGATACGTCGTTATTTCGAGCATTCAGTAGCAAGGAGCATACAGTAATGGCAAAGGATGAAATCAACGCATTTCTGGGAACGGGTACCGTCTATGACGGCAAACTCGATTTTCAGGGCTCCGTGCGCATTGACGGTACTTTTACAGGAGAAATCACCTCAGAAGGCACACTCATCGTGGGCAAGGAAGCCAAAGTCCAAGGTAATGTGCATGTGGGCCAAGTTATAGTCAGCGGCAATGTGCAAGGCACCGTGACTGCAACGCAAAAGACTGTTTTGCATCGCGCAGCCTCCCTTTCCGGCACGCTGCACACCGGTACGCTGGTTATCGAAGAAGGTGCCATGTTGCAGGGCGAAGTGAGCATGGGTGAAGGTTTGTCCGACGCCCCCCCTGTCGCCGCAGAAGAAGCAGAAAACAAAAAAGCTCCGGCCAAGGCAAAACAAGAGGCCAAGTAACGCCGTGGCAGCATCCTGCGGCCTTTTTTTACATGTATCATACCAAAAAACAACGTAGTTTGTACGCTGTTTCCTGTATGACACACCGTTGTATTTTAAAAATGCTTTGACACAATCAGCGTTATGGGCTACAGCCAACGTACCGTTTTGAGCTTAAATTCACAAACTCGCCATAAGGAGCATGCATGATCGACTTAAACTTCACCTTGCTGATCCAGTTGGTGAATTTTCTTGTAACGCTCGTGGTGCTGAATGCTCTTCTTATCCGCCCGATCAGGGGTATCATCAAATTGCGGGCAGACAAAATGTCAGGCCTGATGGACGAGGCCGAAACATTCCTTGCCGAAGCTGACCAAAAGCTACAGAATTACGAAACTGCCCTTGCCAATGCGCGTAGCGAGGCCGCTGGCATCCGCGATGCCAAAAAGGCAGAAGGCCTGGTTGAAGAGCAATCTCTCATAACCACGGCTTCCGGAAACGCACATACCATCCTGCAGACATCCCGCAAGCAAATTGCCACTGAAATGGATCAGGCCATGGTTACACTCAAAAGCCAAGTAGACACCCTGGCGGAAAAAGCCGCCGGCAAGGTGTTGGGATAGCATGCGTCTGGTAACCCCATAAGGAGGAGTCGGCTTTGAAAGGGTTAAAAGCATTGTTATTCGTGCCCGTCATGGTGCTTTCAGGCGCCAGTGTCGCACTGGCTGCCTCTGAAGGCGGTTACGACTGGGCCAACTTTGGGTATCGTGTCCTCAACTTCATCATCTTTGCCGCCATTATCTATTATGCGGCCGGCAAAAAAGTCATCGCCTTTTTTACCCAACGACGCCAGGGCATCGCGCAGGAGCTTGACGACCTTGCAGCACGCAAGGCGCAGGCCCAGAGCAAGCTTGACGATGTGGT
Source organism: uncultured Desulfovibrionaceae bacterium (assembly GCA_964593925.1). Classification (GTDB taxonomy): domain Bacteria; phylum Desulfobacterota; class Desulfovibrionia; order Desulfovibrionales; family Desulfovibrionaceae; genus Oleidesulfovibrio. The sequence continues at coordinate 6,888 of CAZQKM010000017.1, read as the reverse complement.
GCAACGCATTGCCGATCTTGAAAACGAACGCAAAGCAATCCTTGCCGAATATGAAGCCCAGGGCGAAGCCTTGAAAGAGGCTATCTTAGCTAAAGCCCAGCGTACGGCCGACCAGATGGTGGAACAAGCCCAAAAAACTACCGAAAATGAAGTCGCTTACGCCAAAGACGCCATACGCGCCGAACTGGCAGAGCTTATAGCCGATGCAACCGAACGCCTGCTCAGAGAACGCCTTGACGACGCCGGGCAGGAAAAGCTCATTGACAAGTACTTAACAAAGGTGGTGCTCAATTGACCGGCAACATTGCAGCTCGCAGGTATGCAAGGGCGCTTTTTGCCATCGGGCAGAAACAGGGGCTTGCCGAACTGGACACGTTTGGTTCCGAGCTTCTTGCCATTGCCAACGCCGTGGAAGAGACTCCCGCTCTTGCCAGGTTATTTGGCAACCCGCTCTTTAGTACTGACGAAAAACGTGCCGTACTGGCGGCCCTGCTGAAAGTAGCCGGCGCGGGTCAGACTGTCAGCAACTTCTGCAACCTGCTTGTGGACAAAGGCAGACTGGCCATTCTACCGGAAATTAATGTCTATTACAGTCTTCTGCTTGACGCTGAAAAAGGCGTCATCCGTGGCGAGCTTGTGACTGCCATTGAGCTGGGACAGGCAAAGCGCGATACCGTAAAAGCAACGCTCGAAAAGCAGGCCGGACAGAAGATTGAGTTGAGCTTCAGCGTAGACAAGGAAATCCTTGGCGGCGTGATGCTGAAGGTCGGCGACCGTGTTCTTGATGCCAGCCTGCGTGCACAGCTAGGCATTCTGAAGGATACCATCAAGAGGGGTGAGTAGGGCTATGCAGATTAAGACCGAAGAAATCAGCAAGATCATTGAATCACAGATTCAAAATTATGAACAACGTGTAGAGATGAGCGAAACCGGCACCGTATTATATGTGGGTGACGGTATCGCACGTGTCTACGGCGTACGTAATGCCATGGCCATGGAGCTGCTGGAGTTTCCCGGCGGACTCATGGGCATGGTGCTCAACCTTGAAGAAGATAACGTGGGTGTGGCGCTTTTGGGCCCTGACACCGACATCAAGGAAGGCGACCCGGTCAAGCGTACTGGCAACATCTTTTCCGTGCCGGTGGGTGATGCGGTCATGGGCCGCGTGCTCAACCCGTTGGGGCAGCCCATTGACGGCCAAGGCCCGGTGGACGCCAAAGAATTCCGCCCGGTGGAACTCAAAGCCCCCGGCATCATTGCCCGTAAATCCGTGCACGAACCCATGCCCACCGGTATCAAGGCCATTGACGCCATGACGCCCATTGGCAGAGGCCAGCGCGAACTGGTCATCGGTGACCGTCAGACGGGAAAAACAGCGGTCTGTGTTGACGCCATTCTGGCGCAAAAAAATACCGATATCCACTGCTTTTACGTAGCCATTGGGCAAAAGCGCTCCACCGTAGCGCTGGTGGCCGACACCTTGAAAAAATACGGTGCCATGGAATACACCACCATTATTTCTGCCACGGCTTCTGAACCTGCTCCATTGCAGTTCATTGCCGCATACGCCGGCTGTGCCATGGCAGAATTTTATCGCGACAGCGGTAAACATGCCCTGATCATCTATGATGACCTGTCCAAACAGGCCACAGCCTATCGCCAGATGTCGTTGCTGCTGCGTCGTCCTCCTGGTCGTGAAGCATTTCCCGGTGACGTTTTTTACCTGCACTCACGCCTGCTTGAGCGTGCGGCAAAGGTAAACGACAGCCTAGGTGCCGGTTCACTCACTGCCCTGCCCATCATTGAAACCCAGGCAGGTGACGTGTCCGCATACATCCCGACAAACGTTATTTCCATTACTGACGGCCAGGTTTATCTTGAGCCCAACCTGTTCAACGCCGGTGTCCGGCCTGCCATCAACGTGGGACTATCTGTTTCTCGCGTGGGCGGCGCTGCCCAGATCAAGGCCATGAAGCAGGTTGCCGGCACCATGCGGCTTGACCTTGCCCAGTACCGCGAGTTGGCGGCCTTTGCCCAGTTTGGTTCAGACCTTGATAAAGGTACACAGGCCAAGCTTAACAGAGGTGCGCGCCTTGTGGAGCTCTTGAAGCAGCCACAATACGCCCCCATGTCTTTTAGCGAGCAAGTGGCTTCCATGTATGCCGCAACACGCGGATTCATGGACGACGTGCCAGTGGATCAGGTCCGTACCTTTGAAGCCGGCTACCTTGAGTTTCTCCGAAACAGCAAGGCAGACCTTATCAAAGATCTTGACGAAAAGCAGGCCATTGACGACGACATTGAAGCGCGTATGAAAACAGCTCTTGAAGAGTTCAAAAAAGGCTTCACCGCCTAGTCTGCGGGGGTAGTATGCCTTCTTTGAAAGATGTTCAACTAAAAATCGCCGGTGTGAAGAAAACCAAACAGATCACCAAAGCGATGAATATGGTGGCCTCGGCCAAGCTGCGGGGTGCACAGACCCGTATAGAGCGTTTTCGCCCCTATGCCACAAAGTTTTATGAAATGCTGGGTAACTTGGCGGCGCAAGCGGATTCTTCTGTGCATCCGTTGCTTGAGGTACGCGAAAACATGCGCACCTGTGGCATCATGCTTGCCACCTCGGACCGCGGCTTGTGCGGCAGCTTCAACGTCAACCTCATCAACGACGCTTTGAAGCTGGCTCGAGAAAAAACCAAACAAGGCAAAACCGTACGTTTTTACTGCGTGGGTAAAAAAGCCCGCGACGCAGTGAAAAAGTCCGAATTCGACATAGCGGCTGAACGTGTGGGTGAGATGGGAGCCTTTGACTTTGGCTTGGCAAATACGTTGGGCCTTGAAGTCATCCATGCCTATCTTGCCGGTGAACTTGACGAAGTTGTCATGATCTATGGTGAGTTCCAGAGCATGGTCAAACAGGTTCCTCAACGACTTGCGTTGCTGCCCATGGTGGCCGCCCAAGCTGAAGAGCAGACCGCTACAGCGTCCATGGAATACATTTATGAACCGGCAGTGGAAGGCCTGCTTGCGGAGCTGTTGCCCCGCTTCATCAAGGTACAGATATACCGGGGTCTTCTGGATACGTCAGCCAGTGAGCATGCCGCGCGGATGACCGCCATGGACAATGCCACGAGAAGCTGCGACGACATGATCAGCTCTCTGACGCTGCTCTATAATAAGACAAGACAGGCAGCCATTACACGAGACCTTATGGATATCGTCGGCGGCGCTGAAGCCCTGAAAGGATAAAAGGGAGCAAAAAAGCTATGAGCAATACAGGCAAGATCACTCAGGTCATCGGCGCTGTTGTGGACGTCGAATTTGCCGATGGCACCCTGCCCAACATTTTGAACGCATTGGTTATCAAAAACCCCAACAACCCCGACTGCCCCGAACTTATCTGTGAAGTGGCGCAGCATCTGGGCGACAACATTGTACGCACCATTGCCATGGACGCCACAGAGGGCCTTGTACGCGGTATGGATGTGGTGGACACAGGCAACCCCATCATGGTGCCCGTGGGTAACGCCTCGCTGGGCCGCATCATGAACGTTGTAGGCCGCCCGGTGGACGAAATGGGCGATATTGACGCTGCCAAAAGCCTGCCCATCCACCGTCCTGCTCCCGACTTTAAAGAGCAGAACACCAATGTTGAATTGCTGGAAACCGGTATCAAGGTTGTTGACCTGCTTATTCCTTTTCCCAAGGGCGGCAAAATGGGCCTCTTTGGTGGTGCAGGTGTTGGCAAAACCGTTATCCTCATGGAAATGATCAACAACATTGCCAAGCAGCATGGTGGTATCTCCGTTTTTGCGGGCGTTGGTGAACGTACCCGTGAAGGAAACGACCTGTACCATGAGATGAAAGATGCAGGGGTGCTTGAAAAAGCCGCTCTGGTTTATGGCCAGATGAACGAACCTCCTGGAGCACGGGCACGCGTGGCACTAACGGCTCTGGCCTGTGCAGAGTACTTCCGTGATGAAGAAAGCCAGGATGTGCTGCTTTTTGTAGACAACATATTTCGGTTTACCCAGGCAGGCTCCGAAGTATCCGCGCTGTTGGGCCGTATGCCCTCGGCAGTGGGTTATCAACCCACCTTGGGTACGGACCTTGGCGGCTTGCAGGAACGCATCACCTCGACGACCAAAGGTTCCATTACCTCGGTACAGGCTGTATACGTTCCTGCGGACGACCTTACCGACCCTGCACCGGCCACAACCTTTTCGCACCTTGACGGTACTCTGGTACTTTCGCGCCAGATTGCAGAGCTTGGCATCTACCCTGCAGTGGACCCGCTTGACTCTACATCGCGTATCCTTGATCCCAACGTTGTGGGACAAGAGCACTATGACGTGGCTCGCGAAGTACAGATGGTGTTGCAAAAGTACAAAGACCTGCAAGACATCATTGCAATTCTGGGTATGGACGAGCTGTCTGATGAAGACAAACAGACCGTTGCCCGTGCCCGTCGTATCCAACGCTTTCTTTCACAACCGTTCCACGTAGCTGAAGTGTTCACCGGTACCCCTGGTGTGTATGTCAAGCTTGAAGACACCATCAAGGCATTCCGCGGTATTCTGAGCGGCGAATACGACCACCTGGGTGAAAATGATTTCTACATGGTGGGCGGCATTGAAATGGCCCTAGAACGTCATACCCAGCGCCAAGAAGCCGCATAAGGAGATACAGGCATGGCAAAATCCCTCCTGCTTGAAATCGTGACCCCGGACAAAGTGGTCATAAGCGAACAGGTGGAGTATGTCAGTGCTCCCGGATATGAGGGAGAGTTCGGCATATTGCCCGAGCACATCCTCTTTTTGTCCGCGTTGCGCATCGGCAGCCTGCATTATCAGAGCGACGGTAAGACGCACTACGTTTTTGTGTCCGGTGGTTTTGCCGAGGTTTCTCACAACAAGGTAACCATTCTTGCCGAAGCGGCAGAAGTGGCCACAGATATTGACCTTGCACGAGCCCGTACAGCACAGGAGCGAGCAGAAAAACGCCTGCAAGCCCAGCGTGACAGCGTTGACATTATCCGCGCTGAAGCAGCCCTGCAACGGGCACTGATACGCCTGCAAGTGCGTAAATCCTTATAAATCCACTTGCTTCATGATCCTCAACGGGTCGGCACATGCCGGCCCGTTTTTTATGGTCAACTTTTCAGTGAAGTACAGGAATTTGCCAAGCCCCTGGGCAAGGCCTGCGAAAAATGCGGCAAACCTGTGGAGCACCGGATGAAAAAGCCCGGCAAGGGCGAGGGCTGCTCCGGTTTGGATTGTAGCTCACACTGTTTGTCCACCAAGTCGGTTCTGCATAGGCTTGGTGAACAAACGAAACATGGTGCAAGATATTTAGTATAGTTCTTTGTATCACTCAGCGTACTTTAAACCCCACTTTACCATTTCATAGTAAACAGGATACAAATTTCTGCCTTTTTCCGTGAGGAAATACTCAACACGGGGAGGTATTTCATTAAATTGCTCTCGATGAATCAAACCGTCTCTTTCCAGCTCCCGCAATGTGCTTGTCAACATCGTATTGGTAATTCCTGGTATTTCCTTTTTAAGCTGGCCGAACCGGATATTATCGTTCAGATTCATTGCATAAATGACCTGGTTCTTCCATTTTCCCTGTAGTATGAGAATCAGGCTGGTAACAGGGCACTTCCCGGATTTCGTCATGCTGCTGGATGCAATCTGAACATATTCCTCAAAAGTGACCTGCTGTTTCATTATAAACCCTCCAGTTCATAGTACGGTACATGATACTATGTAAAAATATTTTGCGTACTTGATTCGTAATATTAACATGGTATAATAAAAATATCATAAAGCGTCGATCATTTTATATTTTAGCGAGTTGCAGGAAAATCTGGCACTATTTGGAAAAACGAATAATGAGCAAAAAGATTCTCGTCTTGAGCGGAAACCCCAACAGGGGCGGCAACAGCACAAGAATGGCAAACGCGTTTGTCCGTGCTGCCCAGCAGGCAGACCACAGCGTAACCAAGCTTGAAACAGCGTTTAAAAACATGCGGGGCTACAGCTCACAACCGGATGATTTCAGCGAACTGAGGTCTCTACTCAACAAATGCGATGTTCTGGCGACTTCCACTCCGTTCTACTGATTCTCTTTCCCTGCCCAGTTTAAGGCCGTTATCGACCAGTTGGACTACACCGAAACAAACAAAATGTAGAACAATAACATCTACTTGATTGTCAGCGGCCATGCTAAAGAGGACGCAACGTATCAAATGTTTGAACAGCTGTACCATAAAGTTACAGAAGTTGATGTCATACCTTCGCCATTATTTGATTTTTCCCGGCCTCACCGGTAATCTGGTGTTCTCAACTTCAACCCTTGGGGCCAATCCCCATACAAACCAATGAGGCCGGGAAAATGTCTGAAAAAATTACTCTTGAAAAATTGCTTCCTATCGCTATTGAACTTTACAAAACCGTTCCTTCCGTAGCCGTTCAAATGAAAGCCAAAAATGAGCAGGAACAGAAAAAGAAAGCCCTTGAAATAGCAGAGTCTTTCGCCGCTTTTACTCTGCACCTTCAACAGAAATTAAATTCCGAAGATTAACGGTTGCTGTATGGTCATTTGAAACGGATACATCATTAATTGCGGATATAAGGACAGCAACAGCCTCAAACCAATCAACATCCTTCACTGTTTCCGCTATTTCTTCACGAAGACGGGCGCGGGTTTCTTCTTTTGTCTCCGCCTTTTCAGTAGGTGCATGGGCATCTACAAGGCGCTGCAAAGCATCAAGAAAGCTTCACCCGTCTTTGGTGTGGACTGTCATGTTTTCAATATTGATCGCATTCGCCCTAGATAGTGTCGTCAAATTTAAAAAATTGTGTTAGCTTCCTCCAAACAGAGCAT
>CAZQKM010000016.1:0-45072 GCA_964593925.1 uncultured Desulfovibrionaceae bacterium | reverse complement strand
TGAACCCACTTTATATGGAAAAAGAGCTTGTCCACCAGATCAATGATTCAGGGGCACGCTTTATGATCACACTCGACGTGTCCTGGGACAAAATAGACAACCTACGTAACAAAATATCTATTAAAAAATTCTTTATAACAACAATACCAGATGCACTTAAATTTCCATTAAATATTATATACAAATACAAAGAATACAAAACTAAAGAAACAAAACACATACCATACGATAAAAAGACAATATTTACATGGAAATCAATTACACGCGGAAAATCATTATATAGCGTAAAGATAACAGACTCAAAAAAAACATTGGCCTTACTGCAATATACTGGAGGAACAACAGGCATTGCAAAAGGTGTAATGCTTACCCATTACAATCTTACCGTCAATGTTCAACAGTGCTGTGCGTTTTTGGGCGCAATCTGTCAGCAGGAACATAGCATCCTTGGAGTGCTTCCCTACTTCCATGTCTATGGACTGACCACATGCCTTATACTGCCCACCGCGCTTTCCGCCCCGACAATTCCCTTTCCTCGTTACATCCCACAGGATGTACTGGAAGGTATTGCCAAGTATAAGCCAACCATCTTTCCCGGGGCTCCTTCTGTCTATATCTCGCTTATACAGCAAAAGAGTGTCCGCAAATACAACCTAGCTTCCATAAAATACTGCCTTTCAGGATCTGCCCCAATGCCTGTCGAGCATATCAAACGTTTTGAGGAACTCACAGGAGCCCGCATTATCGAAGGCTTTGGCCTTACAGAGGCAGCCCCCATTACGCACTTGAACCCTGCTCACGGAATACGAAAACAAGGCTCCATCGGCGTCCCCTTTCCTGATACCGAAGCACGTATCGTGGATATGGAGCTGGGCTCCATTCCATTGCCCGCAGGCAAACTTGGCGAGCTTGTCATCAAAGGCCCTCAGGTCATGCAAGGATATTGGAACCGCCCTGACGAAACAGCAAATGCCTTGCGTAACGGATGGCTGTATACCGGTGATATTGCCACCATGGATGATGACGGATACTTTTTCATTAGGGACCGCAAAAAAGACATGTTCATCGTGAGTGGATACAACGTATACCCCAGAGAAATCGACGAGGTCCTGCATGAGCACCCAAAGATAAAAGAAGCCGTTACCGTGGGAATTCCACACCCTACCCGTGGCGAAATCATCAAAGCATACATTGTTCTCCAGGAAGGAGAGACCCTCACCAAAAGCGACATCATTGCCCATTGTAAAAGCAAGCTCGCCAACTACAAGGTGCCACGCAAGGTGGAATTTAGAAAAGATCTGCCCAAAACCATTGTCGGCAAAATCCTGCGACGGGCGCTATTGGAAGAAGAAGAAAAAAAATCGTAAAACGCCCCCCCTCATAGGCCCATTTGACTATGAAACTACTGTTACAACGAGCCACCGCAGCCCGTGTACAGGTTGACGCCAAAACCATCGGCGCCATTGGGCGCGGCCTGGTTGTTTTTGCCGCATTTGGCAGAGAGGACAATTTAAAGTTGCCCTCTCTGCCCGTCTGGCAGCAACTCATTGCCAAGACACTGGAATTACGCATTTTTCCTGACAACAACGAAAAGATGAATCTGGGGCTGCGTGAATACGGCGGTGAGTTGCTGCTGGTTTCGCAGTTCACCCTTTATGCCGACTGCCGCAAAGGCAGGCGCCCATCATTCAGCAAAGCCGCACCTCCGGATGAGGCGGCACAACTGTACCACACGCTGGTCACGGATTTTGAAAGACAACTGCCAGGCAAGGTGCGCACAGGCATGTTCGGTGCGCATATGTATGTCACCCTGACCAACTGGGGACCGATCACCATTGAGCTTACAAGCGATCCGCACACCGCGTAGATGGTTTACACAAAATATCGTTCTATACTATACTGATTTTATCTATACAAAAGTGACCAGACGCATTGTTCATGCCAACGTACTGTCATGAAAGATCTTTGGTTTCGTCGCTCCAGTCTGGGCACACTGGGGCAATGCCATCCATGAAAATACGTGCCCTCAACATGCTCGGCACGTAGCAACTGGCAACATTTGGGTAGCATATATGCAAAAAATAAGATGACTTGCCAAAGCTCAGGGATACTATTCTGCCAGAGCTGCAACTCCAATGATCATCTTTGCCATGGCACGATCAAACAAACAACATGCATGATAATAGTTCCAATTGGATAGGCAGTTCTGTCATTGTATACCCAGAAATAAAAGGATATACATATAGTAACCAGCTTGGAGAGCCCCGATATGGACGACCTGACTCTAAATCCGCAATGCTGCTTTTTACGCCTTGATATAAATGGAGAGCTGACGCGTCGGTTTCTTCCCGAAATACGCAGGCATTATAAAGAAGCTCTGCAGAATGAGTCGTGCATACATGTCATTATTGACCTCTCCCAGGTCTCACACCTGGACAATTCAGGCATAGGTCTACTGGTATCTCTTTACAGCAAGCTCACAGGCGGCGGCAGGCAAATGTTTTTGTATGGCCCTTCTGAACAGACCATCAAAGCCATAGAGGCCGTTGGGCTACTCAATTTCTTTACTCTTCTGCATACCAAAGCTGAAGTGATCTCTACCACTGTCTCGCACAACAGCCACTCCATCCTATAAACGGAATACGCCATGCCCTGGTATCTGGAACACCACTTTGACCCTGACTTTGATCACCTGAGCCTCAAGCCCAAAGAGATGGGTTCCGGCAAAGTAAATCACTATAATCTAGGTTATGTACAAAATGTCATAGTAGGCCAGCTTGTGGCAAACCTCAGAGAGGTCTCTCCTGAAGAGACCGCAAACCTTGATCCAAGATTCATCTTTACAACGCCAAACCTGCCCTGTGGCCCCAATTGTATCATTGATCCTGAAGATGACCATGCCCTTTTGGCTGCCGCCAACGGGTATATTTTTTACCACAAGGGGCTTATCACCGTAAAAAAGACGCTCAACGTCAGGCGTGCGGTGGACTTTCATACCGGTAACATCGTGTTTGTCAATGACATCGCCGTACATGGGAGTGTCCGGACCGGGTTTGGCGTATACGGCAAAAATGTCCTGGTCAAAGGTGTTATCGAAGGGGCAAAAATACACGCCCAAGGGACACTGGCCAGTGAGACCGGCGTAAAAGGTCAAAAAACTGCCCAGTTATATGCTTACGAGCATATACGGCTCCCCTTTTGTGAAAATGCCGAACTCCATTCACGCGGCAATATCCTGATAGACGGTGCCTGTATGCATACGGACATTTACTCTACGGGTAATATTGTTATAAAAGGACGACTCCAGGGCGGCACCATATATACCAGTGGTACAGTATGTGTCATGGAACAGCTTGGCGGCGGTCAGAACACTACCACCCAGTTTGTCATGGGCTATGACCCTTTTCTGTTCAGCAAGCTTCGCAATATTGAAGAAGGCATCAAGGTGACAGAAGACGAAGTAAGTGCGTTGGAAACTCTCTGTGCAAAAAGCACTGAATTTGCGCAAGAATTTACACCACAAAAAAAACAAGCAGCCCAAAGGTTGCAAGCCCTGCACCGCATTTATACCGATACCTGGAAGCAATTCGAGGCTTTTGAAATACCCCCGGGGTGTCGGCTTTTTGTGGCTGGTACGGTATGCCCCGGTGTAGAGATAGCCATTGGCAAGGCGTACCTCAAAGTGCAAGACTACCTTAAAAATGTCTGCTTTTGTCTTGAAAACCAAGATATTGCCGTGCACCCATCCAACATGCAGAAATAACCGGGCCAACGCAAAAGACGATATATCATGGATATAGGAACAATAATCGGACTCTTCGGAGCAATGGGGCTTATTCTCGGGGCCATTGTCATGGGTAACGGCCTTGGTGGTTTCATCGACGCTCCCTCCCTGGCCATTGTCATCGGTGGTACCATTGCAGTGGGATTTGTCATGTTTCCCATAAAAACCGTGCTCAGCTCCATCAAGGTAGCCATGAAATGCTTTTTTGCCAAAGCGCCCAACCCTGTGGAATCCATACAGCAAATTATCAAACTGGCTGAAAAAGCACGTAAAGAGAGCTTGGTGTCACTGGAAAAAGTTGTCGTGGAGGACCCCTACCTGAAACGGGGGATACAACTTGTGGCAGATGGTACAGAGGAACTTCTGGTACGTACGGTTATGGAAACAGAAATCAGCATCATGAAGCAACGCCACAGGCGCGGCCAAGAGGTCTTTAAGGGACTTGGCACATTTGCTCCTGCATTCGGCATGATCGGCACGCTTGTCGGCCTTGTCCAGATGCTGCAAAATCTTGATGATCCTTCCTCCATTGGCCCTGCCATGGCCGTAGCATTGTTGACGACTTTTTATGGAGCCGTATTGGCCAACGTATTTTTTCTCCCCATGGCCAAACGCCTGGAAGAACGTTCCAACGAAGAAGCCCATAATATGGAACTGACCATGGAAGGGGTGTTGTCCATTCTCAATGGTGACCACCCAAGTATCGTACGCGAAAAGCTTGAGTCGTTTCTTGCGCCTAACCTCCGCTCTTCAGCCTAGTAAACGCACATGGCAGATCCAAAGATACCACCCCCCAAAAGGCAGGACACCCCCCCGCAGGATGAAGGACTGCCGCCCTGGATGGCCACTTTTGCAGACCTCATGTCTCTTTTACTCTGCTTTTTTGTGCTGTTGCTTTCGTTTGCACAGCAGGATGTCAGCAAGTTCAAAACACTTATGGGGTCCATCAAAGAAGCATTTGGGGTACAGATAAAACGTAAGGATGCAAACTTTGCTGCGTTTTCGCCCTCGCAGTTTGAGCGTGAGGATTTGGAGCTTAATAAAGAAACCAAAGAAATACTGGAGGTTGTCCTAGGTGTGAAAAGTACGCTCTCCCAGGACCCTGACCTGCAAAAAGTTACCAACGTTTCCACAGAAAACTCCGGTGTAATCATACGCATCCCCGTCAGTGAGCTGTTTCTTCCCGAATCTGCCAACCTGCTCCCTGATGCCGCTGGCAAGCTGGCAGCAGTCGTCACGGTGATGCAGGAGCATAACATGGAGCTTATTGTCCGCTCCCACACCAGTGATCTATACAGTTCCAGCACTCCTCTCTATCCTACAAACTGGGAGCTTTCTTCAGCACGTGCTGCCGCCACCATACGTACCCTCATAGAAATAGCCGGCCTGCCCTCTTCTCGGATGAAAGCTGTGGGATACGCCGACTCACAGCCCCTCTTACCCAACAGCACTGATAAAAACAGAGCTGTGAACAACAGGATAGAGTTCTACTTTCTCAAAAATATCTCTAAAAGCTGGTAGTCATGCAACAGTCTGCCCACTCCACATATACGGTTGTCCCAATTAAAAAAAACGGCGTTCTTGCAGACCTTACCATCAAGGTGGGGGCGCGCACATGGAATCTGCTTGGGCCCGCGGGTGTCAGCCGTGAACTAAAGCTTCTTCCCACAGAAAGCCATGACGATCTGACCTCATTTTTGCCGGTTTTCATCGGCAGCGGTACTGGTGCGGCAATCCGGACATTTATGGAGCAATACGACGGCCCCTTTGCCGTTATCGACAAAGAGCACGCCATTACTGCGCTGACTGGCGCAAAGCAAATGGTGGAAAGCCGTGGCCACTGCCTCTGGGTGGACCATACGGCCCCTGATGAAGCGCTGCGCTGCCTGACCCAGTGGCAAAACATCCATGATGCCAGGCCGTTACTTCCCATTGTACATCCGGCATGGCTGCGATTGGACAGGCCCTTTTACGCCAAGATCAAAGATACGGTGGAATCCAGCCGGCAATTCGACTTTTGGGGTAAGCTTGCATACCCACGCTTTACAACCCGTGTGCCCCGTATTTTGCTTGTTACCAGCCAATATTTTTTAATGGGCGAAGTCATTGCCGCATTGGATCGCATGCAAGCCCCCTATGCGCTGCTGAATATCAACGATGATTCCCTGGGACAAAACGAGTTTGTAGAACGTCTGCTTACGGCTGTTGTCACATTCAAACCCGACTTTGCCCTGACGATCAATCACCTTGGCGTAGATCGCGAGGGCGTGCTCATGGAGTTGCTGGAACGTTTGCAACTTCCCCTTGCATCCTGGTTTGTCGACAACCCGCATCTTATCCTGCACCTGTATACCAAGCTGGTATCACGGTGGACAGCCCTTTTCACCTGGGACGCCGACAACATCTCCTCACTCAAAACATTAGGGTTTGAACACGTATTCCATCTGCCCCTGGGCACAGACCCCACACGGTTTGCCCCCCCTGCCAATACTCCGTCTACACACGCCCTCAAGGCCGACGTCTCGTTTGTGGGCAATTCCATGGTGTACAAGGTGGCCCAACGCATGAAGGCAGGCCGTTTTCCTGCGGCTATGCTAAAAACCTACAAGCACATTGCTGCAGCATTTGGAGCCAGTAACGAACGTGACGTACGCCACTTTTTAGAGCAGAGCCAACACGAGGTCTTACAAGAATACACTGCACTGCATACTCCGGAGCAGCGCCTTGCCTATGAAACAATGATCACTTGGGAAGCAACACGCCAGTATCGTACTGCATGTGTACGCCAAATACTGCCTTTTGCCCCCCTGATTGTAGGCGATGCCGGCTGGCATACTACCTTCCGACATGAAGCGCTGCCTTGGCGTGCCCATGCAGAACTCAGCTATTACTCTGATCTGCCATGGTTTTACCCCCTTTCCAGTATCAACTTCAACTGTACCAGTAAACAGATGAAGGGGGCGGTCAACCAGCGCGTTTTTGATGTGCCGGCATGTGGGGCATTTTTGCTTACGGACCAACGCAGCCAGATGGATGAACTCTTTGAACCGCACAAAGAAGTGGCCTTTTATGCACATCCGGAAGAAGTGCCTTCGTTAATACGCTTTTATCTTGCCAACCCCAACGCACGACACAAAATTTCTCTGGCAGCGCGGCGTCGTATTCTTGCAGAGCATACGTATGAACACAGGTTGCAGTGTCTTATGGACCAAATGCGTACAACTTTTGGCAGACCATGAGTAATCGCCCCGTCCTTGTCATACAAATGCAGCGCATGGGCGACCTTGTCCTGAGCTTTCCGCTGCTTGGCTGGTTGCGAGTCCATTATCCTCATAACCCCATATGGGTTGTGGCAGAGCCTGTATTTTTCAAAGGGCTGATGAGCCTTGCCCCTGAAGTCACATTTTTTCCTCCTGATGCCGCCCCTGCCCTCAGTCATGAACCCTATGCCGCAATCATCAACCTGAGCCACAGACCTGAGGCAGCCCAGCTTGCCGGTGCTGCTTCTTCTGAATCATTGTATGGCCCGTACAGCAGCAATGGCATCATGCGTGTGCGTGGCAACTGGCAATTATACCGCGCAAGCCTTGTCCATAATAACCGCCACAATCTTTTCCACTGGGCGGATCTCAACGCACTGGACTGTATCTCACACAAAATCCTGCAACAGACACTATGGCCACCAATACGCTTTCATGCCGACTCCAAGGCCCGCGTTGGCCTCTTTCTCGGGGCCAGCGAAAAGGACAAGCATCCCACGGCAAAATTTTGGGCCAACCTGGCCGAAGCACTACTGGCACGCGGCTTAAAACCCGTACTCCTCGGGGGCAAACAAGAAATGCCCCTCGGACACGAAACCGCAATGCTGCTCAAAGCGCCTGCCCTTAATATGACAGGCCGTTTTACTCTACCGGAATTTGTGGAACTGACCAGATCTCTTAGACTGCTGGTAACGCCTGATACCGGGCCCATGCATATTGCCGCATGGGCAGGTGTTCCCACACTGAACCTCTCCATGGGACCGGTATCAGCCAGAGAGACAGCGCCCTTTCCCCCTGGACACTTTGTTCTGCAAAGCACCTTGAGCTGTGTGGGCTGCTGGCGCTGCAAGCACCCGACCCCCCTATGTCACAGGGGCTTTATTCCTGCACGCATTGCCTCGCTTGTCCGTACCATACTCACAAAACCACAAGAGGCACTGGGCCGTATGCATCTTCCTGGCCAGATGCTGCTCCATTCTGGACGCGATGTCCGGGGACTGTTTTCTCTCAATCCCATGGACACCACATCTGCCGTACATGGAGTATATGCTGACAAACAAACGCTCAATGCCTTCTGGCAAGCATATTTCATGCACTTTCTGGGTAAGACGGAAAGCCATGTTGTAAAAAAATGCTGGGCGGACTTTGCCAATGCCGCCCCTCAAATACGCCGAAAGTTCATACCCGCAGCGCTCAGACTTGGCCGTGCACTCAGGCGTGGCATACAAGCTGGCCAAGGCCCGCTCGCCCCGGACTTCTACCGTACACATCCCCCTTTCATACGTCCCCTCTCCGGATACCTGCAACAAGCTCTGGATAATGGTGACTGCTCGCATGCCGCATATGCCGATGCCCTGCGTATGGTAGAGTTCCTTGTGGAATGCACCGGATCCGGCCAGTAGGCAACTCCTTCCCCCCTCTCCTCTCACACGCAAAAGATAATATACTGTTTTCTTGATATTTTCATTTTGGAACACCTTTTGTATTCCTTTAGCCAGAGGAGTTCCGCCATGCAGGTTTTTCCCAGCTTCATGACACAAATCATCGGTGAGGATGCGAGCCTCCAGATCAAACGCTCATCGCAGGGCTTTGGTACTGTCTTTCGGTCACTGGCCTCAATTATCAATGAGGATACAATCCTCCGGCAAAAACCCTCTTCTCAGGGGCTTGATGCCGTTTTCCGCTCGCTCACAACAGTCATCAATAATGACTCGGTAGTGCCTGGCACCCTGCACGCCGCTTTTATGCCGCATGGAGCCACCGAGCGAAAAAACATGTTGTTCTCATCTTTACCTGCTTCTGCCGATACACTTGGGGCACTACGGGAAAAACTGGAAGAAGCTGGTATTTCAGAAGAAACTCTGGATACAGTTCTGCAACAGGCAGCCGGCTCCGGCGGCATAAGCTGGAATCAGCTTTTTCAAAAATTGCAGCAAGATCTGGCAACCAATGCACAAGCAGAGCCTGCTACCTTTGCGCCTCATACACGCAATGCCCTACAATCGCTGCTACAAAAACTCGGCTTTACAAATGAAGAAGTCACAACGCTGACCGAACAAACTGAGCGGGGCCACCTGTATGGTGCGTGGCAGGCTCTGTCTGGCAAAATCAACAGCCTGCCAGAAACAGCACAAATTTCCATCGACAGGCAGGAACTGCGGTCCTTGGCCAAAGCCATGCGCCTGCCTGCGCAGGCAGAAAATCGGCTGATCTCCGTCATGCAGGATGCGAAAAGCATGACAATGAGCCCTGCGGCTTTGCAGCACGCCCTTGCAGAGATAGGCAGCGCGGTTTCTGAAATCCAGACTGCGCTTGATGGACGCCTAGACCAGTTGCGTGACATCATACGTCCAGCCATGAACAAGGCATTGGAAGCAAATACCAAGACCGCACAAGCTGATAACAGGCAGACACGAGATACCGCCAACAGCCTACTGCTCATGCGCGATTCATCCCGTTCACGCATTACAAGTACTCTGTATGACGAGCCGTATGCTACAGAAGAAGCCCCTCCCCAGGTACAAAAACGTGGTATCCCCCCGCAGGCATCCCAGGATACGATAGCGGGCACACGTACTCCCCTGTCCGGAGACCAGGATGCCAAAACTTCTGGCGAGCAGGGCAAGCCCGGGCAGGAAAAACATGGGCAAACTCGACAAGAATCTTTCAAAGAATCGCTTGGTACTGCTGACGCAGTAACGGACAAGCATCACAGCGCTGCTGAAAAAATTATCAAGCATGCCGAAATACGGCATACGGAGCAGCCCATTATATCTGCCTCCATGCAGCAACGTATGTCTGCACAGGAATTCCACCATCAACAGGTAGCAGATAAAACGCAGTCCACACGCGTCTTTGAGCAGGTAGAAAAAGGCTTGTTGGAAAATCTGCGCAATGGTCAGCGCAGGCTTACTCTGCGCCTTGACCCCCCGGAACTAGGCAAGGTGGCAGTCACGTTGAGCGTCATCAATAAAGAAATTACCGCCATTATCCGCCCAGAGTCGCCTGAGGCGGTAAAAGCAGTCAACGACCAGTTGCACCAGTTACGGCTGAGCCTGGAACAGCAAGGGCTAAAGGTAGAGCGCCTGGAAGTGCAACAGCAACTGCAAGACAGTTCTTCCAGCCCCTCATGGCAGGGGGCCGAGCAACACAACCAGGCCCGGCAAAAGCAGCAGTGGCTCCAGCGCGAACAACGTATGGCCGCGATCAGGCGTGAGGGGGACAGCTTGGCCCAAGAAATGCAAGTCCCGGAGCATAAGGCAAGAATTACCACATCCGCCGTGGATATTATCGCTTAGCAAAAGGGTGCGTCATGGCAAACTCAGGACCAATCATCGGCCGAGCCGAACAAGAGTTTTTTACAAACAATCCGTACGCCGCGCGTACTGGCAGCAATCTTGGCAAAGATGACTTTCTTACCTTGCTCGTCACACAGCTTTCGCACCAGGACCCATTGAATCCCATGGACGACAAGGAATTTGTTTCCCAGCTTGCCCAGTTCTCAAGCCTTGAACAGTTGACCAATATCAACGAAGGCGTTGGCACCATGAATGACGCCAAGCTGCAGGAACAAATGTACAATGCAGTAAACTTCATCGGCAAGGAAGTACGGGCACAAGGCAATACCCTTACTCTTGATGATGGTAATGCAAGCTCCATCTACTTTGCCTTGGGTGCTTCCATGGCAAAAGGATATGTGAATATCTATGATTCTGAAATGAACCTTGTGCGCACAGAATCACTTGGAGCAAAGCAGGCCGGAGAATACGAATTTGTATGGGACGGCAAGGACTATAGCGGTAAGAGCATGATTGATGGCCCCTACTATATTACAATGGCTGCAGAGGGGCAGGATGGTGCGCCGATTATGGTCTATACAGAAGTAAGCGGCAAGGTTGCCGGCGTGCAGCGTGATGGAAATGAACAATGGCTACGCCTTGCTGATGGACGTTTTGTGAAATTTGCAGATGTCAGAGAAGTCGTGGATACCAGCACCGTGGACAATGGCAACGCCAACGACAATACCGATGAGGGTGCAGGAAGCGATACTGGCAATGATACTGGTACCGATACCGGCGATGGCACTGGTAGTAATACAGAAACATAAGCACCCCATTTAACAGTATGCACATGTACAATACAAAAGTTCCGCATACATTGTGGAATATGCTCATAGCAGGAGGTCTATCATGAGTCTTACCGCTTCAATGTGGACAGGTATTTCAGGTTTGCTGGCCCATGGCGAAAGAATGAACGTCATTGGAAACAACATTGCCAATGTAAACACCGTGGGCTTTAAGGGTTCCAGGATGGATTTTGAAGATTTTATCAGCCAGGATATCAACAGCGCCGCCGGTATCAACCAGGTTGGTCGTGGTGTTGGTATAGGCGCCATTTATGGAGACTTCAGCCAAGGAGCCTTTGAAACCACCACAGAAGCCACGGATCTGGCCATTGGTGGACGAGGTTTTTTTGCTGTATCGCCCAAAGGGGAAGAAACCAACTACTACACACGTGCAGGCAACTTCCGCTTTGACAAAGAAGGCTACCTGGTAGACCCCCACGGGTACGTTCTGCAGGGGTGGGAAATCGAAACACCGCACCCCTCACTTGCCACCAGCACCGTCTCCAGCGTGAGCTCGACGTCAAAAATCAAAGGTGCCGGTATTCCCAAGGATATCCAGCTTGCCGGCTTTACGGCGGAACCTAAACATACTTCCAATGTAACCGTTATCAGCAACCTTGATGCCGCAGCAGGCGGTGACAACAGTTCGAGCACTACAAACCCCATGTTTGGTCTCTTCAACGCATGGGATGGTACAGCTGAACCGCCCTTGGATGAAAGCGGCTTTGCCTACCAGGCATCAGTCAAGGTGTATGACGAAGGCGGCACAGCCCACACACTGACCATATACTATGATCAGATTAGTGAAGAGAGCATCTCCGGTGGCGGCAACGGCAAAAAGTATTGGGAATACATTGTAACCATGGACCCTGCCGAAGACCGCCGCAGCATTAACGGCATTGACTTTGCCAACAGTTCGGCAGCCGGTCTGCTTATGGCAGGAACTCTAACCTTTGACAGCTCAGGCCAGATGGTTGACCAGAGTGCGTTCACACCCGGCAGCAGTGCATCCGGCTCCATGAAAGATCTGAGCAACTGGAATCCGACTACCTTTTCGACCAATGGCTACCCCATGTTTGTGGCCAACTTCTCGGGTATTTCCAATGCCAGCTTTGTTACTCCTGCTCCGAGCGATGCGGCAAGCCCCTATGTGATGGAGTTAAACCTGGGCCTTAGAAATACAGATCCTTCCACATGGGGAAGTCTTGGTGCATCCAATGCTTCACTGGTGGGCACCAATGTATCCAATCTGCCAAGCCTGGATACTCAGATTGATAGACAGCCCTCCGCAACAACCAGCTTTGCAGGTCCCTCATCCACAGCCGCCCGGCAGGATGGGTATACGTTTGGTTTCTTGCAAAACGTCACGGTTACCCGCGAAGGCATCTTGCAGGGTAGATACTCCAACGGTGCCATACTGGATCTGTACCAAGTCACCCTGTATGACTTCCAGAGTAAAGATAGTCTTCGCCGGGAAGGGGGCAACCTCTTTAGTGAAAGCCTGGCATCAGGAGAAGCATCCTCTGGTCCGGCAAACTCCAACGGCTTTGGTTCAATCAACTCCAACTCGCTGGAACAGTCTACAGTGGACCTTGCCAAAGAGTTTGTTACCATGATCACAACACAGCGTGGATTCCAGTCCAACAGCAAGGTGATTACCACGACAGACACCATGCTTGAAGTTGTCATCCAAATGAAGCGTTAACACGCTCTGGGCCGTGCCTTTGGCAGACTCCACAAGCGTCTGACCTCCAAAATACCAAAACGCCCCGACATGCGTATGCATGCCGGGGCGTTAGCCTGTATCTACCTTGTTGCCAAGGCACAACTCAAGCCCTGCCATATCTACCACCTTAAGAGAAAAAAATCAGTAGAGCCTATCCAGCAGCCCGCCCGTCTTCAATGAGTCTTCTTGAGCAAGACGTATCGCGCTCTGTGCGGGAATGCGCATGAGAACGCGCTCAGAGTCCTTGCTTATTACAGTAACGTTTACAGAACGCTCCGAGCTTTCAATGGCAAATGTCACCCCTGCGTCCTTTTGTTGAAAGCGCTCTTGCAGTATGGCAAGCGCCTGCTTGAGCTCTGTTGGATCTATGCTTCCTTGCCCGTCTGGACTCCCCTCAACCCCATGCCTCGTGTTCTGTTTTTCAGGCGTGGGCATATTGGCTCCTCTTTTTACATAAAGAGCAGAGCCTTCCGGCCATGATATTTCGCTGTTGTTTATGTCTTCAATTTTCATGACTCTGACCTCCGGACCATACCCGGGTATACGACCAGCCTTTGCGTACTACCCATATGATACACTTCACTTCAATAGTGTTATCGGCAGTCAAAAAAAACTCTTTAGGACCTGTATGCAAAAAATTCCATCTCGTTTTGACCGGCTCCATTTTTCCATCACTTTCCGACGGAAAAAATGACCCATTTTGCAAAAACCTGACAAGGATATTTTTTCATACAAACATAATATACTGAAAAAAATAATAAAAATTTACTTGGCATCACATTTGCTTTCCTAAAATACAGCAATCCAGTAAGGAGGTTGACAAATGTCTTTGGTCATAAATCATAATATGATGGCTATGAACGCCGCCCGTAATCTTGCTGAAAGTTATGGACGGCTGGCGACTTCCACTCGCCGCCTTTCTTCAGGGCTTCGCGTGGGTACCGCAGCGGATGATGCCGCAGGGCTCGCCATTCGGGAAATTATGCGTGCGGATATTTCCACCATGCGACAGGGAATCCGTAATGCAAATGACGCCATATCCATGATTCAGACAGCGGATGGTGCACTGCAGGTTATTGACGAAAAGCTCATACGCATGAAAGAGCTTGCCGAACAGGCTGCAACTGGTACGTACAACTCTGACCAGCGTCTGATGATCGAATCAGAATACCAGGCCATGGCATCAGAAATCACCCGTATCGCCTTGGCCACGGACTTCAACGGCATACATCTGCTTAACGGTACCCTTTCCGGCACACACGACGGTTCGGGATTGCAGCAGACAGGCGCCATGAAAATCCACTTTGGCACCGGAAACGACTCCAACGAAGACTACTATTACATCAAGATTGCCGGAGCCACCGCGTCGTTGCTGGGATTGGGAAATCAGTCCAACCCCAACATAGGCGGCGGGTATACCATCTCTACCCAATCTGCGGCACAGGGAACATTGACGGCCATTGATCAGGCCATTATCTCCAAGGATAAAATCAGGGCTGCGCTGGGTGCACTGCAAAACAGGTTAGAAAACACGATCACCAACTTGAGCATCCAGTCCGAAAATCTGCAAGCATCCGAGTCACGCATATCTGACGTTGATGTGGCAACAGAAATGACCGAGTTCACACGAAACCAAATTTTAACACAAGCTGCCGTGGCCATGCTTACGCAGGCCAACTCGCTGCCGCAAATGGCCTTGCAGCTCATCGGCGGCTAACGTACCTAGCACCCCGTAGTGGTTTGGACCAAAGACAACAAGTGGCCAGGGGGGTATATACCCCTGGCCACTGTGTCCTGCCCCTGGCATATTCCAAAAACTATTTTGTCGTATCTGCCAAAAGTTTTAATGCGAGCCCTGCGGCTTTTTGTTCGGCCCTTTTGACGCTTTGCCCTTTTGTCTGCAAAACAGTTCCATCCGGCAAGGTGAGCTGTATCGTAAACACTTTTTCATGCTCTGGCCCACTACTCTCAAGTAGTGTATAAACAGGACGGTCTTTGAAACGGTGCTGGGTGACTTCCTGCAGCATGCTTTTGGCATCCTTTTTACACACTGCGGCATCTTCCTCAGGCCAACGATCACTCAAAATATGCCCAATGCTTTTGCTTACTGCCGCATAGCCACCATCCAAAAAAATTGCCCCCAAAACTGCCTCAAAAGCATCGCTCAGTACAGAACTACGCCCCCTGCCGCCTTGGTTTTCTTCACCTTTTCCAAGGCGCAAATAGGTATCAAGCCCTAGTTGTTCCGCCACTTCTGCCAGGGCGACCTTACTGACAAGGCCGGCACGCATTTTTGTCAAGCGTCCCTCCCTGGCGTGAGGAAAACGCATAAAAAGTGCCTCAGAAACAACAAGTTCCAGTACTGCATCCCCCAGGTATTCCAACCGTTCATTATGTTCGGGACGATTTCCGTGCTCATTGGCATAGGAACTGTGCGTCAAAGCCGTCTCAAGCAGCTTGACTTCATCAAAACGATAGAGGATAGATTGTTGCAGCGTTTCAAACATACACATGTATCTCCAATACAGCGGATTACCCCATGCCTCTGCCGGAAGACATAACAGCCCTTTTCACACCCCAGTCGGTTGCCATTGTGGGTGCCTCGGCCACAACGGGAAAAATTGGTAATGTCATCCTTGCAAACCTGTTGCAAGGTGGATATGCGGGAAAGATATACCCAGTCAACCCGCATGCACAAGATATTATGGGGGTCCCCTGCGTCAACAGCATTGCCGGCCTTCCTCAATCGCCAGACCTTGCTGTTATCTGTATTCCCCCCCAGGGCGTACTTGATGCCATGGAAGCCCTTGGACAAAAGAAGACCAAGGCGGCTATTGTTATCACCGCTGGCTTCAAAGAGGTAGGCTCAACAGGCTGGCGCCACGAAGCCGACGTCAAAAAAGCAGCCTCCCGGCACGGCATTGCCCTGCTGGGTCCCAATTGCCTTGGGCTTATCAACACTGCACACAGCCTTAATACAACCTTTGCAGTAGGGCAGCCCCGTAAAGGCAACATCGGCTTTTTTTCACAATCAGGCGCGTTGTGTGTCGCCATTCTTGACTGGGCACAAAGCAAAAATATAGGATTTTCCAGCTTCATCAGCCTGGGCAACAAGGCATTGCTGGATGAATCCCATATGCTCGACTATCTTGCAGATGATCCCCAGACCTCTGTCATTCTGGGCTATATTGAAGGTGTGGAATGTGGTGCGCGTTTTTTGCGAAGCGCCCGTAACGCTGTCCGAAAAAAGCCGGTCATCATGCTCAAATCGGGGCGAACGGCCTCTGGTGCAAAAGCGGCATCATCACACACCGGTGCCATCAGCGGAGCAGATCAGGCCTATGACGCAGCATTTTCCCAGACAGGTATCATCAGGGCGCATACACTTGAGGAACTCTTTACCCTGGCCCAGGCCTTTAGCATGCAGCCGCTTCCCAAAGGCCCGGCACTTGCAGTTGTGACCAATGCAGGAGGTCCGGGTATACTGGCTGCCGATGCCTGCGAATTTTCAAGCCTTGATATGGCAAGCTTGTCCGCCCACACGGTACAAAAGCTTACCGAGCTGCTTCCTGCTTTTGCCGCATTTTACAACCCCGTGGATATCATCGGCGACGCCACGGCAGACAGGTTTGGCCAGACCCTCCAGTGCGTGTTACAAGACGACAACGTGCACTCCCTGCTTTTGCTTGCCGCCCCCACAGCCCGGACCGACATCACAGAAGTGGCCCGCACCGTGCAAGAAGCCGTCCGGCCTTACCACAAGCCCGTGTTTTGTGCGCTCATGGGTGGCAAGGCCGTGCAAGCGGGCAAAGCTCTTCTTGAAGCAGGCGGCATCCCCTGCTACGAGTTTCCCGAGCAGGCAATCCGGGGCATTGAAGCCATGTACGCCTATCATCGTCACATACACGAAGAAGCCCGCACACCAGCCTGCCATATACGTAATGTTGCTCCTGTACGCCATATTGTTGACACCGCCATGCAAAGCGGCATGCTGGAGCTTGCCGAATTTCAGATGCACGATATCCTGAGGGCTTACAACCTGCCCTATCCGCGTACACAGATATGCCGTACCAGCCAAGAGGCCGTCCAGGCTGCCGAGGATATTGGTTTTCCAGTGGTCGTAAAAATCGCCTCTCCGCACATTTTGCATAAAAGCGATGTGGGCGGCGTCAAGATCAACCTTGGTACAGCGCAAGCTGTTGCAGCGGCCTTTTCCACTGTCACGGCCCAAGCACAGCGCCTGCGTCCTGATGCGTATATCCGAGGCTGTATTGTGCAAGCCATGGCACCGGCAAGGGCAAAAGAGATCATTATCGGTGTCAAGCGTGACCCCCAATTTGGCCCCATGCTGCTGTTTGGTCTTGGCGGTATCTATGTGGAAGTACTCAAGGATGTCTCTTTCAGACTTGTGCCCCTGTCGCTGGAAGACCCATGCCGCATGATACGAGAGATACGGTCATTTCCGTTATTACGCGGTGTCAGAGGCGAAAAGCCGGTCCACTTTCCGTCACTGGAACGCATCATTTTGGCAATGTCACAGCTTGCCCTTGATTTTCCGGAAATTTTAGAGGCAGAATTCAATCCGGTACTTGTAAGTGAAGAGGGCTCCCTCATCGCCGATGCACGTATCATCCTTGCACCATTGCCCCAAGGCTGCGACAATGATACGCATCTTAACCACGAGTAACACAAATATAACGCTGCAATCCGTATAGGAGGTTGCCATGGCTGCCGGAATATATATCGGTTCCACTTCCGGATACTCGGGAAAAAACATGGTAGTAATGGGTCTTGGCATGCGCCTGCAAAAAGACGGCTACAATGTGGGCTACATGAAGCCCGTGGGAGCCCATCCCCATGAAGTCGACGGTGTATGGGGCGATGAAGACGCGTTTTTTGTACAAAGTGTGCTGGGGTTGGAAGACCCCCCGCAAACCGTCACCCCCGTCCTTGTTACACAGGATTTTCGCGTACGGGCCTTCAGCGGCCAGTGCCAAGAAATGATGCCTGCCATTGCCTCTGCCTATGCAACCTTGCAGCAGAAACACGATGTCATGATTGTTGCCGGTTCTGGTAGCATGTTTTCGGGTAAATACTGCAACGTCGACGGTATCAAGGTTGTCAAAGAACTTGGTCTAAAAGCCGTCATCATCGACAGGCTAGAAAAAGAACTTAACTATGATCAGTTGGTGGTACTCAAAGACATGCTGGGCGACAGCCTTGCCGGTGTCGTGCTCAACGACATTCCCCCCAATTTTGTTAATGAAGTCGATGGACTTATACGTCCCTTTCTTGAATCCAACGGCGTCAAGGTACTGGGTGTAATCCCCAAAGATCCGCTGATGGGTGCCATCAGGGTTGGCGACCTTGCCGAACGGCTGGGCGGCAAGGTCATTTCCGCTCTCAATAAAGCCGACAAGGTGGTAGAAAATTTTCTTATCGGCACGATGCAGGTAGAAAATTTTATGACCCACTTCCGTAAAAACAAAAACTCTGCGGTCATTGTGGGGGGCGATCGCTCTGACGTGCAACTTGTGGCGCTTGAGGGTAACTGCCCTTGCCTTGTGCTCACGGGCAATCTGTACCCCAACGATATTATTCTTACCCGTTCAGAGGTGCTGAATATTCCAATTGTCGTCGTACGTGACGATACGTACACCGTGGCAAAAAAGATGGAAATCATCCTCTCACGGCACAAGTTGCGTGATGTCATCAAAATCCGCCAGGGTGCACAACTGGTCACCTCATCCATTGATATTGCCTATCTCAAAGAGGTCTTGCATATCTGATTTTTCTTAAAAGTGCCCAGGGCACTGTGTACCGTCATGGCATACTGTCATACGTGTGTGTCACTTTTTTGTGGCACACACATTTTTCATGTGCTGCGCTCTCATCTGTCCACAGCCCCTGTGTGTCGCGGCAGCCATATCCTCTGTTCTACGTGGCAAGGCTTGACAGATAAGGGACAAGTTTCTACCTATGCCAAAGATTACGTTGCCTGATCTTACACGCAACACAACATCGAAAAAGGATTCTACTCATGGCGCATGATATCCGACTGGTAAAGCTTATTACCGGCGAATTGGTTCTTGGCAAATATGATACCGACACCGAAAAACTGCTGGAAGTGGCAACCCTGCAAACCATCCCCGGCCAACAGGGTGTGCAAATGATGATGCTCCCATATGGCTATCCCTTTGAGCAGGATTTTACCGGTGAAATAGCGTATAAGCATGTGCTGTACGAATACCGTACCTATCCCGATGAATTAAAAACCAAATATATTGAGGCCATCAGCAACCTGACGCTGTCGACCAGCGGCCTTGGAGGCCTCAATGTAAGCGGCTCCGGCGGTGGTGGAAAAATTTCAAATATTTCCGATCTGCTCCGCAAGTAGGCCCCTTTTGCATTCGCATGCCACCCAAGGGTGACCGCACGGTCACCCTTTTTGCCGTTTTCAGAGGATACAATGCGTACACTGCTTCCCCTTTTCCCCCGCCCCAGCCGCTATATCGGCATAGAAGAAGGCTCGGTAACCAAAGATCCTGCCCAGGTATCGCTCAGGATAGGCTTGGCCTTTCCTGACATGTACGAAGTGGGCATGTCCTATCTTGGCCAAAAAATCCTGTATGGCGTACTAAATGAGCGCCCACAGTTCTGGGCGGAGCGGGTGTATGCCCCCTGTACCGAAACAGCGGCAACTCTGCGTACACACAATGCACCACTTTGCACCCTTGAGTCCGATACCCCCCTGCACAAGCTTGATGTGCTCGGCTTCAGCATGACGCATGAACTTTGTTATACCAATGTGCTGTACATGCTCGACCTAGGGGGCATCCCCTTGCGGAGCGCAGACAGGGGAGACACGCTTGGCACATGGCCCCTTATCATTGCCGGCGGTGGCTGCACACTGGCCGCAGAACCCATGACCGCTTTTTTTGACCTCATGATCCTGGGAGAAGGCGAAGAGGTCATGCCGGAAGTACTGGACCTGTACCAACAAGCCCGCCAGCACCACTGGAACAAAACAGATTTTTTGCACAAGGCCGGCACCTTGCCTGGAGTCTATATCCCCACACTTTTTACATATGATGCTCACAACAATGGCATCTCGCCCCAAAACCCGGATATCCCTCGGTCCAGCCGGCGTGTGGTTACAGATATGAACAAGGCATTTTTTCCCGCAGAGCAGCCTGTGCCGTTTGGGGCCGTACATAATCGCCTTGCCCTCGAAATCGGACGTGGCTGTACGCGCGGCTGCCGTTTTTGTCAGGCAGGTATCATATATCGCCCAGCCCGCGAACGCTCCATAGACACGCTCGAAACGCTTCTTGAGCGTTGCCTGAGTGCTACAGGATACGACGAGCTCTCATTCCTCTCACTAAGCACAGGTGACTTTTCTGCCTTAAAAACGCTTTTCATGAACACTGTGGAACGCTGCGCCACAGAACAGATATCTCTTTCGTTGCCTTCATTGCGAGTGGGCTCCATTGATGACCATATCATGGCACGTATGGCAGACATCCGCCGCACCGGTGCCACACTGGCACCGGAAGCCGGAAGCCAGAGACTGCGTGATGTCATCAACAAAGGTATCACCGAAGAAGCGCTGATGCTGCATGTACAAAAGCTTTTTCAGCACGGCTGGCAACAAGTCAAGCTCTATTTCATGATTGGTTTGCCCACTGAAACCTATGCAGATCTTGATGCCATTGTGGACTTATGCAGAAATGTACGTGACCTGGCAGGAAAGGTCCGCCGCCTGCAGGTTACTGCGGCCATATCACCCTTTGTGCCCAAGCCCCACACCCCATTTCAATGGGAACCCCAATTGTCTCTGGAGGAAACCACAGAGCGTATTGAATATTTGCGTGCAGCATTCAAGCGTGAAAAAAATATAAAAATGCGCTGGCACGAACCGGCCATGAGTACCCTTGAAGGCGTTTTTTCGCGCGGAGACAGACGCCTTGCCGATGTCCTTGAAACTGCCTACCGCAAAGGTGCCACCTTTTCCAGTTGGGTAGAAGGCTTTCGCCTTGAACCCTGGCTTGAATCGCTGGAAGAACATGGGTTGACTGTTGAAGAATATACAAAAGAGCGCCCGATGGAAAACGCACTGCCGTGGGATCATCTGCACAGTGGTGCTACCAAAGAATTTTTGCGTACAGAGCGGGAACGTGCGTATGCAATGCGTATTACCGACGATTGCCGCTATGGTGCATGCTCTCTATGTGGAGTATGTGATATCGGCAACAGGCAGTCGACTCTGGACAAGCCGACCCAAGACACCACATACCGCACTGTCCTTAACCGCAGTACGCGTGACCAGAATGCGCATGCTCCTATCCAGGATGTTGTTGACCTGCCCGGCCCATCTGCCAAAAATTGCCCGCCAAAACTTGCAGACGCACTTAAGGTCAAAGCCGGGCACTTCCGTGTTTGGTATTCCAAAGAAGACATGGCCGTCTTTTTAAGCCAGCTTGAACTACAGAGTATTTTTGAGCGGGCTATGCGCAAGGCAAACCTGCCCATGACCTTTTCACAAGGTTTTCATCCCCTTCCCCTGCTTTCTTTTGGCAGAGCACTACCCGTGGGTGTTGCCAGCCAGGCAGAATGGTTTAATTTTTTTCTTCGCACACCGCACACCACTGACCAGGTTCGCAAAGCCTTGCAGGGCACACTCCCACGGGGGATGAACGTCTTATGGGCTGAAGAGCTGCATAATCAAAAAAAAGTGCAGCAAGCCATTGCAGAAACCTATCGCCTGGACTTTCTGGGGCATACTTCACAAAAAACGGCTTTTTTTGCAGCATGGGATACATTTATGGCACAATCACATGTGCAGTGGACTCGCGAAACAAAAAAAGGCCCACGGACAACAGATATCCGTATGCTTTTCCGTGTAGTTAGGCCTGTGGGGGAAGCCTCACTGGCTCTGGACATGGACTGGTCGACACAGTATCTGTCACCCTTGGCTCTGGTAAAAGCCATTGTACCCGATGCCACCCTGCCGGACTTCAGGTTGACCAAGCTGGCTCAGGCATTTGCATAACCTGAGCCGCCTGGCTCGTTGTTTTTTTATCTGTACCTGCTTGCCTGTATTTGGCCTGGTTGTGCTCTGAATACTGCAAGACATGCCAACTGTCGCAGTATACCCCGGAAGCACCGCAGATTTTACAGCACGGCCCATGCCAGGCAGCCCGGCAGTTCTGGCGGTACGTCGTACTATTTTTCTCTTGCCTTGCCGCTCAAAGAAATTACCTGTATGAATCGTGCCGTTCATGCAAAGCTGGCCTTGCAAAAGCCGATACACGGACCAGGGAGAAACAAATGACACTCTATCGCACTATGGCCTTACTTATGGGAGCAGCCCTTATGACACTTTACGCCCAAGCCGCTCATGCAGCCGACGTTGTCCGGCTTGCCAACGGCCTGACGGTACTGGCACAACAAGACGATCGCTTTCCCCTTGTTTCCGTACGGCTCTATGTCCATGCGGGTTCTGCCTATGAAGCCGATGACCAGGCAGGCATCAGCCACCTGCTTGAGCATATGGTTTTCAAAGGAACAGAAAAACACGCCAAGGGTGGCGTAGCCAATACCATTGAGCAGGTTGGCGGATCCATCAATGCCGCTACCAGCTTTGACTATACTGTTTATCTTGCCGACCTGCCCGCAGAACACTGGAAGCTTGGCCTTGAAGTGTTAAAGGACATGACCTTTGGTGCAACCATAGATCCAGAAGAATTGCAAAAAGAGCAGGATGTGGTCCTTTCAGAGCTACAACGGGGTGAAGATACCCCCGGTAGTCTGCTGTTTAAACGCCTGCAAGCTGCAGCTCTTGCCGGCACCCCTTACGAGCGCCCCATCATCGGTTTTCGTAACACGGTCAGCAGCCTCAGCGCCCAGAATATCCACGACTATATCAACACCTACTATCAACCGCAGTCCATGCTCCTCGTTGTTTGTGGTAACGTGGAAGCCCGGCAGGTCATAGTAGAAGCCGAGCGCCTGTTTGGTGATCTTAAAAATACCCGTACCATTGAACCTGCCCTGCCTTTGCTCCCCTCAATGGCCCCCGATGGCCAAGCCATTGCCGTGGAACCCGGCAAGTGGAACAAGGTGTATGCCGGGTTTGCCCTGCCGTTGCCTGATTTTCATGATGCCCGCATCCCCACGGTTGAGGTTCTGGGGCAGATGCTGGGGGGTGATAAAACCTCACTGTTGTACCATACCTTCAAGTATGACAAACAGTTGGTGGATGATATTTCCGTGGGTGCCTATGCCTTTGAACGTACGGGCATGCTCTATATCAATGCCGTCCTTGATGCGGAACACCTTGATGACTTTATCAAAGAATTAGCCGCGTTCTGGGGAAGCATGAATGCAGAAATGTTTTCTGCCCAAGCCATGGAGCGTGCCAAGCTGAACCTAGAAGACGATCTGTTCCGCTCAAAAGAAACGCTTTCTGGTCTTGCCTCCAAACTGGGCTACTTCCAATTTTTTGAAAATGGCGAGCAAGGCGAGCGTAACTATCTGCAAAATCTTCGTCATGTGAGCTCTCAAACAATACAAGAGGCCATTGACACCTTTTTGTTGCCGGAAAGGCTGCGAGGTATACTACTTGTGCCTGAACAGGCGCAGATAGACACACAGCAGGTCAACGCCGCATTTCAAAGCCAATGGTCCTCTGGGCAACAGTCGCCCCCCCCTGCCACTGCACCTGCACAGCATGGCGAAGAGATCATTGACCTTGGTAACGGCCGCACTGTTGTCCTCATCCCTGACAACAGTCTGCCCTATGCTTCTGTGGACCTGACATTCCGGGGCGGTGATGCCCTGCTGTCACCCAACGAACAAGGCCTTGCCGCCCTTGCTGCTCGAGTACTGACCAAAGCTACGCAGCAGATGGACAACACAGCCCTTGAATCGTTCAAAGCAGACAGAGCAGCTGCCCTTGGCGCCACTGCCGGCAGAACGTCTTTTACCATAAGCGCACAGTACCCCGAGCGGTTCAGCACAGATATCCTTTCGCTGTTTAAAGATATCCTCACTTCACCCGTGTTGGCTGAAGACGAACTCGCCCGAGAAAAACGCAGCCAAATTGCCGCAATCAAATCCCGTCAGGACCAGGCACTGGGGCTTGCCTTCCGACGCCTTTTTCCTTTTTTGTTTGCAGAAAGCAGCTACGGGTACCTACACCTTGGTGAACCAGAGCGTATTAAAGAGTACCAGACAAAAGACATAGCTGCTTTCTGGAATATGCAACAGGCCCAGCCTTGGGTTCTCGCTGTGTGCGGCCGTTTTGACCGCAGCGAAATTCTTCGCCTTGCAGAACAGCTCATCGTGCCCACAGCCGCCCGGGTATCGCCCTCGGCGCCCATTTGGAACGAAACAAAGCAGCTTGATATTTCTCTTGAGTCCAGAAATCAGGCCCATATGCTCATGATTTTTAAAACCGTGCCCGTCACCCATGAGGATACCCCCGCGCTTGAACTGCTCCAGACAATCCTTGCCGGTCAATCGGGTCTGCTTTTTAGCCAGCTGCGGGATGATCAGGGCCTGGGGTATACGGTGACCGCATTTCCGTGGCAGTCCGAAAGCGCCGGACTACTCGCCTTTTATATCGGCACAGAACCGCAAAAGCTCGAACAGGCCGATGCCGGGTTCCGCTCGGTACTTACTGGCCTGCAACGTGATGTTTTGCCTAAAGAGGCTCTCGTACGTGGTAAAAATCTCTTGCGAGGTGATTACTACCGAGGACGTCAAACCTTGGGTAGCAGGAGTGGCGGGGCAGCCCGGTTGCTTTCTGCGCAGCTCTCACCTGACTTTGAAAAAAAACTTGTTGAAACCGCACAGGCAGTGGATGCGCAAACCCTGCGCCGCATGGCGCGCACGTATCTTTTGCCTGAAAATGCCTATATTGTAAGGGTACTACCCTAAATCCCTCCCCCCCACGCATCTGTTCGTGGGGGGCTTTTTTCTTTGTCAAACCCCAAAAAAACGGCTACAACGCCGCCCGAGTATACAGTTTTTTCACTATTTTCCGGGAGTACAAGCATGGCACTAAGCATAGGCATTGTTGGTCTGCCCAATGTGGGCAAGTCCACTTTGTTCAACGCCCTGACCAGCGCGCAAAACGCCGAATCGGCAAATTATCCATTTTGCACCATTGAGCCAAACAAAGCCACCGTGCCCGTGCCAGATGCACGCCTTGTCACACTGACAACCATGGCAAAGCCTCAAAAAACCATTCGGGCCACTGTGGACTTCACAGATATCGCCGGATTGGTTCGCGGGGCCAGCAAGGGTGAAGGGCTGGGCAACCAGTTTTTGTCCAACATACGCGAATCGACTGCCATACTGCATGTCGTGCGTTGTTTTGATGACGAAAATATTGCCCATGTGGACGGTTCAGTCAATCCGCTACGCGACATTGAAACCATTGAAACAGAGCTGTTACTGGCTGATGTGCAGTCCGCAGAGCGTAAACTCGACAGAACCCGTCGCCAATCAAAAGGCGATAAAGAGATGCAGGCCGTGGCAAATGCCATGGAGCGCCTTGTCACCCATCTCAATACCGGTAATCCGGCCGCTACGTTTCCTGAAAAAGACCAGGATATGTTTGTTGCGCTCTACAAGGAACTGGGCCTGCTCAGTGCAAAAAAAGTCATCTATTGCGCCAATGTGGATGAATCTGGCCTGCTGGAAGATAATGAACACCTCACCCGACTCCGAGCCTTTGCCGCCGAACGTTCATGCGAGATTGTTACCATCTGTGCCAAGGTAGAAGAAGAACTGCAAGGGCTCAGTGAAACAGAACAGATTGAATTTCTTGCATCTTTTGGCATCACCGAAAGCGGACTTGTCAAGGCCATTGCCACCAGCTATCGCACATTGAACCTCATCAGTTATTTTACTGTGGGAGAAAAAGAAGTACGCGCCTGGACAATACAACAAGGGTGGAAAGCTCCCGCAGCTGCCGGAGTCATCCATAGCGACTTTGAACGTGGTTTCATCCGTGCAGAGGTCATCAGCTACGACGACTTTACAACCCACGGGTCTGAAGCCGCATGCCGGGCAGCGGGCGTGTTGCGGGTGGAAGGCAAAGAGTACACTGTTGCAGACGGTGATATCATTCACTTTTTATTCAATGTGTGATGTCAGCTCCTGGCAATTCTGCCCCCTGCGGCAGAATATGCCCAAAGCCCTCTTGCACGTAAGGCATAGCCTATAGCAAGGCTGCCTAGCTCCACACGGCATTTCAATAACGTATACACAACCTCGGCATGCCTCTGGCGCATCCGTGGCCATGTCGAGGTTGTGTTGTACCCTATGTTCCTGCCAAACTTGATGCCAGGTACACAACATGTCCGTACCCTGAAAAGCAACTCCTGCCACGGTCGCGTCTTCTCTATGGAGCTCGTCTCTATAACAGGCTTCAGGAACAATCCGCCAAGAGAAGACACCCCCTTGCAACAATAGTCTGCCTGATCAAAACCCTGATAAAAAAATTGCAGCCATCCACTGCCAGGCCCTTGCATGCCTCCTTTTTGTAAGTATCTTGCAATACGGCATGTGCGTGGTACAGCATTCCCATTCTTCAGAATACCCCGCCAGGATATACCAGGCAAGTGCATGATATCTTGTATCCATGCTTCGCAAAGTGCGCATAATTAGGCTATGCTGTTCCCTTGCGACAACCACAACGACAACGGTATACTGTTTTTAAATCATGCCATCTGTTGCGAGTGCCCGCGTCATCCAAAGCATACAAGGACAAACAAGGAGCTACCATGGCCACCTCTCGTTCAGCCGGTCAGTTACCGGGACATGCAGACCTTATCAATATCCCACGCCTCATCAACGATTTTTACACATCCGCGCCCGATCCGAAAGATACGGCACAACGCATTGCATTCGGTACCTCAGGACACAGGGGAAGCTCCGAGACTGTCAGTTTCAACGAGGCCCACATAGCTGCTGTTACCCAGGCTGTCTGCGATTTTCGTACCCATGCAAACATTACCGGTCCACTCTACATGGGTATGGACACACACGCCCTTTCCGAACCTGCACATGCCGTGGCTCTTGAAGTATTGGCCGCCAACGGCGTTGTCACATACATACAGCAGGATGGGGGGTACACTCCCACACCTGTGATCTCTCATGCCATACTGACATACAATGCCCGGCGTACCACCGGCATTGCCGACGGCATTGTCATTACCCCCTCGCACAACCCCCCTCAGGACGGCGGCTTCAAATACAACCCGCCTCATGGAGGTCCTGCTGATACGGAAACAACCTGCTGGCTTGAGACCCGAGCCAACAATCTGCTGGCGGCAAAAAATACCGACGTACGCCGGATCAGTCTGGCAAAGGCCAGGCAGGCTTCTACCACCACACTACATGACTTTGCCGTGGCGTATATACAAGACTTGGAGTCCGTCATTGATATGCAGGCCATTGCAGCATCAGGCCTGAGGCTTGGCGCTGACCCGTTGGGAGGGGCAAGTGTCCGGTACTGGGAACGTATAGCCGAGTACTACCGGCTCAACCTAGAGGTGGTTACCCCCCAGGTTGATCCCACTTTTCGTTTCATGCCCTTTGACAAAGACGGCGTTATCCGCATGGACTGCTCTTCACAGTGGGCCATGAAGGGGCTTTTGGATCTCCGTTCGCGCTACGATCTGGCCTTTGGCAATGACCCCGATGCAGACAGACATGGCATCGTCACACCACAGGGGCTCATGAATCCCAACCATTACCTTGTTGCAGCCATTCACTATCTTTTTACACACAGACCCAACTGGAAACCTGAAACAGCCGTGGGCAAAACACTTGTAAGCAGCGGCATGATTGATCGGGCGGCAAAGGCACTAGGCAAAAAAATAATTGAGGTTCCCGTGGGCTTCAAGTGGTTTGTCCCCATGCTGCTGGAGGGAACCGCAGGTTTTGCCGGCGAAGAAAGTGCAGGAGCCTCACTACTGCGAAAAGACGGCGCTGTCTGGACCACAGACAAAGATGGCATTGCACTTAATTTGTTGGCCGCAGAAATGACCGCGGTAACCCGCCTTGATCCGGGCCAACACTATGCCGCACTTGCAAAGCAATTTGGCACTCCGGTGTACCAGCGCCTGGATGCCTCGGCAGACGCGCAACGCAAGGCCGCTTTTAAAAGACTCACCCCCGATATGATTACCGCCACCGAGCTTGCCGGAGATCCCATTGAACAAATACTTACCCATGCGCCTGGTAACGGCGAAGCCATTGGCGGTCTTAAAGTGAGTACAGCAAACGGTTGGTTTGCCGCGCGGCCTTCCGGTACAGAAGACATTTATAAAATCTATATAGAAAGCTTTAAAGGACAAAGTCACATGGAGGAAATTGCCACCGAAGCACAAGATATTGTGAACGCGGCCTTTACACAAGCTGGTATTATAGCCTAAGAAATACGATATGTTGTAGGTTGAAATAGTGGGCATCTTCCCTCTTGAAGGCACCTGCCCGGATACGGTAGGTCCGTTGACATGCCTCTTCCTTGCAAGCCGGATACAAGACATTCGGCCTACCTGGAGTGTACTCATGAAGTTTCTTATTATTGATGACGATTTTGACAGCAGGCGATTGTTACAAAAAATTCTCCACCCGTATGGATACGTCGATATCGCCGCTGACGGAGAAGAAGGCATTGAAGCATACAGAACTGCTCTGGAAGAGGGCGAACCGTATCAGCTGATAACCATGGATATTTTAATGCCGAATATCGACGGCCAACAAGCCTTGCGTGAAATACGGGAAATGGAAAAGGATATGGGGATCAGCGATGAAGACGCTGTAAAAGTTATCATGGTTTCAGGCATTGATGACTCCAAGGAATTGTATGACGCCTTCTTTTTGGGCGAGGCTACAAGTTATATTGTCAAACCCATCAGACGGCAGGTTCTGCTTGACGAAATCATGCGCCTTGGCATCGCCATTGAATAAAAACAGGATACGCCAGGCTCTCTTTTTTTTCGTGCGGCATCGCCTATGTGTCTTTTCCCGACACAGCGACCATTTTTTGCCAACTGTCTTATGCCATAGCCATTGAAACGATATAATTTTTACAGACCTGCCTACAGCATAAGGAGAATATTCAGTATGACCATCCCCGCAGAGCTCCAATACACCAAAAGCCACGAATGGGTCCTTATCAACGGTGGCGAAGCAACAGTCGGCATCAGCGCTTTTGCGCAGGAACAACTGGGTGACCTTACATTTGTTGAGCTGCCGGCCGTGGGTGATACCTTGACAGCCGGAGAAGAAATGGGTTCCATTGAATCCGTCAAAGCGGCAAGCGAGCTGTATGCCCCTGTCTCCGGCGAAGTGGTTGCCGTCAACGAAACTCTGGAAAGCGCCCCTGAAGCCATAAACGAATCCCCCTACACTGAAGGCTGGATGCTTCGCATCAAGGTGACTAGCGTTCCCCAAACGCTCATGTCGGCGGAACAATACGAAGCACTCATCTCCACCCCTGGCAACTAGCAGGCAAGGAGGCGCTTATGCCGTATACTCCACATACCCCCGAAGACATTGCCCAAATGCTGGATGTCATCGGGGTAACGAGTCTTGAGGACCTATTTGCTGATATTCCGGCGGCAATGCAGCCACGTAGTTTCAATATCCCCGCCGGCCTCAGCGAGATGGAAGTCTGTGCCCGCCTTGAACGTATGGCCGCAAAAAACAGAACAGACTTCGTCAGCTTTCTCGGTGCTGGTTTCTATGACCATCATATCCCTAAAGCTATTGACAATATCACCGCTCGTGGCGAATTCTATACTGCCTATACCCCATACCAACCTGAAGCATCGCAAGGTACTCTGCAAGCCATTTTTGAGTATCAAACTGCCGTATGTCGCCTGATGGATATGGATGTAGCCAATGCCTCTGTCTATGACGGGGGCTCAGCCATTTTTGAAGCCATAATGATGGCGTCTCGCGCCACACGCCGCAAAAAATTGATCATAGACGAAGCACTCAGCCCTATTTACCGCGCCATGTTGGTCTCTTATACGTCCAACCTGAATATGGATCTGGTGATCATCCCCCATCGCGTGGGTACGTCTGATCAAGAGGCTCTCATGGCGGCAGTGGACGACACCTGCGCCGCTGTCATAGTGCAAAATCCCAACTTTTTTGGTGCGGTGGATGATTATACCGCCCTCTTTGAGCATGCCCATGCACACAAGGCTCTTGGCATTGTTTCCGTGTACCCTGTCATGCAGGCTGTGCTGAAAACTCCCGGCGAAATGGGCGCAGACATTGCAGTGGCCGAGGGACAGTCCCTAGGGCAGCCCCTCGGCTTTGGCGGCCCCTATCTTGGCGTGATAGCCTGCACCCAAAAGCTGGCGCGGCAGATTCCGGGCCGTATCGTGGGACGCACCAAAGATATTGACGGCAAAACAGGGTACGTCCTGACCTTGCAAGCTCGTGAACAACACATCCGCAGGGCAAAGGCCACTTCCAACATCTGTTCAAATCAGGCCCTGTGTGCATTGCGCGCCATCATACACATGAGTCTGCACGGGCCAGAGGGCATGGTGCGAACAGCCGAACTCTGCATGGAGCGCGCCCACTATGCAGGGGACCGCCTGACGGCCCTGCCCGGAGTAACGATGCTGCATGATGCGCCCTTTGGCAATGAATTTGCCGTGCGGCTGCCCATAAGCGCCCATCATGTTGTTAACGCACTCATTGAGCAGGGCATTGTGCCAGGATTTCCGTTAGGCGGCCATTATGCCGGTATGGATGATGTGCTCCTGATTGCTTGTACAGAAAAGCATTCTTTTGAACAGATCGGCATCATGGCCGAGCTTGTAGGAGGCATGTTGTAATGGAAAGCATATTTGCACAATCCGTTCCCGGCCGCACGGCAACCCTGCCACCCCAGCCTAAAAAGCACGCGGCAGACTTCTTGCCGCAACATCTTCTGCGTACACGACGCCCTGCCCTGCCAGAATTAAGTGAACTTGACGTCATACGTCATTTTACCCGTTTGAGTCGCCTTAACTTTGGCGTGGATAGTAACTTCTATCCCTTGGGGTCGTGTACCATGAAGTACAACCCCAAATTTACAGAATCACTGGCTGCCTTGCCCGGATTCATGAACTTGCACCCCCTTATGCCACAAATAAAAAGTGCCGGTATATATACACAAGGGGCGCTTGAGGTCATGTATGAAACAGAGCAGCTACTCTGTGAAATCAACGGCATGCATGCATTTACCCTGCACCCCATGGCCGGGGCACACGGTGAACTCACCGGGGTAATGCTCATTGCAGCCTACCACAAGGACAAAGGCAACCGTAAAACAAAAATCATCTGCCCTGACTCCGCCCACGGAACCAACCCCGCATCAGCGGCACTGGGCGGTTATGAAGTGGTGAATATCGAATCAAAAAACGGCATCGTTGATCCTGATGCGCTGGAAGCGGTACTGGATGACGAGGTCGCTGCCCTCATGATGACCTGCCCCAATACTTTGGGGCTGTTTGAAACACACCTGCCCCGCATTGTGGAAAAATTGCGTGCTGTTGACGCGCTGCTCTATTATGACGGCGCCAATCTTAACGCCATTATGGGAAAAATGCGTGTGGGTGATGTGGGCTTTGATGTAGTGCATCTTAACTTGCATAAAACTTTCGCCACACCACATGGTGGTGGCGGACCCGGTAGCGGACCTGTGGGCGTAAGTGAACGCCTTGCCCCCTATCTGCCCATATCACGGGTGGACAAACTACGTGACGGTCGTTTTTTTCTGAACTACGACTACCCCCACTCCATTGGATATATCGCGCCATTTTACGGTAATTTTGGTGTGTATGTAAAAGCTCTGGCGTACATCATGCGCCTGGGCAAAAAGGGTCTGATCAATGCATCGGAACTGGCTGTACTCAATGCCAACTACCTGCGTAAAAAACTGGAAAAACATCTTCTTATTCCATACAATAGGCTGTGTATGCACGAATTTGTTGCCTCGGCCTGTACACAGGCAGAATGCGGAATTCGAGCTCTCGATATTGCCAAGGCACTGCTGGATAAAGGGTATCATGCTCCCACCATCTACTTTCCGTTAATTGTTAAAGAATGCATGATGTTTGAACCCACAGAGACCGAAAGCAAAGAAACCCTTGACGCCTTTGTAAAAGACCTCGTCGACATCATCGAAACCGGTAAGAATGACCCCGACGCACTTTGGCAGGCCCCGCGCAAGACCCCCATGCGCCGCCTGGACGAGACCTTGGCCGCACGCAGCATGGTACTTAACGATGACGCATGATATTTACGACCTGGTAGTACTGGGCGGAGGCCCAGGCGGCACCAAGGCAGCCTTACTCGCTGCTGCCAGCGGTTTGCGTACGGCCCTGGTAGAAAGAAAGCACTTGGGCGGAGTTTGCCTAAACCACGGCTGTATTCCCAGCAAATTGCTGCTTGGTGCCACAGCCAGTGCGCCTCTGTTGCACACTCAAAAAAAACTCAAGACAGTACAGGGTGATATTGTTTTTTCGCTCCCTGCCATGCAACAACGAAAAGACCGCATTGTCAAAGCCTCACGTCAAGCTCTGGCCAAACAGCTTGAGCAAGCCGGCATAGTGCTGTTCACTGGTGAAGGCGCCCTTGCTTCTCACCACGAACTCACCGTGTCCACTGCGAGCGGCACGACAGCCATCCGATTCAAAAAGCTCGTCATTGCTACCGGCTCTGCCCCATCAGTAGTACCGGGCCTTGTTCCTGACGGCGTTACCGTGCTTGACTCCAACCATATGCTTGCCCTCTCTTCTGCTCCAAGAGATCTCGTTATCATTGGCGGCGGTGCCATTGGGCTTGAAATGGGTGATATCTTCTCACGCCTGGGCACACAGGTTACTTTGATGGAAGCCCTGCCCCAGCTTGTCCCTGGCGAAGATACGGATATTGGGGAAGCTCTGCAAAAAATACTCAAACGTGAAGGCTGGACAATCCACACCGGCAAACGCGTTACCCAGCTTACCATTGAAAATGGCAGGGCCATATTGACTTTGGAGGATGCCAGCACAGTTTCTGCCGAAAAAGTTCTCATGGCAGCCGGTCGTATGCCTGTAACCCACGCTCTTGGGTTAGACCGGGCAAAAATAAGCACCTACGGCAATGGCTGGATATCTACAGACGAATACTTATTGGCAGCCCCGGATATCTATGCCATTGGTGATGCCAATGGCCGTACGCTGCTTGCCCATGCGGCAGAACACCAAGCCCACTATGCCCTCAGTCATATCCTTGAGCAGACCCTAGAGCCGTATGCAGCGCTGGCCATGCCTTCGTGCGTACACGGACACACCGAAATCATGCGCACAGGCGCAACTGTCCGCGAACTGAGCAGCAAACATCAGGTTTTTGTCTCCCGCTTCATGCTGGTGGCCAATCCCATTGCCCAATCATATGGCGCTACACAAGGATTTATAAAAGCTGTATGGGTGAAGAACAAAAATACTTATAAATTACAAGGGGTCTGCGCCATAGGCCATGGTGTATCCCATCTTGCGGCAACTGCCACTATTATGGTACAGCAAGTTTGGAAGCGAGAAGACGTGTATAGTATCATTTATGCCCATCCAACGCTTGATGAGGCTTTGGCCGCCGCGCTGCACGCCCCTCTGGAAGTCTAACAGAGAGGACAGGCCATACTCATTTCCAAAAAACTAGTATTGTCAGTGCGCGCTATTCTGGATATAAGCACAAAACTTGTTTATATTTTTATTTTCTTTGCCTGTAATGGAGGTATCGGTATGAAAACAGTGCAACGGTCTCTATCTATGTTCCTGCTCGCCATGCTGCTCATGGTCCCAACCATGGTGCAAGCCGGGCAAACAAGAACGCTCACCCCCAAAATTGCCAGCTTCGACTTTTTTGTTGATGATTCCGGCTCAATGATGATGCAGCATGAAAAAATAAAAAAACCCAAAATGGCCATTGCCAAAGAAGTATTGGCCAAAATCAACAGTGCGATTCCTGCACTCCCCTATAAAGCCAGCATGCACACTTTTGCCCCTTTCAATGAAGTGGTCACGTACGGCCCGTATAACAAAGCTACTTTTGAAAATGGCATCATGAACCTGAAGAGTGACTTAGATATCTATGCACGTCGCACTCCCTTGGGCGACGGTCTGGAAATGTTGCGCCCCGCTGCCAACAAAATGGATCATAAAGCTGCTGTGATCCTGGTCAGCGATGGTGGATCCAACATCGGTAGCGACCCTGTGACTCAAGCTACCATGTTGACCAAAAACAACCCCGGTCTGTGCCTGCACGTCATCTCTGTGGGAGAAGATGCAGCAGGTAATGCCATGCTCAACAAAATCGCCGATATCAGCAGTTGCTCTGTAAAAGTCCGTGCAGAAGATCTCCTTGCCGATGACCAAGCACTGAGCGCTTTCATGCAATCCGTCTTTTACACCATACATGACGAAGCTACTCCTGTTGCCATGGTAACCCCCACAGACGTCATCGTATTGCGGAGCGTACAGTTCGCTTTTGACTCAGCAAAGCTCACCACTGAGGCAGAATCAGTGCTGTCTGAAGCTGCAGTACTTATTGAAGAGCGTCCTAATGCCAAGGTTACCCTTGCCGGTCATACTGACAGCACAGGCCCCGAGGTCTATAACATGAAACTTTCACAACGCCGTGCAGAAGCTGTAAGAGCCTTTTTTGTGAAAGAAGGTATTGACGCCAATCGCATTGAAGCTGTAGGCTTTGGCGAAAGTGCTCCTAAGTTCGACAATAGCACAGCCGAAGGTAGAAAGCTGAACAGAAGGGCTGAAATAACCTTCAAATAAGCTTCTGTTCCAAACGTATTACGGCCCGGCTGTATTTGCCGGGCCGTTTTTTTATCACTTGTTACGGATTACTGCAAATGAACATCAAATGGACTCTACTTGTTGCTGTCTTAGGTTTTGTATTGCTGACCACAAATGCCCTTGCTGGGCAGAACGCTCCATCAGATCCCGTATCTTCCCCGCATCAAAAAGTGGCAGAACAACTTGCCCTTTTTGCCGATACAAAGCTTGAATCCATCAACGCCAATATACAGCCTTCCAAGCACTCAAAAGAGGTATTACAGGAAGATGGTGAATATGTTGCCAGGTACCTTTGGGTTGATACAAAAAATATAACTACAAGTCTGAAGCACAGAGTTCCTTCCAACAAATTCATTGGCATAATTCGCTATTGTGAAATGGAATATCAGTCTCGGGGAAAGACCCCTGCAGATGCGCTTGCCGGACGGTTTTCCCTTGTCAAGCAACGTAATATTACTGAAATTGTCCGCTATGCAAAAGGAAGCTGGCTATAAAGATACACAAAAAATATTCAGTGTTCTTGGCAGTGTACTCTGCCCTCCCCTCCCTTTCTCTACGTATTAGCCTCTCCATGACCACCGGCCCGCGTGGGGGCCATCCCCATTTGAGTGGTGGCATAGTCCCGCCATATACTTGTGAAGCCGTTTGGGTAAAAACATTGTCGTAAAAAATGGAGCGTTCTCCTCCTAAAGGGTACATCTATCCCAGAGCGCTTTTTCCAATTGCAAAACCTTGGCCGCACATTCCATCAGACGATACGCGTTACAAGTTTGCCGAGTCGCCACCACGGTAAGGGCAAGAATCCTGCTTTTGTGTTTGCTGGTGTTTTGATTACAATTTTTCATGGTAAAATTCTGCGACATGGGGCTCGATTGGATAACGTACGGTATTTTTCGTACATTCAAAAAATGGAAGTAGCCCGCCAAGTTGGTTACGAGTCACGACTGATTTTCATTTCTGACGGCTCATGATCTCGTCTGTAGTATGAGCAGGCGTGGCAACTGTCACGATAACCCGGTTGCGAAAAGTTTTTTCAGCTTCTAAAGCGAAAACAAATTAAACAAAAAACATACAGAAAACGGGAAGAAGCTCGGCAGGATGTCTTTAATTGTACCAATATGTTCTATACCCCGATTCGTCGTCATGGGCACAATGGAAACGCATCCCCAACAAAATTTAAAAAAAAGTTTGTGAGTACAGTCGGGGTGTCTAGTGCATCGGTGACAATTCAGTCGCGCTCTTTGGGTGAATATGGCGTGTTAATTGACGACGCATTTCAGACATTTTGTTTATCAAAAAATGAATTTATTATTTCAGCTGTTTGAAGGGGGCACTCCTCTTGAGGGGCATGCCCACATCTCTCGACAATATGCAGTTCGGCCAGTGGAAGATCACGCAGCAGCCGTTCTCCAAGCACAGGAAGGATGATTGTGTCATTAGCTCCCCACACAATCGCGACAGGGCAGTCTATCAAGCCATAGCTGCGGACAAGGTCGCTACCAGCGCCAACATTCAGGCAGTGGACTGTTTTTTGCGTTGCGGTATGCGAGCCCTCTAGATCAAGATAATAGGCATAGGTGTCGATTGTCTCACGAGTAATCAGTTTTTTATCGTAGTACACTGTATTCAAAACCATTTTTATTTGCAAACGTGATGGTAATACACGGGATACATCTTTCAGAACAGGCATTGTGAGAATATGCATAAAAAATGGAAGCGACTGTGGATAACATGCTGGATCAATGAGGACCAAAGAATGTATCCGATGACTTTCATTTTTTAATTCCATATTAATATATGTAGCAATGGATACGCCACCCCCCAAAGAGTGCCCTACAACTGTAATATCTTTTAAATCATGTCGTAATATAAAATTTGACACATGCTTTGCTTGTGACAAAATGTCATATTCTGAGTCAACAGGCTTATCAGATAACCCAAATCCTTTTAAATCTATAGATATAACTCTGTAATTTTTCTTAAAAAAATCTACAATATCCTTCCATGAATATGATGAAGCACCAAATCCATGCAAAAATAATATTGTTCTTCCACTCCCTTCATCAAAGTAATTTAGTGTAGTTGTACCATCAGAAAATTGCTTACCTTGATTTGTATATTTTTCGCATGCCCATTTGTACATTCTACACCTCGATAATGTTTGCAAAAAAATAAGTATATCCAATATTGTGGGCATATACAAGTTACCTGAAGCATACTTTGTCTGGTATGAGCATTTTTGACATTCAATATACCAGCAGTGTATGTTCATCCATCAAGCTGAGAGTTGAAAAGAAGCATTCCCGTCATCATTGGCTAAATATTCAGCAGATGCTTTGCCTTCCCCCAAAAAACTGAATCTTTCAAAATGAGAGTTTTTTGGCCCCCCCATGAAACGCACAAAAATTTGCCACGAAGAAAACAAAATGTATCGGTGAGCAGGGCGCCTTTGGGGCGCTACACCGCGTAAACACAGGCACCAAGGTTATCGAAATGTGTCGCAAGATGAGCGCTCACGAGGCAACGTTTAACAATTTACAAAAAAATATGATAAGCCGTGGCCTCAGCAAGTTGCAGCGCATGAAAT
This sequence comes from uncultured Desulfovibrionaceae bacterium, assembly GCA_964593925.1. Classification (GTDB taxonomy): domain Bacteria; phylum Desulfobacterota; class Desulfovibrionia; order Desulfovibrionales; family Desulfovibrionaceae; genus Oleidesulfovibrio. The sequence goes on along the minus strand of CAZQKM010000016.1, from coordinate 7,711 downwards.
AACTTGCCAGTCCGTCTGGAACATACGCCTGTCAAAGAAAACACCACAGTGCTCGACTGCCATCGGACACGGCAACGCTCAGCAACTGATACTTTGCGCTATGATATGTTACGAAATATCTATGCATGCACTAATCGGAAAACAATATTGAATATTTTAAAAACGATAATAAATTAATATACATACGAGTAAAATACTGTATGACGCTATTTTAAGTCACTGTAAGATATTTGATTTCTTCTTAACAATCGTTATGACCTGCTGCCTAAAAAAACAGGAGCTCTTCATACCGTCATCTGCGGATGATTTAGCAGAAATATCCAATTGAGATACGCAGCATTTTACGGAGAGCACAGTCGAAAGCCCTGTGAATAAACCTGATATTGTAGGCGATGGTAGACGCAAGGCACAGCAAAATTCCCTCATGCAGCGGAAGCACGTGGGAAAAAATCAGGGCACGGCCGCAAAAAGGCGGATCATATCCACGGTACATCCAGCTGTGGGCATATGCATGACTGGCACACTCTTGTGCCTACTGGTTGTTTGGTTGTCCGCCTGCAAGCGGGAGCATACAAAAATAAAAGCGCCCCGCCAGTTCATGCGGAGCGCTCAAAACACCAATCAGAAACGCAGTAAAAGACTATTCAGGGTTTTCGATGAGCTCAGTGGCTTCATCTTGCTCTGAAAAATCAAATTCAATCTGGCTTACTACCTCAATGATCCCCTCGGTCACATCAATGCTCTCATCAAAAGTGGGGGAAGCTTCTTTATAGACCAGTATATCATAGCTATTGGCAACTCTATAGTCCTGCAAAGAGTTTTGCAGCGCTTCTTCAAGCAGCATACCTACCCGCTCCCGCTCGCTGTTGAGCTTATCGCGGAAACTGCCAAGCAGTGCCTTCAACTTCAAACCGATTTCTTCCACCTTGCTATCATCATTGGCATTGGCTTGCATTTCTGCCTGCAGAGCCTCAATCTCTTTTTTGCCTTCTTCCGCAAGCGCCTCAAGGTACTGCTGCCCTGCCTGAGCCATGGGAGCATTTTCATATACGCGGTTCATATCCACAACAGCTACTTTGGAAGAACCCGCCTTACACCCTCCAAGGGCCACAAGTAGTAAAAGAGTCAAAACCAATAGTACATTTTTTTTCATCCATCACTCCAGACTATTTAATAATTTACTATTAACAACGCTCGTGCAACAGAACGTTTTTCACCAACAGACCAGCCATACCTCTTACATTGTACCTAGCCATGCGACAATGACTTTTTGGCTACAAGCCCACGAACTGCCTGCGAGCCTGACCAACTTTTTGCAAATACTGCCGGGTCTCTTGGGCTGGCAGATGCGCCTGCAGTTCATTATATACTTGGTTGGGGCTAAACTCATTGATCTTCTTGACCGCGGCAACGCTGTCTTGATCAAAGCTACGCAGTACGGCTCCCGGACCACCATTATACGCCGCAATCACGCAGTACTCACGCGAAACAACATTGCTAATCGCTGCTAAATACCGCTGCTCCAAAAGGTGTAAATAGGCAATACCATAGCGGATATTTGTTTCAGGATCAAAAAGCTGTTCAGAAGTCGGCATCCCCTTTTTGCCATACAACATGTGATGCACATCTCTTCCTGCCGTTGAAGGAACAATCTGCATCAAGCCATATGCCGGAATATGGCTTACGGCAAACGGGTTGAAGTCGCTTTCTGTCTTCATAATGGCAAATGCAAGGTTGGGGCTGACTCCATATTCCTTTGCATAACGCATGACAGGCTCATAAAACTTGCGAGCACGCACCATCAAATGGTCTTGTACCATATTGAGGCGTACCTCGTGGATATACATCCTTTTACCGCCTACCCATGTCTGGCGTACGGTTTTATGCTCAGTGACAAGCCTGCGAGCAAAGGCTTCGGCCTGCGGTTTCCAGCGTATGGGTCTACCCTCAAAATTCAACACTTCATTATATAAAAACGGCTCATCTCCCACTGCAATGTTATCGCTTGAATATACATCAATGGTACGCGGATCAGCCGGGGCCAATAACATGAATACAATGGCTTCCTGCAAACTTTTTTCCGGATTTTCTGTCTCAACGGTCTCCACCGTGATGATACCGGCATCAAAATCAACACTCGCCCGGGTCTTATAGCCCTGTGTATATTTTACATACTCCTTGGGGCTGGATTCTTTGGCATCCTTCTCGCCCCAGATCCCGGAAACAGCATCACGAAATCTCTTGAGTTTTTGGATAAACCGCGTCATGTCTGCTTCGAGCCTGCCGGGATTATCGGCATAGCTGATACCCTTGTCTGCCATGATGTCCACAACCCTGTCCGCATCACCAGAAGCCGCAATCTTACTCAGGCGTACAGCCTCGCGCACTGTGCAGCCGCCAAGAAGTCCCCCCATGACAACCATCACCAGAATCTTTTTCATCATACTCATACTGCCACCATGATCTTCGTATCAGTATATTGCACGTACTAATGTGCCAGGATAATAATACTGCAAGATATTTTCATACTTCACACCATCACGGGCCATACCCTCGGCCCCCCACTGGCTCATCCCGACTCCATGCCCATACCCCGCCCCACGAAACACTACAGTATTTTTTCCACTTTCTATGGTACAAAGTGTACTCTTCATTGCCGCTGCACCAACCATCAGTCGAAAAGGGTTGGAATTCATATCTACGGCACCGCTGTCTGTAGTAATACGCACGCGTGCAACACGCCCTGAGGCAGAACGTTGCAGCACACGCACAGCTTGCACGGTCTTGACAGGATACCCCTGCTGCTTGAGCTTTTCAGCAATCTGCACCTTCTTAATGCTATGTTGCCATTTCATGGCCTTTATCTTGGTGCTGGCAGGGTCTGGTCGAGCCTTGTAGTATGGCATATCCACTTTCCACACGGATACATCATTTTCGAGCGTTCCCCCGCTGTGCGAATGATAAAAAGCCAGTGCAACCCCAGAGTCATACAGCAGCACCTTACCCCGCGTATCCCTGACAGCCGCAGTTGTGGTGGCATTTCCACGGGTAGTCCCGCCATATACCTGTGAAGCCGTTGTGGCCCACACATCATAGATACGCTCTTTGCTTCTGAGCAGCATGTACAGGGCATGGGTACGCGCTGCAACGGCTTGTGCCCGCAGGGCATGGGGCTTGAAAGAGGTGGGCATCTCGCAGGGGACAACACCAGCAACATACTGCTCCAGCGGCACATAGTTCACCACCAAAACCTTACCCTCTTGAGCATGCAACTCAAGGGTTCCGGCATAGTGGGCATCGCCCAGCTTAAACTCTCCTTTACGCGCAAACAAAGTCACTGATGCATCCAGCACCCTGTCATTCAAAGCAATTTTTCCGTCACGCACCCCCACCTGCAAGGTGTTAGCCAATATACGAGCCCGCTTGGAACCATAACCAGCCACAGCACCCGGTGGCGGAGTGACAGAAAGTGCAGAAACATGGCTAAGAGCAACCCGCACAACAGGCTCCTGTCGCGGCACAGGAATAGGCGTGACATCATCTTTCAGCGGAGCAGAGCCGTGCAGCTTCAGCCGGGCAAGCATCTGCTTGCTGCGCTCAGCCTTGGGACCATGGGGAAAAAACTTAAGGTATGCAGTAAAGGCAGCACGTGCGTCTTCATACCGCCCAGCACCATAGCGTAACATGCCAAGGTTATACCAGGCCCGTGCAATGATACGCGGTTCACCGCCAAGGGCTATACCCTTTTCATACAGGCCCATGGCACGATCCTTACGATCCAAAAACATGGCATTGATATCTGCCAACATGACAAGCGCTTCGGCCTTTTGAGGCCCGGACTGGCTCAAACGATATATAGCGTGCCACAACTCAAGGCTCTCCAAAACCTTGCCCTGTTGGTACAAAGCCATGGCTTGGGCACGCAACGGGTCTGGGTTAAAACCATCCTTTGCCGCAGCAGCGGTTTTGGCCCCCATGCTCAGTCCGACCAGCACACAACATGCCCATAACACCAGTAACATTCGTTGCATGGCACTTACCCGCATACACCCATAACAGAATGGACAAGAGCGTTCATTGTCGCCATGTCACCTCCATCGACCCAATGCAACCTGCTGTCACGGCGAAACCATGTGAGCTGTCGCTTGGCATACCTTCTGGTATTGAGCAACCATGCTCTTTTGCACTCCTCAAAGCCCATCTCGCCTTTCAGGTACGCATACAGCTCAGCACAGCCAATGCCAGACCACCCCGGAGCCTGTCTGTCATTACAGGATTGCATGGCTTGCCTTGCCTCTTCAAGGGCACCCAAGGCCAGCATCTGCTCAATGCGGGCTGCCAATTGAGGCGTCAGGGCATCCAGTGTGGCACGCACCGCAATCTTGATAGCATGGTACGGAGAAGGAGAGCGAGGCCGGGCATGCCACCATGCCAGTGTGTGCCCCGTAGCCTCAAAGACTTCCAAGGCACGCGCGATTCGTTGACTATCATTGGGGTGCAAACGCGCCGCGGTATGTGGGTCCTGGCCCATGAGGAGCCTGTGTAAAGCAGGCGCCCCCTCAGCAAGACAACGACAACGCCATTTTTCTACAATAGCGTCTGGAATGGGAGGAATGGCCGCTATCCCCTCAAGCAGTACCTCAAGGTACATGCCTGTTCCTCCTACCAGCAGCGGAAGCCCACCTGCCTGGTGAATGTCCGCAATGGCCCTTGCAGCCTTTTCAGAAAATATTCCAGCGCTTATCTTCTCGCGGGTATCCAGGAAACCATACAGATAATGCGGACAAGCTTCACGCTCCTGCACTGAAGGCTGGGCCGTGATAATGGGAAAGTCTTTGTATACCTGTCTGGAGTCGCAATTGACCACAGCGCCATTGAATTTTTCAGCAAGGTGCAAGGATGCCGCAGTCTTGCCAGCACCTGTCGGCCCCACAAGACACACCACAGGAATACGCGCTCCATCCATCTGTCGCTATCCGTTTACCGGGTACGGATGCCCGTACTTTTCTCTGAGCTTTTGGTACACATTGGGGGGAACAAGTCCCTTGACTTCACCGCCCAGGCTGCCAGCAGCTTTGATAATTGTCGAACTGATATATAACCACTTGTAATCAGTCATCAAAAAAATGGTCTGAATATGCCGCTTCATCTTGCGATTCATAAGCGCGAGCTGAAACTCGTACTCAAAATCCGAAACAGCCCGCAGACCACGCAAAATGACTCCAGCCCCCCGCTGCTCGGCATAGTCCACCAAAAGCCCGGAAAACGACTCCACAAGCACATTGGGATAATTTTTTACCGCCTCTCGGGCCATCTCTACCCGCTCATCCACGCTGAACAAGGGCTCTTTGGGGGTATCAAATGCGACGGCCACGACAATCTGGTCAAAAATCAGTCTACCGCGCTGGATCAAGCTAAGATGACCATTGGTCAGCGGGTCAAAGGTGCCGGGGTAGATGGCAACCCTGTTATCAAGTGCTCCCATATAAGAATCCTTGTCTGTCCATACGTTCGATTAACAAGCAGCTCCAAGGAGGAGTCGACCTCGGGCAAGTCTTTTACCGCTGCTTCTACCTCCGCTACGATCAAAGCGCGCTCGGCAAGCCAATGGTGGCGCAGCAACGCGCCAATGGTGGGGTTTATTGCATTTTTGCCATACGGTGGGTCAACCAAAACGACCTCAAAAGGACGAGCTGGCGGAATACGCAAAAATGCGTCCACCCCCTGATGCAAAATCTGGCGACGCGTCTCATCTACACCCAGCAAGTCGGCGTTGCCGCCAATGGTGCGCACCGCTTTGGAATTGTTTTCGATAAACCACACCTCTTGTGCGCCCCGGCTAAGTGCCTCAAAACCGCAGCTGCCACTACCGGCAAAAAGATCCAGCACACGGCATGCACTCCAGCGTATGCCTCTGGCCTCCAGCATGGAAAATAATGCCTTGCGGACCTTTGCCATGGCGGGTCTGTACCCCTCACCCGTTATGGTTTTCAGGGTACGACCACCGTATTCTCCAGAAATTATCTTCATAATATCCTGCGATACCTATAATTCTGAGAGGATATCCGTAACATTGCCATTCAACTCCAGCAGCTTGTCGCGTATTTCTGACTGATGAGTCCAGTCACACGCCTCAATGGCAGCTTTCTGCGCCTTAAGCCGGGCAAGACAGGCTTCGGCTTCTGCAAAAAGAGCATCCCACTGGACTGCATACGGCGCCTGTGTCGAAGCCTGAGCCGTTACCATTACCTGCCCAAGTTCGAGATCAACTTCTTCAAGATAACCAGGAATATATACAGAGGCAGCAGACTGCTTTTCGAGCAAGCCCTTCAGGGTTTGCTGGGCCTGCTCTTCTCCATGTACCAGAAAAATTTTCATCTCGGGTCTGGCAAACTTCTGCACCCAGTCCAAAATCTGCCGTTGCCCCGCATGCCCTGAAAATCCGCCAATGGTGAATACCCGCGCCCGCACCACTATGTCTTCACCAAAAATCCGGATACTCTGCGCACCGTCCACAATTCTTCGACCCGGGGTACCCGCCCCCTGATAACCGACAAACACAATACTTGCACCCAGGCGCCAGAGGTTATGCCGCAGGTGATGCTTGATCCGCCCGGCATTGCACATGCCACTGGCAGAAATGATCACCGCAGGTCCTTTTCTGTTATTAATGGCCTGGGACTCATGTGTCTTGACTGTCAGCCGCAAGCTGGGCATATCAAGCGGATCTTCGCCTGACAGCAGTATTTTCTGCAAATCCTGATCAAAAAACTTAGGATAGTTACGAAATATACTTGTAGCTCTGATGGCCAAGGGGCTATCGAGAAAAATCGGCATATCCACCGGCAGCCGCCCCTCTTTCCACAAAAGGAAAAGAGTATATAGCACTTCTTGCGTTCTCTCAACAGCAAAAGCCGGTATGATTACTTTTTCGCCATGTTCATAGCTGTGGGCAATGGCTTCGGCAAGTTCTTGTCTGCTGTTGCTTTCGTCCTTGTGGTTGCGATCGCCGTATGTGGATTCCACAAACAGGTATTCCGCCTGGCTGGCATCTTCTGGATCACGCACAATAAGGGCATCAGGCCGGCCAAGGTCACCAGAAAAAACAAGACGCGAACAACGCCCGTTTTCACATACCGTCACTTCCAGAAAAGCCGAACCCAAAATATGCCCTGCGTCCTTATAGGTGACGGAAATCCCCGGTGCTGGTTCAAACGACTGATTATATTCTACAACTTCAAAAAAACGCCCAACCCTGGCCGCATCAGCCTGAGTGTAGAGTGGCTCAACGGGTTTTTTCCCCTTGCGGCTACGCTTTCGCGTCTGCCATTCGGCTTCCATTTCTTGTATACCGGCACTGTCTTGCAGCATTATTCCCAAAAGGTCGCGAGTAGGCTCAGTGCAATATACAGGTCCGCTGAACCCGTCACGAACCATGCGGGGCAACAAGCCGGTATGGTCTATATGCGCATGCGTGATTAAAAAAAAATCTATCCTTGAAGGATCGTACAATCTACTATTATAATTACGTTTTTCGACATCAACATTGCCTTGATGCATGCCGCAATCCACAGCAAAGCGGCTACCATTGGCCTCAATCATATAACATGAACCAGTAACCGTACGTGCTGCACCAAGAAATTGCACTTTCATAATAAAGACCTCGCGTTAAAGGTGTGCCACACTGAACGGGCAAGACAACAAGCGCAAG
>CAZQKM010000015.1:0-50365 GCA_964593925.1 uncultured Desulfovibrionaceae bacterium | reverse complement strand
AATTCAAATTCGGTGCATTGCATTGTGGTTAAGGTAATTTGACGGCACTCTCTAATATGGTTAGTGGAAAATTCTATTTTTCAGAACTACTGTTTTGAGGGGGGATTACCGGAGTAAAGCGTGTCCGGCGTCTTATGCGCCTGATGGGGGTGATGGTCGTATACCAGAAGCCCAAAACCAGTGTTCCGCTCCTGGGCATGCGCGGTATCCTTACCTGTGGGGGGGCTGGCAATCACCAGGCCCAATCAGGCATGGTGCGCGGATATAACCTCTGTCCCCATGCGCAGGGGCTTCCTGCATTTGGTGGCCATCATGGATTGGGTCAGCCGCAAAGTGTTGTCCTGGGGGCTGTCCAACACCATGGACACGGATTTTTGTGTCTCGGCCCTGGAACAGGCCCTGGCGAAATATGGCAAGCCGGATATCTTCAACACCGATCAGGACAGTCAGTTTACCAGCTTCGCCTTTACCAGCGTCTTGCATGAAAACGGTATCCGCATTTCCATGAGCGGACGGGGCCGCTGGCAGGACAACGTGTTTATCGAGCGTCTCTGGCGTAGCCTCAAATATGAGTGCGTGCACCTGCAAGCTTTTGAAACGGGCTCCGAGGCCCGCTACCTGCATCGGCAGATGGATCGCCTTCTGCAACCTGCATCGGCCCCACAGTAGTCTTGGTAGACTATCTCCAGACCGCTACCATGAACAAGGATTGGTAAAGGCTGTCTGATGAGGGAAAGGCCAGCTTGGAAATCGCTGAAACCTGTCCAAACTATGGGGGGGCCTCTCCACAAAGGCGGCTCTGACCAATCCTGTGGCTGTACGGTCCAAGGGGCATTTTTGTTTTCTTGTCATGTGGGGTGATTGGGCAAGATCCGGTAAAGTAACCGACCAGCCGATATGGTATGCGGGACAGGATGCTGTGGTGTCTTGTTGGTAAAAAAGTTTTACGCCCTGCTCATGTCTGTATTTTTATGGGGCGATCCAATGGTGAAAAGGTTTGAAAGGGGTATGGTCTTGCGGTGTGCAATGTATGGCATTCTTGCTTTTTGAGATGTTTTACGTATATTGCTCCGGCTACGCCATTGGCTCGGGCATATGCCTATTTTTGGGATGAAAATTTCGTGGAGACCATGTTGCGTAACACAGGTACGGAGTTTTTTGTAAAGGGATAGATTAGCATCAGAAAGGAAGATTAATGAAACGAGATGTGGCCACAATTATTCTTGGACTATGTTTTTTGCTGGGGGCAGCACAAACTTCTGTGGCAAGCGGCTTTGCTTTGTATGAGTGGAGTTCTCGCGGTAATGCGCTTGGGGGCACACTGCAGGGGCGTGCAGATGACCCCTCAGCCATTGCCTATAACCCTGCGGGTCTAGCTCGTCTTGAGGGCACACAGGCACAAGTAGGTCTTAGCGTCATTCGTCCCATGGCAGAGGTCGTTATTAATGGCGAGACTACCAAAGGAAAAGACAATACATGGTTTCCGCCACATGCCTACGTAACCCATAGGTTGAATGAAAAGTGGGGGATTGGTCTTGGTGTCTATAGCCGTTTTGGCCTTGGTACCGAGTATGAGAAAGAAGATTGGCCCGGGGCGAGCAATATCTATTTTGCATCCATAGAGACTGTTTCTATTGCTCCCACCATTGCCTACAGGATTTCCGATTCGTTGTCTCTGGGGGTTGGGATTGAGTTGATGCAGGTTAATCTTGAGATGCGTAAAAAGCTTAATCCCGGTATGGGACCGGTACAGGATGGTGTATTGGATGCTTCAGGGCATGGTGTCGGCTTGGCATTGGGGCTGCATTGGCAGCCAGATGAGCAGTGGCGTGTAGGGCTTACCTACAAAAGTCAGGTGGAAATTAATGCGTCCGGCACACAGAAGTTTGATCCAGGGCTTGGTACAATATTACCCACGAATACCAGAGGGCACGGCACTGTCGTATTACCCGATATGCTGGGTATCGGCCTTACCTACTATCCTCAGGAGAATTTGAGTATTGAAGTTGGCGCTATGCTTACCCGCTGGAGTACCTATCGTGAACTGCTGATACATTATGATACACCTGTGGCAGGAAAGGACTCTTCATCCAATCCCAAGAAATGGAATGATGTAATGCGCTACAGTGTTGGAGTTGAGTACGGTATAACCGATTGGCTAGATCTGCGTGCCGGCTATGTGTATGGCGAATCCCCCGTTGAAGATGGGTACGCAGACTTTATTGTTCCTGGCAATGATCGGCAGCTTTTCAGTGTGGGGGCAGGATTTAATTGGGATAGCTGGACCCTTGACCTTTCTTATGTCTATTTATGGATGAAAGGGCGTTCCTACGCTGAAAGTACAGAGGTGCCTACCAACAGTAGTGCCAAGGACAATTATGCCCATATTTACGGGCTTACTCTTGGCTATACGTTTTAGGGGTATGGCATGCTTCTGGACGTGTTTATGTCATGTGCTCCCATAGCGTACTGGTTGTAAAAATGATTGAGACTTACGGGTACCTTGGTTCTTATTTCAGATAAAAGCACCTATGCATATTGTACTGCTTCATCCCGAAATTCCGCCCAACACAGGCAACATTGCCCGGCTTTGTGCGGCAACACAGACCACGCTGCATTTGATAGAACCTTTGGGGTTCAGTGTGGAGGACAGGTATCTCAGGCGAGCAGGACTGGACTATTGGCCTCATGTGGACTTGCATGTCTGGCCAGGCTGGTACGCGTTCATGCGTGAAGTAGGTAGCTGCGTACGCCTGGTGTTGACCAGTGCCCGCGCAGGAGCGGGCATGCAGGACTTTGTCTTTTTGCCGAATGATGCCTTGGTGTTGGGCGCTGAAAGCAAGGGTTTGCCCGAGGATCTGCTTGCTGGGTATGAGCACGTGGTACGCATTCCCCTGTGGGGTGAGGTGCGCAGTTTGAATCTGTCCACAGCAGCGGGTGTGTTGCTTTATCAAGCCCTGGCCCATACGGGGGCACTTGAAGGGCGGTAAAACCACCGTAACTCTCGAGGAAAATTTTTAGATCAGAGGCCATTGGCAGCCCTTGGAGCTGTTTGGCCGGAGGGATAAACGGCTGGAGGTGGGGGTGGATACAGACTGGTGGGGAATGCTTCCTCTGGTAGCGCTGCTGGCGGACATTTGCTTGGGGGATCCACAGCGCTTGTGGCACCCCGTCCAAGGGGTGGGGTGGCTTGCAGTACGTGTAGAGGCGTATTTCAGGCCCAGAGGAGCATCGAAGCTGCATGGTGCCTTGGGGGTACTGTGGGTATCCACCATAACCGCTGGGGTAGTCTGGTTCGGAATAGTCATACCCGTGTTTGGTGCCATTGTTGCGCTTTATTTTGCTTATGCCGGACTTGCGCTTGGCAGTCTGTTGGCTCAGATCCGTACAGCAGCTCAGCTCGTATGTTCCGGCTCTTTGGAGGAAGCTCGCAGGGCTGTGGGAATGCTTGTCAGTCGTGATACTTCAGCCATGACTACGCCGGAATTGTATCGGGCTCTTGCCGAATCTCTCAGCGAAAACAGCAATGATGGCTTTGTGGCCCCGTTTTTTTTTCTTGTCGTGGGTGGACCGGTGGTATTGTGGGTTTATAAATCTGTAAGCACACTTGATTCCATGTGGGGGTATAAAAATGTCCGTTGGAGGGAGTACGGTTTTACCGCAGCCCGGCTTGATGATACGTGTGCGTATATCCCCGCTCGACTGACCGCTCTGTGCATGTTGTGTTCCGCCCGGCTATTGGGCATGCCCGCAGCAAGAGATATGTGTACTGTATGGCGTCGCGTGGCTGACGATGCTGCGTGTATGGACAGTCCCAATGCCGGCTGGCCCATGGCCATGGGGGCCTGGCTTTTGTCTCGCGAAATGGGTGGTCCGACAGTGTATGACGGCGTTATCGTACAAAAGCCTCGCCTTGGCCCCGTATCCAACGGCTGGGAAGCGCAGGATATTGTGGGATTGCTGAGGCTCGTTCGGATAAGCTGTGTATTGGCTGGAGGGGTACTGTGGCTGACAATGGGGCTGATAAAGATAGTTTTTTAACGCGTGGTATTATCTATGGCTTTGGGTGTTCGTGGGCGACTTGCAAGGGCTACTCCGGCTGCATAGCCTGACGACCATGCCCATTGCAGATTGTAACCACCAAGCTGCCCTGTCACATCAATCACTTCACCCGTAAAAAAGAGTCCTGGTACCAGGCTGCTTTCCATTGTTTTAGAAGAAATCTGTGCTGTATCCACACCGCCACGGGCTGCTTCGGCCTTGTACATGCCTTCTGTACTTTTGGGCACAACAACATGGTGATGTATGGTGTGGGCGATGCGTTGTATGGACTTTGCACAAAGCTCGGCAGTACGCTGTTCCAGCAGTGGGGCATCTTGGTGTAGTATGTGTTGGATCAGCCTGCCCGGCAAAAATTTGCCAAGAGTCGTACGCGTTTTTGCTTTGCCGCTTGTGCGTAGTAGATTTTCGACATTTTGATGCGGCAAAAAGTTGATACATATGTCGTCTCCCGGTGACAGGTAGCCAGATATCTGCAAGGCGGCAGGGCCGCTGATGCCGCTATGCGTGAACAGCAAGGCATCATGAAAGGAGGCTGCGGTACATGTGATGCGCACAGGCAGAGCAATACCACTTAGCCCGTGCAACGGCCATGAGGAGGGCATTATCAGAGGGGCAAGTGCTGGCTGTACAGAGATAATGGAGTGCCCGAATTGCTTGGCGATGTGGTGACCTATATCACTGGCGCCAAGCTGGGACCATGATGGACCGCCAGTGGCGATGACCAAGGCCGGTGCGGTAAAGTTTCCTGCTGAAGTGGTAACTGCAAAACGCCCTGCGGTGTACGTAACGCTATGGATGGTGTTACGTAGGTGTAGTTGACAGTTCGTTGCACGGCATGCTGCAAGTAATGTTTGTACCACGTCCGCGGCGCTACGTTTGCAGAACACCCTGCCATGGTCGCGTTCTTCATATGCAATACCGCATCGTTCCAACATGGCCAAAGTATCCCACTGCGTATAGCGAGATAAGGCAGATTTGCAAAAGTGTGGATTGTTACTCAGGTAGTGAGTGGGGGTTATGTGGGTGTTGGTGATGTTGCACTTGCCGCCGCCGGACGCAAGAATCTTGCGTCCGGCTTTTTTTTGTCCTTCAAGTATTGTCACCGAATGGCCAGACCTGGCGGCAAGCGCGGCACATGTCAGGCCGGATGCGCCTGCCCCAAGGATAACTATGTCTGATGTATGCATAAAAATATTGGGGTATACAAAAAATAACAGCAGGACACCCTGGAGCCACTACTGTACAGTCAAGAATAAAATCTGTCTTATTTGTGCCCTATCGGGGGTATACCCAATAGGGCTGACTGATCATCAAGGGCACATGCAAGCTGTATACATACGTGCACACATGCGGATCCGAGTAGTGCCAGTTATTTTTGACTGACGCTCATAGCTGGGGGAAAGCTGAGGCTTCCCCCGAAAACATGCAGCACTTGGTGTACGCCATCCGCAAATATACTATTTTTGCAGGGCTACCTTTTTTTTGGCCCCCTGTGCGGAGTGGCGTTTTTGGGCTGACAGTTCTTTTTTTCGTAAACGGATAGACAGGGGAGTGACCTCAACCACTTCGTCATCACGTACAAAGTGCAGGGCATATTCCAAGGTAAGGGGCCTTACCGGAGTAAGTACCACGTGTTCATCCTTGCCTGATGCACGCATATTGGTAAGCTTTTTTTCTTTGGTAGGGTTTACATCAATGTCGTTGTCCCTGTTGTGCTCGCCTATGACCATACCTTCGTAACAGGATTCGCCAGCGGATACAAACAGACGCCCACGGGGCTCAAGGTTATAGAGCGCATACGGCACAGTGGAGCCTGCACGGTCGGCTACAATAGATCCGGTGTGCCGGGTAGGAAAGTCGCCTCGGTACGGTTCATACCCATCCAGGTACGAGTTGATGATACCGGTTCCTTTGGTATCGGTCAGAAATTCATCGCGATATCCGATAAGGCTGCGCGAAGGAATGCTAAACTCCATGCGTACCCGTCCGCTACCATTGTTGATGAGGTTGACCATGCGCCCTTTGCGCAGAGATAGCTTTTCGGTAACAACCCCCATAAACGGCTCGTCACAATCAACCCAGAGTCGCTCCACGGGTTCGAGTAACTCACCACCTTCTCGTTTGAAAATTACCTCGGGTCTACCTACACAGATTTCAAATCCTTCGCGACGCATGGTCTCAATGAGAATGGCCATTTGAAATTCTCCGCGTCCTTTTACGATATAGCTGTCTTTATCGTCGGCTTCTTCTACACGAATGGCCACATTGCGCAGCATTTCTCTTTGCAGACGCTCGCCGATTTTGCGCGACTGAACAAAAGTGCCTTCACGCCCGGCAAGAGGAGAGCTGTTTATGGCAAAACGCATGGTTACGGTGGGTTCGTCCACATGGATACGCTTGAGGGTACGCGGGGCGGCTTTGGTACAGATAGTATCGCCGATGGTTACTTCTTCAATGCCTGCCAGTACGAGAATGTCGCCGGCATCTGCCTGCTCTACCTCACGTAGCGACAGGCCGTCGTATACCTGCAACTTTGTGGCGCGTAGCGAGGTTTGACCGTGTTCGCCGATGCAGAGCATTTCTTCTTTGGCCCGAGCTGTACCGTGGATGATACGTCCCACGGCAAGTCTGCCCAGATAGTCGGAATAGGCAAGGTCGGAAACCAGCATCTGAAATGGCTCGTCAGGGTTGTGTGTCGGGCCGGGCACAACTTCAAGGATGGTTTCAAAAAGTGGAGCAAGATCCTGCCTGGGTGCCTCAAGACTGTGCATGGCCACGCCGTCGCGGCCAATGGCGTATAAGACAGGAAATTCAATTTGTTCTTCACTGGCGTCCAGATCAATGAACAGGTCATAGACTTCATTGATTACTTCTTCCACCCGGGCATCTTTTCTGTCTATCTTGTTAATGACAACAATAATTTTAAGCCCTGCTTCCAGTGTTTTCTTGAGGACGAAGCGGGTTTGTGGCAGGGGGCCTTCAGATGCGTCCACAAGTAAAATGGCGCCATTGGCCATGGATAGTGAACGCTCCACTTCACCGCCAAAATCGGCGTGTCCTGGAGTGTCGATAATATTAATTTTTACATCGTTCCAGTGCACGGCGCAGTTTTTTGCGGCAATGGTGATGCCCCGCTCACGTTCAAGGTCCATACTGTCCATGATGCGATCTTGAACATCCTGGCCGGAACGAAACAGGCCGGCTTGGCGGAACATGGCGTCCACCATAGTGGTTTTACCGTGGTCGACATGTGCGATGATTGCAATATTACGTAGTGCGCTATTTTTTGTATGGGTCACGTGACAGTCCTTGGGGCTATGCAAAAAAAAAAGAAAAACGTCCTGTACACGCCATGGCATGGACTCCTGGAGGCAACGCCGGGATAGTGGCTGACAGGGCAGACACGTTTGCATAGTATAGTCCGCGGAATGGGGCAAGCTTCTTGGTATAGAGGATTAGAGCGCAATGCCAACAATTTTGTTTTTCTTGGGGCAAAAAAGGAAACGCCTGTACGAAATGAGTCCGGTAATATGCATGGCTAGGCCATGCTTTTTGATGGTTGTATCGGGGTAAATTGTACCAAAAATTTTCAGTTATGGACGGGGGCTTTGTGGGGAGTAGCCTTTTTGTATTTGGCTTTTTTTCCAAGGGGTCGCGTCCTTGGGTTAGTGTCCTTGTTGGGTAGATGCACAAGCGTTTAAAATGGCGGTAGGCGTGGGGCGTTGTTCTGGGGGTGCGCGCTGTATAGGGGATGGTGCATGGTGAGTGTATTTTTTGTATGCCAACCATACGCAGCGACAGGCACGCATTTTTGGAGAGACTGTAACAAAAGCGCAGCAATAGCTTTTGGCAAATGAGACGCTTTGTCCTTGTTGGGGGATACTGCCCGCACCGGGCATCCTTTTGCCCCCTGTCTGAAACAGTGACATTGTACATTGTGATAGGACCCATCATAATCATCGGGGAGGAGGGGTGCAGGAGCAAGCCTGGCGTTTTGTGCGGCTAGAGGAGGCAGTACTCTCTTTGGGGTCTTTATTTTTGTGTAGGGTTACGGTGATCCTGGCCAATACGTCTGCAAAGGGTGGGCAGATCACGCCTGAGCATGGCAGAGGTAACATGCCTTTCGCTAGCTTTGGTAATCATGCAACGCTTGACAACGGCCATCGGGTTTGTCTTTTGAGAATGCTGTGGATATGCTTGCGCCGGATTGGCTCATGGTATGAACAGACACAGAGCTAAAGAGTGCATGAAAGGGGCTTTTCAGGGAGGTTGATTATGCCGTATATACCAGGATCGCGCAGGGAAGTTTTTGACGGATTATTGCGCCAATGTGCCGAATATGTGCAGAATGAGGGTGAGCTGAATTACTGCATATATAAGCTGTCGACACTGCTTATTGAAAAAACGGGAGAAAGCTATTCCAACTTGAGTATGTGCTCCAGTGCCATGGAGCACGCGAAGTTGGAGTGGTATAGGAAGCGTCTTGCTCCGTATGAAGAGCGTAAGATCATGGAACATGGCGATATTTGAACAATTATTTTAGTGAGGTGTATATGATGTCACAGCATCGTAATGGAACATCCACAGCCATTGAGTCGGATACAGAGGCTGTAGGCCCTCGAAAATTTTGCGAAACAGCTTGTGACGAGAGGGTGCAACCGTGCAGTACGGATAGATGGGCACTTGTATTGTCCGCGCTGGCCGTATTGGTAGTCAGTATATTTAGTTTTGGATTATCCAGTCATATTGCTGGAGTGGGGGATGAGACCGCCAAGGCCATGCAGCGGATACAAGTCTTGGAGGCCACGGTGCGCCAGCTTGAACAAGATTTGGAGCGTGTATCGACGGGCGACCTGCGCATTGAGTTGCAGCGCGTTGCCTTGAAAGACATCTTACGGCGTCTTGAGGGTGTGCAGGCTTCTGCCTCGGATGCTGGAGTGAAGGGACTGCTTGATGAAGCATATGGCTACCTGGAGCAGGCCGGGCAGGCCCTTGATGCGGAAGGGCAGCAAGTTGCTGATAGCCCCTAAAGCCGTGCTGGCATACCCGTGGGTAGTATGCGGTTTTCATGCACCGGATGGGAGCATGGTGTGTGTGGGGGGGGGATTTTCAAAGATAGGTCCTCAAGTGACTCATTCATGCAGGGCACCGACCACAGCGGTAATCAAAGATGTCAGTTTGTCCCCGGCAATCCCGGCAACCCGGAGGACTTCTTCCAGCGGGGCGTCCTGCATGCAGTCGGGCAGGTTTTTGTTGGTCAGGCAGGATATGCCCAACACGCGTAAGCCCATGTGGCGTGCTGCAATGACCTCAAGTACAGTGGACATGCCTACAGCATCAGCCCCTAGACTTTTATACATACGTGTTTCTGCGGGCGTTTCCATCTGCGGCCCTTGCAGGCCAAGGTAGACCCCCCGTTCCAGTCGGATGCCGCTGGTGGCTGCTTTATCCATGGCCAGCTCCAGAAGCTTGGCGTCATATGGTGCGCTCATGTCGGGGAAGCGGTCTCCCCAGGCGTCATTATTTAGCCCGGTAAGTGGGCTTTTGCCGGTAAAGTTGATATGGTCGGTAATGGCCATAAGGTCGCCCGGGTTCCAGGCCGGGTTCAGTGCACCTGCCGCGTTGGTGATGATGAGGGTAGTAACGCCTGCCAGCGCCATGGTGCGTACGCCCATGCATACTTCTTCTGGAGAGTAGCCCTCGTATAAGTGACAACGTCCTTGTTGCATGATAACCGAACTGCCACCAAGGGTTCCTAAAATGAACCTGCCCTGGTGTGAGGCTACTGTGGAGTGCGGAAAGTGGGGGATAGTATCATAGGGTACAGTCGCATGGACATGTACATTTTTGCCCAGCTTTCCAAGCCCGGTGCCGAGCACGATACCTGTTTTGGGCGCAAGCGAGTTATCTATATATTTTTTTAATGATTCCGATGCTGTTTGTGTTTTTTTCATGTTTTGCATAACAGTCCAGAATACGTTAACATCTTAGAACTAGAGAGTGACGCAAGCCGCATAACGCTGCCGGTATCGTGATGCGTGATGATGGGACAACATTTTTATACTTTTTGTATATGGCTACGGAGTGTAGGCTGAGCACATGGATATAGCAACTCTTTTCGGTATCGTAGCTGGCTTTGGTCTTGTCATTTCCGCCATACTGATGGGGGGGGATTGGGCAGATTTTGTCAATGTGCCTGGTATGATGATTGTTTTTGGTGGAACCGGTGCTGCCATTCTAGTGACATTTCCCTTTGAAGAAGTGATGCAGGCCGTCAGGGGATGCCTGCGAGTGTTTGGTGCGCGGGAGGTCAAACCCCATGAAGTGGTAGAGACCATGGTCCGTGTGGCAGAAATCAGTCGTCGTGAGGGGTTGACAGCGCTTGAAAACATCAAGACGGAAAATATGCTTTTGAAAAAGGCCTGCCAGCTCATAGCAGACAATGCTGACCACGACCTGATACGAGATACGGTAATGATCGAGATTACTACCATGCGACGTCGTCATAATGTGGCTATTGCGGTTTTTAACAGACTGGGTGCATTTGCACCGGCATTTGGTATGATCGGCACGCTCATTGGGCTTGTGCAGATGCTTGCCAAGCTTGATGACCCTACATCCATTGGGCCTGCTATGGCCGTCGCGATTTTGACGACATTTTATGGTGCTCTTTTGGCCAACTTGCTGTTTTTGCCCATTGCCGGCAAGCTTAAAGCCCGCACACTGCAGGAGGAGGTGCACCTGTTTATTATTTTTGAGGGTGCAAAGTCCATATTAGAAAATAACAACCCGCGGTTGGTTTACGAAAAGCTTTCGTCGTTCATTTCGCCGCAGGAGCGCAGGCATGCCAGATAAGCCATTACCGGTGTTCGCAATTGACGAAGAGGATGACGAGCGTACTGATGAGTGGATAATCACCTTTGCCGATCTTGCCACCCTGCTGCTTGTCTTTTTCATTCTGCTTTTTTCCATGTCGGTTATTGATTTGCAGCGTTTTGCCGATTCTTTTACCTCGGTCCGCGAGGTCTTTGGGGGTACCAAAGACAGTCTGCTTACATCCAACGTGCGTTCTGATGATGCAGTGTTGCTGGAAACCGTACGCTTGCAAAAGCAGCTTCTCGAAGCACAGCGCAAAGTGTTTTCTGATGTGCGCACATTTTTGAACCGTAAAGGATTGGAAGGTGTGGTGGGGGCTGTTTTTGATGAAGGCGTGGTTACCGTAAAGATACCTGCTGCCCTGCTTTTTGAAAAAGATAAGGTGGAGCTTTCTGAAAACGGTACTGTTTTGTTGCAAGAGATGACCGATCTATTTGTGAAAAAGAAAGATCAGTCCATTAACATTCGAGGGTACACTGACGATAGTGGTCCGCTTCCGGGAAGCCGTTTTAAAGACAACTGGGAAGTTTCTGCATTACAAGCGGTGAGTGTACTTCGGTTTTTGTTGAAATTTGGGATTGAACCGGAGCGGCTGACAGCTACGGGGCTTGGTAGCCTGGGACCGCTTTTTCCTAACAGCAGTGAGGACAATCGGGCAAAAAATAGGCGTGTGGAGTTTAGTCTTGAGCGGCGGGTAGGCAGTTGATCATTATGAAAGGAGACTTGGAGGTTGCCCTGATCGGCTCTGCGGGGGCCCGCCAAGGATTTCGCGCTGAGGTGCAGGAAGTAGAGATTTTTGAGGAAGCCCGGGGGGTGCTTTTGTCTGTCAAAGATATAAGCGTCACCGGATGTCTGGTATGCGCCAAGGAGCATACTTTTAAACTTGGCGAGGTGTTCTTGGCGGATTTACACGTCCACAAGCAACCCTACATCGTAAAAATAAAGGCGCGGGTGGTCCGTGTCTTGCCAGGTGGCGGTTTCGGATGTTGCTTTGAAGATATGGACAGACGCCAAGAAGCAAAGCTGGACAAGTTTATTCTGGAAGTGCAAAAGCAGCAGATTGCGATGAACAAGGATTCCGCCGACGAAGAGCGGGACACGTAAACAGATTGGGGAATATTTGGTGCAGAAGATTGATCATAAAGTGCTGGTGGCCAATCGGGGAGAGATTGCCATCCGTATAGTTCAGGCTTGCTGTAAGCTGGGGCTTGGCTTTGTGTGCGTATACACAGCCGAAGACGCAGACTCGGGGCATGTGCGCATTGCTCGTGAATTGGGCGGTGAAAAAAGCTTGTTTCGCGTCTCGTCATATCATGACGCCAATGAGCTGCTTTCCGTGGCTGATGAATCCGGTGCAACAGCGGTGCATCCCGGATACGGTTTTTTTGCCGAAGACTACCGGTTTGCACGGCGGGTGTCAGAGCGTGAGCGTGGGCTTATTTTTATAGGACCTTCGTGGCGTGTCATCCGTGAGCTGGGAGACAAGATCAACACCAAGCGTCTTGCCCGTGGCCTGGATGTGCCTACTGTTCCGGGTTCTGACAAGCCGATTTATGATGAACTGGAAGCCGAAAAAGTGGCTCAGACTCTTTTTGAGTTTCAAGTGGAACAGGGTATTGAGCGCCCGTTGGTGCTTGTAAAGGCTTCTGCAGGCGGGGGAGGCATGGGCATTGAAGAAGTGCACAGCCTTGACTGGTTTCGTTCTGTGTATCGCCGTATTCGTAATTATGCCCAGCGTCAGTTCAATGATGAGGGTGTGCTGATTGAGCAGCGTGTAAATGATTTTAACCACTTGGAAGTCCAGATCGTATCCGATAGAAGCGGAGAAAATCCGGTACATTTTGGTACGCGTAACTGTTCCATCCAGTCTACTGGGCTGCAAAAACGTGTGGAAGTCGCTCCTGGTTTTGATCCGTCTTCGTTTTCCTACTCATTCGACGCAAACAAGGTGTTGGAAGATATCATCAATCACTCGTTGGCCATGGCACGCAAAGTGGGTTACGATAATGTGGGTACTTGGGAGTGGATAGTCTCACGTGAGGGCCACCCTTTTTTGATGGAAGTCAATACGAGAATCCAGGTGGAGAATGGTGTTTCTGCCATTATATCACGGATTCATGGGAAGAACGGAGTAGATATCATTGCCGAGCAGATTCGCGTGGGACTTGGAGAGCCGCTGGGGTACATGCAGGAGGATATTACTTTTGAGGGTGTGGGTATCGAGTACCGCATCATTGCAGAAGATCCGGAAAACCGTTTCACTCCCTGGGTAGGCCGTATTGAAAATTTCCACTGGGATGAACAGGACTGGCTTGCCATGCATACGCATGTGCCCACTGGCAAACCATATGATATTCCCACCGAGTTTGACCCCAATCTTGCCCTTGCCATTGTGTGGGGAGAAAATCTTGCCCAGGCAAAAGAGCGTGGGACTGTATTGCTGGACGGTATGACCCTGGAAGGTAGTAACTTGGCAGGAGCCATGCGTACCAACATTGACTTTCTGCGTGCAAAGACAGAAAATATCTTGAAGTTTTAGGTAGCTGGCCTGCCAGCGGTATATAGTGGGTTGCCTTGGGTATGGCCTGCCTCAATCAGTGTCGGCAAAAGTGGGCCTGCCAAAGGTGATGCGTGCTTTACAAGGCAAGACCGCCCGTATGTGGAGGCTCCAGATGATAGCCCGATGTTTGAAAAGCCATTATCCCCATGGGTGGGGAGGAATAGTATGGATTTAGATAAAAAGTTGCACCAGTTGAGTGAGCGTTTGCGCTACCTTCAAGACGTTCTTACTGAAAAACAGGAAGAAAGCCTGCGCTTGCTTGCCAATAAGTTGCAAGAGTTGATGTTGAGGGAAAAGTACCTTTCTGTTGCGGAGCAGCATGCTGCTGTGGCTACGGTGGAAGATTTGTTCGACTTTGTAGAGCGTAAGCTTGAAGCGGACCTGACCCCCATGGACAGAGTACGCATTGTGCGTCATCCCCAGCGTATATGCCTGCGTGATATACTGGAAAACGTATATGATAACTATACGGAAATTGGTGGTAAGGATGAAAATAGTATTGACCCGGGCATGCTCATTGCTCGTGCCTATATTACCCGCCGTAGCGGGAAAAAAACCTATCACCAGCCGGTCATGGTCATCGGGCAGGAAAAAGGCCATGGTGAAGAGTTTCGTAATGGCGGTTCGGTAAAGCCTTGGGGTAACGCCAAGGCGTTGCAATATATGAAGGTTGCGGAAACGGAAAACATCCCGATCCACACTTTTATCTTTACTCCTGGTTCATATCCCATTGAGGATGCCCCAGGTGCTGCGCAGCAGATTGCACGCAACTTGTATGAAATGGCAGGGCTCAGGGTTCCTGTGGTGGCTGTATTTTCCGAAGGTGGATCTGGCGGAGCCGAAGCTATTGGGCTTGCCGACACCAGGCTGATGTTGTCGCACGGGTACTATTCTGTCATTTCGCCGGAGGGGGCAGCAGCCATTGAGGGACGATTACAGCCCGGCCAGCGTGCTTCGGCAGAGTTGATTGAAAAGTGTGCTCATCAGTTACGTATTACCGCGGCGGACAACAAGCGCATGGGCTATATAGATCATATCATTGAGGAGCCTCTTTTGGGTGCTCGTCCGCACCATTATGCTTTTTTTCGCAGATTGCGGCAGGAAATCATCAGAGCCACGGATGAGGTGATTTTTAGTGTCAGAGGTTTTTCTTTGGTGCGTGGCATGGTGTTGCGGCGACGTGGCAAAAAGAGCGCTGAAATTGACTTTGACACGATTTATGTACGGTGGAGTTTGTCTGCCAGCGCACGCGAGCGGTTGGTTGCCAAGCGTCATCGTAAGTTCCGTCGTCTGTCACGTCAGGCATGTCTTGACAGACGCCCCATGCACCGCAGGTTGTGGGGGGGCGGACATAACCTGGGCTGGGATATATATTCTTACTTTAAATATGATCTGTGGCGTAAACATCAGCAGCGCATTGTCTATGCGGTAGAAGAGGTTGATGCAGAGGCTCGGGTGCTCATGGACAGGCTGTTAAGCCCTTGGCGCAAGCTAAGTACTTCTCTGGTTTCCAGTTCTACCGGGGTTGGCGATAAAGAAAAAGAACTTACCATGCTCTCGCAGTGGGACCAGGAAGACCAGCGTAATGGTGAGTGGCGGTATGTAAGCCCCAGAGCAAAGGAAGACCGTACCATAACGTGTCCCAATGCGGTTACACATGGTTGCCTTGATTTGTGGGCTCCTGATCTGTTTGGTGAGTTTGCAGGGGTATGTAGCTACTGCGGTCACCATTTTCCCATGGAAAGTAAATGGTTTGTGCGTAACGTTTTTGATCAGGGATCTGTATTTGAGTTTAATACAGAGCTTGAGTCGGCCAATCCCCTTGGGTTTGAGGGGTTTGATGTGACACTTGATAAGGCTAAGCAGAGCACAGGCCAGAAGTCTGGCTGCATAACCTTTGAGTCCAGGTTGGACAACATCAAGATTGTTGTAGCCATGTTGACTGCTCCGTTTCGGGGGGGATCAGTGGGGGCGGCCGAGGGTGAAAAGTTTATCCGTGCTGCAGAGCGAGCCAAGAAAAAACGTTTTCCGTTTCTCGCCTATGTGCACGGCACGGCAGGCATACGGATTCAAGAAGGTACCAACGGTGTTATCCAGATGCCGCGTTGTACCATGGCAGTGCGACGTTATATAGAAGAAGGCGGTCTCTATCTTGTGGTGTATGACACCAACTCCTATGCTGGGCCCTTGGCCAGCTTTTTGGGCTGTTCACCATATCAGTTCTCCATTCGTTCTGCCAATATCGGTTTTGCCGGGCGTGGGGTTATCAAAGAAACCACGGGAATGGATATACCCCCTGACTACCACAATGCTTTCAAGGCCTTGAGTAGGGGACATATCCAGGGTGTCTGGGATCGTAGAGAGCTGAGGCTGAATTTGCGGCAGGCGCTGTTAACCATGGGTGGCCGCAACCTTTACTATCGTTAACTGCAAGGTACAGCAGAGGATAACCGTGCTCGACATCTCAAAACTTCTTGAAGAAATAAAGGCCTCGCCCTATGAGGAAGAGCTTATTGTAGCACCCCACACGGGGATAGTGACATTTGCGCCGCTTAAAGTAGGAAAGCGGGTGCGTGGCCCTTCCGGTAAATGGAAGGAGGTAAACGGTACGCTGTTGGCCACCATTGAGCGTGAGCGTAACAGTAAACCTATTTATGCGTGTGAAAAAGGCGCTGTCAAACATATCCATCACGAATATGAGGGTGCCTTTGTAGAGGCAGGAACCCCTCTGGTCAGTATCAGACATTATCTTTCAAAAGATGAAGTGCTTGGAATTATTTTGAAAAAAGCACTGTACCTTTTTACTGCTCCAGAACGTGCCAAGTATTATTTTACTCCAGAAGCGGACAAAAAAGTGAAGATATCCGGTCCACAGGCCATCAAAGTGCAAAATGGTATGGAGCTATTTATCATGTCGCGCATGAAGCGGGAAACTCCGTTGCACTATGAAGGGCCTGAAGGGGTTATCTACACGGTATATTTTCAGCATAATGAAAATGTGGATGCAGGGCAGCCCCTCATTGGCGTGTGCGAGTCTGACCAGGTCGAGGTTATTGAAGACGTTGTCAGACGCGTGCATACCGAGTGGAAAGAGAAGGAATACTAGTGGGAAAAGTGCTGCAAGTGAGGGTAATGGCCTATACTTTTGATCCGGATGAGGTCAAAGAAGCATGGCCGAACCTACATGCCTTGGTATGGGGTGATGCCAGCCAGCATCCGGCAGCCCCGTGTGGTGTGCTTGAGCTTGTACGCGGTTTGGATGACGGATGTCGTTTTGTGCCGTGGGATGCACAGACTAAAACTCTGTTGGAGGCCGGTGTGGCTGGTGTGGTAAACCTTGTGCGATTGCTGGAAGAAGCTCTTGGCAATTGGGACCCCACACAGGCAAACAGGTTGACCAACCAACTGGAAGAGGCGCTTGCAGAGCTTGAACAAAAGCTCGTAACAGCATAGACAGGCGTAAAGATATAGAAAGGAGTCGCTGCATGTCGCTTAATAAAGTGATGCTTATCGGTAGATTGGGAGCTGATCCTGAAATGAAATACTCCCAGTCCGGCACGCCTGTGGCGCGTATGCGTATCGCTACCAGCGAAACGTATACAGACAGGGATGGCAACCGCCAAGAAGCTACAGAATGGCACACAGTCGTGGTTTTTCAAAGGCAGGCCGAAAATTGTGCCAACTATCTTTCCAAAGGCAGCATGGTTTTTGTGGAAGGGAGTTTGCAAACAAGACAATGGCAGGACCAGCAAGGGCAGAACAGGTATACCACTGAAATTAAAGGACTACGTGTGCAGTTTCTTGATCGGCGTGGCGATGGCCCAGGGGCTCAGGCCCAAGGTGGAGAACGCCGTTCTTTTCAGCAGGGACAGCAGCGTGGTAACCAAGGGCCTCCCATGGAAGGCGATCCCGGTGATATGGGGCCGGCATTTCCTTCAGAAGTCAGTGGTATGGACGATGTGCCTTTTTAAAAAAATGCCTCCACCCATAGTGTCAAAAACCCTTGGTAACCTATTAGGTTGTCAGGGGTTTTTGCTTTGTAAACATGTTTGCTAGTAGGCCTGTAGGTTTCGTAGTTGAAATGTCGGATTTGTTTTTTGACCATATTTGAGGTTTTTGACTTTTATATAGTGCTCCGTTCGCTGATATCTATCCGTAGAGTGTTTTCAAAAAAATCACTCCACAAACATTTTGGAGCGTAAAAAAAACAGGGTTCAGAATTTTTTCTGAACCCTTAAAATATGGCGGTGAGGGAGAGATTTGAACTCTCGAACGGACTCTACATCCGTTACTCGCTTAGCAGGCGAGCTCCTTCGGCCAGCTCGGACACCTCACCAATTACCTGCATATAAAACATATTTTGTACCATAGGGCGTACACATGCAAGGATTTGTACTTACAAAATAGACACAGGAGTGTCAAGCGCATCCATTTTTTTTGCCATGCCTTTTGCCATAAGCAGGTAGGGGATGGGAACCAGCGCTAAGTACGGTAGTCGGCATTGATGCTGACATACTCGTGTGATAGGTCTGAGGCCAACAAGGTGTATGCTCCGTCTCCCGCCCCAAGGGTGATTTTTAGGTATATATCCTGTTGTGCAAGCGGCTCTTTGAGCAGGGCATCACCGTCAATGTCAGTTGGGGCACCATGGGTAAATAAGGATACGCCGTTGATGGTGATACTGACGTCATCCGGAGAAAACTGTGCACCAGAACGCCCCAAGGCTGCCACAATGCGTCCCCAGTTGGCATCTTGACCATAAAATGCGGTTTTTACCAGTTGTGAGTGGCCCACTGTACGGGCGGCTTTTTCTGCGTGGCTGTCATCAGCCGCGCCCTGTACGGTAATGTGCAGCACCTTGGTGGCCCCTTCGCCGTCTTGCACCAGCATGTAGGCAAGGTCCTCCATGATTTGGGTCACGGCTTTTTGGAGTGCTGGCAGCTCATCAGAGGCTACGCTGACACCTGACGCGCCGTTGGCAAGACCGAGTACGGTATCATTGGTTGAGGTATCGCCATCTACGCTGACCCGATTGAAGGAGAGGTTAACAGCGTTGTGGAACATGGTTTGCCAGGCATGGTACGGCACATGGGCATCACATAACACGACAGCCAGCATGGTGGCCATATTGGGGCAGATCATGCCGGCCCCCTTGCATACGCCTGCAAGCCGTACTGTACCGCCGCGTAGAGCAAGTTTGGCTGTTACAGCTTTGGGAAAACTGTCCGTGGTCATTATGGCACGGGCAAAGTCATCCAGTGTGGCTTGGCCCAGTCCCTCTGCAAGACGTGGCACGGCCTGTTGCCACAAATCCATTTGCAAATGCTGGCCAATGATGCCTGTGGAAGCCGGTATGATATGCTCCGCAGCAATACCCGTGGCCTCTGACAACATGCGCAGTGTCTCTCTACAGTTGGCAAGCCCTTGTTTTCCTGTACAGGCATTGGCCTGCCCAGAGTTGATGACAACGGCCCTAGCCGTACCTGTGGCCACGGTTTCCATGGCTACAAGCACGGGCGCTGCTTTGAACACGTTGGTTGTAAATACTCCGGCCACTGTTGCGGGGTACTGACTGTAGATAAGGCCAAGATCAGGCTTGTCAGAGGCTTTGAAGCCGGCACGCAATGTGGCAAATGAAAACCCTTGTATACTGCTCATGGTATGTCTCCGGATACCGCTGTGACGGATGATTCACTGCCTTTAGGCACCGCAGCATTTTTTGTATTTTTTTCCGCTACCACAGGGGCAGGTATCATTACGACCTATTTTGGGGGAGGCACGACGTGTGGGCGTTTTTGGGGTATCTGCCTCGCCGCCAGAGTAAGACAGGTCGGAGGAGTGCTCTTTATGGCGTAATGCTGTTGCATCTGTTTCTTGTAGATCTCCTTCTTGGGGGGCAGCAGTGGCTGCTCGCTGCAAGCGCAGACGCGTCAAGGCGCGGAATACACTCTCCTTGATATTCCAGAGCATATCCTGAAACAGGGCAAAGCCTTCACGCTTGTACTCTTGTTTGGGGTCTCGCTGGCCATAACCGCGCAGACCGATACCGTCGCGCAGGTGGTCCATGTTCAGCAGATGCTCTTTCCAGTTACGGTCCAGTTCTTCCAGCAGGAAATACCGCAGGATATCCTTGTATACTGGGCCTGCGTTTTCTTTCAGAGCTTCAAGAATATTTTCTACAGCCTGTTGTGCCTCTGCTGCGGTGGGTAGGACAGTCGTGCTTGTGGGGGAATCGTCACTTTGGGGAGCAAGTTCTGGATATACGCGAGAGAGAAAAAAGGTTTCTTCAAGACGTCCGGCAAAGGTAGCGCATGTTTCCTTATCCATTTCCTTGCCTTTGGCTTGTTCCAAAGGCGCAAAGATATCGTCGATGATATCTGTGAGAAATTCGTGGATGGTGGGTTCGAGGTCTTCTTCCAGCATACTGTCGCGGCGTAGGGTATAGATCACCTCGCGTTGTTGGTTCATTACATTGTCATAATCCAGCAAGGTCTTGCGGATTTCAAAGTTATGCCCTTCCACACGTTTTTGCGCGTTTTCGATGGCGCGAGAAACCATTTTGTTTTCAATGGATTCTCCTTCTTCCATGCCGAGTTTTTCCATAAGGCCTGCGATACGGTCCGAGCCGAAAAGGCGCAGTAGGTCATCTTCCAGAGAGAGGAAAAAACGTGATTCGCCAGGATCACCCTGGCGGCCTGAGCGGCCACGCAGCTGGTTGTCAATACGACGTGATTCATGGCGTTCAGTGCCCAGGATATATAGGCCACCTAATTCGGGAACGCCGTTACCCAGCACGATGTCTGTACCACGACCGGCCATGTTGGTGGCAATGGTAACTTTGCCCGCCTGACCGGCTTCGGCCACGATTTCTGCTTCTCTTTCAAACTGTTTGGCGTTCAGAACGTTATGCGGCACACCCCGTTTTTTAAGCCGTTCGGCGATACGCTCTGATATCTCAATGGAGATGGTGCCCACCAAGACAGGTTGGCCTTTTTTGTGTAGGCGGACAATTTCGTCGACAATGGCGTTAAACTTTTCGGCACGTGTTCTGTAAATGGCATCTGGCCTGTCTTTGCGGATCATGGCCTTGTTGGTAGGTATACTAACCACTTCCAAGGCATAAATTTGTTGAAATTCCACGGCTTCGGTATCCGCAGTGCCGGTCATACCTGCCAGCTTTTCATACATACGAAAATAGTTTTGGAAGGTGACGGAAGCGAGTGTCTGGTTTTCTGCCTCAACCTTGACCCCTTCTTTGGCCTCCAAAGCCTGGTGAAGGCCATCTGAAAAACGGCGACCCGGCATGGGGCGACCGGTGAACTCGTCCACAATGACGACTTGTTCGTCCTGGATGATATAGTCTACATCCCGGGTAAATAGGCTGTATGCTTTGAGTGCCTGCAGGATATGATGTTGAAACGAGATGTTCTGCGGGTCATACAGGTTGTCGAGGCCCAGTGTTTTTTCTGCTTCTTGCACGCCGTCATCAGTGAGCGCGGCGGTGCGAGCTTTTTCATCCACAGTATAGTGAGTGTCACGTTGCAAGCGTGGAATGATGTCGTTGATGCGGCGGTACAAGCCTGTGGATTCTTCGGACGGGCCGGAAATGATCAGGGGGGTACGCGCTTCATCAATGAGAATGGAGTCTACTTCGTCCACAATGGCAAAGTGGTGGGCGCGTTGTACTAGCTGCTCTTTATAAAATTTCATGTTATCGCGCAGGTAGTCAAAGCCGAACTCATTGTTGGTGCCGTATGTAATATCCGCAGCATAGGCCAAGCGACGCTCTTCATCGGTCAAGCCATGTACAATGACACCCACATCAAGGCCCAGGAAACTGTAGAGCACGCTCATCCAGTCGGCATCACGTCGAGCAAGGTAATCGTTTACCGTGACCAAGTGCACACCTTTGCCGGTAAGGGCGTTGAGCGCAGCAGGCAGAGTTGCCACCAGAGTTTTACCTTCACCGGTGCGCATTTCTGCAATTTTCCCGTAATGCAGGGCCATGCCGCCAATCATTTGGACATCATAGTGGCGCATGTTCAGTGTGCGTCTGCCTGCTTCACGTACCATGGCAAAAACTTCGGGTAGAACAGAATTTGTTGTGGCCCCTTGAGTTATCTGTGTGCGTAACTCGGCCATGCGGACAGGGAAGGCCTCGTCCGGCATGGCACCCATTGTGGCTTCCAAGGCATTAATCTGTGCAAGCTGCGTATGCAGTGATTTGATATAGCGGTCATTTTGTGAACCAAAAATTTTTTTTACGATGGAGCCAAGCATTCATTTCTCCGGGAGAGGTATCATGGGCGCATGGATATGCGTTTTGTTAGTTTTGCGTTTATGACATACTGCCGGCTTCGGGTGTATGTGCAGAACGTACATGCCATGGAATACGGTCGTTTTTACAGATATCGCTACAAAAACGTGCTGTGTTGTGTTCCTGGTAGTGTTAGGCCGCGTGTGCTGCGGCGATATGGTATCCTCGTTGCTAATCCAAATAACATAAGAGCGCAACAGGCAACGTCAACCACTGGTATGGCCGCGTATCTGGTACAAAAACAGGTGACCGTAACCCCGGCGACTGTTGGGACATGTTGGCTGCCCGCCAGGGGAGACAAGTAGTGAGGGGTTATCCCCTTGGCTGGATGATATCAAGCCAGTGGTATACCTCGGTGCTGGATGGGGCCGTGTGGGCAAGTTGCAGTGTGCAGGCAGAGCAGCCTGTGACTATGCTCTGCGAGTTTGTACTGCTACACTCTTGCGATGTAGGGGCGGTGAGCTTATCCAGGGCCTTCCAGCAGGCTGTATTGACCTCCTGACACAATTGAGGGGCTATGATCTGCATACTGCCGCCCATGCCGCAACAGTTGCGTGTGCTTGTAAACATACGCTTGGGATGTGTGGTATCCGCTGATGTGGGAGGCAGCGCTGCGGCAAGTCGGGTCAGCAGTGTCTTATCTGGATCAACCGCCACTGGAGCGTGGCACGGCTGGTGATAGTGCAAGGCCAGAGGAGCATGGGGCAGCGGGCGGACATCACAGCCTATCAGGAGGTCGCAGAGCGGTACTAGGGAATCCAGCCATTGTGCTATAGAATCTGTGTGATGCCACAGTGCCTTGTCTTGTGCATAGCTTTGCAGGCCATAGGTACAGCTGGCACAGGTAGTGATGAGCATAGGCTTGCCCGCCTTGCGCCATTGCTGCACATTGCGCTGACGGGCTTCATGCGCAGTTTGGCACAGGCCTGCGTGTTCCAGTGTCTGGCCGCAACAGATAAAAGAGGGTTTGGCAGGAGAGGCGTAACCCAGCATATGCAGCAGTTTTTCTGCTTTTGTGCGCCAGTGGGGGCGGATATACGTGGCTGTACAGCCCGCAAAGATTAGGGCGGTTTTTTTTTGCGGTGTGTTATTTTTTGTGATCTGGAACCAAGGTTCAGCTGGTACTTGGCGCATGGTCATGCCCGCATGCAACATGCGGCGTAGCAGGTCCGGGATGGGAAGCGTATCTGGAGCCATACGGGCCAGTGATGCGAGAGAGGGCCACAAAAACGCACCATGGGTAATCCACCGTTGCCACAAAAAACCTGCCCATGAGGGATGCCGGGCACGGAGAGTGCTTAGTGCACGGGGCACAGAAAGCCCCTGGCGACAGATCCGGGCACACCGGCCACACGAAACACACAAGTCCGCCAGTTGGCGTGCGGCCAAGCTATCCGGCAAGATATCTGTTTGCAATGCCTGCAAGAGCGTGTGTTTTGCCTTGGGCGAAAGCTCCTCTTTGCCGGAGGCAAGGAATACCGGGCAGACATCCAGACAGCGTCCACATAGAATACACATTTTTGTAGCAGGGCTACTCTGCATAGCTATAAGAGGAGGGTGCCGGGCAACAGCATGCTATGGTTTTGGGGAGTATATTACAAAACGGCAGGGCTGATATAACGCGCAAGCAGAACGTGCCTGGCGGGTTGCTCTGGCTGTGCGTGGACATGGAAACTCCTGTACCTGCCCGGTGGCTAATATGCCTTGCCGGGGTTCATGATATGAGCGGGATCAAACACGGTTTTTATACCGTGCATGAGTGCACGTTCCTTGTGGGAGAGCTGGCTGTCTACATAGGGCATCTTGGTCAACCCTACGCCGTGTTCGCCGGACAGGACGCCGTTGAGGTCCAGTACAGCTTTTCTAATATCCTTTTTGGCATCTTGCGCATTTTTACGCGCGTTGTCTACTGTGGCGTCGTGCATGATATTTACATGGATATTGCCATCGCCTACGTGGCCGAATGTCAGAATAGTCAAGCCATATTGCTTGGCCACGGCGTTGATGTGGTCCAGGGCGGGCAGCAGTGCACCGCGAGGTACGGTGACGTCATCGCTGATTTTATCCGGGGCCGTCATATAGGATGCCGTGTTGATGCTGCGCCGTATATCCCACAGGGGCTCTTCTGCGGAGCCACTACCGCCTGTTTGCCACAGGGGGGCGTGGTTCCTGGACGCATGCAGGATGTTTTCGAGCCTGGCTTGCTCTTGGGCTAGGATATCGCAGGCACCATCTAGGCGAAAAAGCAGTACGGCACGTATCTGGGACGGCCAAGGTGGAGTTTGCAACAGGGCAAGGCAGTCCAGCGTTTCTGGCCCCATGAATTCAAGGGCCGCGGGTAACATGCCGGCACGAAACACTCCCTGCACGGCAGCAATGGCCTGGCGCATATCCGCAAAACCCGCCAGCAGTGTTGCCGTGGCTTGGGGCTTGGGCAGCAGTTTGAGCGTCACTTCAGTAAGAATGCCTAAGGTGCCTTCACTACCAGCCATGAGGCGTACCAGGTCAAGCCCCACGACATTTTTGTGGCAGCGTCCGCCGCAGTGTATGATGTTTCCGCCGGGTAATACTGCTTCCAGGCCCAGCACGTATTCTCGGGTGACACCGTATTTGAGGGCCCGCATACCACCGGCGCATGTGGCCACATTACCACCAATGGTGGATATGTTCAGGCTTGCCGGATCAGGCGGGTAAAACAAGCCTAAACTCTCTGCCTGTTGTTGCAGATCTCGTGTAATGACACCAGGTTGCACGACAGCCACAAAGTCGTCTGGCGAGATATCCAGAATGGCATTTAGGAGCAGTGTAGAGACCACAATGCCACACGGGGCGTGTTGCTTGGCAGCTGGTCGTGTGGGGACACAGGCACCCACCACATTGGTACCTCGTGCCCTTGGGTAGATGGGTATGCCTTCAAGCTCGGCATACCGCAATAATTCAGCTATTTGGTCACGGCTTTGAGGACGGACAACAGCCATGGGCGGGGCACTCAAGCGGCTGGCGTCACAGCCAAAGACAAGCGTTTCCTCTGGCCGGAACAGGCAGTGGCCGTGGGGAAACAGTTCAGTAAGAAAACGCTGGTGCCTGTCAGTGGTGGAGGACATACTGAGAACTCGGTGAGTTATACGCGGATGACAGAAAAATATCGGATACTAGACCCCTTTTTGTGCAGCTTGGCAAGCTTACGCTCAGGCGCGCCGCAGTTCCCGGCGTGTTTCTCGTTCCACGTCGCGCTGTTTGATATCATGTCGCTTATCGTGTAGCTTTTTACCGCGTCCCACTGCGATTTCCAGCTTAACTCGTGAGTTTTTAAAATACAGCCGCATAGGCACCACAGTGAGTCCTTTTTGTTCAACAAGGGCACGCAATGCACTGATCTCACGCGCGTGCAGCAAAAGCTTGCGATTACGATCGGCAGCAAGCTGTACATATCCGGCGTTGGCGTAGGGAGCTATATGCATGCCCACAAGCCATGCCTCGTTGTTGTGGATTTGTACATAGCTGTCGCCAAAAGAGACCTGCCCTGCCCGCAGACTTTTGACCTCGACCCCCATGAGTGCGATGCCTGCTTCAAAGAAATCGAGCAGTTCGTACAGGTGGCGTGCTTTTCTATTTTGCGCGATAAGAGAGGAGGAGTTTTTTTTTCTGGTCATCATTGTATTTCCGGAGTGTGCCTTGGGGGGAATGTTCCCATATTATCGGTCACTCTCAATAAGCGAAGCATAAAAGGTAACTTCTTCGGGAAACTGTTTAAAAATGGTATCTCGTACAATACGGTTGGCACGAGCCACTGTGGTTGTGCGCAGCACTTCGTTGAGCAGTATCTTGCACTCTTCCATATTTGTACTGCGAATGATGCGCTTGATACCGGGAATGGCTTGTGGTGACAAAGAGATAGCGTCAATCTGCATGCCCAACAATATGGGGATACAGTAAGGGTCCGAGGCTACCTCGCCGCATACTGATACGGCAATACCGGCTCTGTGTGCGGCGTCTACCACAAACTTGATGGAACGTACAATGGCCGGGTGCAAAGGCTGGTATAAATATGACACGTGCTTGTTGCCGCGGTCAATGCCTAGCGAGTATTGAATTAGGTCATTGGTACCGATGCTGAAAAAATCTACTTCTTGGGTCAGTGAGTCCGCGGTCAGTACGGCAGAGGGCAGCTCGATCATGATGCCCACTGACATATTTCGGTCATAGGGCAGGCGCACCCGGTCCAGCTCCATGCGCACTTCGTTGATAATCTGTTTAGCTTGTCTTAGTTCCTGCAAGCCGGAAATCATGGGCAGCATGAGTGACACGTTACCGTGTACACCGGCGCGCAGAATGGCCCGGATTTGTACTTTGAACAGTTGGATATTGTGCAGGCAGTAACGGATGCCCCGCAAACCCAGTGCGGGGTTGGTTTCTTCCATGGCGTTTTGTTCAGAGAGCATTTTGTCGGCGCCTACGTCCAGTGTACGAAAGGTAACCTTGGCTGGAGCCATGATTGAAGCAAGCTCGGCATATTCTTCATAGAGCTGCTCTTCTGTGGGCAAAGCGGGGCTGCTGAGGTAGGTGTACTCTGTGCGGTAAAGACCTACCCCCTCGCCGCCGCTGTCTAGGACCTGTGAAACTTCTTCGGCAGTTTTGATGTTGGCTTCTACTTCCATGCGGTAACCGTCTTCGGTTTCCGCTGGCAGACGGCATTCACGGTGTACAGCCTTCTGGTATGCTTCAAACTGGAACTTGAGGTCTGTGTAGTCTGCCAGCTCGTCCTCGTCGGGGTCAACAATGACCACTCCCCGTAGCGCATCTACAATAACAAGGTCACCGTTGTTGACACTTTGTTCCAGGTTGGTGACGCCTACTACGGCGGGGATAAGCATACTACGCGCAAGAATGCCTGTGTGCCCTGTTTTACCCCCCTCGCTAATGGCAAAGGACATGATTTTGTCAAGGGGCAACCCTATGGTATCTGCCGGGCTTAAGTCATGAGCCATAAGCACCATGCGTTCCTGCACTGGCAGTTCGGAACGGTGCGTGGCACCCATAAGGCGTTTTTGGATACGCTCGGCCACCATCCATACATCCTGCACCCGTTCGCGGATATAGGCATCATCAACATTGCTGAAGGCCAAGGCCACAGCTTCCACGGCTTGTTCCAAGGCCCATTCTGCCGTTATGTTCTGTTCAATAATACGTCGTCTGGCATCTGCAAGCAGTTTGGGGTCAGCAGCAATAAGCAGGTGTGAATCAATAATGGCTGCATGGTCTTTTAGTTCTTCGGGCACGCGTTCGCGTGCGCTTGCCAGGTCCCGCTGTACTTCTTTGGCGGCATCGGCCAATCGTTCAGCTTCACTGGATGCCGCGCCGGGAGCCACAATACCTCGGGGTAGAGTGCTGATGTGGCGATGCCAGGGGAAAAATGCTTTGCCTATGGAAATACCGGGTGAAACGGGGATGCCATGCAGAATGAGACGCGCCATTTAAGAGTCCTCTTACAAGTGGTTGGCAAAGATATCTGCCAGATGTAGGAGCGCTTCGTGGGCATCAGATCCACTGGCCTGCAACTCTAGTGACGTACCGTGTGCTGCGGCCAGAGACAAAATGTCAAGGATGGACTTGGCGTTTGCCTTTGTCGCACCGTTGACCAGCAGTATTTCTGATGCAAAGCGCGATGCTTCGCGCACCAAGCGCGCGGCAGGCCGAGCATGTAGGCCCTGCCTGTTCGCCACACGCACCACAAGGCTGAGGCAGTTTTCGATTTCGCAGATCTCTTCCTGCACGGGAGAGGCTCCTCTAAACAAAAGGCGTATAATATGGCACTACGCCGTGGCTTTTTTTATTTTACGGGTAATCCCGGGAAAAAGTATCAGTCAATAAAAGGCAGCGCCAGTATAAGGGCTACCAGCGTGTACAGCAACAGTACGCGTGAGACATGAAAACGTGCTACGAGTACAGCCAGCACGGCAAGTGCCGCACAGGCTGCTGTCCAAGCTGTCGGTTCGTCACGGGCGGGAAACACCTGCCACAAAAATATGCCGGCGAGTATGGCATTTACGGCTTTCAGGCGTTCGGCCCAATTGATCAGATCCCAGCGTTTGAGCCTGACCAATATCTGCAGGCCTTCGCGTAATCCGGCTATGAAAGAACACAATTTGAATAGTTGTAACATGGCAAACAGAGTTGCTCCTAACACCACGGCACTGTGTGGCATACCCGCGGCCAGCAAGCAGCAGGTGGCCAGAACCCACGATACCAGTATGCTACCGCTAAAAAAAGAGTCTCCAAGAGCCGACAGTGTGTACGTGGTTGTGTCCTTGATATGCAGCAGTACTTGCGGGCTGAGGGTGCCTGCGGCAATGTTTGATTCCAATGACAGAAATGTTCCCACCAAAAGCGGTGTCCAGAAGGGATGGGTATTATAATGCCGGATATAGCGACGACGTGCTTCGCGGCGCGCGGCAAGCAATGGATATAACGTCGCAAGACCTGGCTCCATGGCATGGGCCAGCCCGATGTTTTGCATACCCCGCGTATTAAACGCTGCTCCCACGGTATAGGTACGCAGAAAGCAACGGAAGAGAATCCGTGCATTCAAAGGCATGTTCAGGACCGCATATCCTTTAACACTTCATACACATCCTTCACGCTCCAGCCAGGGGCGTGGTCCGCAACGCGGCGTGCCACTTCTCGCGGTTTGCCACCAAGACGCAACTCTTCGTTTAGAAGAGCGCGCACTTCGCAGGCATCCAAGGCATGTCCCGGCTGAGGTGGACCTACCACCACGGTTATTTCCCCCGGCAATTGCGCGGGTAGGGAATCAAACTCTTCAAGACGGCAAAGGATAAACTCCTCGTGGGACTTGGTCAATTCTCTTGCGATACATACCTCGCGGGACCCAAGCACGGCGTATGCAGTTTGGAGAGTGGTAGATAGCCTGTTTTTACGTTCAAAGAAGATAAGGGTGGCAGGGGTATGGGCAAAGGCTTCAAGGCAGGCTTGCTGTTCAGCTCGTTTTCTTGGCAAAAAACCTATAAAAACAAATGGTTGTGGAGATATTCCGCTGGCTGCCAGGGCGCATAGAGGGGCAGAGGGCCCTGGCACGGCAGATACTGCAAGGCCGGCCTTACGAGCTGCGCGTACCAGCCGGTACCCAGGGTCGGAAAAAAGGGGTGTGCCCGCGTCGGAGACCAGTGCGAGTATACGCCCCTGACGCATGGCGTCGAGCAGTTGGGGAATACGCTCTGCCTCATTATGCTCGTGGCAGCTTTGCAGGCGGTTGGTTATACCTGCGCTCCGCAGCAGATTGGCAGTACGGCGTGTATCTTCGGCAAGGATCAGATCTGCCCGTGCCAGTACTTCACAGGCGCGGGGAGAGAGATCACCAAGGTTGCCAAGCGGTGTGGCTACTACCCAGAGGCTCGGAGAATGTAAAGGCATGGGGAATGTGCTCCACGCTAAAGGGGTATGCTCGCACGTTACAGCGCATTTTTGTTTCGATATTGCGCATTGCCCGTTGTAAAAAGCGTGCTGCCCACGGTGTTGCCAATTGTGTGGCTTGGTCTGACCTGCGAGCAGCAGCACCCTGTCTAGCCGCTGATTTGCGGACTTGCACCAGGCTAAGCTGTGAGAGCGAATGTATATCTGTTTTGCCCGATATACAAACCAGATCAAATCGGCAGGGCAGGTGCCACAGGTCCTGTTCACCAAGCCAAGTGGTAGTGGCTTTGATCAGGCATTGTTGTTTTTTTGGGGTCAGGGCCTCATGGGGCATGGTCAGACCTGCGTTATGGCGGGTTTTTACCTCCACAAAGACAATGGTGGCGTTATGACGTGCTATGATATCAATTTCCAACCATTTTTTGCGCCAGTTACGTGCGATGATCGAGAGACCCTTGGCAGTAAGATAGGCAGCTGCGGCTTCTTCGCCGAGTACCCCTGCCCCAAGGTGCGGGGCTTTTATGCCGGGAGGAGGTATAGAGGGGGGCGTTACCATAGGGTGTGTTGTCCCTGGCCTACTTTGGCCTTTATGGGGCCTACACCCGCAAAGGTATGGCGGTGCATGCGGCAGGGACCTAACTGTTTGAGGGCATTTTTGTGTACCTTTGTGCCATAACCCTTGTGTTGTGCAAACCCATATCCTGGATAACGCTTGTCCAGCGCAATCATGAGCCTGTCCCGAAAGGTTTTTGCCAGTACGGATGCTGCAGAAATGGCCATGATGGAACCATCACCGCCAATGATTGCCGCTTGTGGTACGCAAAAACCGGCTACGGTGGAAAGGGTGGTGTGAGGGATGGTTTTGTTGCCATCCACGGCCAAAAATACAGGATGCTCAGGTACAGGCGCGCATGAGTTAAACGCTGTGCCGCATCGCATGTGCGCCAATGCACGCCCCATGGCGACGTAGGTTGCCTGCAAGATGTTGATACGGTCTATATCCCACGGCCAGACCACGCCTATACCCCAACGGGGCGCGTAGGTCTTAATGACTGGCTCAAGGGTAAGACGACGCTTTTCCGTAAGCTGTTTTGAGTCGGTCAGCCCAGCCAGAGGGCCGGCTAGAAGGTGAGAGAGCAAAGGCGCGTGCAAGCAGAGACTTGTGGCCACAGGATTTGAGGCTGTGCTATGCTCTACGCAAGGAGGCAGAATTACTGCGGCGGCAACCACCGGACCAGCCAGGCAGCCACGCCCGGCTTCGTCGAGGCCGGCAAAAAAGACTGGGTAGGCAATATCATCCGGCGGCTGGGAAATAACCTGCGAATTCGCAGTGTCAACCAACGAACGAGAAGCTACCCCCATACGGGAGCCTACGTCGCAAAGAAGGCGGGCTCTCATACCGCGTTAGGTAAAACAGGAAACAAAAGGGGCCATTGGCCCCTTTTGTGTACTCCGTATTTACCAAGTCTTCAGGGGTTTGATGCGTGCAGCTTTACCCTTGAGGTTACGCAGGTAGTACAGGCGGCTGCGACGTACGCGGCCCTGTTGCACGACTTCAATGTGGTCGATGAACGGGGAGTGCATGGGAAAGATGCGTTCCACGCCCACACCGTTGGAAATTTTACGCACAGTAAAACTGGCGTTGGCAGTGCCACGGCTGATGCGGATCACATTGCCATGAAAGACCTGGATACGCTCTTTTTCGCCTTCGATGATGCGCATGTGTACTTTGACGTTATCGCCGGACTTGAATTTAGGATGGTCCAGGCGCATTTGTTCGCGTTCGATTTTTTTGATGATGTTCATAGTGGTGTCCCCTTTGGAACCTGATTTATCCGCAACAGGGCATGTGCGTGCTGATGTATCCGCATGGGCGACGCATCTACAGTGTATCACCCAGTATCCTGTCCACAATAACGGCGGCTGCAGTGCGTACCGAAAGGTGGTTGTACTCGCCAAAAGCCCGTAAAGGCCGGAGCACGCCGTCACAAAGTTCCAGCGCTGCCGGAGCCAGTCCGTGGGCCGTGCCAAAGAGTAGAAGCACCGGTTTTTCGCGCAACATATTGGCAACGGAGGCAAAGCCGGTATCACCTGGGCCACGAGCGCTGGTGGCGATGACCACAGGGGGTTGGCCTGTTCGTTGTTCAATGCTGGCCATGGCTTCCTCAATGCTGGAAACCCCACGTACAAGACGCAAAGCCATGGCCCTGTCGGGGTTGACTTTTGCCCCTGCTCCCTCGGTCCAGTGACGGAGCAAAGCATCAAGTAGACGCTGCTGATCTTCTATGGGGGTGGTAATATAATATCCACCAAGACCATATGTGCACGAACAGCGAGCTATATCGTGGATATCAAGATTTGTCAAAGAAACAGCCACAGATTTATGTTCTTTATTTACAACAGGATAATGGACAAGTGCACAGTACAAGTTGCGGCCGGGCCGTTCTTGAGGGATTTTTTTTAGTATTTCAAAATCATGGGCATCAAGTTCTGCGTGATGGAGCAGGTCTGGCCTGTGTTGCAAGGTATTGTGCAAGGCCTGGGCTTTACGCCATGCGGCAATGCGTCTGTGATCACCTGAACGTAATATGGCGGGCACGGGATGGCCTTCAAATACCTCGGGCCTTGTGTAATGCGGGTATTCCAAAAGCCCTGAGGAAAAACTCTCTTCGTGTCCAGATTCATGGTGCCCCATATAGCCTGGTATCAGGCGAAGGGTGGCCTCTAAAAGGGCCATGGCCGCTGTTTCACCTCCATTAAGCACAAAGTCTCCCATACAGATGGGCTCTAGAGGAAATATCGACTCAAGGCGGGCATCCATGCCTTCGTAGCGGCCGCACACGAGCACAAGGCGTTTTTCTTGCGCAAGGCCGCGCGCCATGGTTTGCGAAAAAGGCGTTCCACCCGGTGTCATGCTCAGCATGCGACCGGGGGACGTAATGGCGCGCAACGCCTTGCTCAAAGGGCCAGGCAACATGACCATGCCCGGACCGCCTCCATAAGGTCGGTCGTCCACGGTATGATGTCTGTCCGTGGCAAAATCCCGAGGATTGACAAAATCTATTGTGACCAAGCCTGTCTGGCGGGCTTTGCCCATGAGGCCGCACGCAAGCGGTGAGTCAAAATATTCGGGAAACAGTGTGACAATGGTAACATGCATGCAGGCGCCCTTTATGGCCGAGAAACACGCGCCATGTATAGCGCGCTACTATGTGTCGGAAAGATAGATATCAAGCAGGCCAGGCGGCGGGCTGATACGTATACTTCTGGTGTCAAGGTCGACGTTGTTGATAAACTCTTCCACAGCGGGAAAAAGTACTTCTTTGCCGTCAGGAGTACGTATGACCCATATTTCCTGTTCCGGAGTAGGGCTTTGAAAGCCGTGCAAGGTTCCCAGCAGGCTATTTTCTTCGTGCAGTATGACTGTAGCTCCGAGCAGGTCTTCCATGTATAGCTCGTCAGTATCAAGGGGGGGCAGCATCTGCCGGGGGACACAAACCTTGTGTTGGCGCAATTTTTCCGCCGCGGTTCTGTCTAACACGCCCTCAAGTAGCAACAAGTCTACACCACGATGGCGACGTGTTCCTTGCACTGTGTAGGGCACGCAGGGGCCGCCCGGTGCCTGCAAAAAAATTTGCCCCTGCATGAGAAAAGGGGAATCCGCGTATGAAATAACGCAGACTTCCCCCCGAAGCCCATGCGGTCTGGTGATCAGGCCGATCTGAACGTATGTATCCATCTGCCGTGTATCTGTGTATACATGCAAAAGGCGCTATTCCAGAATTTCCAGAACAGAACGTTTTTTCAGCTTGGTGGAAGCAGCACCAAGGGTGGTACGAATGGCGCGGGCTGTGCGCCCCTGCCTACCGATGACCTTACCCAGATCCTCTTTGGCCACCTTGAGCTCCAGCACAGTGGTCTGCTCTCCTTCCACCTCGGTGACTACAACCTCTTCGGGCTTATCCACGAGTGATTTGGCAATGTATTCCACAAGTTCTCTTAACATGCCTCACCTCCAGGGTGCTCCCACAGGTTTGTCAGCCCAAAGGCACTACCTGCACGGAGGGCCAGATGGCCTCCAGGGTTAGTTTGCGTGTGTCTTCAGCAGAGCCCGTACGGTATCTGTGGCTTTGGCACCGCGATCAAGCCATTTTTGCACCTTTGCAGTATCCACTTTGACTTCAGCGGGTTGTACCATGGGGTTATAGTAACCAAGGTATTCCAAGGGGCGACCTTCGCGGCGTGCGCTGGAGTCAATGGCAATAATACGATAAAATGCACGTTTTTTATTACCCATACGGGTCAGTCTGAGCTTAACAGCCATAATGATATTCTCCCATTTTGTTGTACGTATGATATGGTATTTGCGACAAATCGCAAGGGGACACCCCTTGCGGGAGGCAAAATTAACGTTTTTTTCTACCTTGCTGCTTTTTCTTTTTTTCTTTTTTGCGCTGATCACGCTTTTTTTTCAGGGCACTATGGTCAGGAGGGGGGGCATGCGTGGCCCCCATTCCCGGCAAGGCATCCATGCCGGGTATACCCATGCCAGGCATGGCATCCAGTGCCGGAGCACCTCCCATCCCAGGCAATTTGGGCATTTTGCCTTTTTTCTTTTTGCCGCCACCCATGACCTGTTTCATCATGCGGCGCATGCCCTCAAAATTACTCAAAAGCTTGTCCACTTCTTGCACCGCAACGCCAGCCCCTTTGGCGATACGCTCTTTACGGCTGGTATTCATGAGGGCAGGACGACGTCTTTCTTGTGCCGTCATGGAGTTGATAATGGCTTCAACACGGCCCAACTCTTTTTCCGGCATCTGCATACCGCCTAGCTTTTCGCGTAAGGCACCCATGCCGGGGATAAGTTTCATGATACCTTCCAAGGAGCCGAGTTTGCGCATGCGTCGCATCTGGGTGCGAAAATCTTCAAAGTCAAACTCAGCACGCTGCATTTTGCGACTGAGCTCTTCGGCTTCTTCTTCCTCAAAGGTGGTCTGTGCCTTTTCAATGAGCGTGAGCATATCGCCCATGCCCAGAATACGCCCGGCAACTCTATCTGGATGAAAGACCTCAAGGTCTGAGAGTTTTTCACCCATGCCCACGAATTTGACAGGCTTACCGGTAACACTTTTGATGGACAGAGCTGCACCGCCCCGGGCATCGCCGTCCATCTTGGTCAATACCACACCGGTGATGTCCAGAACATTGTCAAAAGCTTCGGCAACAGTCACCGCGTCTTGGCCGGTCATGGCGTCTGCCACGAATAAAATCTCTTGGGGCGAGACAGCTTCTTTAATGCTTACCAGCTCTTGCATCAACACTTCATCGATATGCAGTCGGCCCGCTGTATCAAGAAGGACTACGTTGCATTGCTGCTCTTTTGCGGTA
The DNA here is from genome assembly GCA_964593925.1 of uncultured Desulfovibrionaceae bacterium. Classification (GTDB taxonomy): domain Bacteria; phylum Desulfobacterota; class Desulfovibrionia; order Desulfovibrionales; family Desulfovibrionaceae; genus Oleidesulfovibrio. The sequence continues at coordinate 15,728 of CAZQKM010000015.1, read as the reverse complement.
GCCATGGCATTGGTGGCGATGTCCACAGGCCGCATATCTGGGGCGGAATCATACACGGGCATACCCAGCTGGGTAGCCAGCGTTTTGAGCTGTTCAATGGCCGCGGGACGGTACACATCGGCTGGGGCAAGATAGGGGCGCATACCATTTTTACGCAGATGGTTGGCCAGTTTGCCGGCAGAGGTCGTTTTTCCCGCGCCCTGCAGGCCTACCATCATTATGACATATGGTTGCCGTCCCCGTAGATCAAGGGCTGTGGTTGCTCCACCCAGTAGCTCGGTCAGCTCGTCATTGACGATTTTGACCACCTGCTGTGCGGGATTAAGACCTTTGAGTACGTCTTGGCCGAGGCATTTTTCGCATACCCGGTCGACAAACTGTTTGACAACTTTAAAGTTGACATCAGCTTCGAGCAAGGCAAGACGTACTTCGCGCAGGCCTTCCTGTACGTTTTCTTCGGTCAGCCGCTTTTGGCCGCTGAATTTTTTGAATACCGACGATAATCTGTCGGAAAGCGTTTCGAACATAACCACCCCGGATGAGCAACGTAAGAGGCGATTCGTTAAGTGACTTCGCAACGGAAGTCAAGGCCGGAGTTCTCTTTGGGGTTGCTACCGGGCTGCTGAGCACACTCTTGGAACACGCGTGCACTACAGCGTGCGCACTGTTCAGGATCCAGTTGAGAAACAATGTGGGCTATGGCTTCAGCCTTGCCTGGAAAGAGCGGAATGGGAGTTGGGTGTTCAATGCGATCCATGGATGCCTGCACCTCGGGGTTGGCAGAACACATATACAGCCGGACACCAGATGCCTGTAAGAGTCTTCGTTCTTCAAAAATGGTCTCGCAACCCGAGTAGTCGATGAAGTTGATACCGTTGGCAATGATTAGCAGGTGTTTTTGTCCGGGGTTGTGAGCAACGATATGTTCCAGCTCTTCGGCCACATGCTCTGCCGCACCGAAAAAGAGTGAGCCCTCAAGGCGTAGCAGTTTGAGCTGGGGGCATTCAGGCAGAGTTCTGGCTTCGCGTCGGATTATATGTCTGTAGCCGTTAATGCAGACAGGGAGCATGGGGATAAAGTGTGGGTGAGTGGTGCGGTGCAGGTAGATGAGCAGTGATAGGGCCACCCCGGCAACCAAGGCAAACTCCAGCTTGACAAAGAGGGTTACAGCCAGTGTTACTCCGAATATCAGTGGCTCGCCGCTGCCTGTGCGCAGGATACGCCGTATTTGTTTGATATCTGCCAGATTCCAGGCTACCAGCATGATAACCCCCGCCATGGCAGGAAAGGGCAAGTACGCCGTAAGACCGCCCATGAGCAGTACGATCAGCATCAACAAAAGGGCAGAGATAATGGCGGAAAGCGGCGTGCGCGCTCCTGCGGCGTAGTTGACTCCGGTACGAGTGAATGATCCGGAAGAAGCATACGCGGAAAAAAAACATCCCATGACATTGGATAGCCCCTGCCCGATAAATTCCTGGTTATTGTTGATGCGTTGATGCGCAAGCGAGCTGACAGACCTGGCAATGGATACCGCTTCAGCAAGGCCAAGCATAGACACGGCCAGTGCGCCGGGCAGCAGTGCACTCAGGTGTTGGGGGTCAAAGTCCGGTACGGAAAAATCAGGTAGAGCACCGTGTAGCGCACTCACCATGCGTACGCCTTTGGCTGTTCCGTCAAGCAGAAAGCATATGCCGCCACCTGCAACCATGGCAATGAGCATGGCAGGAAGACGTTTATCCACAAAGCGTATCGCCAGTGCCACGCAAAATGTTATCACGGCGATTAGGAGCGCGTAAGGGTTGAATTGGGGCAGCATGGCCCCCAAGGTGAGTACATCGTGTGGAAAAAATCCGCTACGGGGCACGACAATTCCCAAGGCATCGCCCAGCTGGCCTACAGCAATGAGAATGGCTGCGCCTGTGGTAAATCCGGTAAGAACGGAGTGCGAAACAAAGTTGATAACCGACCCCAAGCTGGCAAGTCCCAAGATTAATTGGAAAAGTCCTGCCATAAAGGTAAGGGCAAGTACGAGCATGATGTACTTTTCTGTTCCGGGGGTGGCCAATGGGCTGACATTGGAGAAAATGACCAACGAAATGGCTGTGGTCGGGCCGGAAACGAGATACATGGACGAGCCGAAAAGTGCTGCGATGATGGTGGGCACAATAGCGGTATAGATGCCGTACTCTGGGGGCAGGCCAGCCAGGGTAGCAAATGCTACCCCTTGAGGCAGGACAATGACAGCCCCGGTCATGCCCGCAGACAGATCCGCGCGCAGGGTACGCCGTGTTACTGTGGGCAGCCAGCGAAGAAATGGAAAAAATTTTGTGAGTTCAGGCTGCATGTATACCTCCGTTGGCAAGCCAATCACATGGGGCTGTACCAAGGATAATGGCCGCATAGGGCTGCATACCTTTGTCTTTAGTCCATCCCATTGTTGGAGTATACCTTCCTGGCGTGTTTGGTTCAAGGGGGGATGTTTGGTGATGGGCTGGACAATGCGCTAGGCATTGCCTAACCAGAACCAGAAGAAAAATGTATAACGCGGACCGTGCATTGGTGCCGGGTCCGCCATGACTATACAATGAGGTGGACATGTCGTTGATTGCCGCAAATATCGCAACTTCTCTTGAACAATCATCCTGGATTCGTAAAATGTTTGAAGCCGGTATGGTGTTGAAAAAACAATACGGCGAAGACGCTGTATGCGACTTCAGCCTGGGCAACCCTGATTTGCCTGCCCCACCTGCTGTGGGTGAGGCTCTGCATAATCTGGCCAAAGAGGCACACAAGCCTTTTGCGTTTGGCTATATGCCTAATGGTGGATTCGCTTGGGCGCGTACTGCTTTGGCAACGCGGGTTAGTGCAGAGCAGGGCGTGGTAATAAAAGGGGATGACCTGTTGCTTTCGTGCGGGGCGGCCGGGGCGCTTAATGCTTTGTTTCGTGCTGTGTTGGAACCTGGGGATGAGGTCATCGTCATTGCACCGTTTTTTGTGGAGTATGGCTTTTATGTGGCCAACCACCAAGGGGTGATAAAAGTAGCCAAGAGCCGCCCGGATGATTTTGGCTTGGATGTGGACGCCATTGCAGCGCAATGTACGGCAAAAACCCGTGCAGTGATCATTAACTCGCCCAACAATCCTACAGGTGTTGTCTATGGGACTGATGAGTTGTCTGCACTGACTAGGCTGCTGGAACGTAAGAGCGTGGAAAACGGCCGCCCTGTATTTCTTGTGGCGGATGAGCCATACCGTTTTTTAACTTTTGACGGTGCTGTGGTGCCCAGTGTGTTGCCGCTCTATGACTACAGCCTTGTAGTGAGCAGTTTTTCCAAAAATTTGTCGCTGGCTGGAGAGCGGGTTGGCTATATATGTTTGTCTCCGCGCATGCCAGACCGCAAGGTGCTCATGGACGCACTCACGCTGGCCAACAGGATATTGGGTTTTGTTAATCCGCCGGTTATCGGACAGCATATCATGGTGCATGCACTGGATGCACAGGTGGACGTGAGGCAATACGTTGCGCGCCGTGATGGCATGGCCCGCGTGCTTGTAGACGCAGGATATAACTTTGTCATGCCCAAAGGAGCGTTTTACTTTTTTCCCCAGGCTCCAGGTGGCGACGATGTGGTATTTTGTCGTGCCTTGTTGGAAGAAAACGTGCTGGCGGTACCAGGCACGGGCTTTGGTATGCCTGGCTATTTTCGCCTGACTTTTTGTGTGGACGAGGCCGTCATCAGGCGGAGTGCACCCGGATTTGTAAAGGCAGGAGCCAAATTTTCTTGATGACCTGCGAACCAAGCATGACCGGCAAGTAGCGGAGAGTGACTCCGCGTCTTGTCGGTCAGTTTCGAGTAGGCTGTTGATACAGCACGGCTGCTCCCTGAGCAGAGGAGCTTTGAATATGTAGCTGGATGGTGCCCCGTGTGGACCATGTGGAACGGACGCATGTTTGTTGCTGCTGTATATGTGGGCCTGGCCTAGCATATGCACAACAAGACAGCTTTTTGTTGATGTATTGTCCTGATTTTGATGCTGTGAGAGCAGCTACTCCAGTTCTTGTGCAGCTATGCCAACACTCGGAAGACTCTGACACCTGTCGGTGCTGTGGTTGCAGTGCGCATGCGGGGATCCATGGAACGGTACTGGCCTCAGGCCGGGTAGGGGACGGCCGCTTAAGCAGTGTCTGCCATACGCAGACGTGCAAGTCTGTTTTGTACGAATTGTCTCTCCACCGTGTACTGGTGTTTTAGCTGTAATGCTTTGTGAATTTCCGCAGCATGGTAGATACCGTGTTGCGGATTTTCTGCGGCGCGTAGCTGAACAACGGTTGCCTGTGTGGCCTGCAGCAGCGCGTCATAGCGAACAAGCATAGCCTCTGCCTGGGCAATATTATCCGGTAATGATTCTTCGGCGAGTGGGCTTGTCTGCATGAGGAGGCTCTTTGGGTTTGCGTTGCATGTCCGGGGAGGGCAGACCATTATACAGCAGCCAGAAGGCAGGCATGATATCGGTGATCACACCGGGGTTTGCCAGGCGCAGGCCTGCGTTGAAGGGGCGTTTGAAGGCAGCCAGGGCATATGCCAGTGCCCACCACGGGCTAGGGCAGGTCCATGGCGCGGGCATGGCTGGCTTGGTGTGAGGCTTTTCAAGGCAGTCGCCTTTGCCTGTGAGGCCCAGACGACCAATGAAGTCTTCTGCCCCATGGGCAAAGACTGGATCATCTGCAAGAGTGGCGGCAAGGCCGGGCAAGGTACAGGCTCCAGATGTGGCAGCCTGACGCGCGGCTAAGGTTAGGGCTAGTGGTTGCAGCTCCTCAGGCAATGCTGCAAGGTTGCTTTTGTGTGCCGTAGGTGCGTCAAAGGCGCATGGGCCCACTGAAGCACTACGTACACTTGTAGGGCCATTTTCTAAGGCAAGGCCGCTGGCTTCGAGCAGGGCTGTAGCACTATCTGCGTGGGGTACATAGCTGCTCCAGTGGCCGTCAAGGCGTACCCAGCCTTGGGTAAACGCAGGAATGGCCAGAATATATGAAGCAAGCAGGGGGTCCATATCCAGAGTAATGGTGTCAGGCACTTGTAGCGGCGTTGCCCCGATGCACAATGTGGTGTCCTGCCATGTGATGTCTGCGCCACAGGCGTGTAGAATGGGCAGGAGTGAATGTGTCACGGTTTGTCGATGGGGGGATGCCTCAAGCTCAATGCATGTAGCCCGACCCCATGTTGAGGCGGCCAGTATAAGAGCGCTCAGGCCTTCTTGGGGCAGATCGTCGGGTACCACAATGGTGTCGGGTATCATGCCGGCACTTTCAATACGCAGGGGAAGACCGTTGGATTTAGGCACAATGTGGGCAATGCGTGCGCCCAGCGGTGGCAGGATATGGCGCAGAGGGGTGAAGTCCGCAAGCTTGAGCCGACCCCCGCCGGTGAATTTTGCCGTACCTGGCGTCGGCAGAGCCAGAAAGGCCAATAGGTACACAGTAAACGCTTCGTCCCCGGCAAAGATAACCTTGTCGGTAAATGCAAGTCCTGGCCCTTCTTTGCTCAGAATGCTGTCTCCCTCCCACGAAAGGCGCGCGCCGCACTGATTGAGCGCCTTGACCAAGTCTACGACAGGATCGGTAATAACAGCATTGCCGATGCATATGGAAGCTTTGGCAGCTGCACCCAGTGCAATCCAGGCACGAAGCTGGGCAGCAGAGCCAGGTCCGGCAATGTCTACTGCCACGGGGCGTTGCTGCGGGGCAAGATTGAAATCCGCGGGGGTTTCTTCCTGCATACGTGGGGCAAGATCAAGCTCCTGCAACAATGAAAAAAGACGGCGTACCATATGCTGATCACCTGAAAATCGACTGGCAGCACGTTCCCAAGCCAACCTGATTTTTTTTTCGCTGTTGACCTCATCAGTGCCTACGCCTTCTTTTTTGGGGCGGCGAGTTTTGGCCACCAGCCTGCATCTGCGGGCGAGCAGGTGCAAAAGCTCCTGGTCAAGATCTGTAATTTCTTCCACAAGTGAGCGTCGCTGGGGGGGGCGGGGATCATGGTTCTGCATGGCAAGCCTTCCGGGATAAAGATTCTGTGGGGTTCCCTAGCCTGAATCAGGGCGGGGGGCAAGTTCTTTTACATGATGAATGAAGTGCGCCTCTTGCTCCTTTTGATGTTATGGTACTGTGGCAATATGTGGGCGTGCCTGGTGCAAGAGGCCCACAGGCTGAAGAATAGTGTGTATGGTGCATGGTAAGGGGCTGATGAGTACTTGCAAAACAGACCAGTGAAACTCGCCAGTGGGGGTTGAAACATCCAATAAATGCGAGTATAGGATCAAGGAAGTAAAAAACCATTGCCCAGTATGCCGCTGTTTATAGCACGTATCACTACGTATCAAAAAGACAGGGCACAGGCGTGTAGGTTTGTGTGGCCTGTGGTAAAAAAGCGAAGCAGGGTGTTGACAGGTCGTCGTAACCCTTGTTAAATATCTCACAAGTGACAGGGCAGTCATCGGCCTTTGTGGGCGGTGTTTCCTGACATGCCAGCGTTTTCGTGCGTTGCTATGTACAGGACAAGATGTAGTCCTGCTTTTCTGTTCCTCCGGCAAACCCATACGGGGTGCGCTTTGGGAGGCAAAGGCCAAATCAGGTTAAACCCTTAATTCCATTATTTGGAGGAATAGGTATGCCGACGTATGTTGATCCGGCCAAGTGTGATGGATGTAAAGGTGGTGAAAAGACCGCTTGCATGTACATCTGTCCCAACGATCTGATGATCCTGGACCCTGAAGAAATGAAGGCCTACAATCAGGAGCCTGATGCGTGTTGGGAGTGTTACTCTTGCGTAAAAATCTGCCCGCAAGGCGCTATTACCGCGCGTCCTTATGCTGACTTCGCCCCTATGGGGGGTACCAGTATTCCCATGCGCTCTGCTGATTCCATCATGTGGACCATCAAGTTCCGTAACGGCAACATAAAACGCTTCAAGTTCCCCATCCGCACCACTCCTGAAGGTTCCATTAACCCCTTTGGCGGCAAACCCGAAGCTGGCGATCTTGAAAACGAGCTGCTCTTTACTGAGACCGCACTTGGCAAGCCCGAGTCTGCCATGAGTCAGAAGTTTGATGTGACCGAAGGCGACAAGGCTGCCGAATTCAAAGCCTCTGCTGTGTAGCGCCAAATTGGAACTCACGTTTTTTCCACGTTCAAGGAGAAAATATTATGCCGATGATTCCCGTTAAGGAACAGGTGAAGGGTGTGGCCATTGCTGAGCCCACAGTCAAAGAACATGATGTGGACCTGCTGATAGTGGGTGGCGGTATGGGTGCCTGTGGTACCGCATTCGAAGCGGTCCGCTGGGCAGACAAGTATGCTCCCGAACTGAAAATCCTTTTGGTAGACAAAGCTGCCCTTGAGCGCTCTGGTGCTGTGGCCCAGGGTTTGTCCGCCATTAATACCTATCTTGGCGACAACAGCGTCGACGACTATGTCCGCATGGTTCGTACAGACCTTATGGGCTTGGTTCGCGAAGACCTGATTTTTGACCTTGGTCGCCATGTTGACGACTCTGTTCATTTGTTTGAAGAGTGGGGCCTGCCTTGCTGGATTAAAGATGAAAAAGGCCACAACCTTGACGGTGCTGCCGCCAAGGCTGCGGGCAAGTCGCTGCGCAACGGTGACGCCCCTGTGCGTTCTGGCCGTTGGCAGATGATGATCAACGGTGAATCTTACAAAAATATCGTTGCTGAAGCTGCGAAAAATGCTTTGGGCGAAGATCGCATCATGGAGCGTATTTTCATCGTGAAGCTTTTGCTTGACAGCAATGAAGAAAATCGTATTGCTGGCGCTGTGGGCTTTAACCTGCGTGAAAATGTTGTGCATATCTTCCGTACCAACGCCATGTTGGTGGCATGTGGCGGCGCGGTCAACGTGTACAAGCCCCGTTCTACTGGTGAAGGTATGGGTCGTGCATGGTACCCCGTATGGAACGCAGGCTCCACCTACACCATGTGTGCACAGGTCGGCGCTGAGATGACCATGATGGAAAACCGTTTTGTTCCCGCCCGTTTCAAAGACGGTTATGGCCCGGTGGGCGCATGGTTCTTGCTCTTTAAGGCAAAAGCCACCAACTTTAGGGGCGAAGACTACTGCGAAACCAACCGTGCCATGCTCAAGCCTTACGAAGAGCGTGGGTATGCCAAAGGCCATGTTATTCCTACATGCTTGCGTAACCACATGATGCTGCGTGAGATGCGTGAAGGTCGCGGTCCTATCTATATGGATACTAAAACCGCGTTGCAAAATACTTTTGCCACCATGTCTGCAGCTGAGCAGAAGCACCTGGAATCCGAAGCATGGGAAGATTTCCTCGACATGTGTGTGGGGCAGGCCAACCTGTGGGCCAGTATGAACATTCAGCCCGAAGAAGTGGGCTCTGAAATCATGCCCACCGAGCCTTACCTGCTCGGCTCTCACTCCGGTTGCTGCGGTATTTGGACATCTGGCCCTGATGAGGACTGGATTCCTGAAGACTATAAGATTCGTGCCAAAAACGGTAAAATATACAACCGCATGACCACTGTGGAAGGTTTGTGGACCTGTGCTGATGGTGTTGGTGCTTCAGGTCACAAATTTTCTTCCGGTTCTCATGCCGAAGGTCGTATTTGTGGTAAGCAAATGGTGCGTTGGTGTGTGGACCACAAGGACTACAAGCCCTCCATTGCCGAAAAGGGTGAAGACCTTGCCAAGCTCATTTACCGTCCGTACTATAATTATCTGGCCGGTAAAGATGCTTCCACCGACCCGGTGGTGAACCCCGAGTATATTACGCCTAAAAACTTCATGATGCGCCTTATCAAGTGCACCGATGAATACGGCGGTGGTTGCGGTACTTATTACACCACTTCCAAAGCTGCTTTGGATACCGGTTTCCACTTGCTGGATATGCTGGAAGAAGATTCCCTTAAGCTGGCTGCCCGTGACTTGCACGAGCTGTTGCGCTGTTGGGAAAACTATCACCGCCTGTGGACCGTACGTCTGCACATGCAGCATATAGCCTTCCGTGAAGAAAGCCGGTACCCTGGCTTCTATTACCGTGCGGACTTTATGGCGCTGGACGATTCCAAGTGGAAGTGCTTTGTCAACTCTAGATATGATGTAAAGGCTGGCACCACTAAGGTGTTCAAAAAGCCTTATTATCAAATTATTCCTGTATAGTCAGGATGTTGTTGTAGGGGCGGTTGCAGCCGCAGCCGCCCCTTTCTTACCTCCACCCCCAGACGGTCTGAGCCGGGGCAGTAAGCGCCGCTTATTGTCTGGGTTTGGGCCGTTTTGTCAAACAGGCCGTACTAACCGTAGGGAGGATTGCTCTAATGTCGAACTCCATACTTGTCGTCGGAGGCGGATTCAGCGGGCTAACGGCCGCTCTTGAAGCCGCTGAAGTCGGCTATGAAGTTTTCATTGTCGAGAAAAGCCCATTTCTTGGCGGGCGGGTCATGCAGCTTAGTAAATATTTTCCCAAGCTTTGCCCGCCGTCCTGCGGATTGGAAATTCAGTTTCAGCGTATCCGCAACAACCCCAACATCAAATTTTTTACGCAGGCCAGTGTTCAGGCCGTTTCGGGCGAGGCAGGCAATTACACTGTGACAGTCGCCATGGAGCCACGACATACCGCCGCGCACAGCGCTGATTTGGGGCTTTTGGCCTCGTCGCTGGAAAGTGAGGTCACGGATGACTTCAACCTGGGGTTAAACAAACGTAAACCGTTGTATCTGAGTACGCCGTTTGCCTTTCCTAACCGTTATGTGCTTGAAAAAAAGGCTTTGAGCAAGAGCGACGAGCTGAAAGTGGGGCGCTCTGCTGCCGTGGATCTGAACGAAGAAGGACGCACCATTGATTTGCAGGTGGGAGCCATTGTATTGGCTACCGGTTGGAAGCCCTATGATGTGACGCATCTTGTTAACCTTGGCGCCGGGCAAGTGCCCAACTGTGTGTCCAATATGCAGATGGAACGTCTGGCTGCGGCGGGTGGTCCTACTGGCGGGGCTATCAGGCGTCCGTCTGATGGAGCTGCCCCTAAAAAGATTGCCTTTGTGCAGTGTGCGGGTTCACGCGATCAGAATCATTTGAATTACTGCTCTTATATTTGCTGTATGGCTTCGCTCAAACAGGCAACCTATGTGCGCGAGCAGTACCCTGATGCACAAATTACCGTTTACTACATAGATTTGCGTACTCCTGGACGGTATGACAAGTTCATGCGCATGGTTCGTGCTGATGAGCATATCCATTTTGTAAAAGGCAAAGTGGCCGGTGTAGAAGAAGACACGGCTTCCGGCGATGTGATTGTGGAAGTGGAAGACGCTGTCAAGGGTGAAAAGAAAAAGGTGCGTCACGATATGGTCGTGCTGGCTACCGGCATGCAACCTGCACTTGCGGGGGCAAGACTGCCTGTGGATGTTCCTGTGGACGAAGACGGCTTTATCATTGGTGGCGAGGAAAAAGGCATATTCGCGGCGGGCTGTGCCAAAAAGCCCCTTGACGTCATGCGATCCGCCCAGTCAGGCACTAGCGCTGCGCTGCAAGCCATTCAAACGGTGAGGGGAGGGAGCGAGTAATGGCCAAGAACATAGGCGTATATTTCGATAAGTCCAACATCGGCGCCGGACTTGACCTTGACGCACTTTCCGATGTGGTGACAGGCAAATTCGGCTCCATGTGTCCTGTGGTCAAAGTGTTCCCCGTGCTTGCTGCGTCAAGTGCGTGTGAGGTCGTTCGGCAGGATATTGCAGAGAATGAATTGGATGGTGTACTTCTTGTAGGTGCATCACCCCGTGTAGACTGGAATTTGTATCGTTTTGAGGGCGTTACCGTAGAGCGGGTAAACCTGCGCGAGCAGGGGGTACTGTGTTACGGGGCGACCATAGAGGTTGACGAAGACACTGAAGCGGACGAAGACTTGTTTGCCTTGGCTGCGGATTACGTGCGTATGGGCGTGGTCAAGCTTAGCAAAATGGAACCTGCCGGTGGTGGCGAGGTGGAAAGTGTACGTACCATCATGGTACTGGGCGGAGGTTGGACTGGCCTGACCGCAGCTGCCAACGCGGTAAGCGCCGGGTATGACGTGATACTGGTAGAAAAAGAGGCAGAGCTGGGCGGGCGCGCCAAGGGTTTGCTGAAAACCGTGCCCCTTGTGTATCCGTATACCGAGCCCCACGATACTGGCATTGAGCAAAAAGTTGCCGTAGTGCGGGAAAATTCCCGTATCAAGGTGTTGACATCGGCTGTGGTGGAGAATGTTGCCGGAGAGCCGGGCGCGTTTACTGCCAAGGTGCGCACTGGGCAAGGTACGCAGGAAATTGCTGTGGGTGCTCTTATACTGGCAACGGGCTGGCAGCCCATGGATACAGCTGTTATGGCCCCCATGGGCTATGGTTCGTTGCAGGGCGTTGTCACGGCTGCCGAGTTTGAAAAAATGGCCAAAGAAGGTCGGCTGGCAGCCAGACGTGTGGCATTTGTTTTGAATACCAGGCTGGTGGATGGTGGCGATATATATGCTGCTTGTTCCACCGAACCATGTAACGAGGCAGTATCGACTGCTGCTGATGAAGAGGCCACAGCATATACGCATAAAGACCTTGAGTCTGTGCGCCATCTGCCGTACTCCAACTCCATCAGCAGTGTGGTGGCCCTGAAGCAGGCCGGGTATGTTTGTAACGCGAGCGAAGATGCGCAGGCATTCATTCTGTATGACTCCATGGTGGTGCAGGGCATTCATGAGCGTTTTTACAAGGCTGCGCAGGATACGTTGGGCATCATGATGTCCAAGGCAGAAATCACTGCCATTACCCAAGCCGAAGACGGTAGTTTGCTGGTGCGTGCATCGGATACGTTTTTGGGTGATGATGTGGAAATTAACGTGGACATGGTTGTCCTGCCCACGGGCATGGTGCCTTCTACTGCCAAGGATCCTGTTGTCTGGTTCGACTACCGGCAGGGGCCCAACTTGCCTGATCTGGAGCTTTTTGACGGTTATGCGGATTCCAACTACATATGCTTTCCGTATGAAACTCGGCGTACCGGCGTGTACGCGGCAGGGTGTGTGCGGCAGCCCATGATGTTGGACGCAGCAGAAGAAGATGCCCAAGGTGCAGTGATGAAGGCCGTGCAGTGCATTGAATCTGCCCACCGCGGCGTGGCGGTGCACCCGCGTTCCGGTGATCTGTCGTACCCCATATTCAATTTTGTGCGTTGTACTCAGTGCAAGCGTTGTACAGAGGAGTGCCCTTTTGGTGCTTTGGATGACGACGAAAAAGGAACGCCAAAGCCCAACCTGAGTCGGTGTCGCCGGTGCGGTACATGTATGGGGGCGTGTCCAGAGCGTGTCATCTCATTTGCCAACTACAATATTGACCAAATAGGCTCTATGATTCGTGAAATAGAGGTGCCGGATGACATGGACTCGGGTGGTCCCCGTGTATTGATTCTGGCGTGCGAAAACGACGCCTACCCTGCTTTGGACATGGCAGCCTTGCGCGGAAAAAGTTGGAGCCCGTACGTCCGCATTATCCCGGTACGTTGTCTTGGTTCGGTGAACGCAATTTGGGTTGCCGACGCCATGTCTAAAGGCATTGACGGCGTGATGTTGTTGGGTTGTAAATATGGCGATGACTACCAGTGCCACTTTGTGAAGGGTTCTGAGATTTGTCATCGCCGCAAGGAAAACATCGCCGAGACTTTGGATCGCCTTGGTGTTGAGCCTGAACGTGTAGAGCAGTACGAAGTCGCCATTGATGAATACGACAGACTGCCCGGCATGATTGACGAATTCATGAATATGATTCTTGAAAAAGGCCCCAACCCGTTCAAGGGTTACTAGGAGGAGATGGAAAATGGCTCAGCCTGTACGTATTGAACCAGATTTGCAGTTTGTCAAAGAGTTGCAAGCTGTTGGCGGAGATTCACTGAAAAAATGCTACCAGTGTGCCACATGTAGTGTGGCATGCCCCATCTCTCCGGCAAGTAATCCGTATCCTCGTAAGGAGATGGTATGGGCGTCGTGGGGGATGCGCGACAAGTTGTTAAGCGATGTGGATATCTGGCTTTGTCATAACTGTGGCACCTGCTCTGATTTGTGTCCTAGAGGCGCCAAGCCCGGTGACCTGCTTGCGGCGTTGCGCAACATGGCCTACCAGCGTCTGACCTGCCCCACCGTGGTGGGTAAATGGATGAGTTCTCCCAAGTATCTCCCCATTTTGCTTGGTATCCCTGCCTTGTTGTGGGCAGTTATTTGGATGATCATGGCTGGTGTTAACGGTACGGTTATACCGCAGGGACCCATTGTTTTTGGCAAACTTTTCCCTGGCGACTATACCATTGACCCCATTTTTGTACTTACTTTTTTCAGCATGGTGGCCATATTTTGGAAAGGCGTCAGCAATCTTATTGCTTCGCTTCGACCGCAGGGCACGACGCTGGTGCTTGGCAAGACCAAGCATTGGACCCTGCACCTGCTGGACGTGTTTACAGAAGAGATACTCACTCACTCTAAGTTCAGGGATTGTGGAGACGATAAGTCTGACCGTAAAACGGGGCATTTACTGCTGTTTTACAGTTTTATCATTTTAATGATCGTTACCAGTGTGGTGGCGGTGGGGCACTGGGGTGGCAAACTAATCCCTGTCATTGCGGTGCATACGCCCATGCCGCTATTATTTCCAGTAAAGATCCTTGCCAATATTGGGGCCGTGTTGCTTATTGTGGGCCTGATTATTCTGAGTTGCCGGCGTCGGCGGCAGGATCCTGCCAAGACCGTGTCCAGCTACTATGACTGGTATCTGTTGAACGTGATCTGGTTTGTGGGGCTGACCGGCGTGGGAGCACAGCTTTTCCGTTTGGCGGACATCGCTCCTGTGGCCTATTTTGTCTACTATCTGCACCTTGTCTCTGTATGGATGCTGTTTGCGTATCTGCCATGGTCCAAGCTGGGCCACTTGGTCTATCGCACTGCGGCCCTGACATATGTGCGGATGATGGGTAGACGCTAGCGCGCCTATACAGAATGATACAACTTTTCCTTGAAACAGGAGGCAGAAATGTCTGACGAAGCTCGCAGAGTATTTAGCATGGAGACTATCCTTGGCCTGATTGCTGGCAAGCGCGGCGTTGATATATCCGACCTGCTGGGATTTCTTGCCCAGCGTGACCTTTCTGAGTTGGAAGAGGGGGCGGTGGCTCCCATTGCCAAAGGGTGGCTGTATAGCATGCATCCCGATTTCATGAAATGTGCTTTTGCCGACCACGAGGTATTTGAAGACTGGATAGCCAAAGAGAAAGGCCGGATGGGGGACAATGTGTCTCTTGAAGCCATTCCCGCTGATGCAATGGCACCCATTGCGGCGCTGCTTGACAGTATGGCTACCGCTGCCGGGGTAAATTTGGCACAAGCCACCGAGTTGGAAGAGATACACACGCGGCTTGCCGAGCTTGAGCCTTTTAAGGCTCAGGCTGAAAAGCTGGAAGGGCAGATGGCTGATTTGCAGGGCCAGCTGGAAGCAGCTCGGGCCGAAGCAGCCGAGGCCAAAAAGGAACTGGCCGGTTACAATGGAAAAATTGCCATTAATGAAAATGAGATAGAATCCAGTGTCAAGGACATTGTTTCCCGTGCAGTTAAAGATGCCTTGAAAACGCTACCTGCTGGTGCTGTGGCGGCTGATGTGGCGACCGGCACGGATGATGCTGCGGTGTCTGTTGACGAGCCTGCTGGTTCCAGCGTGCCTGATGACTTCGGCTTTGGCACTTCGGGATCAGACAATGATGGTTTTGGTTTTTAACCACCCACACTGTGTCCTGCCGGATTTTTGTAGAGCGGCGGGCAAGGGCTAGTGGATTGCCGTGCGGAATATGTTTTCGTGCACAGCTTTTTGATTGCTTAACGTAGATTCCAGATAATAGGCCCGGTCGTGTTTGACGACCGGGTTTTTTTACCATTGTAATACTATCTGTGCCAGAAATACTTTATCAGGGGGCATCCGGGTATTAGAAGTGGGTTTCACGGGATTGGGTAATAATGGCAAGCCGGAGCGCGGAACGATTTTTTATATGTATGGATAGGGGGGGATGGATATTACTCTGCTTTTTAGGTAGTGACTGGCCCCGGAAAAGTTTTTGTGGATAATATCGTCAACATCCATCCAAAGGCTGTACTGTGTCTGGAGATCCTGTTGCCCGGCATGGATTTTATGCAAAATTTTTGCTTGTATTTATATAGTCAAGAGAGAAAAAAGCATGGATATATATCTACTGCTACTGCTGGCAGCAATTGTCGGTGGGTGGTTGTTACGGACGGCTGCTGCGATCTTGGGCCTTGGCAGGCTTGGGGGGAGCTTCCTGCAGAGTTTGAAGGAGCTATGGATATGTAGGGCCATGCTCGCTCACAGGAGTATACCGCAGCTGGTATGAAACTGAACATGGTACAGGATGCCTTAACTACAGTGGCGTTTTTGGGATTTTGGTTATGGGGTGGTTTTAGATGGGCTGACGTTGCTTCTCGCGGAGTGTGTAGCCGACTTGTGGAGTGGATCGGGGTGGCACCCTTTGGCTTGAGCAACGATATCATCACTGGACTGTGCTTTTTTGCACTACTTATGTTACTTTCAGGTGTTTTATCATTACCGTTTAGCATCTGGCTGATCCTGCTACAAAGTTGTGGACACAGAGTTAAGCTACTATCCTGCCCATG
>CAZQKM010000014.1:0-51529 GCA_964593925.1 uncultured Desulfovibrionaceae bacterium | reverse complement strand
CGCTACCCACGAGTGTTCCCCAGTGCCCAGGATGTATTCCCCCGCCCATCCCCCCTGCCCCCGGGTCGGCCCCGGGGGGCGCCGGGCCGCCCCGCCAGCCCTTCCCTCTACCAAAATAACTGGTACGCATCCAAAGCAACAAGACAACTTCACACACCAGTATAATACTCGGTAGTCGAGCATCTTGTAGCAACAGCCCCCTTACACCACATCTGGATGAGCTGGACAGGTTTTTTCTGCCAGTGGCCTGAAGCCATTGATTGTATTGATCAAGGAACATAAAAAAGCCGTCGACCAAGGGAATCCCCTGGTCGACGGCTTGGCTACAGACGTATACGGAAAAAATAGCGCTTAGTTGCCGGACCCCATCATCCCGCTACGATGTTCGCCCATCTTGTGCCCACGCCCCATGGGCTGTATGCCGACTTCTTTTTCAAGACGCAAAGACAGATCCCGCTGCATATCACGCATCTGCGTACGCATCTTGGCCAGCTCACCTGCTACTTTACCCACAGCGGCGGGTTCAGACTCAGGATTGTTGTACAGGGCGTCCAATTCTGCCCGCTTGGCAGACATTTTTTCATTCAATGGTGCCATTTCTTTATCAGCTTCAGTAACTATTTTAGTATACAGTTCCTGCTTTTCCGGAGTCAACGTATCATATCCTCTCATACCCTGGCCCTGGCCCTGGCCCATGCCTTTACCCATGCCCTGGCCCATATTTTTATGGTAACTGTTGTTACTATCACCACCCACAGATTCATTGGAGCTTGCAAAAGCAACTCCTGTCATACTAAAAATACCAACTGCAGCCGCGATGGTTACGATGGAACGAGCTTTCATGAAAATCCTCCAAATGTTTTAATACATGATGTTATTGGGTCATGTGTCGCTTATGCCTGGCCACCCTTTAGCAACAGACATGCCAACACAAAAAATACATATAATACAGCATAATAAACAGAAACAACATCCCGTATACACTGGTACTCCGCATGGCTGCATAGTTTTTATACATATGGGCGTCCCCTACATGCATAAAAAACATCCACCGTATAAAAACCATACGGTAGAAAAAACAATATCCGCTCCAATCTGTTCTCCGCAGACAAACCAAATTTACAGCCTAAAACAAAAAATGACCGCACCTCTAAAAGTACACCGAACATCATAGCAGGTACGTAGCTTGTTCATGGTCAAGACGCTTCATGGCAGAGGACACAAAACTTGCGGGTACAGAGCGGGCCGCAGGTTTAGCAGCCCCCCCCCACACTGGCACAGACCAAAATTATACGCCTAGTTTACATCTAGCATAAAATTTTGAAGTGGGACACACCAGAAACTCACTTTTCTTACAATGCCCTGGATAGCTGGACAGTTTTTTCGACCAACGCCCAGAGATGTAAAGCCAGGATGTATATCAGAGACCACAAAAAAAGCCGCTGGGCAAGGAAATATCCTGCCCGGCGGCTTGGGTGCTGTGATATTACTATGCTCTCACAAAAAGGATCTTAGTAGGGGCACCCCATCATCCTACCACGGTGGTGGCCGCCCATCCTGTACCCACGGCCCATAGACTGTATGCCGACTTCTTTTTCAAGGCGCAAAGACAGTTCTCTGTGCATGTCACGCATCTGTGTATGCATCTTGGCCAGTTCACCTGCGACCTTGCCCACAGTAGCGGGGTCAGATTCAGGATTATTGTACAAGGCGTTCAGCTCTGCCCGCTTGGCAAACATTTTTTCATTCAATGGGGTCATTTTTTTATCGGCTTCGGCAACAATTTTGGTATACAATTCCTGCTTTTCAGGAGTCAGGGCATCATACCCCTCCATACCCTGGCCCATGCCGGCACCCATACCGCTGTGATAGCCGCCGCCCATATGGCCATAAGAACCGGCAAAAGCCATTCCTGCCATGGTCAAAATACCGAGTACAGCCGCAATGGCTACAATGGAACGAGTTTTCATGGAAATCCTCCAGATGTTGTTTGATGAGTGTTATTGTATACCATGAGGTACTTATGTCTGAGCTTTAGTATAGCAACAGGCGTGCCATACAAAAAAATACTTAATATACAATACATTAGTGACATAAAATCTATGGCGCATGTAAAAGCAGTCCCTGATGTGTATATATTTTATACACAATGACTCTCTTTGCATGGATAAAAAACATACACTGCATAAAAATCATACATCGAGCCTGAGCAACCCCCATGGTGGAAAATATTTCGTTCAACCAAAGGAGGCCTCAAGCCCCTGCCCCCACGAGCCGCGCCCACCTGCCAGTGCATTTTGGAGAGCACCAAAGAATACCTTTAGCTATACCAATACATTACGGGCACATCCTGCCAAACCATCCGCCATTATCCCCATAGTAGGTGCAGAGTCAGAAGTTATTGTACAGCAGACCCAGCTTTATTCACTTGGCAGATTCTTTAAGCGCTGGGCCATAGTTGCTACATATCTGGTCCGAGGATTGCATCCTGCCACTTCCATCAGCAGCCGGCGCATAACAATCACCGCACACCTCGCCATTTACTACAATATGGTACGAGATGACAAAATAAAGCTTGTTGGCCCCTAATGTATATTTTTTATACATCTTTATACATAAAAAATATACACTGCATAAAAACTGAACATCTGGAGCGCGCATAGTGCACAACAAAAAACGTCATACTCACTTTACCCCACTTGCTTCACCCTGGCTCATCATAGGCGTTACCATCATTTTAGGCATAGCTGTGGTGGCCTTATCAGTGCGTAATATCGCCCATTCAGAAGAATACATGGCAAATATCCTTCTGGAAAAAGGCGGCTCTTTGATCAAGGCTTTTGAGGCAGGGGCACGTACAGGTATGCGGGGCAACACACTGGGCCTTCAGATGCTGTTGGAAGAAATGGCCGACCAGCCGGATATTGACTTTATTGCCTTAGCAGACAGAAAGGGAGTTATTGTCGCACATAATGATGCCGCGCTTGTGGGAAAAACGCTGCCTGGCATGGCCGATCTTGAGGTGACTTCCGACACGCAACCCGAATGGAAAATTTTTAAACAGGATTCCACGCAGTACTTTGTAGTCTACCGCATATTTTCCCCTTTTCAGGGTAAAGCTCCACGCATGGGACACATGGGGCACAACCGTGGCCACGCATGGGATCGCTGGCAAAACCCCAACAGCCCCCCACCCATTATTTTTGTGGGGTTTGATATAAAACCTTTTGAAAATGCCCGTAAGCAGGATCGTCAACACACCATGATCATGGCTGCCATAGTCTTGTTCTTGGGCCTTGCGGGATTCATCTCACTTTTATGGGCCCAAAAAGTGCGACAAGCGCGTAAAGAACTGGAAAGCACCCAAGCGCTTTCTGATGAGATCGTATCAAACCTGCCCGAAGGGCTTGTGGTACTGGACGCCAACGACGCCCCCACATTTATGAACACAGTAGCTCGAGCTATGTTGGGAGCAAACACCAATCCCACAACAAAACATATCAATAAGGCAACCATTCCACTGCCGGAGCAACTACGTGACCCCATACGTGAGCTTGACACAGCCCCTACACTAAGTAGCCGTGAAATGAGCTTTGGGACAAAAAACAGCCCAGTGCCTGCCACCGTCAACGGTGCCTGTATCACAGGCGAAGATGGTACACATATGGGCAAAATACTGCTGCTGCACGATATCAGTGAAGTTCGCCGATTGGAAAAAGAAATACGTCGCCGTGAAAAACTGGCGGCCATCGGCAGCCTGGCTGCTGGCGTGGCCCATGAAATCAGAAATCCGCTCAGCTCCATTAAAGGATACGCCACATATTTTGGTACCCGCTTTGCCGAGGGGAGTGACGATCGTGAAGCCGCGCGTATTATGGTGCAGGAGGTGGATAGACTCAATCGTGTCATCTCTGAACTGATTGGCCTCGCACGGCCTTCTGATGTATGCTTACAACCCTATAGCCCAGAGGCATTGGCAGACAAGGTACTACGTCTGATCAGGCAAGAA
The DNA here is from genome assembly GCA_964593925.1 of uncultured Desulfovibrionaceae bacterium. Lineage (GTDB taxonomy): Bacteria > Desulfobacterota > Desulfovibrionia > Desulfovibrionales > Desulfovibrionaceae > Oleidesulfovibrio. Next base: position 47,520 of record CAZQKM010000014.1, on the reverse strand, counting down.
GCAACAAGTAGAAATGTTGAGCTGCGCTTTATCGCGGCCGAATGCCTGCCCAAAGCCATGCTAGACCCTGACCGTATTACCCAGGCTCTGTTGAATATCTGCCTCAACGCACTGGAGGCCATGGAAAAAGGTGGTATTCTGACTTTGAGTGTAGACGCTGTCTCCAGAACACACGGGAACGAAGCATTGCTACATTTCAAAGTTCGCGATACCGGCACAGGTATTTCACCTGAACACCTGCGCACCATATTTGACCCTTACTTTACCACGAAAGGCCAGGGTACTGGGCTAGGGCTTGCCATTGTACATAAGATAGTTGAGGCACATGGCGGTGAGGTTACTGCCCACTCCACCATGGGTGAAGGTTCAGAAATAACCGTCATCCTGCCCATTACCCCACAAAACCCTTAATCTGTATTTCTGCCAGAGGAACACCCATGCCAACAACAACCATACTTATAGTGGATGATGATCAGGCGCACCGGACCATGCTGCGCACCATGCTGCGCGGCTGGCAGTACACTGTGGAAGAGGCAGACGATGGTTCTGTGGCCGTAGAAAAAGTGCAGGAACGAGCCTATGACGCCATCCTCATGGACATCCGCATGGCCCATATGAGCGGTATAGAGGCTCTGCGGCATATCATGGCCCACAACCCTGCAATACCCGTACTGATCATGACCGCTTACTCGTCGGTAAATACCGCTGTGGAAGCCTTAAAAATGGGTGCATATGACTATCTGACCAAACCGCTGGACTTTGACGAGCTCAAACTGACGCTGGAACGTGCGTTGGACCATACGCGACTGGCCTCAGAAAACCGTGAACTACGCGATTCCATAGCCGCAAGCGATGCTGTGACCCGTATCATTGGGCGTAGCGAAGGTACATTGCGGCTTGTGGAACTGGTCAATACCGTAGCCCCCAGTGAAGCCACGGTTCTTGTTACCGGCGAATCCGGAACAGGCAAGGAGCTTGTGGCACGCGCAATTCATGAAAACAGCAATCGTCGTTCAAAGCAGCTCATTACCGTAAACTGCGCCGCCCTGGCAGACTCACTACTTGAATCAGAACTGTTCGGACACGAAAAAGGCGCGTTTACCGGCGCAGACAAACGCCGTGATGGACGCTTTGTGCAGGCGGACTCTGGATCCTTGTTTCTAGATGAAATAGGTGAAATGTCCCTGTCCTTGCAAGCCAAACTGTTACGGGCGCTACAACAGGGAGAAGTTCAACGGGTGGGCAGCGATGTGCCCTTGCGTGTGGACGTACGCATCATTGCTGCCACAAACCGCAATCTACCCGAAGAAGTGGCAGCCGGCCGCTTCCGTGAAGACTTATTTTACCGATTGAATGTTATCGGTATTTCTGTTCCTGCCTTACGACAACGCCGGAGCGATATTCCTTTGCTCGCAGAACACTTTTTTATGCGCTATGCGGAACGTAACCGCAAGATGCTCAAAGGATTCACCCCCCAAGCCATGGACCTGCTGGTAAAATATGACTGGCCCGGTAACGTGCGCGAATTGGAAAATACAGTGGAACGCGCTGTGATCATGAGCATGGGAGAGTATATCACAGAGCGCGAACTGCCGGGTACTCTTACGGCACAGGCCCTGGAGGTATCCGCCGAAAAACTGGGGGTAGACGGTGCTGTTGAGGCCATGACACATGACCCCTACGCCGGTTTGTCACTGGAAGATCTTGAACGACGCGCAGTTGAGGCAACGTTACGCGAATGCGATGACAACAAAAGCGAAGCAGCCCGCAGACTGGGCATCACTCGTGCGACCCTGCATAATAAATTAAAAAAATATGGGCTGGAGTAAGCCCACACCATAACACCCTAAATACAAAAACGTTACCCTCTTTCTTTGGGCGAAATACCCGCCCAAAGAAAGAGGGAGTAAACGCAGCCAGGGCCCTCCAAAAGACCATGGTGGGCACCTATGTATCTTCTTCCGATAATTCTCGCGTGTATTTGCAGCTGGGGCAGACAAGTCGGCGGCCTCTTGCCTTGGTGGTCTTCACCGTCAAAATGGGCGAATCACACTGCGGGCACGGTTCTGCCACAGGTAAATCCCATATGGCATAATCACACTGCGGATACTTGTTGCATGAATAAAATATCTTACCACGCCGTGAGCTCTTTTCCACCAGCTCTCCATCGCAGTTCTCACCGGGGCAAGATACGCCTGTAGAAAACGATCTGGTATATGTACACTCTGGATACCCCGTGCAGGCAACAAAACGACTACCGGTCCGGGCACGCTTTACCACAAGATCTTTCTGACACTGCGGGCAGGACCCTACAGGAACAAGCTCTGCCTGTTCACGCTCAATCAACGTAATGGTTCCGTGTTCGTCTCGGCTGAAGTTGCTGGTATTTTTACATTCTGGATAGCCGCTGCAAGCCAGAAATGTACCCGCCTTGCCAAAACGTATAGCCATATGCTTACCACACTCGGAGCAGACAATATCTGTGGCAATCCCCCCTTTAACACTTTCCATTTCCTTGGCAGCGGAAGCAAGCATCGGGTTAAAGTCTTTGGCAAAATCATGCATCAAGGTAACCCAGTCAAAAGTACCTTCCGCCACTTTGTCCAGCGCAGTCTCCATTTGTGCAGTAAAGCCAACATCCATGAGCGTGGCAAAATGATTGGTCAACATATCGCATACGACGCTACCAAGATCAGTGGGGGCAAAATGCTTGTCTTCCAACAAGGTATATTCGCGGTCTATAATGGTAGAAAGGGTGCTGGCATAGGTAGATGGGCGCCCGATACCTTTTTCTTCCATTTCACGAACCAATGATGCTTCGGTATAACGTGGCGGAGGCTGAGTAAATTTCTGCTCTTTTTCCAGCTTAACGAGGCTCAGCTCTTGCCCGGCCTGCAAGGCTGGCAGCACGGTATTGTTTTCTTTGGCTGCCCCAGGGGCCGCTGCCATATAGCCGGGAAAAAGCAGGCGTTCGCCTTTGGCACGCCATTGCGTTTGCCCGCAAGCAATCAGCACGGTGGTATCGTGAAAACGCGCAGGAGCCATTTGAGAAGCCATAAAACGAGACCAGATGAGCTGGTACAGGCGGAACTGTTCGGGCGTAATGAGCCCCTTCACCTTTTCGGGCGTCAACGCCACATCAACAGGGCGGACAGCCTCGTGTGCATCCTGAGCCGCACCTTTGCTTTTATAGGCAGGGGGTTTTGCAGGGCAATACTCCTTACCGTACATAGAGACAATAAGCGTGCGTGCACTGTCCCGTGCCTCGTCCGCCACCCGTACTGAGTCTGTACGCATATAGGTAATAAGCGCCGTGGTCCCCATATCACCCAGATCAAGCCCCTCATACAGGCGCTGGGCAACAGACATGGTTCGCTTGGCAGAAAACCCCAAGCGCTGGTTGGCAAGCTGTTGCAACGTTGAGGTAGTAAAAGGCGGTTGAGGGCTCCGGGAACGCTCTTTCTCCTGCACAGAGTCCACCACAAAGGGCTTGCCGGCAATGGATTGCTCCAATGCCTCGGCCTGTTCCCCATTGCCGATGGCAGGCTTGCCGCCCTGTACTTTATGCAGCTCGACCTTAAAAGGGGGAGGCGTGTCCGCAGCAAGCATGGCATGAAACACCCAGAACTCTTCAGGGGTAAAAGCGTAACGCTCCCGCTCTCTATCCACAATCAGCCGTAGGGCCACAGACTGTACACGCCCGGCAGAAATTCCCCGTTTGACCTTATTCCACAATATAGGTGAAATTTTATACCCGACCAGCCTGTCAAGCACACGCCGTGCCTGCTGGGCATCAAACAGACTGCGGTTGAGCCTACGCGGATGCTCCAAAGCTTCGCGTACCGCGCGAGCTGTGATCTCATTAAACTGAATCCGGCTTATATTACTATTTTCTTCACTGATTACTTCCGCAACATGCCATGCAATGGCCTCGCCTTCTCTATCAGGGTCAGGTGCCAAGTATACATTATCTGATTTTGCAGCTGCCTCACGCAATGAAGAAACAACCTTCTGCTTGTTGTCTATTATTTGATAGTTAGGAAAAAAGTTGTTTTCTTCATCCACACCAAGCTCTTTGAGCGGTAGATCTCGGATATGTCCCACACTGGCAAGGACGATATACTTATTACCCAAGAATTTTTTAATGGTTTTCACCTTTGCAGGGGACTCTACAATAATAAGGTCTTTACCCATGTTCTATCCTTGTTTCCAAACGTATTAAGCAGCGTGTACTATCTTGCAATTTACAAAGGGTCTGAGGTATGCAGAGCCCTACATGCCGTAATTTCACGACTGTTTGAAAGGGGGAAGATACGGCAAATGACGGCAGCGTCAAGTTGCCGCTAGGCTATTTTAGTCCGTTCGCAGGTTATAAACACGTTGAAACCTAATAAGGACAAGGTAATGCATGCATATCTAAAAATTTGGCTGAACCTGGTGCTGGCACTGGTTCTGATAACCCTTGCAGGCTGTTCTCATGCACCATACACCGGGCGCAACCAGATGATTTTTTTAGAATCCGACACCGAACTAGCGCTTGGTGCCAGCGCAGCAAAAGAAATTTTGGCAGCAGAGCCCATTGACACCACCAGCAAGTATGCTCAAACCGTAAGCCGTGTGGGTAAACGTATTGCAGCCGTTGCCGAAAAACCAGAATACGCTTGGGAATTTCACACCATCTCCAAGGATGTTCTTAATGCTTTTTGCCTGCCCGGGGGTAAAATTTTTGTGTATACCGGCCTTTTCAAGGCTGCAAAAAGCGATGCCCAGCTTGCCGCTGTCATAGGCCATGAGATAGGCCACGCCCTTGCCCGCCACGGGGCTGAACGTTACTCCATGCAGATGATGGCCCAAGCCGGTCAGCTTGGCGCAGCCATTACCTTGGGCGGTGAAGGCGCTTCAGGGGAATCACAGGCCATACTCGGTGCTTTCGGGCTAGGGCTCAACCTGGGCGTACTCTTGCCCTATAGCCGTACCCACGAATACGAGGCAGACCATATTGGTTTGCTTCTAATGGCCAAGGCAGGCTATCATCCTGAAGAAGCTCTGACTTTTTGGCAGAATATGGAAAAGGAGGGTGGTGCAAGCCCGCCGGAATTTCTTTCCACACACCCCACCGGAACCAATCGGATTCAGACACTGCAAAAGCTTCTGCCGGAGGCAATGCAGTACTATCGTCCTGAAGAGCCATAGCCTGACTCCATGCCGACCTTTTGACAGCTTCTGGGTATAGTCCGTATCCCCAGAGGCGAATGTTGACATAAGCAGCTGCAATATATGCAAAACAACACAATGGCACCATATTTGCTTTGCCATCCTTGGGGCACTCCCCATACGAGGTGGAAGTATGACATATGATCCTTACAGCATATTACAGATACAACAGCCAACCAGAGTATTCCGTTCGTTAGCCACGAACAGATCCCAGACGAGAGAGCACAACTCCGCGGATGGTTGGCAAAGTGTACTTGAAGATGCACTACGGGCGGGTAATAAGGGGCAAGAGACAACAGCTCCATCTTTTGAAGAAGCCATACGCGGTAATATGAACCCGGTAAACTCCCGTGCTCTGAGCACACTGTCTCGTGTGCTTTCTGATACTTCTTCACCCGTTGCTGCAGATCCATTTTTGCAATCCGGGCTCGCCTCGCTGCATGCGGCAATAGCAGATGCCACTGCCCTTAGCCGAAGGGAGGGGGCAAGGCAAGGTGGCCCCCTGAAGCAAACCCAGGCTTTGCGAGCCTATACAGCACAAAAAACTTCCACACCGATGCCTGCGGCAAAATCATCGGATGCAAATCTGGCTGAAAAAAATAGCGGAATACCAGCTGATACGCCTCCCTCTGTACAAACACAGACAGGCGCCCAACAGGGCTTGGGTTGGCTTGCCGCACGATTTGAGTCCGGCAAAAAGGGTCTTGCCAGCATCGGCTATGACCGCCACGGGGGCACATCATATGGAACATACCAAATATCTTCACGCGCCGGCAGCATGGATGCCTTTATTAAGTACTTGCATAAAGCTGCCCCGGCCTATGCCAAGAGGTTAGAAGCTGCTGGCCCCGCCAACACGGGCAGTAGGGGGGGAGCCATGCCACAGGAGTGGAAAAAAATAGCTGCGGAAGACCCGAAAGGATTTGAAGCCTTGCAGACAAAATTTGTGCGGAGGAATAATTTTCTACCGGCTCTGCGTAAGCTTATGCGTTCCTCAAACCTTGAGCAGGAACATGTCACCGGCGCACTGGGCGAAGTGCTCTGGAGCACCGCCATACAGCATGGCCCCACTGGGGCAGCTAGAATATTTCGCCGGGCTCTTGGCAAGATAGACAGTAATATGCCCTTTACCAACCCGGAATTCCAGGAAAACCTGATACGCGCAGTGTATAACCTGCGAGGCTACCAGTTCGGCTCATCTACAACTGCAGTGCAGTCCGCCGTGCAAAACAGGCTTGGCCAAGAGATGGAGCTTGCACTTTCTTTGATTGGTGACAGCAATAGCGCTCTGGCCTGACAGGCATATACAAAGCAACTTGTGTGATGGTCCCGCCATACGCCTCTACCACACCCCACCCTGCTGCCAATGCGGTGGGGTGTTTTTTTATGTATACCTCTATCCTATTGACAGGCAGGCCTCCGATGCCCATAACCATATGAACAGTTGTTCATATGTTTTCAATGCGTGTATTACCCAACTTGGAGGACCCATGTTTGACATAGTAATAGCATACGGCCAGGCAATATGGGATATTTTGCTGGAAGCCTCTCCCTACGTGCTGCTTGGCTTTTTTGTCGCCGGTCTGTTAAAAGGCTTTTTGCCCAAGGACATGATCGGACGCCATCTTGGGCATGGCCGCTTCTTGCCTGTAATCAAGGCCGCACTCTTTGGGGTGCCGTTACCGCTTTGTTCCTGCGGAGTTATTCCCGCTGCCGCAGGTCTGCGCCAGCAAGGGGCAAGTCGTGGAGCAACAACGTCTTTTCTGATTTCCACACCCGAAACTGGGGTGGACTCCATCGCAGTGAGCTTTGCCCTGCTTGACCCCATCACCGCAGTCATACGCCCTGTGGCAGCCTTTTTTACAGCCATTGTCACGGGAAGTGTGGTAGCCAGCCTACCCGAAAAAATACAGGGAGCAGAAACCGCCCCGTTGGCGTCCTCTAAGGCCCCTGCCGCGACGGTCAAACATGAAGGGCATGGATGCTGCAGTACACATACAAAGCCAATGAAAACCCCGCTAATACACCTGGCCACATATGAGCAGTCCGATGCGACCAAGCAAGCCGGCTGTACGTGCGGCTCGGGCAAATGCTCCACAGCACCGCAACAGGAATCCCCAAGCTTTCGCGCCAGGTTTGTCACCGGCATGCGATTTGGCTTTGGAGACCTAGTGTCTGATATCGGCAAATGGCTTCTGCTTGGTATCCTGCTTGCCGGTGGAATTACTACACTCATTCCAGATACCTTTTTTGTCGACTACCTCGGCGGCGGCCTGACGAGCATGCTGGTGATGCTTGTGGTAGGTATCCCGCTGTATGTATGCGCCACTGCATCCACACCCGTTGCTGCGGCCATGGCTCTCAAAGGGCTTTCCCCTGGTGCGGCGCTGGTATTCCTGTTGGCAGGACCAGCCACAAACGTAGCCACAATTACCGTGGTGGCCAAACTTCTGGGGCGTAACGTAGCTGCCATTTACGTGCTTGGCATAGCCACATGCTCCATCTTGCTTGGGCTGGCTGTAAACGCTTTGTACGCTTACATGGGGTTGAGCATCACCTCATGGGTAGCCATCACAGAAAACCACGCCCACAGCATCTTTGATATTGCCGCTGCCGTGGCTCTGCTGGCACTGCTCATATACCGCTTGCTGCCAAGGCGAAAGAATGCCGGCGGAGGACACTGCGCGCATGGGCATTAGGATCGACTGAAGCCCCAATATCCTGCTCTTTGAAACAATTCTTCTTGCCGTATACCATCTGTTACGACTTTGGGGGACGCTTTTGCGTCCCCCAAACTATTCAGCAAACAACGTACACCCCCTTGCCATCGGTCAGCACAGTTTTCACGATGCTAACGTTCAGCATGGGAGTGGCAAAAGCCTAGCCCTGCCACAAGGCACTAACTGTCTTTGACATGACAGCCCAGGGTGTGGGCAATATGTTTTGCAGCCTTACGACCTGCGCCCATGGCAAGGATTACAGTGGCTGCGCCAGTCACAATATCACCCCCGGCATAAACACGGGGCATACTTGTTTCGCCTGTATCTTCATTTATGCGGATATAGCCCCACTTGTTAAGGGCCAGATCCGGTTCGTTACTCAGCATGACAGGATTAGAGCGAGTGCCGACAGCAATAATGGCAAGATCTGTAGGCATTTCTTCCGTGGCCCCTGGAACAGGAACAGGACGCCTTCTGCCGGATTCATCCGGGTCACCCAGTTGCATCTGCTGCAAACGCACCGCCCCTAAACAGCCTTGTGCATCCGGCAAAAAAGCAAGGGGGGCACACAGCTCTTTGACAAGCACCCCTTCTTCCACTGCATGCTCTACTTCTTCGTGTCGTGCGGGCAGTTGCGCCATGGTTCGCCGATAGACTATATGTACAGACTCTGCTCCCAGACGCATGGCTGTACGCGCAGCATCCATGGCAACATTACCCCCACCGAACACAGTAACCTTGCGCCCATGGATAATGGGCGTATCAAACTCAGGAAAACTATAAGCCCTTCCAAGATTGACGCGTGTCAGATACTCATTGGCCGAAAAGACACCATTAAAATTTTCGCCGGGAATATTTAAAAACATGGGTAGGCCAGCTCCCACGCCAATAAACACAGCCTTATAGCCTTGGTCAAACAAATCCCTGATGGAAAATGTCTTGCCTCCTACGCGGTTACAAACAAACTCCACGTCAAGCTCGCGCAAGGCATTGATTTCTTCTGCCACAACACGCTCTTTGGGCAACCGAAACTCGGGTATACCATAGACCAGCACCCCCCCCAACTCATGAAGAGCCTCAAATACAGTCACCTTACAGCCATGCGACGCAAGATAGCCCGCGGCAGTAAGGCTCGCAGGGCCTGAACCGATACAGGCCACCCTTTTATCCGGATCTATGTACGGGCATTCCGGCTTACCGGTAATCATGTCGCAAGAATCACGGTACATATATTCGTCAGCCACAAAGCGCTCCAGCCTTCCAATGGCCACTGGTTGCCCTTTGGCGTTTAGTACACACTGTCCCTCGCACTGTATCTCTTGCGGGCACACGCGACCACACACCGCAGGCAGGCTATTTGTGCTTTTCAATACCCGGTAGGCTCCCTCAATGTTGCCTTGAGCCAGCTCGGCAATAAATTGGGGGATGGGAACCTCAACAGGACATCCTTGCACACACTTGGGACGCTTGCACTGCAAGCAGCGTGCGGCTTCCTCCTTGGCCATCTGTTCCGTATATCCCAACGCCACCTCGTCAAAATTGGCCACCCGCTCTGCAGGGGGCTGATTGGGCATGGGAGTACGAGGAGCGACAGTTTTTTTAGCGGCTTTCATGGCATGTCCCCTTGCAGTGACGCTCATAGGACTCGTGCTCCAGCGGCCGAAAAGCATTCAGCCTGCGACGCAGCTCGGCAAAGTCCACCTTGTGCCCGTCAAACTCCGGGCCATCCACACAGGTAAAGCGAGTCTCGTTATCCACAGTTACACGACAAGCGCCGCACATACCTATGCCATCTACCATTATGGAGTTAAGGCTGACGGTGGTTTTTACCCCGAATGGCTTGGTCGTACGGGCCACCGCTTCCATCATCGGTACTGGCCCCACGGCTACCACTTCAGTAATACCTTGGTCCTGCTCCAGGCGCTGTTGCACAAGATCAGTAACAAGGCCCTTATGCCCATAGCTACCGTCATCCGTGGCAATGAGCACCTCAGGGGCAAAAGCTTTAAGCTCCTTTTCAAACAACAGCAGGTCTTTGCTCCGGGCCCCGATAACAGCCACAACATGGTTACCTGCCTCATGATGCCCTTTGGCAATATGGTGCATGGCAGCAATGCCTGTCCCCCCGCCCACACAGAGCACAGTTCCACCCGGCTCAATATGCGTGGCCTGCCCGAGAGGACCACATACATCAAGAATGTCATCCCCTTGCTGCAGAGCTTCCAACAAAGCTGTGCTTTTACCCATGACAAGGTACACCATAGTAATGGTGCCGGCGTCGGGATCCGCATCAGCAATGGTCAGGGGGATACGTTCACCATGCTCACACACCCGCAACATCACAAAGTTGCCAGGTCGTGCTTTGGCCGCGATATGCGGCGCCTTGATGACCAGCTTACTTGTTTTGTCGGGTATAAGAGCCTCTTTTACAAGAATGGTATTTTCCATATGTTCCCTTTTATAGCGTATGGGTTACCGAAGCAGAGCCGCACCTGCGGCGGTCCACAAAGCAGCCTAGCCTATGCCGGCTTGGACAGCATGCGTCCAGATCTATGCTGCGTCAACTGTTTGTTGTACATGAGCTAGCCGGAGACGCGGTACTCCTCTTAACAAAGCACACCAAACAACATCCATCGAAAAAATTACTCCATCCTCTTATCATAGGTATATATATTTCCAAAATGCTCTCAAGGGCTAAGGGTTCACTTCCTATGCTGGCAGCCTCTTGCCCCAGAGCATCCCGGCGGTACGCAAGCCCAACGCTATACCCCCCCCTCACGGCAAAGCATCACAGCCTGGGGTAACTTCTTTTTCAAACCTACTTCTCCACAGTAAAAGAGGACCGGGAGACACCTTTTCAGAAAAGTACCGCTAAAAAAGGCGAACACAAGAAGCCCGAAAAGTTTCCAATATCCAAAAAAAATGTACTGCCGAACTGAAGATTGTTACAGCCTTCGCGCCCTAATCCTTTCCAAGCTGACCGCTAGATACGGTGTGGGTGTGCAGCCCAATCTGGTTACCCCGTGCCCCCAATGGGCAGTACAACCCGAAACTAGCTCATACCATCGTGATTTGCATTACATGCACAACAACAAAAAAAGCTTGTGCACATGAATTAAAGCCTCCCTGTGTTATCACCAAAATTGTATGGACTGAAAAGCCCAAAGGGGGTACACTTATTTTGCAATATAATGATAATCATATAGCCTTTTTAATTATATCATAAAATAATGCTTTTTGCAAGATAAAGAACTATATTTGATTCCCCAATCGCAGAGTTCTTTTTTGACTAAAAGATACGAATAAAAATCGGCCACCAGTAGAAGGACTATAGTGAGCCCCAACTCAGCCTCAAAGAGAGAACCTGATGCCAAATGAATTTGCCCTGCCCACCCGAAACAATGCCAAAGGGCAAGCTTCTCTAGACTCCACAGGTACGGAGCAAAAAAAGAGGCTATCATTTTCAGAGTCTAAAAAAAGATATTACAGTACGTTAGGAGAAAAGGCATGATCTGGACCAATATGAAAATAAGAACCAAGTTGCTTATTGGTTTTTCATTACTACTAGCCCTTATGGGGGGAATGGCGCTTAAAAGCACACAGGAGCTTCGCAGCATTAAGCAAGTGATCGAAGCCAATTCCATTCGTAATTTTTTATCTCTACGGCTGATTGACCATCTAGAATGGGCTGAAAAAGTATCCATTTTCACTATTGATAAAGACCTTGATCAACTATCTGTTGAAGTGGACCCACGAAAATGCAGCTTTGGAAAATGGTACTATGGTCCCAACAGAGTGGATGCGGAAAATCTTATACCAGAGATCAAAAATGACCTTCGAGACATGGAAGAATATCATATAGCGCTTCACAACTCTGCAAAAACTATCCAGGATGTTCGTACTAATGGACTTCCTACAGATTACATATTTTTGGAAAAGCTACTCCCACAACTTGATAATCTTCAAAAAAAGTTTATCTCTATAAGAGATACAATTGATAAAAATATACAAACAGACGATCAGGTACTTGAACACATAGATACTGCACAAGATACAACAATATTCACATTGATATTTTTGACATTCTTAGCTGTATTTATAGCATTACTCATATCACATGCAATTACAACTGCATTGAAAACAGCACTGAAAATTTCTCTTGATATGTCAAAAGGAAATTTAGATATCAAATTTGACGACAAGAGAACTGATGAAATGGGACAAATATTCAATTCTATGGGATTAATAGCTGAGTCATTAAAAAAAGTTATGGCAAACATTGGAAAAGCCACCTCTGAAATTGGTGAAGGAAAGTTAGATATCAAAGTATCTGACGAGGGTTTTCAGGGTGAGTTTAAGACACTCATTGACAGAGTAAACAAATGTTCAAATACGTATCTTGGATTTATGGACGAAATTCCAATGCCACTGTTATCTATTGATACGGAATATAAAGTTCAATACATGAATAAGGCGGCTCGAAAAGCTGGTGGAATACACACTCACGATGAATGGCGTGGCAAATTAACCTGTTGGAAAATTTTTGACAGTTCTGATTGTAAAACAAAAAACTGCGCCTGTTCCCGTGCCATGAGTAGTGGGGCGTTTCAGGCTTCTGAAGCAGAAGCCCATCCAATGGGGCAGGATTTGCATATCAGATATCTTGCAGTGCCTATCCGCAATGAAGAAGATGTCATTTGCGGAGCATTTGAAATTGTCGTGGATCAAACTGATATCGTCAGTATGCAGCGCAAAGTGGAGTCTCTGGCCGCACAAGCTGCAAGCATTTCCAATGAGCTTGCCAACTCTTCCCAAAACCTGAGTAGCCAAATCCAGCGAGTAAACGATAGTGCCGAAGGACAAAACGGACTACTCCAAGAAGCGGCTACCGCCATGGAGGAGATGAGCTGCACGGTTATTGAAATTGCTCGAAATGCAAGTCGAGCTGCTGAAAACTCCAGACAGACCAAAGAAAAAGCTGGCGTCGGAAACAAAAGTGTTAAGGATGTCGTATCTGCGATCCGCAGGGTGCACACTCAGACGCAACTGCTCACGGAAGACATGGTTGCGCTTGGCAAGCAGGCTGAAGGTATTGGTACCGTCATTGAGGTTATCAGCGATATAGCTGACCAGACAAACCTGCTGGCGCTCAATGCAGCTATAGAAGCTGCCCGTGCAGGGGATGCAGGGCGTGGTTTTGCCGTGGTGGCTGATGAGGTCCGTAAACTGGCAGAAAAAACCGCGAGTGCGACCATTGAGGTCCATAAGGCCATTGCAACAGTGCAGAAAGCTTGTAGCCAAAATATTGAAACTTCAGAGACAACCGCATCAGTCGTTGACGAAAGCACTATGCTTGCAGAAGAGGCAGGAAACCTCCTCACAGAAATCCTGACATACGCTGAGGATTCTTCCGCCCAGACAGACTCCATTGCCACAGCATCGGAAGAGCAATCAGCGACTGTTGAAGAAATTAACCGTTCAACCTCTGAAATCAGTCGCCTTTCGCAGGACACCAATAGCGCTCTCTCGGCAGCATCTCTTTCTGTGGGCGAACTTAGTACAACGGTACAGAATCTGGACGGGCTTATCCAAAAAATGGTGGCAAAATAATCTCTTAGGCAAATCCAAATGCCTGGAAGAGGGTAACAATTGGCACCAGCCATTTTTAATCTGCACGCTTGATAGTGTAGTGATACCCATAAAACTACGAGCAGCGGCATGATATGGCAGACGAAAAGACAGCGCGAGAGCAACACTCACAGGGCATGGAGTAAAGTACTCCAGCCCTTGAGGCTGTCAATTACACGTCCCATATCGCGCCGCTGCTCATCTATTTTTATCATATGAAAGGTTTTTCCTGTGCGCCTTGGTAAAACACGGTAAAATAGCTTTTCAGCGCAATGAGAATCACACTGTGTGTCTTTCTTGAGCTGCCAGCCCCTTTGCATCCATAAAAATATCGACTCTGAAACATTGACTGGTACATGCGTTAAGATTCACTGGCCTGTTACAAGCAGCCTGCTCCAAAACAACGTAGATGTCGAATTGGAGGCACCCTCCTCTTCCCTGCCTCCGGAAAGCCGCCTGAAGTTTCTCACTATATGGCTATGGAGGCATAGCTTTCCCGGTCCACATCCATGGCTCCAGATACCCTTCTGGAATGTCTACAACTCCCACATGCTAGCCGCCCCCCAGCTCAAAATGAAAATTTTTGCTGACGTGTATTACACAGGTAATGCGGAAACCCCGATTGGCTGAAGGCCAAATTCTTCCTGGAGCTGCCTCTATACTGAAAGGATAAAAAACCTCTCCACCCACAATCCCAAAGAGTTTGCGGTTCCGTCAAAAATACACTGAGCCAGTCAGTGCTCACGTATCGTAAGTGACGTGACCCATCCAGATTAACCAAAACTTTGGCACCATGGACAACAAAAAAAAGCACAAGATGAAGGATATCAAAGAGCGCGAAAAAACATTTCCGTTGTTGCCGTAGGGGAGCAGGAATTACGGCCACATGCACCCGAGGCAGTCAGACAGAGTGCCGAAGACATACTGAACAGCCCCCTGAAGGCAGATGGGGATGCGCTCTGCAAAGCCCGACGCTATGAACGCAATGCCGAGCAGGCAAGCACCAGAGCCGGCGTAGCTTTCAGAGCAAAGCGGGCACTGCGCAGCTCAAAACGCCGAAGTTGCGGTATGTACCTCTTGATACGGCCATCATTGAGCGATATCGCCGCCATGAACTTTCTGAGGAAGAAGCTTAGGTAGAAAGTATCTAGCTGGCGTTTCCGTGCGTCGGGCAGAAGATATACAAGAGGCGTGTGGAGTAGCTAGGTGGGGCCCTTTGAATTCTGCTTTTAGCTTTGACCGTAGCCAAAAAGCACGCGAAGCAATGACTGTAAGAGTGTCGTGAAAAAACCTCAACAATCACCCGGTCCTACCAAAATATATTGGGTATTATTTTCCCAACGAAATTCCTACCTCCGGGGGAAGCTCCCAAGGGAGCTTACAACACGCCATGGCCTTTTCCCAGGAGTGGCAGCGCACCTCTTCAAAGTGGTGTATCCAGCAGCAGCACCTAGTCGCAAAAAAATCCAGCCGGGATGCTACAAGCCGCTGCTGGGACGTATGAGCACAGTGGGGTACATACCACGCGGCTCACCATCCTGATATGGTTGGATGATATTAAACGTAAAATGCTGCCCCTTCTGAGCATGCCCAATACCTTCTTTGCCGTCAAAGAACGCGCCATTTTCATTGAGAATGTTCTGGATACGCTTTTTGAATGATCCAAGAAAGCACTCTCCATGCCCGCGAAAAGTCATCCGACCTATGGTCAATTCACCCTTGACCCGCGCAAAATCTTCAAAGCTGACGGAGTGCAAGGCAAGGTCCTTCTTGTTACGAATATACCCCCAGACGAGGTGCTCTGCGGGAATATCTAGCGCTTCTTCAAGATCAATAATGGTATGCGGCATAATGACACATCCATCACCAATGGTAAGTAGCTTATCCTTACCTCCCTGTAAAAAAGAATTAAATCCGGTAAAGATCGTATCACCAAGGTGCGCATTGATGATCTTACCGCCGTGTGCAGTAACGCAGTTACCTTCCAGACGACTATTGATTATGAAGCAGTTTTCCTGCGCGTTGCTGCCCTTTCCCATCCATGCATTTTCTAAGTATGCACGTTGCGCCACCAACACATTGGCACCAATGGTGGTATTACCTTTAAGTACGGCATATCCACTGACAAACGCATCGGGGCCAATGGCAAAGTCACTCCCCATATGCCCTGACGAAAAAACCTCTTCAAAATCTTCCTGCCGCGCTTCCACAAAATCCATCAGTATGCCTGTGGGGCAGGAGCCTGCCTTTTGATAGACGTACTTGTCCAGATCGTTGAGATCAAACTGATAGTGAAACTCGAGATCTTTGCCCTTTTTAATCCATACTTGCCCCGCAGTGACAAACTCACCTATCAGTTCGCCAATCTGTATGTATGAAAAATACCGTACAACGCTGTTGCGGATAGTAGAAAGATCCACCGTGGAAAATGCCCCAATGAAGCTGCCTTCGGTAAGCGAACCGTGGATATTGGCGTATGGCATGGTTACGGTATTACGGATGGTAAACTCTTCCGGCGACTCCGGATCGTGCGAGTTGGAATGCACCAGAGTTTTATTCAAAAAGCTGTCTTTTATGGTGATCGTCTCATCGTCATGTAGCGGAATCATTTTGTCGTCACAGACAAAATACTGCCCCTTGCGCTTCAACTCATCGCCACGAATATCGCTTTTATACAGGGTCGAATACAAAACATTCACCCTGCCTATGAAATAACTACCACCAATACTTGAATTTTTAAAATGAAAATGGACTGGATCATTGGCTGAAAGGCCATAGTAGGCATAAAACTTTCCGTAGTATAGCTGAGGAGCTTGCCTACGGACATATTCAGTAACATCAAACTTCTGGTGGCGGAGGTTCACATTCACTCGGTCAATGATTCTGTCCAGAAGTAATTCCAATTGCGTCATGGCTTGTCTCCGTCATGGTTTGCTTCTACGCAAAGCGCAGCGCGATAAACGGTACCCACGCCCTGCCGCCAAAGAGACATGAGAACGGCAGTCGTATAGCTGGCCTCACTCATGGCCCTTACCGGGCCCTCTGATGCCAGAAACGCAACCATGAGGAAAACCAATGTAGGTACAGTGTGGAATTTTCATCTGGAAATCAAGAGCAAACTTTCACAAAGTATGCAGTGTATACCAGCCTCAACAACAGAAACCTGGCAAAAAAACGCGCATAACAAAGATACAAGCCCCTGAGGCCAACCTACGCTAGTGCTTCTTTTTCAGCGCAAAATTGAGCATTTTTTCTGCTTCAACAAAATCCGGCTTTAGCTGCAAGGCAGTACTCGCAGCTTTTGCCACCTTGTCCCACTTACCCCAATCCATATACAGTCTACCAAGATTAAAGAATAAATGAGGGTCAGAACCTGTATACTCCGCTGCCTTGAAGTAGTATTTTTCAGCCACCTCAAACTTGCCTAGTCTACGCAGAGCAATACCAATCCGGTTATACAGATACACGGAGTCCGGACTCTCATCCAAAGCTTGTGCCAAATAATTGAAAGCCTCTTCATAACGGGAGGCCTTCAAAAAACGGTCACCAATTTCACCTTTCAACTGTGAATCGTTGGGAAAGTGCGCAACCAGACTTTTAAAGTGGGTCTGCGCTTCATCAAAGCGTTGTTCATCAAGCAGCTTCTGCCCCACCTCAAGCCCTTCGGCTTTCTTGGCAGCATTGACTTCCATCTGCTGTTGCGCATCAGCTACGGCTGCAGCCTCCAGTTCCTGAAGCAGCGAGGCCATAATATCAAGCAGTGCGCGCTCTTCCCCTGGTTTATATGCAATGGTCAAGGGAAAAAATTTACGCAACTCCTTATCATTATTCAGGTGATGCGCTGCATCAGCCAGCATACGCTCAAATTCATCCCGCTCTGATCTCATTAATGAGTGCTTTAACACCGTCGTCAAAGCGGCAAGATAGGACTGCGCGGCTGGCATGGGCTTGCCCTGCCGCAAAAGAGAGCGAACTGCAAGAAGCTGCCTCCGCGCTTGTGTCAATTGTGCCGACATATCTTTCTCCGGACAATACGCTATTTGCCGAGCTGTTTATGTAACAGAGAGCGAAAACGCTTGAAAAAATAATGGCTGTCGTTGGGGCCGGGGCTTGCCTCTGGATGGTGCTGCACAGAAATGATCGGCTTTTGAGTATGCTCAAAACCTTCAACCGTGTTATCGTTCAAGTTCACATGCGTGATGCGTATATCGGGAACAACATCCATCTCCACACAAAAGCCGTGGTTTTGGGAAGAAACTTCAATCCGCCCCGTGGTCAAATCCTTTACCGGATGGTTGCAGCCATGGTGCCCAAACCTAAGCTTGCGAGTGCTTCCCCCAAGCGCATGCCCCAAAAGCTGGTGCCCAAGGCAGATACCGGCAATGGGTATCATATCCACAAGCTTGGATACTTCCTCAATCTCTGCTGTCAATGCAGCAGGGTCACCTGGCCCGTTAGAAAGAAATACCGCTTCTGCACCAGTCTTTTTGACATCGCTGGCCGTAAATGAAGGCGGCACCACAAGCAAATCCAGCCCCTGCGCAGCCAGCAGACGCAGAATATTCCACTTCACACCATAGTCATAGACTACTACCTTGGGTCCGTTACCCGGCCATGTGTAGACACCATCCTGCAACGTGGCAGTATGAGACTGCCCCCCAATCCAACAATATGGCTCTCGGGGAGCTACGCTATGCACCAGATTCTGCCCCTCCATGGAAGGCAAAGCTTGTGCACGCGCGGCCAGCGTTCTCGCATCGCCCTCATGGGTGGAAATAATGCCACGCATGGCGCCGTTCAAACGTAAGTGGCGAGTCAGCGCACGGGTATCAATACCTTCGATACCCATGATGTCGTTTCGCTTGAGGTAGTCTGGAAGCGATACCACAGAGCGCCAGTTGGAAGGAACTTTGCAGCATTCCTTGACGATGAAGGCTCCCAGGTGCACCTTTGAGGACTCCATGTCTTCACGAGTGATACCATAGTTGCCGATAAGCGGATACGTCATGCAGACTATCTGTCCTGCATATGAAGGATCTGTCAGCACTTCCTGATAGCCGGTCATGCCGGTATTAAAAATTGCCTCACCGCCGGCTTCTCCCGGACCGGTAAAGGAACGGCCTTCCAGTGCAAAGCCGTCTTCAAGGACCAGCAGTGCTTTCATCCTTCTTTCTCCTGTAGTATGTTAGAAACTTTATCGATATCTTCAGGGCGGTCAACACCATGGGTGCTATGCGCTGTGTGCACAATATGGATTGGAATATTGTTTTCCAGCAGACGCAACTGCTCCAACTTCTCAGTGCGCTCCAACATGGAGGGTGCCAGCTGTGTAAATCGCCGCAACACCGGGTAGCGAAACGCATAGAGCCCCACATGTGCCAACACTTGTTGGGAGGGAGACGACTCCCGGCTGCAGGGGATTACTGCGCGCGAAAAATACAGTGCATCACCATTGGCGGCATGCACGACCTTGACCAAATCGCTATGCCCAGCCTGCTCCACAGGAATCTGACGAGCAAGTGTTGCCACTTGTACTGCGGGGTCTGCACCAAAAGGAGCCAGAAGCTCCGTGAGCATGCCCGGCTGTAACGCGGGTTCATCACCCTGGATATTCACGACAACAGCATGCTCTTCTACCCCCAGGGCTGTCGCCGCCTCATATACGCGATCCGTGCCACTCGAATGCTCCGGCCGCGTCATGACACAGGGCACGTCAAGCGATTTGGCCGCCTGAGCGATACGCTTGTCGTCGGTGGCCAGTGTAACACTGTGCAATTGCGGACATAGCATTGCACGGTGCCACACATGCCAGAACATGGGGCGCCCCTGTATGTCCGCCAGCGGCTTGCCGGGAAAACGAGAAGAGTCATAGCGCGCTGGAATAATACCATAACATGCTATTGCGGTCATGCTATCTACCGGTTCCTTGTAGTACATAAGACACACGCACCGCCCTTGGCGGCAACATGTAAACCCCATGGACTATACGTGTAAATATAGTGAGAGAAAAGAGCTTTTCCGAATAAAGAATTTATAAACAGTCCCCACACCTGCTCCACCTACAGCTTACGGTATGGCAGAACAACATTTGTAAAGCTGCCAAGTTGACCATAACGAGCATCTATAGCATAACACCGCTCTTCACGCGCTTTCTCCTGGGGGCGCTCCACATTTGATATTTCCAAGGGTGCACCGTGAGCAAGGAACTCCAAAAAGAAGTTGATAAGCGTCGGACATTCGGCATCATAAGCCATCCCGACGCGGGCAAGACAACATTGACAGAGAAACTGCTGCTTTTTGGCGGCGCCATTCAGATGGCCGGCACTGTCAAATCGCGCAAAGCTGCCCGCCACGCCACTTCGGACTGGATGGCCCTAGAGCAGGAGCGTGGTATTTCCGTAACCACATCCGTAATGAAATTTCACCACGGCGGATGTGAAATCAATCTGCTTGATACCCCGGGCCACCAGGATTTTTCAGAGGACACTTACCGTGTACTTACAGCCGTGGACAGCGCATTGCTGGTTATTGACTCCGCCAAGGGTGTGGAAGCGCAGACCCTCAAGCTGATGGACGTCTGCCGCATGCGCGATACCCCCATTGTTACTTTTATCAACAAGCTGGACCGTGACGGCCTGCATCCGCTTGAAGTTATGGACGACATTGAAGTCCGCCTGAAGATCCGGTGTAGTCCACTCACATGGCCCATTGGTATGGGGCGAGACTTCAAGGGTATCTGGGACATCCGTACTGAAACACTACACATGTTTTCTCCCACCCACGCTGGCCGTATCGCCGCAGGTGAGGTTATCCAAGGGCTGTCCAATCCCCAACTGGACGCGGCCCTGGGCGAGCAGGCCCGGATTTTGCGAGAAGAACTGGAACTACTTGCCGAAGCAGGAAACCCCTTTGACAAAGCAAGGTACCTGAACGGAGAACTTACCCCTGTTTTTTTCGGCTCTGCAGTAAACAATTTTGGCGTGCGCGAACTACTGAACGCCTTTGTGGACTTGGCACCTGCCCCCCAGCCCCGCCCCACCACGACACGCATGGTTTCACCGTATGAAGAACATTTTTCTGGGGTGGTTTTTAAAATCCAAGCCAATATGGACAAAAACCACCGAGACCGTATTGCCTTTATGCGTGTCTGCTCCGGAAAGTTCACACGCGGGATGAAGGTCAGGCACCATCGCGTAGGTAAAGAAATCACCCTGGCCAATGCTACGATCTTTATGGCGCAAGACAGGTCCGGGGTGGAAGAGGCCTGGCCAGGGGATATCATTGGTATCCACAACCACGGCACAATCAAAATAGGTGATACGTTTACCTCCCTGCGTGAACCGCTCAAATTTACCGGTATACCAAGCTTTGCCCCTGAACATTTTCGCCGTGTAACATTACGCGATCCCATGAAGGCCAAACAACTGCAAAAGGGTCTGGAACAGTTAGCGGAAGAAGGCGCTGTACAGCTCTTTCGCCCTTTGTTGGGCAATGACTATATCCTTGGCGCTGTGGGTGTGCTACAGTTTGAGGTTATTGTGGCACGCCTGAAAGATGAGTATAATGTGAATGCCCTGTACGAAGGTTGTGCCATTACCACAGCCCGCTGGCTACACAGCGACAACCCCAAAATCATGGAGGAGTTTCGGGCTTACTACCATGGCGAGCTTGCCATGGACGCTGAAGGCCGCCTTGCATATCTTGCCCCTAATCCATGGCGCCTTGAATCTGCCATGGAACGTTACCCTGATATGAAGTTTCACACTACACGTGAAATATTCTGAGATATTTGGATGATTGGCCCCTTGCGCTAACAGCATGCCGATGTATCATTGTGGCCTATAACCCACAAAAACGCATACGAGCCACTCCCTCACTCTACCAGCAGACAAGGATACTGCTTATGACAAACCCATTGGTTTTATTAGAAACATCATCCGGTGACATTCTACTGGAATTATATGCAAACCGTGCTCCTGAAAGCGTAAACAATTTTTTGCGCCATGTGGACGAAGGTTTTTACGAAAATACAATTTTTCACCGTGTAATCAAAGGATTCATGATCCAAGGTGGCGGGGTGACCATCCGCATGGAAGAAAAATCCACGCACGCCCCCATCCCGAACGAAGCAGGCAATGGGCTAAAAAATACCCGTGGCACAGTGGCCATGGCTCGTAGTGCAGCTCCCCACAGCGCCACGAGCCAATTTTTTATCAACCTTGTGGATAATCCAGGCCTTGATCATCAAGATAATACTGACGCCGGCTTTGGATACTGTGTCTTTGGTACTGTGGTTGAAGGCATGGAGGTGGTGGACGCCATAGGCAAGCTCAGGACAAAACCCGTCAGTGGACACGACGATGTACCGGTGGATTCGGTGGTCATTACCGGCGCTAACCGTTTTGAGCTCTAAAACCCGCCCCACGAAACGCAACACAGCCCGTCCAATTCTCTGTGAACGGGCTGCATTGCGATAACTTTGCGGATGCTATGCGGCAGTTTCCAGAATACGGCGGCAGATGTCCAGAGTCAGATCACCACGCTCTGACATGGCAGTAAGCCTCTTTGCCTCCAAGCCACTAAGGATAACCTCGAAATCCCCTACACCAACACCATAGTCACGCAACCATGTTTTTACGCCCAGGCTTTCAAAAAACGTCCTTGTGCGGTGTATTGCGGTATTGATGCGATCATCGGCCGGGCCTTGGGTAATTTGCCAAATGCGCTCTGCGTACTGAAGGAGTTTTTCACGCTTTTGCTCACGGCGTACATCCATCACCGCAGGCAGAATCACTGCCAGGGTCTGGCCGTGATCAATACTATGCAAGGCAGTAAGCTCATGCCCAATCATGTGTGTTGTCCAGTCATGGGGCACACCTGCACCAATAAGACCATTCAGCCCCATGGTGGCACACCAGACAAGGTTGGCACGCGCGTCATAATCTTGCGGATTATCCATGGTGTGGCGGCCTATCTCAATCAAAGTCTGCAAAATGCCTTCGGCAGCCCTGTCCTGGAAGCGGCCTTCCACGGGGTAGGTAAGATACTGCTCCATCACATGGACAAAGGTATCAATGATTCCGTTTGCCACCTGCTTAGGGGGCAAAGACATGGTAAGCGCAGGATCAAGAAACGAAAAACGCGGAAAGGTGAGCGGGCAGAGCACCGGATATTTGCTGTCGCCCTTGCTGATAACCCCCCCCATATTCATTTCAGATCCCGTAGCAGGCAGTGTGGCCACGCACCCCAAAGGTAATGCCGCTGTAGCCGGTACAGGCCCAAAACCATGATAGAGCAGGTCTTCGGGATCACCGTCGCAAACAGAGGCCAGAGCAACGAACTTTGTGCCGTCCATAACTGAGCCCCCACCCACAGCAAGCAAAAAAGAGACTTGCTTTTGTTTGACAAGCTCCACAGCCTTCATCAGGGTCTCAAATCTAGGATTAGGCTCTATGCCACCAAACTCATAGACTTTTCTCGACTCTCCCAGCCCAGCATACACCTTTTCCAGCGTGCCAAAACGCCTGACGCTTCCACCACCATATAGCACCAGTACAGTGGCGCCAGCAGGAACCAATGCATCTAGCTCGGCCAACCTGTTTGTACCAAAAACAATCTGCGTAGGATTATGAAAATCAAAATCTTGCATGAAAAACTCCTGTGAAAAAAAAATAGAAGCCATTGCAAGCACTTCCTGCCCTGATGGCGGGAAATCGGGCAATCAAGACTTTAAGTATGCCACCCGGGACAGGAGACTTCAAGCCGTATTTTATGTATGTATATTGACACAATATCCTGCGGACACTTTGCTTTTCGTCTAGAGTGGCGGTATGCTCTGCATAACGGTTGTTACAAAAACCGAAAATACATAATAGCCAGGAGTATACTATGCGTGTGCCTCATAGGCCGCCTGAGCCTTCTTTTCCCTCTGTGTCTCTGCCACAACGCAATGTGCTTGTGACAGTCAGTGAATCCTCTGACGACCTGTACGCTTCCAGATTCATTGCGCATTTCTTGCACAAGGCGCCCTCAGTGGATATCACACTCCTGTATGTAGCTCCTCCAAAACAATATGAATGCATTGGCCCATATGGGCTTGCGCTAGGTCAGGGTGGTATGGATGAGGCGGAATACCAACGTCATGTAACACTAGGCAACAAAAACCTCGGAAAGGCCCGGGAAGTTTTGTTGAATGCCGGGATAGAAGAAGAACGCATTACATCGCGCACAGTACCTGGTACGGTATCCATGGGCTGGGAAATCATACATCAGGGCACATACGGAGGCCATGCCGCAGTGGTACAGGGGAACAGGGGCCGCGGCTGGCTGGAAAACATGCTGGAAGGTTCCCCCGATATCACCAGCGAAATTATAAAGCAGTCCTGTGCAGTTCCCCTGTGGCTTTGCCCACCACAAGCGTGTACATCACACAATGTAATGATCTGTGTAGATGGCTCTGCATCGGCCTTTAATGCAGTCTATCACATTGCCAGCCTGCTTGGGCCAGAAAGCGCACATACCTTTACACTGGTCCGCGTATGCCGCGCAGCACTCTGCCACGCAACTGACAGCGACATGCTCTTTCTGCAATGCCGACAAATCATGGAAGGCCAAGGAATTGCAGCGAATCGCATCTCCAGCCAAGTCATTTTACACGATGATGTGGTGGGAGTGCTTCTGCGTCTGGCTGTTGAGGGCAACTTCAGTCTGATCGTAGCCGGTAGAAAGGGAATGGGCGGTAACCTTCTGGAGCACCTGCTCATGGGATCGGTGGCCAAACGCATGCTGCGGCGATTGCGTAGCAGTGCTCTGTGCCTGTGTTGCTAGCTGGCCCATATCCCTCACAAGCCTTTCGTGGCCCTGCACCATGTCATGCAGGACCACGAAACAGCTGAATTTATACCAAAGACGGCATGTGGGCAGCTGCATGTTCCGCCCCTGCCCGTAATGCCTCGGCATTCTTGGGGATAAGCTGTGCGTAGTGACTGGATATAACACTGGCGAGGCTTTTTTCAACAGCTCCCAAAGCAAATACACCAGACGCCTGCACATACGCACCCAGCGCTACCATATTGGCCATACGAGTGTTGCCAAGCTTATCAGCTATCTCATTGGCAGGGACACTTACAGGCCGCACACGGGTCTCTGCCTGGGATGCATCCACCAGTGACGAGTTGACCACCAACAGCCCCCCATCCTGCAACATGGGTTGAAACTTGTCCATGGAGGGCTGGTTCATGATGATCAGACTCAGCGGACGCTGAATGATGGGAGAACCAATATCCTCGTCAGAGAGCACCACTGTACAATTGGCAGTACCACCGCGCATTTCCGGGCCATATACAGGGATATAGGTCACGTTAAGGCCGCTCTCCATACCGGCATACGCCAAAAGGTTACCGATAAGCATAACCCCTTGGCCGCCAAACCCTGCCATGATTACATCCTGATACAGACTCATGAGCTACTCCTCTCCAGTGGGCTGCGCTGTGCTGTCTTTATATACCCCCAATGGAAAATAGGGGATCATTTCCTCAGCAATACGCTTATTTGCGCGTACCGGATCCATACGCCAGTTGGTGGGGCAGCCGGAGAGCATCTCCACAAACCCAAAACCTATATTGTTCGTTTGCACTTCAAATGCCTTACGTAAGGCACGTTTTGCCTGCCTGATATTTTTTACCGAATCAAGAGACACGCGAGCTGCGTATGCGGTACCACCGAGACCGGCAATAATTTCTGTCATTTTAATCGGTTGACCGTCATGATCAGCACAACGCCCACCAGGGCATGTCGTTGTCTTCTGCCCTTCCAGGGTGGTCGGCGCCATCTGTCCACCGGTCATTCCATAGACAGTATTATTGACAAAGACTACGGAAATACGCTCTCCACGGTTGGCGGCATGCACAATTTCTGCAAGGCCTATGGACGCGAGGTCACCGTCGCCCTGGTAAGTAAAAACAAATTTATCCTTACGGGCACGCTTGACCCCCGTGGCCACGGCAGGTGCTCGCCCATGAGGTGCCTCCACAGCGTCCACATCCAAATAGTTATAAATAAACACCGAGCAGCCAATGGAACCAATACAAAGCGTATCCTCCACCAAACCCATTTCAGTCAACACTTCGGCCACCAAGCGATGCGCCACTCCATGGTGGCAGCCGGGGCAATAATGCGTAGGCCGGTCAACCAAGACTTTGGGGACATCAAAGACCTGTTTTTCATTGGCGTTGCAAGTATCCATAGCTACCTCCCCAACCTTGCGACAATGGCTTCCACAAAATCATCAGAACCAGGCAGGTTGCCAGGCAAGTGACCGTGAAAATCCGAATCGGCCAATCCACGAATGGCCAGGCGGACATCTTCCACCATCTGGCCGCAGTTTTGTTCAATGGTCAAAAATTGTTTGCCCTTTTCCGCAAGAGCCCGCAGATCGTCCGAGGGGAAGGGGAACAGCGTAAGCGGGCGCACAAGGCCCACACGGTGCCCCTCAGCCCGCAAACGCCGAACCGAGCTTTTGACAATACGCCCTATGGAGCCGTATGCCACAACCACAAGCTCGGCATCATCACAGGCAAAGACTTCCGCACGCGCTTCTCGCTTCATGGCTTCATACTTGGCCTGAAGCAGCCGGTTTTGATCCGCAAGTGCCCCATCATCAAGAAACAACGACTTTAGCAAACGCGGAGGACGTGATTTGGCCCCCATTATACACCAATCTGCAGCTCCGTGCTCGTCAATGCGCTCAGGCTGCCACGGCGTGACAGGTTCTTTCATCTGCCCCACAATGGCGTCGCCCAAAAGCAACACAGGATTGCGGTATGCAAAGGCCAGGTCAAATGCTTCAATCATCATGTCATAGCCTTCTTGGCAGGTTCCGGGAGCCAAGACCAACGTACGGTAGTCGCCGTGCCCCCCACCGCGGGTAGACTGAAAGTAGTCCCCCTGTGAAGAACCAATGTCGCCAAGCCCCGGGCCACCGCGGTTCATATTGACAATAACCCCGGGCAACTCGCTGCCCGCCATGTACGATATGGCTTCCTGCATCAAAGAGACACCGGGGCTGGACGAGGTCGTCAGCGCACGCCGTCCGGCAGCTGCAGCCCCCAGTAGCATGTTTGCAGCAGCCACCTCAGATTCGGCCTGCACAAAGTCGCCCCCAGCCTTGACTATGGCGGTGGACATGAATTCCGGAATATCGTTCTGCGGGGTAATGGGATAGCCAAAGTAGCAGGAACACCCCGCAGCCAAAGCGCCACGCGCAATGGCTTCGTTTCCCTTGATAAAAATTTTTGCGGGCTGTTGAGACATGCACCTACTCCTTTGCCTTTTGGTCCCGGGCAGATTTTTCGGGACGGTATACCCGTATAGCGCAATCGGGGCAAATCAATGCACACGCAGTACACCCCGTACACTCTTCCATATGCTCCTCAGGCACTTCAGCCACTTTATATCCTTTGCGGTTAAAGCGCACAGACTGACGGATGATTTCCTTGGGGCAAACCGTAGTGCACAGCAGGCACCCCTTGCACCGTTCATCCAAAAATATAACCCGTGCCATTGCACCACCCTTTGTTTTTCTGCAAGTATCCGCAAAATACGCATACTTGCTGTGGACTTTTCATGATAATCAGCAAAACCTGAATATATGAATATAACGCAACTCCCGTCGGTTTGCAAAACCATGGGGCCGAAAAAAATTACAAAACCAACATGGCATCGCCATATGAAAAAAAGCGATACCCTGCCGCAATGGCCTCCTTGTATGCCGCCAATATCTTTTTGCGACCGGTAAAAGCCGCCACCATCATCAATAGCGAGGATTCTGGCAGATGAAAATTGGTAATCATGTGGTCCACCACCTGAAAGCGGTAGCCGGGATGTATAAAAATATTGGTCCATCCTGCATAAGGGCCAATGCAGCCTTGCTGTGCCCAAGCTCCCTCAAGCACGCGGGTAGCCGTTGTGCCCACCGCGACCACAGGACGACCGGCCTCTTTGGCCTGGCTGATAGCCAGAACGGTCTCTTGGGTAATTTCTATATATTCCTTGTGCATCGTGTGCTCACGTATGTTTTCACATCGTACAGGGCTAAACGTGCCATACCCCACATACAAGGTAACCTCTGCCCAACCAAAGCCCTGACTGGCAAGATCCTCTCGCAAGGCATGCGTAAAATGCAGTCCCGCGGTAGGAGCTGCCACAGAACCCAGCCGATCCGGACGGCTGTATATTGTCTGGTAACGGGCACGGTCCTCCTGGGTATCCTTCCTGCGAATATAGGGAGGAAGCGGCAGGTGCCCCCGGGCCATAAACACAGAGGCAAGGTCCCCGCTCCAATGCAGTATGACATCGCACTTCCCGTATGTGCCTGTACGCACCACTTCCACCACAAGCTCCTCAAAATGAAACATCTGGCCTTGCCGGACACGTGCAGAAGTCCGCAACAGCCCTTCGGCATGGGCACTATATTCGCAGGAGCCGCCCCCAGTGCCGGGCAAGGGATTTATGAGAGGCAGTGGGGTCAACAGCAAAAATTCAACCTTTCCTCCAGTGGGGCGCGTGCCGAGTATCCGAGCAGGTAATACCCGCGAATTATTTGCCACCAACAATGCGTTCCGGGGCAAGTATGCGGCAAGATCAGAAAACATGGCCTGTGCGGAGCCAAAGCCATCTTTACGCACCACAAACAAACGCGATGCCCCGCGATCTGCCACAGGATACTGGGCGATTTGCTCCTCCGGCAGGTCAAAGCGATAACCAGCAAGCGTATGATCCCCTTGCCCACAAACGGCATCGTACCCAGGACACAAAGGCGCGGTCCCGAAAGGCTCATGTTCCATGTCAACGAATCCCTGATTGGCAATGAAGCGACAAACAACCATAATATATACACAACAACGGCCACGGCAAGCGCCCTCTTCCTCTGTACAAAGCTGGTTGCCGAGCCTGCCCTTTTACCACAGGTGAATCCCATCGTCGACATGGCTGTGGATAGGGCCCCCTCGACAATGCATTGCGCCCCCCCAAGAGATGCGCTATGTACCCAGTCAGTGACACACGGGTGCCCCTATGTGTCACTGAGGTATGATTACCCGTAATGTTT
This sequence comes from uncultured Desulfovibrionaceae bacterium, assembly GCA_964593925.1. GTDB lineage: Bacteria > Desulfobacterota > Desulfovibrionia > Desulfovibrionales > Desulfovibrionaceae > Oleidesulfovibrio. The sequence continues at coordinate 18,852 of CAZQKM010000014.1, read as the reverse complement.
TGCCAAGGAGACTTCATGAAACACACGAGCCTCGTATTAGTTCTCATTGCCCTGCTGGCCCTTTCCGGATGTACTTTCGGAAGTACAAAAGGTGCTGACGGTACTACAAATACCGCCCAGTACTTATATTATGACTTTAACGATATCATCGTGCCCAAAGATATGTCGCTGAAAGATTCCTTTGTGCTGGGTTCCGGCTCTGAGCGCGCAGGATTTCTGGGATTTTCTGGTTGGGTGGATGCCCGTTCGCTCACCCAAAGCCTGATAGCGAACATGCAACGTGATGGCTGGGAACTGCGTTTCCAGTTTGTTAGCCCACGGACATTGCTGCTTTTTACCAAGCCTGATAAATTTGCCGTGCTTAATATCACTGACGGCACAACAAGGACAGAGCTGGAAGTATGGGTTGCCCCCCGCAGAGATGGCATGGGACTTGAAAGCCCTATCATTGATGCCCCCACTAACCCATTACCCGGAGACATTACAATCAGAGACGAAGGACTGTTTAACTAATGATGTACCCAGCCTCCAGCGCCCACTTGGCATTTAGCGGTTATGCAGGCAAACGCCTGCATCTGGGCGTATGCGGTTCTGTAGCGGCGTATAAAACGCTTGATCTTTTGCGCCGCTACAAAACCGCTGGAGTGGATACAGGCGTGACCCTTACCCCTAGTGCCACGCGATTTGTTAGCCCCCTCAGCTTTGAGGCTCTGGGGGCCTCTCCTGTATACACAGATATGTTTGCGGGTGATGACACTTTTGGCCATCTCACGCCGGGTGAGGCCGCTCAGGCCTTTCTCATAGCACCAGCCACAGCCGCGACATTGGCTCGCCTGGCATGCGGTCTTGCAGATGACATGCTGTCATGCCAAGCTCTCGCCTTTACCGGCCCTCTTATTCTTGCCCCGGCCATGAACCCTCGCATGTGGAATAATCCTGCCACACAGCGAAACTGGCATATTTTGAAGGAACAAGGACATATAGGCATTGAGCCACACCACGGCCTTATGGCATGTATGGAGACAGGCCAAGGCAGGCTGGCCGATTCAGACACTATTTTTCTGACCAGCCTACGAGCACTGACCCCCCAAGATATGGCAGACACTCAGCTGATGGTCACAATGGGGCCGACCCGAGAGCAATGGGATGCGGTACGCTTTTGGTCCAACCCCTCGTCAGGCCTCATGGGGGCCTCCTTTGCCGTGGCAGCATGGCTGCGAGGGGCGCAGGTACATGCCGTATGTGGCCCGGGTACCCCTTGGTTGCCCGCGGCCATACAACGTTATGACGTTACATCCGCTGCCGAGATGTACACAGCAGCGGCAGACTTGTGGCAAGGTATGGATGTAGGAATATTTACTGCGGCTGTGGCTGACTTCAGCCCAGTACCACTGGGCCCTGCAAAATACAAAAAAGCAGATACGCAAACACTGCAGATAGAATTCACCCCTACTCGAGATATCCTTAAAACACTGGGAAAAACAAAAAAGACAGGCCAGCGGATTGTGGGCTTTGCCGCTGAAACAGAGAACCTGCCCAGCCATGTTTTGGATAAGCTGCATCGTAAAAACGCTGATATAATTGTGGGTAATCTTGTGAATACCCCCCATGGGGGCTTCCAGAGCACAACCAATGCAGTACTTGTGTCAGATACCACAGGCAGGGTAGAAGAATGGCCCGTCCAGCCAAAAACAGAGGTAGCGTGGAGGGTGCTCGATTGGCTGTTGCAACTATAGCCCTACGTGAAGACCTGCGCCCATGGAGCCATGCAGGAGTGAGCCACCTGCTCGTAGATGAGGTGATAGAAGCATGGCTAGCCCAGGCTGAATCTCACTCCCCAGAACAAAAGCCCCATCAGCCCCCCCAACCCTATCAAAAAACCCATTCCCCTCAGGCGCCCCAGGTAGACACTGCACGCGCCTGTAATGTCTGTTCTGCACCCACCACGCAGCTACGCGGTAGGGGTGCATCACCACCACATACACCCGCACCCCCTCAGGCATGTAGCCCGGCAAAAGTCTCTTCCCTGCCACTTACTGCTGACTCCCGAGAGCCAACACACTGGCCTGCGGCATGGCAGGATGCGTGGCAAAAGCTGTCTCCTCCCATGCCAGTGGTTTGGACGTACTGGTCACTGGGGGCGGATATGGGAGGTGCGCCCAGTGCGCAACGAGCCACGTTGTTACGCCAGATTATCGGCAGTCTCCATCTGCCCAAGGGAACCATTGCCTTCTGGCCGGTAGCCATGCCCGCAGCAGCCCAAGACACGACCTCACTTATAGCGGATCCCGGGCTTTTCCTTGCAGGTATCAAACGCCTCAACCCTGAGCAGATCATCACGTTCGGCTCCAAGGCCTTACACACATTTGCTCCTCAGTGTGCGCTTCGCCCCTACCAGTTCACGCACTTTGAAGGTGCCCGACTGTATGCCATGCCTGACATTGACTACTTACTGGAAGCATCCGGCCCCCTGGATGCCGTGATTTCCTGCCTGCGTGTTGCCTTGCAACACGTTCGCACCTAGAGGGCTGCTCACGGCGCCCCAAGACATCGCCCCGGCCTCAAGCACCTTTTCATGGCAAAACATCCCACACCCCAAGGTAGTGTTGTGACCTAGCCCAAAGAAGGGTGACGGATTCGTTTTTTTTTTCTATATTCAATTTTTTGTCTTACACCCGGCCGCGCTCTGCGTGCGCCGCAATACTCAGGATACTTATGATGCATATTCTTGTTACCGGTGCCGCTGGCTTTATTGGCTTTCACCTTTGCCGCCGATTTCTGGCAGATGGACACACTGTTGTGGGCCTTGACAACCTCAACGACTACTATGATGTGGGTCTGAAAAAAAACCGGCTGGCTCAACTTCAGGAGTCATCCGCTTTTTGTTTTGCCCACATTGACCTTGCAGACACCGCATCCATGAGCGCCCTCTTCGCCAAAGAACAATTCACCCATGTGATCAACTTGGCCGCACAGGCCGGTGTACGCTACAGCATCGAAAACCCTCACGCTTACATTCAGACCAACCTCGTGGGTTTTGGCAATATCCTGGAGGGCTGCCGGCATAACGCTGTAAAACATCTGGTATATGCCTCTTCCAGCTCTGTGTACGGGATGAATACCACCATGCCCTTTAGTGTACATGACAACGTAGACCATCCGGTCAGCCTGTACGCAGCCAGCAAAAAAGCCAATGAACTTATGGCACATACCTATAGCCACCTTTATGGCCTGCCCACTACGGGGTTACGATTTTTTACCGTGTACGGCCCTTGGGGACGCCCGGATATGGCCCTATTCCTGTTCACCAAGGCAATTCTTGAAGACAAACCCATTAATGTCTTTAATGAGGGACACATGTTCAGGGACTTTACATACATTGAAGATATCGTGGAGGGAGTCACCCGTATAACTGCCCGCATCCCCCAGCCTGACCCGCAGTGGAATGGCAAGACACCCGATCCTGCAAAAAGCACCGCACCATATCGTCTCTACAATATCGGCAACAACAACATGGTAGAGCTGAAAACCTTCATTGAAATCCTAGAGCAACGCCTTGAGAAAAAAGCGCGTAAAAACCTTATGCCCATGCAACCCGGTGATGTAGAGGCCACCCATGCCGACGTGGCAGACCTGATCGCCGACACAGACTTTGCGCCTCATACGCCACTGGAAAAAGGGATTGCGGCATTTGTGGACTGGTATCGATCCTACTATGAAGTATAACTTAAGGGTTCATGCCCCGGCACAACCCCCCCTATAGATTCTCATCTTTTTGAGTCGAAAATTAAAAGTTGGCAAGAATGTTTCACGTGAAACATTCTTGCCAACTTTTCTTTCAGCAGCAAAATCAAGGTTAAAATGCACTAGCCCGTTGACAGCAAGCGCGCCCTCTACTAGCTATATGTATGTGCTCTACGCCGTTGTAGGGCGCGCCACTGTGTTTCACATGAAACAACAATGCACAACCGAGAGAGTATACTGTGGCAAGAATCATTGCTATTGCCAACCAAAAAGGCGGCGTGGGCAAAACAACAAGCGCCATCAACCTTGCAGCCTCACTGGCAGTGATGGAAAAAAGAGTGCTATTGGTGGACTGTGACCCCCAGGGAAACGGTACAAGCGGGCTGGGTCTTGAAATTGATCAGTTGCAAGAAAGCTTATACTCTGCACTTTTCCGCCCTGAGGCTGTATGGGATGCGCTGTACCCCACAGATCTTGAATTTCTGACCATCCTCCCCTCTTCCACGGATCTTGTGGCCGCTGAGTTAGAGTTGGTGGACAAGATGGGGCGGGAGTACTACCTGGCAGACCTGCTAAAGCCCCTGGAAAGCAAATTTGACTATATCATCCTGGATTGCCCCCCCTCGCTGGGGCTGCTCACACTCAATGCCCTTTGCGCAGCCAGAGAGCTGCTCATACCATTGCAGTGTGAATTTTTTGCCTTGGAGGGCATTGTGAAACTGCTACAAACGTTTGAGCAGGTCAAAAAACGCCTTAACCCCGGCCTGCTGCTGATGGGAGTTGTGCTGACCATGTACGATCTGCGCAACAGGCTCTCCCGCCAAGTCAGAAATGAAGTGCGCAAATGTTTTCCTGACCACTTGTTTGAAACCGTGGTCCCCAGAAATGTACGCCTTTCCGAAGCCCCCAGCTATGGCAAATCTGTTATTCACCACGATGTGAAATCCAAGGGGGCAGAGGCTTACCTGGCCCTGGCAAAAGAGGTTGTACTCAGACGCCCATTGCAGAGCAACGCATAGTCGGTCAACCTCCCACGCATGCGGGGGTATGCTCATAGCAGATATGGTCTTTGAAGTGTTTTTTTCGTATGGTCGCGCCACACTGTTTACAACGAAAAACCAACAGACCGCCCAAACTGGCATTGGTCAGTCGGAACAATTTGGGTTCGTCATGTTCCCAATCGACTGTATGTGCGCCGCAACCGTTGCACTGGACCTCTGCATTGAAAGGATACAGAAAATCCCAAAAGGCCTTGAACGCCTCCCAATCCTGCAACGGTTCAGGCTGCTCCGCAGGGGGATGCGCCGATTTCAAGGCCCGCTCCAGGATAGGAGCCACTTCCTGCCCTACACGGTCCCAAAGGGTAGCACTAATAGTCATGGAGTGTAAATTACCATGCTGGTCATACAGCGGTAAAACATGGGACTTGGTCTCGAACATGCTCGTCCTCCTTTTTCGGAACGCATGGCGACAGAGTGAAAAGGAATTATTTTATTGTCAAGGAGAAGAGATATGACTGCTGTGCAACGGGGCCTTGGCCGGGGACTGGACGCACTATTTAAGGGGTACCAGCATGAAGACGTTGAGGACGACGCACCTCGCACCTCGGAAATGTTACCCATAAATTCCATTATGCCCAACCCGGAACAGCCTCGCAAACACTTCAGCGAAGAAGGCCTGCAAGAACTCGCAGACTCCATCCGCTCTCAGGGAGTGTTGCAACCACTTTTGGTACGCCCGGCCAAAGGGCACCCACGCATGTACGAGATAATTGCCGGAGAACGACGCTGGCGGGCTTGTCAGCGCATCGGCCTGACGCAGGCGCCCGTTATCATCCGCAACATGACAGACGAAGAAACCCTGGCAGTAGCGCTCATTGAGAACCTACAGCGGGAAGACCTAAACCCCATGGAAGAAGCGCTTGGCATGGCGCAGTTAAAAGAACAGTTCGGCATGAACCAGGATACACTAGCCACACGGCTGGGCAAAAGCCGCTCCGCTGTGGCCAACACACTTAGGCTATTGCAGCTTCCCGAACTAGTACAGGAGAATATCGCAAACGGAGCATTGTCCGCAGGACACGCCCGCGCACTCCTAGCCATATCCGACGAGACAGACCGCGAGCAATTACGGCAGCATATCCTGGAACAGGGTGCTTCTGTTCGCGATGCAGAGTTACAGGCGGCATATTGGAAAAAACATGGTTCCCTACCTCAGGGAGAGCCCCTCCTGAAACGCCCAGCAAAAAGTGCCCCGTCGCACGCACCCCAGGCTCCAAATAAGGCCATGGCAGAGCTTCTGAAACAGCTGCAGACCGCCGTACCAGGCACGGCAACACTTACCGGTACGGAGGACAAGGGAAAACTCACCTTTGCCTTTCATTCGCGTGAAGAGCTTGCTGACTTCCTGGCACTTCTCGATATTCGGTTTTAGCGAGATGTGCAACATGACCTACACCTTTGACTCCCAGCGGTTGTGTGACTCCATCCCCGCATTTGCCGAAAAACGTGTGCTCATCATAGGCGATGTGATGCTAGATGAGTACCTCATGGGCGATGTAGAGCGCATATCGCCCGAAGCTCCCATCCCCGTAGTGCGGGTGGAGAACACAGAATTGCGTATCGGCGGAGCGGGCAATGTCGCCAAAAACATTCAGGCCTTGGGGGGATGCCCTTCGCTCATTACCCTTTGCGGAGATGACAACAATGCAGAGCTGCTGCGTACGACGCTGCATAGTCAGAACCTAGACGCTACGCTGCTTGCCATAAAAGGAAGAAAGACCACCCTAAAGACAAGAGTGCTTGCCCGTCGGCAGCAAATGCTGCGCATTGACCATGAAGATACCACCCCTCTCATAGGTGAGGGACTGGATGCTGTGCTAGAAGCCGTGCAGGCCCAGCTTGCAATGTACAGTGTGCTGGTGCTTTCTGATTATGGCAAGGGACTGATTACGGAGAGCTTCATGATGCGCCTTGGGGCGCTCCTGGATGATTTTGCCACTCAAAACGGCTGGCGACATAAAGTTTTTGTGGACCCCAAAATCCGGAACTTCCACCTATACAAGCATGTATTCATTCTGACGCCCAACGCCAAGGAAACCGCCGAAGGTGCCCATGTGGCAATAAAAAGTAAAGAAAACATCTTGGCAGCAGGAAAAATCATTTTTGATATGCTGGGATGTGAGAACCTGCTCACAACCCTCGGTTCCAAGGGCATGGCATTATTTGCCGGCCGTCAAGCTGTGTGGCACATCCCCACAACCGGGCAGGATGTCTTTGACGTCACCGGCGCTGGTGACACCGTTATTGCCGCACTGGCACTAGCACACGCCGCAAAAATGGACCTGCTTGATTGCTGTGTGCTGGCAAACTTTGCTGCCGGTGTGGTCGTAGGGCAGGTTGGCGCAGCATCGGTTACCCCGCCAGAACTTGCTGAAGCGATACAACGCCATGATGCGCCTGCGGTAACACGCTGGCTATAAAGCATATAAACGTACGGCCGATACAAAACAAAGGAGTAGGCAGTACATGCACCAAGAATGGTCCACTCTCGTCTGGCTGATCAATCGACTGTTGCGATGGCCTAGACTAGCTCGGGCACATCCCCGTGCATATTACAAATGGCAAACCTGGCAACTGCTGGCAGAAGTAGGCCCAGGATCGCTGTGGATTGTGTCTGTCATTTCAGCCTGTATGGGAATGATATTGGCCTTGCAGGCAGCCCAACAGCTGGAAAAAGTCGGTGCTCTCAGCTATGTCGCCAACATGGTGAGCATCATCATTGTCAAAGAGCTTGGGCCCTTGCTCTCGGCAATCATATTGGCAGGACGTTCTGGAGCGGCGTTTTGTGCCGAGATAGCCACTATGCAGATCTCAGAAGAAGTGGACGCGCTCCATGTCATCGGCATAGACCCTGTACGCTATCTTGTCGCCCCCAAAATGGTTGCCATGCTCATCATGCTGCCCGTGCTTACCTTGTGGGCAGACTTTGTCGGTATAGTCTCCGGCGGACTTTTTTCCGCACTGGCACTGGGTTTGTCGCTGCAAAGCTATTTTGAACAATGCGTCTTGTTTTTGACCACAGGAGACGTGCTGGCAAGCATTACCAAGGCCCTAGGCTTTGGCTGCGCCATTACCCTTATCTGCTGCTGGCAGGGATTTCTAGCCAGAGAAGGGGCCACTGATGTTGGCAGGCGCACCACAAAAGCTGTGGTACAGTCCATTTTCATGATTATTCTGCTCGACCTCTTTTTCACAGCGCTTAACTATGCCGTACGATAGCACACCCTATACCGCGCCGGATATCCGCCTGCAAAATGTAGATGTGGGATATGGCAAAGAAGCTCTCTTGCATGAGGTTGATCTGCATATCCCCCCTGCAACCATCACTGTTATTCTTGGCGGTTCGGGATGCGGCAAGTCTACCCTGTTGCGGCATCTTTTGGGGCTACATCCCCCCATGCGAGGAGATATCTTTGTGGGAAAACACAGCCTCTACTCCATGACGGAAGAAGAACTGCGCAGATATCGCCAGTCCACAGGAGTCCTGTTTCAAAACGGTGCGCTGCTTGGCTCACTCACCCTTCGAGAAAATGTCGCCCTGCCCCTATTGGAACATCTGGAACCTGACGAACAAACGCTGGATACCGTGGTCCGTCATAAATTATCGTTGGTGGGCCTTGAAGCTTTTGCAGACTATTACCCTGCCCAGCTCTCTGGCGGCATGCGTAAACGCGCAGGACTTGCCCGGGCACTTGCGCTGGATCCAGGGCTGCTGCTTTGTGATGAACCCTCTGCCGGCCTTGACCCCATTACGTCCGAAGAGGTAGACCGGCTGCTGCTTGATCTGCACACCTCGCGCGGAATGACCATGCTCGTGGTAACCCATGACTTGGCCAGTTTATTTCGCATTGCCCAACATGTCATTGTACTACATGCGAACAAGATTCTCTTTACAGGCACACTTGATGCGCTGAAGCAGGAAAATGCCCCCTATATTCGCCGATTCCTAGGCCCTCAGAGCTCCTTTAGCCGGCGTAGCACTGCAAGGACAAATGTAGATGTTGAATAAAGCAATCAATACAAAAGAACGTCTTAAAGCCCTACTCACACTATGCCTTGGATTGGCGATCCTCGGGCTGTTTATAATAGCATTCGGGGGACACCGTTTCTGGGAAAAACTGGATACCTACAGCATCCATTTCATGACAGTAAAAGACCTTACCCCGGGTATGCCGGTAAAATACGCGGGCATTAACATCGGACGGGTGCTTGAGATACACGTGGATGATGTGGACCCGAGTAAAGTACAGGTTCGCATAGGTGTACAGGAAGGTTTCTCCATGTACCAAGGCACAGTGGCCAAAATTTCGCAAAAAGGACTGGTCGGGGATAATTATGTGTTACTCTACCTCGCCTCAGCGCCAGGAAAAATTTTACCTGTAAACAGCAAGATCCCTGAAGACACAAGCATGTCCATTTTTGAAGTCGCAGCCTCAGTGGGAAACCTGGTACAAAATGTAGAGCCCTCACTCATCGCTGCCATAGAAAATCTCAACACCTTGCTGGCCACCATAAACGAGCAGGATATAGGCGGCTTGGTACACAACATGAACAACGTGCTACTTACTGCAGACAATAGCATCAAAAACGTAACCCAGGAAGCAACCTTAGGCATACATGAACTGCGAGCCACGTTGCAACGCATGGATGCCGGCGTAGAGCACACAAAGCAGGCCATGCTCAGCATGGAGTCGGCCATGGTCAACTTCCGTGCACAAAGTGATGCTGTGGGCAACTCTTTCCAAAAAGTAGGGGCACAATTAAATGAAAGCCTAGCATATGATCAAGCACAGATTGAGGACATTCTGCATAATACCCGTGAACTCACCCATAACCTGAATATGCTGTCTCGCTCATTACGTGACAGACCATGGCAGATGATTTTTCAACCTGCGGACGGACAGGATATCCGACCATGACACCTGTAATACCGAGACAAATACCAATGCATGATACAACGCATTTTATGGGCATACAGTACAAAGGTGCGCTGATACACCTGCTGCTGGCGTGTCTGTTATCCCTCCTAGTGACAGGTTGTGGGACAGCAAGCTCACAAGAGCACCTGCTCAGAATCAACCGGATGGACTCCTTCATGGCTCCGGCCCGCATCAGCACACCAGAGTCTCCTGTGTATCGTATACGGCTGTACGAGACCGGAACTTTGCCAGGACTGAACAGGGCTGCGGTGCTCATTGCCCGGGGTAATGTCCTTACCCCCAGTAGCAAGTGGTACTGGGAAGGAGTTCCGGCAACGCTGTTTACCCAAGCCCTTGAGCGCCAGGCTGCAGACAACCCGCAGTATGAAATCAGCAGCTCCCCCCGCTCACGGAGTGAGCTTCATGGAGTATTACGTATGTCCATCAGGGCTTTTGAAGTGGTAGCAGAGAGTCCTTACAAAGTCCGCGGCGCCGTGCAGATGGAACTCTGGACGCCGGATGAACGCAGACGGTTGGGCATGGCGGGTCTCACCGCAGAAAAGGAAATTGCTCACATGGAAGCAGGATACATCATTGAAGCCGCCTCTGAAGTGCTGCAAAGCATTGCCAACCAGAGTATGGCTTGGCTCGAAGACATGTATAGCCAGCCAGAACCGCCTTCTGAATAACACCCAAGCATACGACAAAAGATGATGCAGCGGGAACAAACCAGCGCAACTATTGCTACAACTATCAGTGCACCCTGTGATGAAACAAGCCCCCTGCCTGGGGTACTCATCTCATGGCCTGTGCCGCTTGCGCAATAGCGCCGCATAAAAAAATTCACCCGCCGGGCTCTCCGGTGGCGTACTCCACTCACACTCTTGTATGGCATCGGCCTGGTGCATAAAGCGTGCAATCTGTTGCTCGTTTTCATCAGGATTCAACGTGCATGTGATATAAGCCAGCACTCCCTCTATAGGTAGCACACTCCATGCGCTTTCCAGGATGCGTGCTTGTACGGCGACCAGTTCCTCCACGGAAGCCTGTGAACGGTGATAACGAATATCAGGACGGCGTGCAAAAGTGCCAAAACCAGAGCACGGCACGTCGGCCACAACGGCCCGCGGGGCAATACCTGGGGGCACGTGTGATGCCGGCCCAGTAAACACGGGTACATCCGGAAGGCCAAGTCGTTCAATTTCAGCAGCAAGTCCTTTAAGACGTTTTTTACTGGGGTCGCTTGCCGCGCACACGGCCACGCCACGCTCAAGCATAGCGCATGTTTTACCACCGCGCCCGCAACAGCAATCCCATACTGGCCCTGCCCATGCCTCGGGGCGCAACACGTCCATGACTTCCTGCACAGCAAAGGACTGGGTAGAAGCTATGCCCTCTTCATACAATTCCTGTAACCCTTCGGGCTTAGAGGCAGATGGGAACAGCAGCCCGGATGTGCCACGGGCAAGGCATTCAGGATGCTCCGCCAAGCGTTGATACATCAAAGGGCCCTTGGCATGCCGCATATTGATACGCACACCTGTGGCTGGTGCTTTTGCCGAGGCTGCAAGGTAATGCAAGGTTCGATCTTCTCCATACGCCTGCAACCACAACCGCACAATCCACTCGGGCATGGCATACCATATGGAAAGAAAAGTCACACGGGGCTCATCCTCACCAACAAGGGCCTCTTGGTACCAATGGGCATGCCGCGGAGCTTCACCCAGGCGTTCAATATTACGCAACACGGCGTTGGCAAGGCCTGCAAGCCCTGCGCTGAAACGCCCACGCACATACTCCACAGCCCAGTTCACAGAGGCATAGGCCGGAACACGCTGTAAATACAGTATTTCATAGGCCGCAACACCCAAAATACGCAGATACCCTGCGGGCAGCCTCGAAGTAGAACGCAAAAAACGGCGTATAAGCCACGAAACACGAATTTCCGACCGTAGGTATCCATAAACGAGCTCTGTGCACAAAGCAACGTCCTGCGTGCACATATGAGCCCCTCTAATAGAAACATCGAGCGCCTGTTGGACGTCGTGCCCTCTATCAAGCACTCCGCGCAAGGCATCCAAGGCAGCCCCGCGAGCCGGCGGCATGGGAAAGCGCACGGGCTTTGGGCCCAAAAGCGCACTCATGTATCGCTCCGACGACGCTCAGAATCAGCCATGACCGCCGCCTGGAGACTCAGCGGAGGCGGGGGGGCGACAATGAACATGCGCAACGCAGCCTCCATCATATCCATGGGCACCAAGGTATCCAGGCAAGGGCCATTGGGCCTCTGGTTAAGCACGCCATATACCGGCAAAGGATAGGTATCTTGTATACCCGAGGTTAAATCACGCTCACATGCCACGGCCACGATCAACTTGGGGCGCTGCTGTACGACGATACGCCGGGCAATGGTACCGCCCGTGGCTACAGCCAACAAGACTCCATAATGGTCACGCAGCTTGATCAGCGCATCCACAGGGCACTGCCCACACTGCTTGCAGTGATTCACATTATGCGTAAGCCTTACCGAACACTGACTGTTTTGCAGACAGTGAGGTGTGAGAATCAAAATCTCCCCTGGCTGAAAACGCCCGGTTTGACCTCGAACAAGCTCATTATTCACTCGAATAAAACTGAGACGGACCTTTTCTTTGGAAATACCAAAAAAACGGCCCAGAACAACCATAAGCGGTAAAAACAGCTTGATGGTCAGCCCACGGATTCGCCCTGTACCCAACACAGGTCTGCCTTTGACAATGGTCAACACAAGGCCCAGCGAAGCCCAGGCAATAAGAACAATCAGGGCAAAGATAAAAAAGCCGAATGCATACGGCAACGCGGGATGTATATTGGGCAGCCCCACAAAGGGTACAAGCCAAAACAGCAACAGTACTGCGCATACCAGCGTGGAGGAAACTGTAATCAGCCCGATAAACAAACGCTTGCGCGCACCGTAATACCGCTCTGGTCCGGGGGACGACTTGTAAGCATGCTGTTGCGTCATGGTACCCCCTTAGCAGACAAAGAGAAACGCAGGCAACGCCTGTTTTGTGGACATGGGCACCCCTGTATCGCATCTACCATCGGCAACGACGATACACACTACAAATAACGTAGGCAAAAAATTTCCAAAAAGTTTGCTGCACTATAAGACGTCTGGCTCATTCTTCCAGGCCACTACATTCCGCATGGCTGCAATCCGCAAGATAACCGCAATAAAAAGCTCGAGCAGTAAGCGCCTTTCGACTGGCAGGCCGCAGAGAAGAAAGCAGGTACAGCCTGTCTGTACAGGCTATGGCCAAGGCATCACCCAGAAGACCGACCACCGTGCCGGGAGCGACACCTGCGGGGGTGGCATCACCTATGGAGCCCGGATCAATCGCAACACGAATAGCCTTTTGCCCAACACGCCTCAAGGCAAAAAAGGCTCCTGGCCATGGATGCACCCCACGGATATGGGCATCCACTTCAATAGCAGTACGATCCCAGTATATTTCGCCATCCACTTTAGTCAGCTTGGGGGCAAATGTTGCCTTGTCATGCTCTTGGGGTATGGCAACCAGTTCGTTTCGCTGCTTGCGTTTAAGCGCCTCGACAAGCAGCTTTCCACCAAGCTGAGCGAGCTCATCATGCATGGTGGCAGCGGTGTCATGAATACCAATTCCCACAGCACGCTGTAGAAGCATAGGGCCACAGTCAAGACCAGCCTCCATCTGCATGATGGTGACGCCTGTCACTGCATCCCCGTTCATGATAGCTCGCTGAATGGGCGCCGCACCACGATATTTGGGCAATAGCGAGGCGTGCACATTCAATGCTCCCCCAGGAGCTGTGTCAAGCACACACTGCGGCAGAATAAGGCCATAGGCTGCCACGAGCAGCATATCTGGGTTCCATGCAGCGAGGCGACGGACCTCTTCATCGGACTTGAAATCTTGTGGCTGGCACACGGGCAATCCATGCTCCAAGGCAAGCGATTTTACCGCAGAGGGGCGGTACCCCAGCCCACGCCCACACCGCCTGTCCGGCTGCGTATAGACACTCACAACCCGTGCGACTTCCCAGGCAAGGACGTGTGAAAGCACCGTGGCCGCAAAGTCCGGTGTGCCCATATAGACAATATTTATTCTCTGTTGCGCTTCTGCCATTTTTTTACTTTGCTGTCATAAAGTGAGCGCTTCAGGCGGCTGATTCGGTCAATGAACAACTTGCCGTCCAGATGATCAATTTCATGCTGTAGACATACAGAAAGCAGCCCCTCAGCCACAAAGCTTACAGGGTTACCGTCCAAGTCCATGGCATGCAATCGCACATTTTCCGTACGAGTCACTTTGCTGCGCAGAGCCGGTACGGAGAGGCACCCCTCCTCTGTCTCCAGCGTACCGTCAAGCAACTCAAGGCGGGGATTAATATACACACACGGGTTTTCACGCTGCTCTGGACCAGAAATATCCACTACAATCATGCGCTGATGCACTCCCACTTGCGGCGCAGCAAGCCCGATACCCTCGGCATGATACATTGTCTCAAGCATATCAGCCGCCAATTCACGGAGGGTATCCGTGATCTCTAGAATCTCCTTGCATGGCAAGGAGAGACGTTTGTCAGGATATGTCAATATTTCTCGTATCATGTAGTGCTCCCGACAGTTTTATATGCAGCTTCGGCTGTATCCCATAGTAGGATATTACGGTCATGGTTTGTAGTGTTGAAGGAACGGATACCAAAAAAGTGCCTCCACCGCACACAGACAAAAAGCATCTCCCTTTTAAAGCCCTTACAGTCTCCCAAAATACACATGCCCAAAGCCATCCCGCAGAAAGCACCAAACCTCACTACTCAAGGCCTGAATGCAATAGCCGCCCCTGCACCAGCATACCAGCGCTACGCCTGCTGCTCACGCACCCTGATACCCAACTCGCGCAACTGCCTTGCCGCAACCTTATCAGGAGCCTGGGTCATCAGACAGGCTGCTTTTTGCGTTTTGGGAAAGGCAATAACATCACGAATGGATGCAGCACCGGCCAAAAGCATGACGAGGCGATCCATGCCAAACGCAATGCCGCCATGAGGTGGTGCGCCGAACTCCAGCGCTTGCATAAGAAAACCAAACTGCTCCGCCGCCTCTTCCGCTGCAAAACCCAACGCAGCAAACATCTGCTCCTGAACATTGCGATTATGGATACGGATGGAGCCTCCACCGACTTCATGACCATTGAGCACCAGATCGTAGGCTCGGGCACGGGCTTTGGCCGGATCAGCTTCCAAAAAGGCTTCGTGCCCTGGCTGCGGGGCTGTAAAAGGATGGTGGCAAGCCACGTAGCGTTTGTCTTCCGGTGCGTACTCAAATAGTGGAAAATCTGTAACCCACAAAAAATTATAACTGTTCTCAGGAATCAGGGCAAAGCGCTCTGCCAGCTTCAAGCGCAGATACCCCAACGAGTTATTGACCACATCAGACGTTGCGGCCTGAAAAAACACGATATCGCCAACCTCAAGCCCCAGTATACGGGTAAGGCCTGTGCGCTCCTGCTCTGAAAGGAACTTGGCAATGGGTGACTGCCACTCATTTTCTTTAATTTTGATCCATGCAAGCCCTTGCGCTCCATAAATCTTTACAAATTCCGTAAAAGCATCAATCTCTTTGCGGCTCAGCTCGCCACCGCCGGGCACGCGCATCGCCTTGACAAGATCTGCCTTGGCAAACAGCCGAAATCCCGAGTCCCGTACGATATCGGTAACATCCACAAGGGGCAGATCAAAACGGGTATCCGGCTTATCCAAGCCATATCGTTCAATGGCCTGATCATAAGTCATACGGGGAAAGGGCACGGCAATGTCCATATCCAAAGTTTCCTTGAATACTCGCGCCATGAGACCTTCAGCCATGGTCTGCACCTTTTCCTCGTCCACAAAACTCATCTCAATATCGACCTGAGTGAACTCCGGCTGTCGATCTGCACGCAGGTCTTCATCTCGAAAGCAGCGCACAATCTGGTAATAACGCTCCATCCCGGCAACCATCAATAACTGCTTGAATATCTGAGGCGACTGCGGCAGAGCATAAAAATGTCCCTGATTCATACGACTAGGTACAAGAAAGTCTCGCGCACCTTCGGGCGTGGACTTTGTCAGGTAAGGTGTCTCCACTTCCAAGAAGGCTCCCTCGTCGAGGTAACACCGGATAGCCTGCATGGCCCGGTGGCGCAGCTGAAAAATACGGGCCAGTCGTGGACGACGCAGGTCAAGGTACCGATACTCAAGGCGCAAGTTCTCAGATGCCTCAATGCGATCCTCAATCTGAAAGGGCGGTGTTTTTGCCGTGTTCAAGAGCTTCCACCGAGTTATATATACTTCAACCTCACCAGTGGGCATATCAAGGTTGACCATACCCTCGGGACGAAGGCGGACCACCCCATACACAGCCAATACATATTCCGCACGAAGGATATGCGCCCGCTCATGGGCTTCTGGAGCCACATCAGGGCTGAATACAACTTGAGTCAGGCCACTGCGGTCACGCAGGTCGATGAAAATAAGACCCCCATGATCACGGCGAAATTGCACCCACCCCATGAGGCAGACCTCAGCACCCACTGCACCAGCATCAAGCTCACCGCAAGAGTGAGTACGCCCCCAGTCTTCAAGAAGGTCAATATGGTGCTGCCGGCCCTGCCGGATCTCCTGACTTTGCTCACTCATGAAATATCCCTCTGTGTTCAGCAGGCAACGGCCTGCATGGCTGCCCAAAAAATACTATTGCGCAACAGCTTCAAGCGCTGCATCTAGCGGAACAGTGCACTGCTCACCGGAATCCATATCTTTTATGGTTACAGTGCCTTGTAAAAACTCACTCTCACCCAGCAGCAGTGTTTTACGCACCTTATGTTTGCCTGCCTGACGCATCTGGCTTTTCATACTACGGGCGGCAAAGCCCACTTCGCCCTTCATACCGCCTTCACGCAAGGCCTGGGCCAACATCATACCCCGCTCAAGGGCCTGGCTTTCCAGCACTGCCACCCAAAAGTCAGGACGCGAGACAACGTGGCAAGCCGTATCCCCCAGAGCAAGAGCAAGGCGCTCCATGCCACAGGCAAAGCCGATACCGGGCACATCCGGGCCTCCCAACTGGGCCACAAGGCCATCATAACGGCCACCGCCAGCGATGGAAGCCTGTGCACCGATATGGTCGCACAGCACTTCAAATGTGGTGCGGTTATAGTAATCAAGCCCCCGTACAAGCCGCGGGTTGGCAACATACGCAAGGCCTGCACGATCAAGCATGGACAGCACGACAGAATGATGCGTGGAACATGCCTCACAAGCATATTCCAGAATAACAGGCGCCTTGGCTGTAAGTGCTTTACAGCGTTTAACCTTGCAGTCAAGCACACGTAGGGGATTGGAATCCATACGGCGGCGACAATCTTCGCACAAGGCATCTGGTTCTAAGCCGGCAAGAAATTCTTTCAAGGCAGCATGATAGGCAGAGCGGCAATCACGGCATCCGAGCGAATTCAACTGCAATTCCAACCCGTCAAGCCCCAGACGCTGCAAAAACATCATCAACATCAAGATGATCTCCGCATCTGCAAGAGGCTCTTGCGATCCCAGGCATTCGCAATTGATTTGGTGGAATTGACGCATGCGCCCTTTCTGCGGACGTTCGTAGCGAAACATGGGACCAAAGGTAAATAGCTTGGCTGTCTGCTCCTGCCCGTGAAGCGGACTTTCGATATAGGCCCGCATGACACCGGCTGTCGCCTCTGGCCGCATGGTAAGCAAACGCTCCTTGCGGTCAGAAAAGGTATACATCTCTTTTTGCACCACGTCTGTTTCCGTACCAATGGACCGACTAAACAACTCGGTACGTTCCAATATGGGGGTACGCAGCTCGCGGTATCCATACGCGCCAAACGCCCCCCGAGCTGTGTTTTCCATAAATGTGAACACATCACTCTCAGGGGCAAATATATCTGCAAATCCTTTGATTTTTTTTACTTTACTCATTATTAGCATCCAGACTGAAAATATATCGCTCAGCGCAAAAAGTACATCAGACAAGTTACTCCACACTCAAATGAAACAGTCTTGTGTAGTCCATAGCGCAGGTCTTGTCAAAACAAGACGGACATTAGCCGCCCCCTTGAACGGGTACATGCATTACTGTGAAAAAAGCAAAAGCTGCCCATATTATGGCATCGTCTACCTAGCCAGTAGGAAGCGGCTTTATGAATACAGGGGTTAGTGGGGATTCCTCAACGAGATCCACCCGAATGGTCGTAAAACATCCCAGCGGCAAAGGCGAGATCCACCCATCACGCAACACACACCGCCTAGAATTTCGCCAGATTCCGGCAGAACCGCCCAGCATTGAACGCATAACCATGGGTTTATCACCTACAAGGGTGCGTAGCAACGCACGCATGGCCGCAGGTGAAAACCACTGGGCATCCCGAAAGGCACATCCAGAAATCCCGGCAGGCTGTCGTTTGCGAAAGGTATGCTGTAAGCTCCAACTGTTTAAAAAACTCACCAGCACCCCACGAGAAGCCACACGAAAGGCTTCCTCCAACGCAGCGTTGGGACTCTCCATAAAATTCAGGCTGGTAAACAGAACCGCATAGTCAAACTCCTTGTCCGGGTACGGCAAATATTCGCCAGTACCAATATCAAGGGTGGCCCTGTGCCCCATGCGACCATAGGCGGTATCCAGCATGGCAAGCGAGCGGTCCAGGCCTGTGACAGTAAACCCGGCCTCCCACAACACTTCAAGAAAGTATCCTACCCCACAGCCAATATCCAACAACGAACGCCCGCGGCGCGACCAACCGGAAATCATATGCTCCAGCAAACGCTTTTTTTGACGCAGTGCAAGCTCTCCAGCCGGGCTCATAAGCCACTCCTGATATGCCTGCACTTGTTTTTCGTCCCACATGGCAAACTCATGGCGTTAAGGAAAGTTATATAGCGGGCATCATGGATAAAAACCGCAAGTAAAAATACGATTTTACAAAAAAAACGCAATCCAACAACACTGCCTTCCAACTATACTATAAGGCGTGTGGCAATGCAAAACTGCCTCTTCATATACTGGTCGGAGATCAGGACGGGCTGAACAGCGTCCG
>CAZQKM010000013.1:0-51778 GCA_964593925.1 uncultured Desulfovibrionaceae bacterium | reverse complement strand
TCCCCTTTCCTTTCAAGGGGTAACTGGCAGATCAAGTCGAGAGTGCTTCAGATAATACGCCCCAAAGGCTCACCTTCACAATACCCCTGTGCGGACTCAGTACTCTTTTAAGTGTTTACATCCCCACCGGTTCGCTACTTTGGCTCTCGGCTACCTCAAATAATACAAATAAAAAGTCCATGGACAATACAGGCTTGTGCATCTTCATATGGATACACTGATCCGCATTATCCATGGACTTTTGAGTACAGGCAGGTCTTAAGTACCTACACAGCTTTACGCCAAGTACTTTTATCAACCCACAGCACGATTAAAAGGTGGCCATGTGGTCGGCAAGTGCCTTCATTTGCTGATCATCCAAACGTTTTACGATATTCACCATTACAGATTTTTTAGGACCGCCAAACGTACCCTCGGCATACCCCTTCAAACTGCTGTACAACGCCTCGGCAGTCTGACCTTTAAGAGGTTTGCCCACACCCATGGCAACCTTGGAGCCATCAGCACCGTGGCAGCCGGAGCAACTACGGTACAATGCTGCCCCATCTTCTTCAGCCATGGCTATGGCCACCCCAACACCCAACACAACACACAAACTCAACAGCAAAATCATCTTTTTCATCAAAACTCTCCAATTCAGACTTAAACAGAACGCAGAGCTGCACTCTTATTTACTAGCCATAATTTGTACACTAGGTAGTAAAAGATAAAAAATAATACATTTATTTTTCAAATATTTTTCAAATTTTTTCCCGACAGTCCCAAGACTACAAAAAACTTTAGTCAGGTGTCAGGCAGGCACCTACAACCTACAGCAAGAAAAAAACACCTCCAGGTTACTATTTTAATGTATAAAAACACGCATGATACGATAGTATATCGATGCACGCCTGTCGCAAATACCCCGTGTTGCTCCAGATACAAACAACAAGAGCAGCACTGTACCCTCATGAAGCGCTTTAGTTCGCGTCCAATAGGACACACACCTCACGCCGTATGGCTTCCCGGTCAATGCCGGTCAATTTACGCAACTCATCTGCCTTGCCATGGGTCACAAAGTCATCCGGCAGGCCCAAGCGACGTATGCGTATGCCAGGCAGGCAGACATTATCGGCAAGTGCCTCCAGTACCCCGGATGAAAAGCCGCCCATCAGCGTATTTTCTTCAAGTAACAACATGCTTTCATGCGACGAAGCAATGTCCAACAATGCCTGTGTATCCAAAGGCTTGATAAAACGCGCATTGAATACAGTAACAGCATGCCCCTGATCTCGCTCTAGGACATTAGCCACAGAGAGTGCAGGATGCACCCTACTCCCCACGGCCACTATGGCTACCCTGGAACCTTTTTTCAAAAACTCGCCACGTCCGATTTCAAATACCTCTGGCGCATCTTTCAGGCATGCACCAGTACCAATCCCCCTTGGGTATCGAATGGCAACCGGGTGAGCGGCGGCAACTGCTGTTTTCATGGCATCCTGCAGCTCTACCTCATCCTTGGGCGCCATGATAGTCATATTGGGAATGTGGCGCAGATAGCTCAAATCAAAGGCACCATGATGTGTGGGGCCGTCTTCTCCCACAAGACCACCACGGTCAAGGCAAAATATCACGGGCAGATTCTGCAGACAGACATCATGTACGATTTGGTCGTAGGAACGTTGTAAAAAAGTGGAATATATGGCCACAACTGGGCGAAATCCCCGAGATGCCAAGCCAGCAGCAAAGGTTACGGCATGCTGTTCACAGATACCCACATCTACAAACCGCTCAGGAAAACGCTCGCTAAATGCACTCAGGCCACTGCCTTCAGGCATGGCCGCGGTGATCGCAACAATGCGCTCATCTTCCTCAGCTAGCCCACACAGAGTTTTACCAAATACCTCTGTGTAGGTGGGCAAGGTTGCGGCCTCTGCAGCTTGGCATGTATCATCTGCTTCCAGCTCAAACTTGCCCACACCATGAAAATATGTAGGATTCTGTTCAGCAGGCTCATATCCCTTACCTTTTTTTGTCAATACATGCAGCAGAACCGGTTCATCCAATGAACGTGCCATTTCCAGCACTTTTACAAGGCCTTGAACATCGTGGCCGTCTACGGGCCCGACATAGTTAAACCGAAAGGCCTCAAACAGCATGCCCGGAGTAAAAAAACTTTTCAGACTATGCTCACTACGCTTTGCATAGTTAAGCATCTCTTCCCCAATGCCTGGTATGGATTTAAACCATGTCTCCAGGTCACGCTTCATGCGACGCACCCAATGAGCCGAAAGGTTCCGGCTGAGAAAAAGTGAGAGTGCTCCCACGTTTTTGGAAATGGACATCTCATTATCATTCAAAATGACAAGTAGTCTGCGGCCTTGGTGCCCTGCTTGGTTTAGCCCCTCAAAGGCCAATCCAGCCGTCATTGAACCATCACCAATTACTGCAATGACATCATGATCCTCACCCGCCAAATCACGAGCCATGGCCATTCCTGCAGCAGCAGAAATGGAGGTGGAAGAATGCCCTACACCAAAGTGGTCATAAGGACTCTCGCTCATTTTGGGAAAACCACTGAGCCCCTTGTATTGACGCAGTGTGGAAAAAGCATCGCAGCGTCCGGTAAGCAGTTTCCAGGCATATGCCTGGTGCCCCACATCCCAGATGAACTTATCTTTTTCCAGATTAAACACGCTAAGCAGCGCAAGAGTCAGCTCCACAACACCCAACGAAGGTGCCAAGTGTCCACCATTCTTTGATACCGTGCAGATGATACGCTCACGTAACTCACCCGCAAGCTGCTCTATCTGCCCATCATCAAGGGCAGCCACATCGGCGGGCACTGTGATATCATCCAGTATATTTTTTATCGTATCGCCGTTTTGGCTCATTCTTTTTATCCTGCTACAGCCTGACATACACCTGCACAATGTAATCTTGTACAGAAATTTGAGTCCTCAAACAGCACTCCCGCCCATTTCCCCAAAAGGCTCCCATCAAGCCACACGATCAACAATATACTGGGCAAGGCTACGCAAAAAGAACGCCTCATCACCCGCGTACGGTGCAAGAGCCCCCACGGCAATATCAGCCTGCTCCTGGGCCAACTCTTTACTCTTTTCCAAGCCCAGTAGGCTGGGATAAGTATTTTTTCCCTGCTCCCTGTCACTACCAACAGGCTTACCCAGCGTCGCCTCATCGCCAATCTCGTCCAAAATATCGTCCACAATCTGAAACGCTACCCCAATGCCCTCGCCATACCGGGCAATACGCTGTGCATCTTCAGTAGAAACGCCAGCAAGCCGCGCCCCCACAAGACATGCACAACGGATCAAAGCCCCTGTTTTCATGGCATGCATGCCACGCAACATGGTTAGCGAAACATCCCCACGTCCGGTATACTCCATATCAAGCATCTGCCCACCTACCATACCCCCTGCACCGGCAGCGGCAGATACGATGGCCATGGCCTCAAGCACATGCCGGGCATCAAACGTTTCGCCTACCGAGGCCATAAGGCTGAAAGCCTCGGTCAACAGACCGTCGCCAGCTAAAATAGCTGTCGCCTCATCAAATTTTTTATGGTTCGACGGCATACCGCGACGCAAATCGTCATCGTCCATGGCAGGCAAATCGTCGTGAATCAGTGAATACGTATGAATAAGCTCCAAGGCACCGGCAAAAGGCATCACGGCATCCTTGGACAGGCCAAAAAGCCTGGCTGTCGTCAGGCATAATACAGGACGTAAGCGCTTGCCTCCGGCAAGCAGGCTATAGTCCATGGCCTGCAAGAGGCCCTCGGGAATTCCGCGTCCTTTCAGACAGATTTCTAAAAATGCTTCCACATCCGCGGCCTCTGCCTTGAGCTTCTGCTTCAAGACCTGCGGCGTCATCATAGCCTGTTGATTCACTGCTCTGTCCTGTAAAAATTATATGGTTGCTGGTGCCATTCGTACAAACCAGATCAAGCCCAAATCTGGTCATTCAGAAAGTGTTACATCATCAGCCGGCGCTTTGCTGTCAGATGGATGTGCCTCAAAATCCGTCAATAACCCTTCGCTGAAAACCGTAATATCATTACGCGCGGCATGCAGTTGCTTACGGCAAGAAGCTGTAAGCTCAAGACCCTCTTTATACAAGGCCACCCCCTCTTCCAGGGGCAGATTGTCTTTTTCCAACTGCTTCACAATACATTGCAGCCGATCAAGCTGCGATTCGAACGAATCAGGTTTGCTTGTATCCATGCGTAACGCCTCACTTACGGCCTTCAGGCACCTTATTCAAACAACGATGTAGGGTCCACAGCGGTTCCCTGCAAGCTCAAGCCGAAATGTAGATGCGGACCTGTAACCCGGCCTGTGCTGCCCACCGCACCGATAGTCTGGCCTTTTTTCACCTTCTGCCCTGCAACAACATCCACTTGAGACATATGAAAATACATGCTCACAACACCTTCGCCATGATCAATGTACACAGAATTTCCAGTAAAAAAATGGTCAACCTTCAGCACTACCACACCGTCGGCACAAGCTGCAATAGGAGTTCCTTGGGCACCGCGCATGTCAATACCCGAATGAGGCTTACGGGGCTGACCATTAAATATCCTACGCAGGCCAAAGGCGCTGGACACTTCTCCGGGCACAGGTCGCCGCAGGGGAAGCAGCCAGTGGCGTTCAGCTGTCAGGGCATTGAGCGCGCCATTAACTTCTTTGCGCTCTTTACGGTATCTTGCAAGATCTGATTTAGAAAGGTCCACATAGTTTTTTTTCACGTTCAACCGCTGTTCAGGATAGTCTTTCGGACGCACTTTCAGGGATCGCACGCTTGCCTGTTCTTTTCCAGAAAATGACACGCGCACCCGTAGGGGAAGTGTGTCACTCTTTTCTGACAAGCTCACCCCCAACAGTGCCTGAGCCCTATAGCCCTTTCCCGTTTCTGCCTCTAGTTCTTCCACCGGCAACACAAATTTGTATCCACGCCACTCAAGACGGACACTAACCAGGGGTTCATCGGCGACAAGAGTCACCACAAAAGGCTGTCCCGGGTTGACAGACTCAGGAGCTTCCAGACGTACCATAGCAAAAGCGGGAAAACTCACGCTCATCATGGCTACTGAAGCAAAAAAAAGTACCCCCAGCCCCCAGATGAAATAACAGGCAGTCCGAAAATATCTGGGCATGCTGCATTGCAGGCAAGATAGCACTCTTGTCGACATATTTATTCCACTCCCTTTCTTCCATGTTGAGCCGGCACCTCATGTGTATGCTCAACAGGCAGTGACCGGATATTATCCATGGGATGCAAGGCATCTACATGCACATCAAGACGACCATCATGCACCGTAATACACAGGGTATCCCCCGTGGTGGCATCAGCCAGGCTTCGGACAACACTACCATCACGTTGCTGCACAAGGCTGTACCCCCTGTGAAGCGGGGCCAGCGGATCCACCCCCTTGAGGCGCAATGTCATGTGCTCAAGCGCTTGTTCAGCCAAGGTATCCGCAGCAGCCCTTGCCCGCGCCAAACGGTTGGCCAATTGCTGTAAACGAAGATCTTTTGCATCCAAGGCAAACAGTCCGTATACCCGTTTCAACTCTGCTACCAAGGCTTTAAACTCCCCATCTCTACACTTGATCCACACATTTGCGGCATACTCAAGGCGTTTTGTCACAGCCCACAGGCGGTCCTCCTGGCGGGCAAGTGCCCGGGCCGGAGACAACCAGGCCAACGCCCTTGCACGCAATTCAAAATCCTGTTCTCGTTGTTGTATATATTTTGCCCACACACGCTGCAAAGCAAGCTCAACATCATCTACCCGCTGCACCAGCTCATACCGTGCAGGCCACAACAACTGCGCTGCATGCGAAGGGGTTGCTGCGCGCACGTCAGCCACCATATCTGCAATGGTAGTGTCCACCTCATGGCCAACACCCGCCAGTACTGGCAAAGGGCTTTCATAAATAGCCTGTGCCACACGCTCGTCATTAAAGGCCCAGAGGTCTTCCTGCGAACCTCCCCCCCGAATAAGCACGACAAGCTCGGCCCAGCCCTGCTCTGTTACCAGCTTAATGGCAGTTACCAAAGACAGAGGGGCTTCCTCTCCCTGCACCAACGCAGGGTATATGCGAAGATCACAGCCACAGCCTCTACCACTGGCAATGTGAATAAAATCATGCACTGCAGCCCCTGTGGCTGAAGTAACCAGAGCCACCCTGCGAGGCAAAGACGGCAGAGGACGCTTGCGCCGGGCCTCAAACCAGCCCAAGGCAGCAAGCTTCTGCTTCAAAGCCTCAAACCGAGCATACAGTTCGCCCTTTCCTGCTTCCCGGGCCAACTCCACCACAAGCTGGTATATGCCACGCTGCCCGTATACAGAGATACGCCCCGCACACAGCAGTTCCTGACCATTTTGAATGGTGGCTGCCGTCCCGAAACGGGGCTCTTCTTCAAATACCTCACCTGTAAGAGGATCAAATGTCTCTGTACCGCGCTGTGCAGTACGAAACCAGACACATGCAAGAGAGGCCTCGTCATCTTTGAGAGAAAAATAAATATGACCGGAGGCAGGGCGGGAAAGATTGGCAATCTGCCCGCGCACCCATACAAAGGGAAAAGTTTTCTCAAGGGAATGACGTATGCCACGTGTAAGTTCGCTGACGGATACTATATTTGCCATACCGCGCCCCTGATCATAAGCCTGCGAGTGGTCTTGACGGCCTGCACAAAGGTCCTTTCACTTTAAAAACCCGGCCCCGGTCCCAAATACAGACTTGGCTACTACAGTCCCCAGCCCTTCAAAACCTCCTGACGCCAAAGGGCAAAGGCCTGCTCCACGTCCTCCAGCGGTAATTCCGCCTTCTGGCCACTACGGCGGTCCTTGGCTTCGATAATACCCCGCTCAAGCCCTCTGCCGCCAACTACAAGTTGCATGGGTACCCCAATCAAGTCGGCATCGTTGAACTTTACCCCGGGGCGCTCGCTCCGGTCATCCAATAGCACTTCGTGCCCCGCAGCCATAAGGTATTCATACAAATGGGCAATAGCTTGGTTCACAGCATCATTTTTAGTGTCAAGCTGGAGCAGTAACACTTCAAAAGGCGCAATGGGTGGCGGAAAAACAATACCCTTTTCGTCATGACTCTGCTCAATGCACGCAGCAACGATACGCGAAACACCAATGCCGTAACAACCCATAAGCATCGCTTGTTCTTTACCATTTTCATCCAAATACCTACAGCCCATGGCATCACTGTATTTGCTGCCCAGCTTGAACACATGCCCCACTTCAATACCGCGTTTCAGCTCCAGTCTACCAGCGCATCTCGGGCAGGGATCCTGCTCTGTAACCGTACGCAGGTCAGCATAGCCTGTCAGTTGGGCATCACGTTGCAGGTCCACATGCAACAAATGTGTGTCAGCCTTGTTAGCGCCGGTTACCCAGTCTGTTGCAGCCTGCAACTCACTATCCGCGTATACCCGCTTGACTCCAAGCCCCACAGGTCCGGCAAAACCTACCGGGGCACCAGTCCAGGCTACAACCTGTTCAGGGGTAGCAAGCTCCAGAGAATCCACATGCAGTAAATTTTTAAACTTTATTTCGTTTAATTCACGATCTCCACGCACCAGCGCAGCCACAGGCTCACCATCAGCGGCATACAAAAGCGTTTTTACAAGCCGGGAGGGAGCTACCTCAAGAAATGCACATACCTCGGCCACCGTATGGCTACCAGGCGTGTCTACCTGCTGAACAACCTCACCCGCATCCGAGCACTGTTTCTGCGTGCACGCAACTTCCGCGCGCTCGATATTTGCTGAAAAATCACACTGGTGACAAAAGGCAATGGTATCTTCACCCGTTTGGGCAAGCACCATGAACTCATGCGAAAAGTTACCGCCAATGGAGCCGGAATCAGCCTCAACCGCACGAAACTGCAGGCCCATACGAGAAAATATACGTGTATACGCATCATACATGGCACGGTAACTTACATCCATTCCCTGAGTATCACGGTCAAAGGAATAGGCGTCCTTCATGACAAACTCGCGGCCACGCATAAGGCCAAAACGAGGGCGGATCTCGTCGCGAAATTTGGTCTGAATCTGGTACAAGTTCAACGGGAGCTGGCGGTACGATCGGACTTCACCACGAATCAAGGCGGTAATGACTTCCTCGTGGGTGGGGCCAAGGCAATAGTCTCGACCATGCCTGTCATGCATGCGCAGCAGTTCCTTACCGTAATTGTCCCAACGCCCGCTTTCCTGCCACAAGTCTGCGGGCTGTACCATGGGCATCAATACCTCCTGCGCCCCGGCCCTATTCATCTCTTCACGGACAATGGCCGCCACTTTTTCCACAGAGCGCAAGCCCAGCGGCAGATAGCTGTAAATACCAGAAGTCAGCTTACGGATCATCCCCGCACGCACCAATAGCTTATGGCTTACAACCTCTGCATCAGAGGGAGCTTCTTTCAAAGTGGGAATATACAATAAACTCCAGCGCATTGCTGCTTACCGCCCTTGGCGTTCTGCCAAAAATATGTCCAGTTCTTCATTGAACGCAGCCAAAAGGCCCATACTGCCTTTCACAGTGCGTATAACTCTGCCGTGACGGAAGATCACCCCTTTATCCCGTCCGCCGGCAATGCCTATATCCGCCTCACGCGCCTCACCCGGGCCATTGACCACACAGCCCATGACCGCCACCTTGAATATGGCAGTTTCACTTTGAAGACGCCGCTCTATTTCATTGGTCAAAGAAATAAGATCAATTTCAGTACGCCCGCACGTAGGGCACGAAATGAGTTCCGGCCCACGGTGACGCAACCCCAACGAACGCAAAATCTCCCAGGCCACAGCCATTTCTGCCACAGGATTTTCCGTCAATGAAACTCGTAAGGTATCACCAATACCTTCCCACAGCAATATCCCCATTCCCACGGATGACTTTACAGAACCCCGCAGCATGCTCCCTGCTTCGGTGACACCGATGTGCAGCGGATACTCACACTGGCGAGCAAGCAAGCGGTAGGCATGTATTGTCCCCATAACCGAAGAGGACTTCAAGGAAATCTTGGTATTACCGAAATTTCTGGCCTCCAGCATACGTACATGACGCAGGGCACTTTCCACCATGGCCTCGGGGGTGGGACCGCCATATCTGGCAAGCAGCTCTCGTTCTACAGAACCACTGTTTACCCCCACGCGCAACACAGCCCCGTGAGCTTTAGCCGCGTCAACCACTCTATCCACAGCCTTATGGCCGCCGATGTTTCCGGGATTGATGCGCAAGGCGTCTACCCCAGCCTCAAGAGCCCCCACAGCAAGACGATAGTCAAAATGAATATCAGCTATCAGCGGAACAGATATCCCCGCCTTAATTGGCCCAAGCGCCTGCACGGCCGTTTCATCAAGCACAGCCAACCGGACAAGCTCGCAGCCTGCCTTTTCAAGGGCGAGAATTTGTGCAACCGTCTGCTCCACATCTCGCGTATCAGTATTGGTCATACTTTGTACTACAATGGGATGCGTTGCGCCCACAGGTACATGCCCAACGGCTACCCTGCGCGACTTTCTGCGTACAATGGTCATGAATCGCTTCCTTCATCCAAAAAGATATGGCGACTGCATGGCGGTCATACTGTATTTCACCTGCCAAGCCAAGAGGCCACATCCACCCGGCAACTTTGCGTTACAAATCGTTGACAGCAAAAAAGCTGGAGACATACTATGGTTTATCCTGCAACCGGCATAACCTGAATCTGGGAGCAAACATGCAGCGTTTTTCATTGTACCTTTTGTTGGCCTTTGTCCTTTTGAGCAGCGGTATTCCCCCCTTGGCGACACCAGTGTCTGCTCAAACGCCTTTGCCGGTGGTCGTAAGCATCCTGCCACAGCAGTATATGGTAGAAAAAATAGCAGGGCACACTGTATCAGCTACGGTGATGGTCATGCCCGGCGCAAGCCCTGCCACCTACGAACCGCGCCCGACACAGCTGGCCGAGCTTTCCCGGGCTGTACTCTATTTTTCCATAGGAGTACCCTTTGAGGCGGCCTGGCTTGACCGTATTGCCTCGGCCAATGCAAACCTCATACTTGTTGCCATGGATCAAGGCATAGACAAGCTGCCCATCTCCGCGCACAACATGGAGGATACCTCAGACGATATCGCAAACCATACTGTAGAACATGCCCCTTTAAATGGGCTTGATCCGCATATCTGGCTCGCTCCCGCACACATGCTTGTCATGGCCCGAACCACTGCCAATGCGCTTGGCAGGGCTGCCCCTGAACACAAGGCACTTTACGAGCGTAACCTTGTGAAATTCATTGACGAAATCAAGAAGCTAGATACAGATCTGCATGCATTATTTGCTGCCCTGCCTCATGATAAACGTGCCTTTATGGTCTTTCACCCTTCGTGGGGATACTTTGCACATGCCTATGGGTTGCAACAAGTCCCCATTGAGGTAGACGGCAAGGAACCTGGTCCGCGTACCATGCAAATACTGCTCAATGCCGCCCGGGAACACGCCATATCCGTAGTGTTTGCCGCACCGCAATTTTCACAGAAAACAGCCCGGGTCATTGCTCGTTCCATCAACGGCTCCGTGGTCAGCGTTGATCCGCTGGCTTGGGACTGGGCTGCCAATCTCAGACGTGTTGCAGACGCCTTTGTCGCGTCACAGGGGCTATAAGTAATGCTCCCAGCTATATCCGTTAATGAGCTCAGCTACAGCTACCCTGTACCGCATCGTGCCGCTGTACACGAAAGGCCAGTGCTGAAAAATATTTCCTTTACCGTACAATCAGGAGAATACCTGGCCATACTCGGCCCCAACGGCGGAGGAAAAACTACCCTGCTCAAATTGTTGCTGGGGCTTCTCGCACCCACCCACGGCACAGTAAAACTGTTTGGATCCGCACCTACAAGTATGCGCCAAGAGATAGGCTACGTACCTCAGCATACAAGGGTACAACCTTCTTTTCCGGCAACAGCGCTTGATGTCACACTCATGGGATTTGCCAACTACCAGGGCAAGGGTTTGCTTGGCCGGTGGCGGCACACCTCTGCCCAACGCGAACAGGCCATGCATTGCCTTGAAAATGTAGGGCTTGAGTCGCTAGCCCATACGCACATGGCAAAACTTTCAGGCGGGCAGCAACAGCGGGTGTTGGCCGCACGAGCACTGGTAGCTGGCCCCCGCCTGATTTTACTTGATGAACCTACATCAAATATTGATCCTCAAGGAAAGTTCTGCTTCTATGAATTTCTGGCAACCCTACGCCCAAATATGACCATTGTGGTTGTCAGCCACGACATTTCCATAGCGGGTCCTGTGTTCACCAGTGTAGCTATGGTCAATAAAACATTATGCTATAATCCCCAGCCAACTCTGACCCGCGACATGCTTACCATGCTCTATGGCACCCACGACAAAACATGCCCCATGGACGCATTTATCCACTCTGTTGCCAATATTTTTCCCGATAGTCCGGAGAACGATGCATGATTGAAGCGCTTACATACGAATTTATGCAACATGCTCTGATCGCAGCCTTGCTGGCCAGTATTGCCTGCGGCATCATGGGCACACTAATTGTGGTCAACAGGCTGGTTTTTTTGGCTGGTGGCGTTGCCCATGCCACATATGGCGGTGTGGGATTGGCTTTTTATTTCGGATTGCCCGTTCTGCCATGCGCACTGGGTTTTTCCGTAGGGGCTTCTGTCGTCATGGGGCATATTTCACGCCAACACCAGGATCGAGCCGACGCAGCCATAGGCGTATTATGGGCAACGGGCATGGCAGCGGGCATTATCCTGCTGGATTTGACCCCAGGCTATAATGTCGACCTCATGAGCTACCTGTTCGGCAGCATCATGGCTGTGTCCACAGAAGATTTATGGCTCATGGCGTTATTAAATATAGTCATCATCTGTACTGTGGGCCTTTTTTATCACGCCCTGCTCGTAACGTCCTTTGATACAGAATATGCCGAATCACGCGGCGTACCCGCTCATGCACTATACCTTGTGCTTATTGCGCTGGCTGCCGTTACTGTGGTCATTCTCATCCGCATCACCGGGCTGATCCTGGTCATGGCTCTGCTGACTCTGCCCACGTTTGCCGCCAGGCATGTTACCTCTTCTCTGCGGGGTATGATGTTGGCAGCCATAGGATGGAGCGTATTTTTCTGTACAGGCGGGTTGTGGCTGTCCTATATGTTCAACCTTACTTCAGGTGCAAGCATCATTGCCACCGGCGTCTGCTCCATGGCAGTACTGGCAACAGGTACACGTCTCAGGCAACACTTTCGCTCTCGCAAAATCTGATCGGTCTTATCAGGCTTGCCTGCGCAACTCCTGAGCTACACCACCTGTATGCCCGCTTTAAGCAACTGTTGTCTGCTGACAGCCCCAGGCCGTACGATACGCACATGATGCTGGCCGACCATCTCCACAAGAGTTGACGGACGTCCACCAGCAGGCTTCGGAGGTAATGCAAGCACCCCTGCCACATGCTCCAGCAATGCTGTATCCACATCCTCTGCTGCCATGATCGGCTCCCTGCCAGTCAGGTTGGCACTGGTGGACACCAGCGGCCCGCAAGCACGACACAATGCCGCAGCAACAGGATGGGAAGTAAGACGTACAGCTATCCTGTTGCTTTCTCTGGTGAGTATGGCAGGCATGCTTTCACTCGCCGGCACCAAAATGGATAAGGGCCCCGGCCAAAACCGTGCAGCAAGCAATGAAAGCAAAGGCGACTTCTCAGCCGTCAATAGCCCAAGCTGTTCCTTTTGCCCAATGACAACCGGTAGTGGCTTGTCGGCACCGCGCCGCTTGGCATCGTACACGGCAGCAATAGCCCGGACATCTGTTGCAAGGCAGCCCACTGCAAAAAATGTCTCCGTAGGGTATACAAGTATGCAGCCGTCACGTAGACGAATCACCGCTTCCATCACGTCAGTCAAAAAAACACATTTCTGCATAGCATACAGCCCTTACTTGCCTACACGGCTAGCATTTTATGGATACTCCGCCTCAAACAATCCGGACCTCAGACTGAACCAAAGCGTGGTTGAACCTTTCTGCCTTGCAATATACAATCCGTCCATATATTTGGTACCTTACACACATTGCTGATATATTGGAGCCGAAACATGAAAGCCATGCGCATTATTGCAGTGGGCAAACTCAAAGCTACCCATTGGAAGTCCGCGGCAACCCACTACCTTGCCCGCCTGGACAGAGGCTTTAAAATGGAAAATACCATCATTAAAGATGGCAACGCCTCCTTGCCCGTAGCAGAACGCACAGCACAAGAGGGCCAACGAATCCTGGCTGCACTCACCACACATGACATGCCTATCTGCATGGACGAGCAAGGCTTGCAGATGGATTCACAAAAATTTTCAGCCTTTCTGGCAGCCATATGGAAAGATGCCCACCACAGGCCATGCTTTATTGTCGGTGGAGCATATGGACTTTCCGACGCTGTGCGGGCCAAAGCACGACACACCATTGCCCTGTCTGCAATGACCTTTCCCCACGAAATGGCGCGTGTTATTTTATGCGAGCAGCTCTACCGTGCCGATGCCATACAAAAAGGCATCCCCTACCACCACTGACAAAGCCCCTTTCTGCACCTCTTGAAAACCCTTGCCAAGAGTCCGTGCCCTCAACATCATAATTCAAGGATTAAACATGCTTGACTTCAACTATCTTGAACAGCTGGAAACGTACATTGCTTCGGGCCAACTGGCTGAAGATTTCACTTGGTCCCCAGAGGAACGCCGCCACGAAATACTAGAGTTTCTTGAACGTATCATGGACGTGGCCGAACTGGCGGATAAGACAGCAACAACGTTGATATTCAAAAATTCTCAATTGGGGGCACTATTGGTGGACAGTACCCAAAAATAACGAAGCGCACCCGCTGCTTCGTAACTATACTGCCAACGCAGATACCACGGGCGCGGTAAAGCACTGCTTTGGAGTCCGTCAGCTCCATCATGATTTGGAGCCGGTGCGTTGGCCAACACAAGTACATGACCGCACGGATGCACTTTGCCCTCCACGAACGACAACACCCCCTGCCATGGCATAAATGCCCTACTGAGCAGCAGGTCAGCCTGACCTTTCTGCGCCATGAAATCCTCTGCCCGTGCCCTGTGCACATGTGTATCAGGCAAAGGGTAACTCGCCAGAACTGTCCGCATGAACATAACACGCTTTTCTCGCGTATCTACCATATGGTACCCCCCCTGCTGCCAGACCATGCGCAAGACCATTCCAGGTATTCCGGCCCCGGCCCCCAGATCCCAGGTCTGCATATGCTGTCTGTCTGGTGCTGCCTTAAGGTCAAGGGTTGGGATAAAGCGTCCCAAGTGCAAACTGTCCACAATTAAAGTACGAACCATGGTCTGCCAGTCTCGTGGCCCCACAAGATTCATCACTGCATTCCACTTTTGCAGCATATTCACATAGCCGGTAATGTCACGTAGCGGTTCAGCATCCAGCACAAACCCCAGCTCTGCACATAGTTCGGCAATCTGCTCCTGGACTACCTGGTCTGATTTTTCTGCCATACGCCACCTCATAACAAATGTCCCATCAGGATACCAGGGGTTCACATACGCCCAGCCCCATGATCAGGCAAGTCCCCACTTGCAAGTTGGTCCGGCTTGCACTATGCACCGTACACGAGATGCTATTTTTTTTAAGTGCATCACATACCTGCCGAGCGTGCACGTACAGCGACATATTACAGGAGTTGACAAAACTATGACACCCCATACCCACACAGCAGTTCTTTTTCCCGGACAAGGCGCACAACAGCTGGGCATGGGACGCGACCTAGCCGAAGCACAGCGTGATGTCATGACTTTGTGGAAAAAAGCAGAAGCAGTCAGCGGTCTCCCCCTGCGAGAAATTTACTGGGACGGCGATGCTGCTGCTATGGCCGATACCCGTAATTTGCAACCTGCGCTGACGGTAGTCAATATCGCCCTTTGGATGCAATGTGCAGGAACAATGACTCCCATGGCCGCAGCGGGCCACAGCCTTGGTGAATATGCTGCCATTGCCGCTTCAGAGGCTTTACCTGTAGCGGATATTATCGAGCTGGTCGTCCTGCGCGGAAGGCTCATGGCAGAAGCTGATCCCCAAGGCAATGGGGCCATGGCAGCAATTCTCAAGCTGCCGTTGGCATCCGTTGAAGACATTGCCCGCCAAAGTGCCGATGCTACCGGAGAACTGCTTCTTGTTGCCAATTACAATACCCCAGAGCAATTTGTGCTCAGCGGTACCCAAACGGCTGTTGCCGATGCCACATCCCGTGTAAAAACTCACAAGGGACGCGCTATCTCCTTGGCAGTCACAGGTGCATTCCACAGCCCCATGATGCAAGAAGCAGCAACTGAACTGGCCTCTGTCATTAAAAAATGTCATTGGAATACACCGCGTTTTCCTGTATATTGCAATGTTTCAGGGCAAGCCGCATCTGATGCTGAAAGTCTGCGCAACGCCCTGCTTGACCAAATGGCCAGCTCTGTCCGCTGGATTGAAACCATTACCAACCAGTGGAACGCCGGTGTACGCCAGTGGATTGAGCTGGGGCCCAAAAATGTGCTTGGTAAAATGCTTGCCCCCATCCTGCTGCATGCAGGGGCACAAAACGACGCATGGTCCACCCGTACCTTGTCAACTGGTGAAGACGTACAAGAAATATAGATCCATGCCCGGAAGGACTCTTTCCTTTTCAGCAGTATTGAAATAAAGATATGGATACGCTCCGCTACAATAGCTAGCGACTCAAATACAGCATACAAAACATGGTGAAATAATGCGCGCAAAACACCACTTACATACGACACTACAGGCCATTACTGCCGACCTTGGATTTCCATGGCCTGAAAAAATTGTCATTGAGCCTCCAAAAGACAAAAAATTTGGAGATCTTGCCGCGAACATCGCATTGGTATTGGCCAAGCCTACCGGCATGGCGCCGCGTGATCTGGCTGCCCGCATTGCCGAACGGTTGACACAAAACTATACTGAAATCGCCAATGTGGACATTGCCGGACCAGGTTTCATCAATGTAACGTATGCCCCCACATTTTGGCATACCACTGTGACACAGGTAGAGCACGCCGGTGACTCCTTTGGACGCCTGACAACAGGTAACGGGCGTAAAGTTCAAGTGGAATATGTCTCCGCCAATCCCACTGGCCCTCTTCATATCGGCCATGGTCGGGGTGCCGCGCTGGGTGACAGCCTGGCACGGCTACTGCGGTTTACCGGATATGGTGTCACCACGGAGTACTATATCAACGATGCAGGCCGTCAAATGCTGCTTCTAGGTGCTTCGGTGCTGTACCGGGCCAGGCAGATACACAACCAAGATGTTGCAGAGCCTCAAGAATATTATCGTGGTGATTACATCAAAGATATCGCCCACACAGTGCTGACCTGTACCCCAAACCTGCTGGAAAAACCTGAAGAAGAAGCCACAGAGCTTTGCAAGCAACATGCTGTAGAGGCAATCATGGCCGGCATCAAAGAAGATCTTGCACAGTTTTCCGTGGAACATCAGGTCTGGTTTTCAGAAAAATCGCTTGTAGATTCCGGCGCTGTGGGCCAAACATTTGAACGTTTGCGCAAAGCCGGCCTCGCATATGAAGAAGATGACGCATTATGGCTCCGTACCACTGACTTTGGTGATGACAGGGATCGGGTGATGCGTAAATCCAGCGGCGATCTTACCTACTTTGCTTCGGATATCGCCTACCATGACAACAAATATCATCGCGGTTTTGACTTATGCATAGATATCTGGGGAGCTGACCATCACGGCTATGTGCCGCGCATGCGAGCCGCTGTGCAGATGTTGGATAAGCCCGCAGAAAGCTTTGAGGTTATTCTTGTACAACTGGTAAACCTGCTGCGCGATGGCAAGCAGGTAGCCATGTCCACCAGAGCCGGAGAGTTTGAAACGCTGGCTGATGTCATCCAGGAAGTGGGGGCAGACGCGGCCCGCTTCATGTTTTTGTCTCGTAAGAGTGACAGTCCGCTGGATTTTGATCTTGAACTTGTCAAGCAGCGTACCATGGATAACCCGGTGTACTATGTGCAGTATGCGCATGCGCGTATCTGCTCCGTATTACGCAAGGCAAAAGACCGCAGCATTGTGCCGGATCAAACGACAAATGCAGCAACACTGGCTACATTGACCCTGCCAGGAGAGCTGGACCTGTTACGCTTGCTCGACCGCTTTGAAGATACGTTAGAAACAGCTGCAAGCACCCTGAGTGTGCACTACATCAGCTACTACTTGCAGGATCTTGCAGGGGCTCTACATCGCTTTTACGCTACGCATCCGGTGTTGAATGCAGAGGAACAAAAAACCCTTGTGGCTCGACTTGCCTTACTGCGTGCAGTGGCACAAGTCTTGCGTAACGGCCTAGGGCTGCTTGGTGTCAGTGCACCGGAAGCCATGTAGCTGTATAGCGTCTTTTCGTACAATCTGCCAACAACCATGTGTGTATTATGACCCTGAATATCCGTAGTGAAAAAAATGCCGCAGGACAACGTCGTGTTGTCTTTGAGGTGGCCTTCGGAAAATTTTTGTTTTTGTGCGTATTGTTGTTGGTCGGATTCGGCTGGATATTTACGTTCGGTCTCTTGGTCGGACGCGGATTCATGCCCGAAGAACGGCTCCCAGCCCTTGCCGAAATCATGCCCGGCAAACAGACTAGCAAGCAGCCTCTCTCTTCAGACGAGCCCCCAAAGTCCGACACGCAGGATGTCATAAAAACCGAAGATCTGGCTCTGCTCCGCGCATTACGTGCCAAAGACAGTTCTCCACCTCCCAGGGTGTCCACTCCTCCCAAAAAGCCCTCACCGCCACCACAGCAGACGGCAAAAAAACACCCTCCTGGGGCAACACCACCCCAAAATACTGCAAGCAGATACCGCTATCTCTATCAGGTGGCAGCCCTACAGGATGCTTCTGCCGCGCAACGATTTGCCAATCATTTGCAAGGCGCCGGGCTACATACAGTTGTAGAGAGTGTGAACACCGGCAAAGGCGTGTGGCATAGAGTCAACGTTATCCTGCGCGGTACCCCTGCAGACGCCACCGCCCTAAAGCAAAAGCTGCAAAGCCTTGGAGTGCGCGGCCCGCTTTTAAAAGAAAAGGACCGCATTGATTGACCCCAGCCAGCTTGACCCATAACATTTTTGACTATATCTTTCCTAGCATATATTGAAATATACTATCAAACACCCGTTGCAAAAATGAACACACACTCATCACACATACCTCGCCGCACAGGCCCCCTGCAGCAACTGGGCGGGGCAGCATGCCGCTTTATCGACGAAATGGGGGCCATTGTTCTCTTTTTTCTTGATGCAGTGCGGCATACATTCATTGCATCGCGTCTTTCTGCAAAAGTCATACACCAGATCCACTTTATCGGTTCAAAATCATTGGCTGTTATTGCTCTCATCGCTATTTTTACCGGCATGGTGCTTGGCCTGCAGGGCTACTATACACTGGTCCAGTTTGGATCGGTGGGAATGCTCGGTGGCGCAGTGGCCCTTACCCTCATTCGAGAACTTGGCCCCGTGCTTACAGCCATCATGGTCATAGGGCGGGCAGGCTCTGCCATGGCTGCAGAAATAGGGGTCATGCGCATCACTGATCAAATTGACGCGCTTGAGGTTATGGATGTACCCTCGATGGGCTACCTGGTTACGCCGCGTGTCATTGCCTCACTTATTGTCTTTCCCGTGCTTACTGCGCTGTTTAACACTATTGGCATCATTGGTGGCTATCTGACAGGTGTTATGTTACTTGGTGTCAACTCCGGTATTTACTTTTACCGTATTGACTCTATGGTCAACTGGGCCGATGTCAGCGGCAGCTTTGTAAAGTCTATCGTGTTTGCACTTATTGTCTCTACAATCAGTTGCTACAACGGTTATTTTACACACATGCGTAAAGACGGCATGGGGCCAGAAGGGGTTAGCAATGCCACCACTTCTGCTGTGGTCATGTCTTGTGTGCTTGTGCTTGTGGCAGACTATATCGTCACCTCTTTTCTCTTATAGGAATAGCCATGAGTAATGCGCAAATGTGGGATATTCGCCTTGAGGCGTTGCAAGCGGGTTATGATGACACAGTGATACTTGATGCAGTAGATGCCACCCTGCCCGCAGGAAAAATTTCTGTAATTCTCGGCGGTTCTGGCTGTGGTAAATCCACATTGCTGCGTCATATCCTGGGGCTTAACCGTCCAATGCAAGGACGGATACTGTTGGGTGGTAAAGACCTGTTTGCCCTTTCTGGGAAAAATTTCAGAAGACTGCGGCGTAGAATGGGCGTGTTGTTTCAAGACGGGGCTTTACTGGGCTCGCTTTCATTATATGAAAATGTTGCGCTTCCTCTTGTGGAACATACCACACTGGATCGCGATACCATACGCTCTCTTGTTCATCACAAGTTGTCTTTAGTAGGGCTTGCTGACTTTGCCCATTACTATCCGGGGCAGCTTTCAGGCGGTATGCGCAAACGTGCAGGTCTGGCCCGAGCCATTGTCATGGACCCGCCCATCTTGCTTTGTGACGAACCGACATCAGGCCTTGATCCCATCAATGCTGCGCAGATGGATGCGCTCCTGCTTGATATGCAAAAGCGTTTTCCTCATATGACCACAGTGGTCGTCAGTCATGACCTTGAAAGCCTTGACAGTATTGCAGACTATGTACTGGTCCTAAATGATCGACGTGTCGCATATGCCGGTGGTTGTGATACACTTCAAAAAACCACTGATCCCTTTTTGCGGCAATTCCTTGACCGTAATCCCGGTACGCAACGTATCGTTGAGGCCCCCCTTGATGAAGAGGTACGAAGAGCACTCACAGAGTGGCTTGACAAATAAATTTCAACCATCCAACGCATCGCGAGAATTGCATGAGCAAATATTCAAAAGAGACATCTGTCGGCATTTTTGTGCTTATCGGCTTACTCTGTCTTGGGTATGTCACCATAAAATTGGGTAAGATGGAAATCTTTCCTAGTGACGGCTATACCGTGCAAGCCCGTTTTACCTCTGTAACCGGTCTGCGGGTCGGTGCCGATGTTGAAATTTCAGGAGTACCTGTGGGTAAGGTTAGTGCCATCACCCTAGATCAGCTTGACGGCGTTGCAGTAGTGGATATTTTCTTGCGCCCTGACATCACGCTCACTGAAGATACCATTGCTTCGGTAAAAACCAGCGGAATTATCGGTGACAAATATCTGAAGCTAACGCCAGGCGGCTCCATGGACCTGTTAAAAGACGGTGACGAAATTACAGAAACAGAATCTCCCTTGGACATTGAGGAGCTTATCAGTCAATATATTTTTGGGAAGGTATAGTATATGAACAGATTACAGTATTGCCTCTGCTTGTGTATTGCCGCCATGGTACTCAGCGCCAGCTTGTTGCTTTTTGCCAACTCGCCCACCATGGCTGCCCCTCCTGGAGAGGAAGCCCGCATGGCTTTACAGGGTAATGTCAATGGCATCATAACCCTGCTTGCCTCCAGTGAATTTGACGATAGCTCCACACGTCCTGTCGTTAAAGCAAAAATCGAAGCTCTTCTCCGTAATATCTTTGATTTTAAAGAATTTTCCATGCGGACTGTGGGCCCTCGCTGGCGGACTTTTAACGAAGACCAGCAAACACGGTTCGCTGACGCTTTTGCCACGCTCCTGCGTACCTCATACCTTGACAAGCTTGAGAGCTACCATGGTGAAAGTGTAGAGTATGCCGGCGAGCGTCTTTCCTCTGATGCGAGAAGGGTCGAAGTCAACACCTTTGTCATATTGCAGGATAAAAAAGTACCAGTGAGTTATCGGATGCTGAAAAAGCAGGGCTGGGTGGTCTATGATGTCCTGATCGAAGGGATCAGTCTGGTAAAAAATTATCGTACTCAGTTTCATGAATTGTTCCGTAAGGAAAGCCCTGACCAGATCATCGCCAGAATCAAGGCCAAGGCACAAGACCTGCAAAAAAACCAGGTTGTGGGCGAGTAAATCACCAATCCTTACGCGGGCAGTCTGTAGGAGGCGCGTATGAAAAAAAAATTACTGGAGTCTATTGGAGGAGTTAGCTTGTTACTGGCCTCTGTCTGTGCAGCGCATGCCGCACCACTCTCTGCAGAAATGCCTAGTACACCTACCCTCCTTGCCAAAGCACAGTACACGCCTGATGCCCAAGATGTAGCGCTTGCCCAAAAGGAAGTCGAATTTCTGCGTATTGCATATAATGAGCAAGCCGACGCGGATTTTGACGATTACAGTATGGATACCTCCACAACAGCGCAAGTGGCAGACCCTCTTGAAGGTTGGAATCGTTTCTGGTTTAACTTCAACGACGGTTTCTATACCAAGCTGGCTGATCCCATCTGGAGAGGATACGCCTACATCACACCGGAAGAATTACGCGCCGGAACTACTAATTTTTTTCATAATATCGCCTATCCCATACGTTTTCTCAATTGCTTGCTACAGGGTAAATTTCGTGCTGCCGGCGTTGAGACATCACGCTTTATTATAGACAGTACCGTTGGCTTGGGGGGGCTTATGAAGCCTTCGAGTGTAAAAAAGCCTGTTGTGGATCCTGATAAGGAAGACTTTGGGCAGACGCTTGGCGTATGGGGAGCCGGTGAAGGTTTTTATATTGTCTGGCCTTTCCTTGGCCCTTCTACGTTACGTGATACCGGCGGCTTATTAGTCGACGTATTGGCCCACCCTCTGTATTATCTCACTCCTATGTGGCATGGTTTTGCCCTTGAAGGCTACAGAGAGCTCAACAGGTTCGGCATATTGTACGAAAACTACATGGCAATCAAAGCACCTGCTTTAGAACCCTACACTGCTATTCGCGATGCCTATATCCAGATGCAGCGAAATAAGGTCGACCGATAATCCATGTCGGGTTAAAGATCACAATGGTCTTTAGCCCGATGTACCTATCTTGTCCTCACCCCTCATCGGAATAAGGGAGTGCTGCTGTATATTTCACTGGTAAACAGCCTGTAATTGTCACCTCTGGTACTACCGAAATATGCTTCTCCAAGTAAACGGAATAACATATGCTGACACCTGAAGTAGGTTGGATCGTGCTGGGCATACTGGTGGGATTTATTTTGCGTACGCGCGGTAATGTGTTGCCTATTGTGGATAAACTGACCATGTGGGCCATTTATGCGCTGCTTTTTCTGCTGGGTGTCTCCCTTGGGCTTGATGACACTGTTGTAACGCAAGCCGGTACCATTGGCCTGAAGGCTCTGCTCATCAGCTCTGCATGTGTCATTGGCAGTGGACTTGGGGTATGGGGACTAGAACGCTTTTTCCTCAAAGGACGTTTTGATGAAAAGTAGTCTAGCCATTCTCTGCTTTTTCCTTGCCGGTATTGTCATGGGCCGCACCGGCACAGCTCCTGCAATCTTGGGCAACGAAACCTTACTTAGTTACGCATTATACGCACTGCTATTCATCGTGGGCATAAGTATCGGTTTTGATACCCGTTGCTGGCGTATTTTACGTGAGCTACACATACGGGTACTCTTGGTACCTGTGAGTATTATGCTGGGGACCTTTGCCGGCGCGCTGGCAGTTTCACCGTTTATTACCGGCTACTCCACACGTGAGGTACTGGCCGTGGGTGTAGGCTTTGGGTATTACAGCCTTTCAAGTATCATGATTGCACAAATGGGTGATAGTGTGCTTGGGTCTGTGGCCCTGCTTTCCAATATCATCCGAGAGCTGATGACCCTGCTCCTGGCTCCTGTCCTGATAACGTGTTTTGGCAAACTCGGCCCTGTGGCCGGGGGCGGTGCCACGGCAATAGATACCACGCTACCCACAATCATACGCTTTGCAGGAGAAAAATACGGTATCATTGCTGTATTCAGTGGTATGTTTTTGACTACGGCTGTACCTTTTCTCGTTTCTTTCTTCATGGGCCACTAACCTATCTGATTGCCTCTCGCTTGCCAGCTGAATCACACTATATAATGTCACGAGAATCTTGCATGGCTTCTTCGTATGCGTATAATAGTATACCCATGCTGCAAGGTTCCAGCCTCTAACATAAGGAGAATACAACCAATGAATGAACGTACCGGAATTATTACTTTTAAAGGCAATCCCCTTACTTTGCTTGGCAATGCTGTAAACAAAGGAGACAAGGCCCCTGACTTTACAGTGCTGGCCAATGATCTGTCCCCAAAAACATTGGCTGACTATGCAGGTAAAGTATGTATTATCAGCGCCGTACCTTCGCTTGATACTCCTGTGTGTGATACGGAAACACGTCGTTTTAACCAAGAGGCAACCGCCCTTGGTGGTGATGTATGCGTTTTGACTATCAGCTTAGACCTGCCCTTTGCCCAAAAGCGCTGGTGTGGTGCTGCAGGAATTACTGCCGTGGAAACCCTGTCTGACCACAAAGATCTGTCCTTTGGCATGGCATACGGAGTTATCATCAAAGAGTTGCGTCTGCTCAGTCGAGCTGTATTTGTTGTGGACCGTAATGGTAACATCGTCCACGAAGAAATCGTACCGGAAGTTACTACTGAGCCAAACTACGACATTGCTATTATAGCGGTAAAGGCTGCCTTATAAGCATAACTTCCCCCGCGAAAAGGCGGTCTCGGCTGCCTTTTCGCAAAATTCCAATGCCCATATCTTCTTTTATGCTGATTTGCCCCTTGTTTCTCTTTTTCTCTGCCGTAAGGAACCACCATGACCCATGAAGATATCCAAAAACACATTGTTGCTACTGTGCTAGAGCGCTTTGACCGTGCCAGCCCCAGCCGCCAAGACGCACTACAGGAATTCATGAGCGTGACCTTACCCTCCATAGACAACCGTGCCGCACAGCAGCTTTCCGGTATGGTGCCCACCATTCCCGACGCCATATACGAAAAATGGGCAACCATGTTTGCCCAGCGTATGCAGGAAACCGTACCCCAAGCACAGCTATTGCTCTTATGTGATGGTACACAGGAAAATAACGCGACATTATGCCTTGTGTACCTCATGTTTATGGAGTCTGCCCGAATGGAGCAGGAGATTGCACAGGATCTGTACGCTCTCGGCTTGGAAAGTACAGCCACAGACGCCGTGGGCAATATGCTCGGTGCATACTTCAAACACAGACTTGACCAACGCAACAACATCTAATTCTGCTTCTACTTGTGGTATCAGCAGGTACATTTTTTATCGTACTCGAATATTCCTCGAATCATGACCACATCTTGTGGTTTTAAAAAACCTCTACACGCTAATCCGGCGCAGAGCAGATACACAAAAGCCGCCACAGACATGGGAAAGCATCTTGCCCTCAGAACAGAAAGTGTGCAAAATATCTGCCTGTCAAAAACAGATGATGCAGGATATTCTTAGTATTAAACGGTATTTTGTACCCTCCTGCCTTTTTCGGTCATCCCGAAAGCATGTGTAACAATATATACCCCCATAGACGTACAACAGGTATCCCACTCAGCTGCGCCTGACGCGAGATTCGCGCCTGCAACAGTCACGTTCCCTGCTGTCTGTTCATACCCACCACAGGACCCTACCATGCAGAAATACGCACAACAGCTGGCAAAAAAATGTCAGATTCTACCATCCCAGGCTGATGCAACAATCACATTGCTGGATGACGGTGCAACCGTGCCCTTCATCAGTCGTTACCGTAAAGAAGCCACCGGCGGGCTGGATGAAACCTTCATCCTTACCATTGCCGACGAGCTTACGCGCTTACGGGCTCTTGATGCCCGGCGCGACAGTATTCTGGCCTCACTTACCGAACGTGACCAGTTAACATCTGTGTTGGCCCAAGCCATACACAACGCCCCCTCTCTGGTTGCACTGGAAGACCTGTATCTGCCCTACCGCCCAAAACGCCGTACACGTGCCCAGATGGCTCGAGAACGAGGACTTGAACCACTGGCTGATATCTTAATGCGTCAGCAAGGAATTTCTCCCATCCAGGATGCTGCCAGGTTTGTCTGCCCCCCAACAAGCAAAAACCAGGATGTTCCCCATGTGGAAGCATCTTTGGCCGGTGCACGTGATATCATTGCTGAACGCTTCAGCGAAGATGCTTCAACAAGGCAAGAGCTACGAGCTCTTTTTCGCCGCAAGGGAATACTGCAGGCTCGTGTATGCAAAGGCAAAGAGGAGCAAGGGGCCAAATTTCGAGACTGGTTTGCCTGGTCCGAGCCAGCCCGACATGCAGCAGGTCACAGAGTGCTTGCCATCTTGCGCGGGGCACGTGAGGACGTGCTTTCCATACGTTTGCGTCCAGATGATGCAGAAGGCATTACCCAACTCAAACGCCGACATTTGAAACGCTCTGTGCCATTGCATATGCCAACCAGCCCAAACACAGATACCGGCAATGTGCTGCTTGCACTGGAAGATGCCTGGAAGCGTTTACTTATACCCAGCCTGGAAACAGAAACTCTTGCCTTTTATCGCGAGCAAGCCGAAGCGCAAGCCATTGCCGTCTTTGCCGCCAATCTGCGCGACCTACTACTTGCCCCGCCACTAGGACAAAAACGTGTCATGGGTATGGACCCGGGATTCCGTAGCGGCGTCAAAACGGTCTGCCTTGATGAGCAAGGCGCACTCCTGCACCACCAGACAATTTTTCCACATACCGGTACAACCAGTGCGCAAGATGCAGCACATAACATCC
This sequence comes from uncultured Desulfovibrionaceae bacterium, assembly GCA_964593925.1. Classification (GTDB taxonomy): domain Bacteria; phylum Desulfobacterota; class Desulfovibrionia; order Desulfovibrionales; family Desulfovibrionaceae; genus Oleidesulfovibrio. The sequence continues at coordinate 26,033 of CAZQKM010000013.1, read as the reverse complement.
GGGATATGGTCAAACGATTTCGTATAGAAGCCATTGCCGTGGGTAACGGCACTGCTGGCCGTGAAACAGAAACATTCGTCAAAGATCTGCAACTGGCTGAGCATATCACCGTTGTCCTGGTAGATGAAGCTGGGGCATCTGTATATTCTGCTTCCGAAACAGCACGCAACGAATTTCCAGATCATGATCTTACTGTACGCGGTGCAATTTCCATAGGCCGTAGGCTAATGGATCCCCTTGCAGAATTGGTAAAGATAGACCCCAAAGCCATTGGGGTGGGCCAATACCAGCATGATGTGGATCAACCCGGATTGAAACGCGCTTTGGATCAGACAGTCATATCCTGCGTAAACCATGTGGGGGTTGAGCTTAATACCGCCAGTGCTGAATTACTTGCGTATGTCTCCGGTCTCGGTCCTTCACTGGCGCGCAACATAGTACACCACAGGACACAGCACGGCCCCTTTGCCCACCGTAAAGATCTGCTTGATGTTCCCAGACTGGGACCCAAGGCCTATGAGCAGGCAGCAGGTTTTCTGCGCATTCATGGTGCCCTGCATACAGATACCCCGCTTGACGCCACGGCAGTGCATCCAGAAAGCTATGCCCTCGTAGAAAATATGGCGGCCCAATGTGGATGCGGCGTTTCCAACTTGATGCAAGACGCCTCTTTGCGTGAAAGCATCCGCCTAGAAGACCATGTTACTGATACTGCGGGGTTGCCCACATTACGCGACATCATGCTTGAGCTGGCAAAACCCGGCAGAGACCCACGCCCGGCGTTTACAGCGTTTCGCTATGCCGATGTTCACTCATTGGAGGATCTGCAAAATGGCATGCTCCTACCCGGCATTGTCACCAACGTCACAGCATTTGGTGCCTTTGTGGATGTGGGGGTACATCAAGACGGTCTTGTACATATCAGCCAGCTTGCTGACAGCTTTGTCAGTAATCCCGCAGAGGTGGTAAAAGTACGCCAACATGTTAGGGTACAGGTACTAGAAGTAGACCAAGAACGCAGACGTATTCGCTTGAGCATGAAGGGCGTTGAGCAATAGTGAGCAGGGTCAATCCTGCTTGAGGCCTGCCGAGTGCTATGCAGGTCTTTCACCCCATGTGTCTGGTGCGGGCAAAACAACTCGAGTGCCCTCACTCCAAGCAGCACAGGGCAAACTGAAAGGAAACACAATGCCTGCCGTACCAAGCTCCCTGCGGATATTCTGCCATTGAATACGCCTGGGCGATACTGCAAAAGATAAGAGCATGCTTATCTGCTGGTTACAAAAAACCATATCAGAGCCCCTCTTTTATGAACCCCAAAGCTGCATGAGCATTGAGCAAAACCCGCGTATTGCTCTGACTGTCAGCAAGATGCCTGTTCATCACGACGGCGAATTTCTGCGCGTTTAATCTTGCCGCTGATGGTTTTGGGTAGTTCTGCCACATATTCAATAATACGGGGGTACTTATAGGGTGCTGTCACGCGTTTCACATGGGTCTGCAATACCCGGGTCAGCTCCTCATCCGGAGTATACCCTGCTGCCACAACTACCGTGGCCTTCACCACCTGGCCACGCAACGGATCAGGCACACCAGTCACCGCAGCCTCTACCACCGCAGGGTGTGAAACAAGCGCTGACTCTACTTCAAAAGGCCCTATGCGGTATCCAGAACTTTTGATCAGGTCGTCCACCCTGCCCAAAAACCATAAATACCCGTCCTCATCCATCCAAGCTTTGTCGCCGGTGTGATAGTAGCCGTCATACATAACTGAGGCCGTTTTTTCAGGCTCATCCAAATAGCCTGTAAACAACCCCACCGGAGCTCCTTTTGCAATACAGACACAAATTTCGCCCTCTTCACCTGGCGGACAAATTTCACCGCGTCCATCTTTAAGCACCACATCCCAACCCGGCACAGGTTTGCCAATGGATCCTGGTTTGGGCTCCATATTGCGGAATGTAGCCACTTGCAAGGTGCTTTCTGTCTGGCCGTAGCCTTCGTAAATAGGCAATCCGGTTATCGCCATCCAATCGTCATAGACGCTTTTATTCAGCAGTTCACCGGCCGTGGTACAATGGCGCAAAGCAGAAAGATCATAGCCGGACAGGTCTTCGCGGATAAGAAACCGGTATACGGTGGGCGGTGCACAAAACGTGGTTATCTTATTTTCTGCTATGACACGCAATAATGTTGCAGGCTCAAATTTACCACGAAAATCATACACAAACACAGCGGCACCAGCCATCCACTGGCCATAAAATTTACCCCACACCGCCTTACCCCACCCAGTATCGGCCAAGGTAAGGTGCAAGTCTCCGGGTTCAAGGTCATGCCAATATGCGCCGGTCAAATAATGTCCCAGCGGATAGGTGTGGCAGTGTTCCACCATTTTGGGCATGCCAGTAGTGCCAGATGAAAAAAATATCAGCAAAGGATCATTACCGCCCGCAGAAGCCACAGGACGCGAAAATGAAGCAGGCGCCGCATCCAGAATTGCATGAAAATCAACCCATCCCTCAGGCAGGGATGCATCCCCCGACTGCACCAAGACATGCAGATTCTCTATCTGCGCTCTCGCCTCCTCCACCCGCTGTGTCACCGAAGGCTCCACAATCATACCACGAATCTGCGCACGATTAACACGAAACGCAATGTCCTTGGCGGTCAACTGTGCTGGAGAAGGTACTGCCACAGCACCCAGACGATGGAGCGCCAGCATACTTATCCAAAACTCAATACTACGATATAGTACCAGCATCACGCGGTCACCCTTACCCAAACCGCGCTGTTGCAGGGCGTTGGCCAATCTACTTGAAGCATCCAAAAGCCAGGCATGAGAAAACTCACGTCGAGTGCCACAATCATCCACGTGTACAATAGCCAACCTGTCAGGGTCCTTTTCTGCCAACACATCCAGCACATCATAGACAAAATTAAAATTGTCAGGAATTTCCAGAGCAAAATCCCTGCAAAACTCCTCATAATTGGCAGTGGCTATTTTTTTCATCATCTAACGCCCTTATCTTCCAGCATATTCCGTTTTGTACACGACTTACGCCGCCTGTTACATCCTTACGCAAAAAACACGACACAGCTACCGCTCTAAAGCCGCTCACACACGTCCGTCATCAGCTTATTACGTCCAGAAATACTGCGTCCTGCCCATCCAGCCCTCGTAACGCATGAGGGGTACGCGATTCAAAGTACACAGAATCGCCGGGCTCAAGTACGATACGTTTACTATCAAGCCATAGCTCAAGCCTACCTTCCAACATATAGATAAATTCCTGACCGTTATGGACATTCCAGGAGAGTGCATCCTCTTCTTTATGTGGAACACGCACCAAAAAAGGCTCCATGCAACGTCCGGTAAGGCGGGCTGCAAGGTTTTGATAGTCATAGTCCTTGCGGCGTTTCACTGCCAGCCCCTGGTCCTTGCGCACAAGAGTATAGGTATGCAGATACGCGTCATTGCCGGAAACAAGTGCTGTCAAATCAACACCACAAGCACGCGCAACATCAGCAAGATAACTCACAGGAATTTCTGTCTCACCCTGCTCATACGTGTACACCACATCAGACGTCACTCCAACCTTGGCTGCAAGCTCCTCTATGGAAAAGCCCACAGCTTCTCGCAGGCCAAGCAAGCGCGGCGCAATTTCCTTATGCGGCGGCGGTAATGGATTACTAGTCATCTTTCCTCCCTGGGGCGGCTTCACAAACACGGGCTACCAAAAATAGCAGTGTCTGAACTCTGTTCACTATCGTAAATATATCATTCTATGCAAGCAGGAGACAACAAGCCTGAGGTGGCCCCCCAAAAAAATACAGATGCAAAAGATACGACCCAACAGCTCGCACCTTTTGCATCATGACAACGTAATTCTCCAAAGAGCATCGACCAGCATGCTACACCTTATGATGTCTGCTGTTGTCCACCCCGCTCAATCAAACGTACAGTATTGACAACCTGCCTGCCCAGCGGTGTTTCCCTGTTCATTTCACGCTCAATATTCATAATACCTTTGATGACTGTAGAATGCTTACGATTAAACCGCTTGCCTATTTCTTCCAATGAAAGGTCTGTGTGCTTACGAGCAAGAAAAAAAGCTGTATTACGGGCAGTTACCAGTTCACGGCGGCGGCTTTTGGACTGCAGCTGATCTTTGGAAACAGCAAAACCGCCACAAATACGGCGAATAATGGAATCCAAGCTCAGTACTGTTCCGGTGGCGGCATAATGTCCAATGACCTCCCAGGCCATTTGCGTGTTGATCTGCTGATTCAAAAGACGCGCTTTAAGTATCAGATTACGCAGACAACTTTCAATTTGCCGCACATCAGCACGTAGATTACCTGCCAGTAACTCGGTTACCTCTTCTGGCAGATGGGCATGATGTGTCCGGGCTTTTTCGCGCAAAATCTGCTTACGGGTCTCAAGGGTAGGCTTTTCAATAATAGCCAACAACCCTGAACAAAAACGTGAAGTAAGCTGAGAATCAAGGTCGTCCAGATCTCTAGGGGCAAACGAACTGGAAAAAAGTACCTTGGCACCGCGAGATTGCAGGGCCTTAACAGTCGAAAGCACCTCATCCTGCATGCGCTGTTTACCCTGCAAAAAATGCACATCATCAAGCAGCAGCACATCCACATCACGATAGCGCGCTTTAAAACGCTCCACTTCCCTGGCTTTAAGTGCACAGATGAGACGCGTGGCAAATTCTTCGGCTGTCAGGTATTCCACTTGCGGCTGCGCACGATTACTAAGGGCACACAACTGTTGGCCCACGGCATGTAGCAGATGCGTTTTACCGAGCCCCGGCTCAGAGCTCAAAAAAAGTGTGTCACTGCAAAAAGACTCTCGGCAGATATCCTGCGACGCGGCAAAAGCCATCTGATTGCAAGGTCCCACCACAAAATCCTCAAAGCTGTGCAGCCATTTTACAGCCCTTGTCTGGGGAACCATATGGGTCAGGGGCAACCCCATCTGCCCGGAAGTATTTGCGACAGCAGAGGTCTCTCGATAATGCGAGACTGGCATTATAGCTTCAGGTGCCTGTTTCGGCTCATCCGAAACAGTGACAGTAATACGTGGAACACCCCCCAAAACAGCACCAGCCGCCTTTTCAATATCCTGCATCATTCTGCCACGCACCCAATCAGCCACAAAAGCGTTAGGCGCAATCAGACAAATACCGCCATCAACCTGCTTGGCGACAAGCGGCTTGATCCAAAGCCTGAAAAGACCGGAGTTCAAGGTCTTACGAAGCGTATCTTGAATTTCTATCCAACTAGATGTCATGAGGGGGTAAATACGTTCTATCGGACATTGCGACAAGGATCGAAAATCAGGTATCGCCCAAAATCCGGACAATATTTTTCCCAAGGTCGGAGGGAAAACACCACACTGAAATCAATGGCAAAAAATGGGATGTGACTGTCGTTGCGGGATCTGAGGAAAGCATGCTTTGCAGAGGTTATACCAAGGGTTTTCACCCATTTTTCCACAATATGTTGAAAAAGTTTTCCACAGCAACAAAAAGCAATTTACCACTTATTACTCAAAAAAACTCTTTTTTCCGGCAGATACTTTATATCCGGCAAAATATTTTTTTGCTTGCAAACTATACGACTCCATTCCCTGACCGTGCCCTCAAGATGAGGCGTCAGAAACTCCGCGCACGGGGTAGCGCCCACAGGTGAAACGCTCTCCTTCTGGACAATAGCCTAACCGTTCACACTTGGGCCCGGCATGTTGAAAAATAACAGAAAGCCTTTCACGACAGCAGTTTAACATCATATTAGCCATATTGCGAATCTCCCACTGAGCTCGCAGACAGCAGCGTTCTTCAAAAAAATGCAACAAGGTACGGCAGTTCATGGTCAGCACGATTTTTGATTCTGCAGCCTGCGGCAATACAAAGCGCGCATCCTCATTGGCTTTTGTTCCTTTGCGCCCTTCTTGCTCCAAAATGGCCTTCAAATCACGATATGCATTACCAACTTCTTCCATAAACGCCTCAAAACGTTGCCGTGCTGCCTGATTACGGGCAATGGCGGGCGGCATAATATAAGAAAACCTACTACCATCCACATAGCGTTGGCTTTGCTGAGAATAAGAGGCAAGCCGATGACGTACCAGTTGATGAGTCAGTGCACGCGAGATGCCCTCTACTGCAAAAGTAAAACACACATGCTCCACAGGACTGGTATGCCCGGATTCAAGTATCTGGGTCACAAAGTCGGCCTGCTTCTGTTTTTCTATATCCCCTGCAAGCAAGCGGGGCCACATATCAGCCACAAAGCCAGCATGGTAACATTGCCGAAATGCGGCATAGATAAGAGAAAGCGGGTCAGGAGTGCAGGTAAGCAACTCCACACGGCACTGTATGGTGGACATAGGCAAACCATCCGGTCTTTGCACCTGCACGGCAGGCGAGTTAATGTATTATGTGTACAAAAAATCAGGCAAGCAGATTCATGTGGCGGTACGCCTTGGCCGTGGCCACGCGACCACGGGAGGTCCGTTTCAAAAAGCCGCACTGGATCAGATATGGCTCATAAATATCTTCTATTGTTCTAACTTCTTCTGAGCAGGCCACTGCAAGTGTTTTTACCCCTACGGGCCCCCCCGCAAAATGTTCAATCAAGACAGAAAGCAACTTGCGGTCCATCTGGTCCAACCCCTGCTCGTCAACATCCATTCTAGCCAGTGCATCAGATGCCAGAGCAGCGGTTACAGTTCCGGCACCTTGCACCGCCACAAAATCCCGTACACGCCGTAACAACCTATTGGCAATGCGTGGTGTTCCCCGCGATCTGCGACCTATCTCAAGCGCCCCTTCTCCATCCAGCGGTACCCCAAGAATACCTGCCGTCCGCGTAACAATGGCCGCAAGTTCTGCTGGGGCATAAAACTCCAGTCGACTGATAATGCCAAAACGATCGCGTAACGGTGAAGAAAGCAGTCCAATGCGGGTTGTGGCACCCACCAAAGTAAAAGGCTCAAGATCGATCTTTACGGTACGGGCACCTGGCCCCTGCCCGATGACCAAGTCCAGTTTGAAATCCTCTAGGGCAGGATATAATACTTCTTCTACGGCAGGAGGCATTCTGTGAATTTCATCCACAAAAAGTAAGTCTCCCCTGCCAAGATTTGTCAAAATGGCTGCAAGATCGCCACTACGTTCCAGCACAGGCCCTGAGGTGCACACCATGCTTACTCCCATTTCAGAAGCCATGATTTGTGCAAGCGTGGTTTTTCCAAGCCCGGGGTTACCATAAAAAAGCGTATGGTCCATGGCCTGGCCACGCCCCTGGGCAGCCTGCAGGTACACCCGCAAATTGGCACGCAGGTCTTCCTGCCCGATAAAATCGTCCAACGTTCTTGGGCGTATGGAATCGTCAGCACATTCAAGTTCAATCATCAGCGGGCCTTTGCAAGAGCTTTCAGTGCAGCGCGCAGGGCTTCTGCCACATTCAGATCAGGGTCATCCTGTAATACAGCCTTCAGCACCGGGGCTGCCTCTTCTTCGGCATAGCCCAGATTGCCCAACCCCTGCACTGCGTCTCTCAGCACACTAGCGGGTGCCTCGGGGGCAAGACCTGCAGAAGCGGGCAGAGCCTCTGACTTCAATTTATACTTAAGCTCCAGCAAAATGTGCTGAGCGCTTTTTTTTCCTATGCCTGTTACACGGGTCAAGGCAAGCAAATCGTCTTCGATCACAATACGGCGTAAATCATCCGGGCGATACAGCGATAACACGGCAAGCGCTGTCTTGGCCCCCACCTTGGAGATGGAAAGCAATACTAAAAACGTCTGCCGTTCATCCCAGGCAGAAAAGCCATATAGTTCCAAAGCATCTTCGCGTACCACCGTATAAATATAAAATGAAACAACGCCACCTTTTTCTGGAAGACGCGCAAGCAAATGTGAGGGTAGATGCACTTCATACCCCACACTACTTGTCGTTACCACAATACAGGCGTGCTCGGTAACTTCGGCCACACGCCCTTCAATATATGCGATCATATGGCAACTCCATCAAGGCAATGTCAGACTTTTACTTCATCAAATATTCTGCCTGCACCAAAGCCATATGGCTTGCAAGACAGCATCGGACACGCCTCTCGTACAGTAGGCCACACACTCCGGCTCTACAAATAAGGGCTTCCGACCGCCTTTTCCTGTGGCAAACATCTAGCGCTGTGAGACAAGCCGTCTGAATCTGCGCATATTGAGGTGACAGACTGCAGCAGCAAGGGCATCACCTGTATCAGCACCCCAACCACCTTTTACGCCCAGTAAACGGGCGACCATAAAGCTTACCTGCTCCTTTTCGGCCCGGCCTACACCCACCAACGTTTTTTTGATCTCTGTAGGCGCATAGCTGAATACAGGCAAGTGGCACGCCGAACAGGCAGCAATGGCAGCACCCCGCGCCTGGCCCAACTTTAATGCAGAAGCCGCATTTTTTGCAGTAAACACATTTTCCACTGCAGCTTCGTCGGGCGCATGGCGACAAAGTATAGTATGCAAGTCATGGTATATGGTGCCCAGCCGCTCTGCAAAGTCATCGCCCTTGGGACGTACCGCACCACAATCCACGAGAGACAACACGCCGGAAACCTCGCGTACGATACCCCAGCCTGTGACCCGCGAACCTGGGTCAATACCCAGGACGGTCACACCATCAGCAGACATACAACCCTCGACAGCCTTTGGCGTCACAGGCCCAAAGGCTCCCAGTTGGCATGCATTTCTGCCAGCCATTACTCTTCCATGCTGGCCAAGGCTTCATCAGACAAGTCAAAGTTGGCAAAGACATTTTGTACATCGTCATTCTCTTCCAGTGCATCCACAAGCCGCAACAGCTTTTGTCCTGTTTCGACATCTACCTCAATGGTATTCTGAGGAATACTGGCAAGCTCTACAGATTCTGCAACAACGCCCGCCTCGTCAAAAGCTGCCTTTACCTCTTCAAAGGCAGAGGGTTCCACATGCACTGCCCAAGAATCACCTTCGTCAATGACATCCTCACAGCCGGCCTCAAGGCCGATTTCCATGAGCTGCTCTTCGGCGCAGCTTTCTTTGTCAAAAGTCAGCACTCCTTTTTTGTCAAACATCCAGCCCACACACCCGGCTTCACCCATGGAACCGCCGGCCTTGGTCAGGATATGACGAACTTCGGCAACAGTACGATTTTTATTATCCGTTGCGACTTCAATCAAAAACGCAATGCCACCCGGACCGTAGCCCTCGTACACCAACTCAAAAATTTCTCCGCCTGCCAATTCTCCCGTGCCTTTTTTGATAGCAGTTTCAATTTTATCTTTAGGCAGATTCACGGCTTTGGCGGCAGCTATGGCTGCCCGCAAACGACTATTGGCCACAGGGTCCCCCCCCCCTTTGGCGGCAATGATGATCTCTTTGGCAACCTTGGTAAAGGCTTTGGATTTTTTTGCATCCTGACGTCCTTTACGGTGCTGGATATTCTTCCACTTACTATGTCCGGCCATGGGATCTCCTTACAACTTATCTACAATTCTCTCTGCCACACTACCCGGCGTCTACCCAGTAGTGTCGGCTAGTCCTGTCCATTCATACCATCTTGTGGTAGGCCTTTATATCCAAGCCCGATATAAAATGTTTCCTTGCTTTCAGCACGTGAACTTTTGGGCTTAAATGATTTTACCGTGCAAAATAGTGTGCGCATCTCTTTTACATACGCCTCAACATCCGGCCCCATGAATATTTTTACGACAAAGGTGCCGTTCACTGCCAAGCAGGCAGCGGCCACAGCAAGCGCCTCCAGACACAGGTTGGCGGAACGCGCCTGGTCGGTAAACTTGTGGCCTGTTGTTTTAGGAGCCATATCACTGATTACGACGTCAAAAGGAGCCCAACAGCGCAATGTCTGCTCAAAGGTCTCTGAGCGGTCAAACACATCTTCCTGCATGAACGTCACATTGGCAGGAAAAGATGTTTCAGTGGCTTGGATATCCACCGCCAAAACCCGTCCTGACGGTCCCACTTTCTCCGAAGCACCCAGCGACCATGAGCCTGGAGCAGCTCCAAGATCAAGCACACGCATACCTTGCTTCAAGATGCCGAAGCGCTTATCAAGCTCTTTGAGCTTATATACAGACCTTGCAGGGTACTGTTCCCGCTTTGCCTTTAAAAAATAATGGTCACGATACGTTTTCATCAATTCACCTGGGGCACTTGTATCTGAAACTGCACACAACGCCAAGAGCGCCTATGACAACAAACTTAATGCACAACACCAAGCACCGTGCCCATATAACCATACTTAACTGGTACGGGACGCCCCAAACACTCTCGGATGGCCCCCAAGCCTATGACCTATTCAAGGGCAATGGCCGGATACTCGTGTTGGGCCTTGGGCCGGAGCCAGCCCAAGTAGACTTGCTCATCAAAGGCCTTCCTCACCCTGTCAAAAACATTTCATATATGGAATGCCACGATTTTGCCAAACAGATGCCCGGCACATGGCGTACGGCCATACCAGACACCTGGCAAAACGCCAGCCCTTATGTGCCCGACACCAACAAGGCACGTGGGCATCAACACCCCGCAGAATTGGTCCGCCAACATATCCAGCACGGGGGGACCATCATTATATACAGGCAAAATGTACGTCTTTTCCCCAATTATTGGGGGCCGCTTACAGGAGCCGCACAGGCAGCGCGTCTCTGCCCCCCTGTCGTGGCTGCACGCCCTGCCGGAGCACGCGGTGTCATACTCGCCGGTTCCCATACTGATCTTCTGGTCCACGAACTGCATAACGCATTTGCGCAACTGGGATGCAGCGTTCGGGTTCTGCCTCCTGAAAACATACAGCAGTTACCACACATGCTGCGTGAAGAACGCCCAAAACTTTTTTTAAGCATCAACTTCAAAGGGCTTGACCCATGGGGAGAACGCTTTCATCTGCTGGATGCCTCCGGTGTAAACACTGCTGTATGGTGCGTGGACAACCCCTGGCATCTTGTTTCAGGCATCAAGTCCCCTTTCTGGAAAAAAATCAGACTCTTTATCACTGACCAGTCATTCATCGCCGGCCTTCAGAATCATGGAGCAGCTTCCGTGTACCATCTGCCGCTGGCAACCATGCCGGAACTTTTTCTTCCTGCCTCCCACGAAGATGTCCCCGTGCCTGCCATGCCAAAATCAATGGCACACAGGCTGGTGTTTGTAGGACGCTCTGCCTTTCCACATAAACAACAATTTTTTGCCGGTTGCACCTACCCGAAACAACTCATGGCCCATGCCACAGCCAGCCTTGATGCAGGCAAACGCCCCCACTACCACTGGTGGGCCACCCAGCTTGGCCTGCACACGCTATGGCCGGACAAAGCGGCACGTACAGTAGGGTACGCGGCAGAAGAGACTGCACGGACATGGCGCATTCGGTGTCTGCAAAGCTGTGCGCAAACCCTTGGTCCACACACGCTCACCGTTTTTGGCGATGAAGAATGGCAGACCTTGCTACCCCCCTCGGCAACGGTACTACCACCAGTGGACTATTACACAGAGCTGCCATACATCTATACCCATGCAGGTGCAGTACTCAATATGACCAGCCTACTCCTGCCCCATGGGCTTACCCAGCGACATTTTGACGTCTGGGCTGCGGGCGGCTTGTGCCTTTCGGACAACACACCGGGTATGGCACTTTTTCCCACTGAACTGACACGCGAGGTGACCTTTACCTCCCCCAACAGCATCAAGCAACTATACACACGTGCCATGGAAGACAGGGCATGGCGTACACATATCATCAGCGCATGGCAACACCATATTCTCAGCGTGCATACCTATGTACACAGGATACAGACCCTGTGGGAACACTGTGTACAGTAACAATATGCCACAAGTGTGCAAAAGGCATGTCGCCAACATCACAAAATGCTTTTTTCCTGCATGCCCCCAAGTACTTGGCCCATAATGCATGGCAGCTGGTCGAGGTCAGAACAAATTATGATACCAGCCTCGCGCATAGCCTGCAACTTTGCCTCTACTCCGCCTGATTTTTCATCCAAAATCGCCCCTGCATGCCCCAGCCTCCGCCCGACAGGAGCAGTACGTGCCGCCACAAACGACACCACAGGCTTGGGAAAGTCTGTTTCACGCACATATGCAGCCAACTCCTCTTCGGCTCTTCCACCCACCTCTCCCAAAACCAGCACCGCCTGTGTGGCCTCATCGTAGCGCACCCTTTGGCACAGCTCCACAAATCCGGTACCCACAAAAGAATCTCCTCCCACTCCCACACACACGGACTGCCCTATTCCTTTGGCAGAAAGCCGTGAAGCCGCTTCGTACGTCAGGGTTCCAGAACGCGAAAACACAGCGACTGGACCGGGAGAAAAGACATAGCCGGGCATGATGCCAAGCTTTGTCTGACCCGGAATGATGATACCCGGTGTATTAGGGCCCACAATCATGCTGGACGATGCCAAGGTATTTTGCAGTACAAAAAGCACCTCCGACTGAGGAATACCCTCAGTAATACATACCACCCAGGGAATATTTTCCGAGGCGGCTTCCAGCACAGCATCCGCAGCAAATGCCGCGGGCACAAAAATAATGGAAGCGTCAATACGATGCTGCCTACAGGCCTCGTGTACGGAGTCATACACAGGGATGCCCAGTACAGTCTGCCCCCCTTTGAAAGGAGTCACCCCAGCCACAATACGGGTACCATACTCCTGCATCAAGGCAGCATGACGCTGTGCAACTCTGCCTGTCAGACCCTGCACCAACACCCCCGACTCTCTAGCCAGCCCCACTGGACAGGGGGCAGATATACAGCCCCTCTCCGCCCTGCAAGGACGAGGTGGCATGGAAGGTTCTTCGGGCAATATGAAATCCACATGGGGAGCCCCCTGTGGGCGCAATGTACGCAGCACAGCCAATGCTTCACTCATCTCGCCTGCAACGCTAATGTCCGGATGAGCAAAGTCATGCAGCAGAATGCGCCCCTCTTTTGACTCATGCCCCGCCATACGCACCACAACAGGCTTGGGGGCACGTGCCCTACCCAATGCGTCCATAAGCGCGTGTGCCACATCCGCACACGATACAATACCCCCAAAAAGATTGATAAACACCACATGTACACGGCTATTTTCAAAAAGAAGTTTGAGTGCCGCACGCATGCGCGGACCATCTGCTGCACCACCAAGGTCCATAAAATTTGCAGCGGGTAGTCCGGAAAAGTTCAGCACATCCATGGTTGCCATGGCAAGGCCGGCACCATTGACCAAAATGCCAACCCAGCCACGCAGCTCAACATAACTCAGCCCCGCCTCACGAGCCATTTTCTCTTCGGCAGAATGATGCTCCGGCGTATAAAAACGCTCCAGTTCCCGCCGCATGTCCACGACGCTGTCGTCTAGCTCCACTTTGCCGTCCAACGCCACCCACCTACCGTCACGGGTGAGTGCCAGCGGATTGATTTCAGCCATGAGCAGGCCATAGGTACTCACTGCCCCATAAAGGGCTTCCGCCACCTGCCTGAAGCCCAACCAATGTTCTTTAACAACACCCATCTCAAAAAAAGCTGCCCGCAGATGATGCTCTCGCAACCCGCCATTCAACGGAACGCGCTGGACCAACGGCTTGTCGTGTTCCGTTGCGGACTCCACATGGATGCCCCCTGCCCGACTCGTGGTCAGCAACATATCACGCCGCTCACGCGAAAGCATACACGAAAGGTAACACTCTTTGTCTATGGCAACAGCAGACTCCACGCGGACAAGAGGTACGCAATGCCCTTGAATGCGCATACCAAACAGTTCTGACGCCGCAGTATACAGCGCCTTCAGGTCTTGGGCCTTGCGAATACCTCCAGCCTTCCCCCGCCCACCGACAAGCACCTGCGCTTTTGCAAACCAAGGTGCAGGAATTGCAGGCACATAGTCCGCCAGCATCTTTGCGCTGAGACAGTCCCCCTGAGGTGTTTCTATTCCGGCCTCGGCAAACAGGACCTTACTCATATGTTCGTTGAGAAACATGGCGTACTCCTCCTGTCTGTTGTGTGCGGTGTCAGACATACTCCAGCCACTGGCTGATTCAAAAAACTCCGTTTGTACATGGCATAGATCGTAGCCTCCTTTGCACAAAAATACAAAAAAGGCCGCCCCCATATACGGAAACGGCCTTGAACAACGCATATTATCTCTTTTCCATAATTATAATCCACATTCCTCATTAATGAGTATCACGTGAATACGGCCTTTGGGAAATGCCTTTTCCGTCACTGTCCATACGTTGCATATCCTTTCTGGACTACTACAGTCGTTACAGTGTGATGTCGCGTTACAAGGTGTTGCCTTTTCAAGCCGCATGGCATTGGCAGGAGCGGCATATCGTTTGATCCGATCCATGGCTTCAGCCACATCAGGCACCAATTTGTTGCGCCCCACAAAGAGCACCACATGCCTGGGACCAAAGTTAATGGCTCCCACACGGTTACCGAGCATATCAAGATTTACCAACACACCGCTCTCTGTCAGTGCATTGGTACCCGTTAAAAATATATCGCTCAATAACGCCTGACGACGACGTTCAAGGGCTTCCTGGGGGGGAAGGGTCATATCCAGGGTATCAATGATTTCCAGATCTGATCTGGCATGCAATGCCGATACTACGCCACTGGCTTTCAACGTCATGGAACCACCGAAAGAAACAGTCCTGGCAGTCAGTTGCGGCAGGATGCGCTCCAAAAATATTGTACCTGCCGCACTACAGTCCGCTGCGCCAGACACCTCAAAACCGTTTTTTTGCAGCTGTCCGGCAACTCCGGCAAGACGCAATGCCCACCACTTTTCCTCCGCAGTGTCGCTTTTGGGAGAAACCATAATACCATTTTTCATTGCACCCCCTCCTTGTTACTCACTTCTGTAGGGCTGGCACAGATGATACCCTGCAAGGCGTTCACGCCACGGCGCCAGAATGGCCTCGGGGTACTTGCGATCCATGCCCATCAGCAACGCCTGCTCTTGGGCTCTCACCGCACTTTGAAAAGCACCTATTTCTGCGTAGGCAGCCCCCAGAGTATCAAAAAGGGCTGCCATGGGCACAGGAGTAAGCTCAAGCGCTTCACGAGCATAGCGTACAGCCCGTTCACCGTCGCGCACTGCCGTTTCCGGCGCTGTAGCCAAAAACCATGCAAATTCGTTCAGCATATACACATCCAGGTTGTTCATGGCATAGGCAGCCTCTAGGTCTGCCAGTGCTTTGCTGTAGTTGCCAAGCGCTTTATGGGTATACATGCGCGCCACCCGCATGCGGATGTGGTGGGGATATTTTGCAACGCCAGCATCCAAATCAGCCAACGAACGAGCCAACTCCAAACGAGAACGCCACAATAGACCACGATTGAGTAAAGCTTCCGCATGGTCCGGCGTAAGAGTGAGAGCCTGATCAAAGTCCGCCATGGCCCTGGCATCATCATCCTGCGAAAGATGCATTATACCCCGGTTGTTCCAGGCATCGGCACTGATTGGCGTAAGCTCAAGCACAACATCCATGTCACGTAGTGCCCGGATGGGAAGACCAGATTCATGCGCCACAAGAGCCCGCTCCATACGCAATGCCGCATCATCCTGACGTAGTTCCACAAGCCTGTCATACCATTCCAGAGAAGCGGAAATCTCTCCGACACTTCGTGCAGTCAGTGCCATACCATGCACAGCCTGCCACATATTTTCATCCTTCCCAAGAGCGGACAGGTAGTCTTCGGCAGCACGCTCAAAATGCCCCATGGCAAGCTGTACATCTCCCCGCAAACGCAACACATCTACGTCATCAGAGTCTAGGGCCACCCCTCTGTCCGCTAAAACCAGTGCTTCGCCTTGACGCTCAAGAGCCATTAGAGCCTCTACCCTGTACATGATGCCTGTGCTACCGGATGAGGGCATCTGAATATTGCGGCCAACTCCCCCCGTGGCCTGCAGTATATCCTCCCAACGTCCTACCAGACGCATACTTTCAAGCTGCTCTTTCATAGAGGCCGCAGGCTGAGTGGTCGGGCTCGTATCGTTTGCCAGGGCAAATGCAGCAGTATTCCAGACCACTGCCCCGACAAGTAAAACAAGTACGGAATACCCCCATCCCATGCATACCTCACGAAAATGCAGGGTAATACCCCATAAAATTTGGCGAAACTCTTGTTTAAAAACCATATTGAGTATATCGTTTATCTTTGCGGTTAATGCACTGAATATAGCGATAGCTGCCTTTTACCTGAGCCTCTTCCGCCATACGCGCCCCAATGCACCTGCACTGTTCACAGGCCCCTGAAGGTATCTGTATTCCGAGGCTAAGCGGATTTGCCGTGGACCATGTTTCCACCTTCATTACTCCCGCACAGTGTTCACAGATATGTACCGATTCTACCTGGCTTTCGCTGATTCCGTCCGTATCGTAAAAAATATCTCGCGTTCGCACCCACCAATCACCGACCCGCTCTCCATCTTTGGGTTCTTTGGGAGGATCGAAATATACCTTGCGTAACTCATCGCAAAGCTGCTTGATATATTCAGTGGTTCGAGGGGGCTGCGCCACTGCCGCAGGATCAAAATCAGGCTCGCACACCTTGCTGTAATCCACCCCAGCCATGGCCAGCGCAATGCCCAGGTTGACATACGGCAGTGCACCCTGAATGGCATAGCCACCCTCAAGCACTGCAATATGCGGATTCAATCGACTATTCAGTAAGGCATACCCCTGTGCAGAAAACGACATGTCGGTGATGGGATCGGAAAAATGGTTATCCTGCCCCGCTGAATTAATGATCAGATCAGGCTTGAAGTGCTCAAGCACCGGGAGTACCACGTTATCAATGACATGCAAAAAGCCTTCGTCAGAAGTGCCGGGCGGCAAGGGGATATTGAGCGTCTTGCCCATGGCGTTTATGCCACCAAGATCCGATGGAAATCCGGTGCCCGGGTACAGCGTCCGGCCATCCTGGTGGAGGGAAATAAACAGCGTATCGGGATCATTCCAATAAATATCCTGTGTGCCATCGCCATGGTGACAATCCGTGTCCACCACAGCCACACGTAATGGGCCGAAATGCTCGCGGATATGTTCAATCATCAGCGCTTCTATATTGATGCTGCAAAATCCCCTGCTCCCATGCACCACCTTCATGGCATGGTGGCCGGGGGGGCGCACCAAGGCAAACCCCCTGTCTTCCCGACCCTCTAATACCAATCGAGCGGCCTGGATGGCGCCTCCCGCTGAAATTAGATGTGATTTGGTACAGACCCGCTCTACATCGGGAAAACAAAAGTGCACCCGTTCCACATCTTCCCGGGTGGCAACCATGGGCTTGTATTCCGTTATACCCGGGATATCAAAAAGCCCTTCTTCGCGCAGTTGATCCTGCGTGTATAAAAGGCGCTCTTCACGCTCGGGATGTGTAGGACTGATAGCCCAGTCAAATGCGGGAAAAAAAACAATACCCAAACGCCTTGTGGCCTCAAGCATGACATACTCCCTTTACGCCGATCACACATCTTTGTCCGAGGACAAAATATCCTCCATGGCAGCGCGAACCTGCTCGAAAACCCCTTCGGGAGGTGCAGAGGCATCTATCACTCTGAAACGATTTCTGTTCAAAGCGGCCCATGTCAGGTATCCTTCGCGCACACGTTTGTGAAAAGCCAAGCTTTCTGCTTCAAAACGGCCTTCTGTAGCGCAGATTCCCTCGCGCAGGTTCCGGGTCATGGCACGCTTGAGTCCCACCTCTGGCATAAGATCAAAAAGTAGAGTCATATCGGGCCACAGACCACACACAGCCACATCATTCAGTTGTTGCAGCATTTTGGGGTCAAGCCCACGCCCATAGCCTTGATATACCACGGTGGAGTCGGCATATCTATCGCTGATAACGCACTCTCCCCGGTCAAGAGCCGGCCTGATGACCTGCTGTACATGTTGTGCTCTATCCGCAAGATATAAAAAAAGCTCCGCCTCACCTGTGATGTCATTATTATCGATATCAAGCAAAATAGAGCGTAACGTCCGCCCAAGCGGGCTACCACCCGGCTCACGGGTGAGCATGGTCTTGTACCCCGCCTCCGTAAGCCAGGTATCAAGAGCCTTGAGGACAGTGCTTTTACCTGAACCTTCTATCCCCTCGAAAGTAATGAACATTGCTCTTCCTTGGGTATTTCCCGCTGTTTACGCGACACAGCCTCCGCATCGGGCGAGCGCATGGGGTGGTATAAATAACGCTGCAACGTGCCCTGATAGGGTGTCCAACCGGTTTCTTCCTGAGCAAACCCCTTAAACAGGCTATTCATTTGGGCCATCTTGGCATCCAGATTATCCGCATAGTGCAAGGCCATGGCTTCACATGTTTTGGGCCTACGGGGCGAGCCAAACTCGTACTCACCGTGGTGACTAAGCACCAAATGCTTGAAATGTATTACCAGCTCGGAATCAAGCCCGGCCTTACGCAAAAACGGCTCCAACCGTTCAAGCCCCATATGGATATGCCCAAGCAGGCGTCCCTCATCAGTGTAGTCATTTGCCAGCCCTCCAGAAAGCTCCCACACTTTTCCCATGTCATGAAAAATGGCCCCGGCAAGCAACACCTGCCTGTCCAGTGCCGGGTAATGATCAGCAATCCGCATACATAGCCCTGTGACAGACAGGATATGCTCAAGCAAACCTCCACGGTAGGCATGATGCACATTTTTGGCCGCAGGAGCTTCTTTCAAAGCGTTGGCCAACACCGTATCACGCAAGACACCTAGGGCAAACTTCCGCCACGGCTTATACGTAAACACGGTACGGCACAGCTCAAGCAGTTCTGCGTACATGACTTCAGGGTCGCGGTCACTGGATATGAGGAACTGCCCCATGTCGAGGGCCTCCATTTCGTGCGGGGCAAGAATACGCATCCTTTCCACAGAAACGTCAATCCTGTCACGAAACAGACCTGCCCGTCCTTCTACATGTGCCACCTCACCTGCACCCAAGTGCTCAAAGGCAGCGCTTAGAGGGCTCCATATCTTAGCCCCCAGCATGCCGGACACGTCACAGATATCCAGCCGCCAGAAAGGGCCGTTTTTGGCCTGCATCTGACTGGCAGACGCAATCAGAAAGAGCCCATTTACATCACCGTTTACAGCAATATCCTTAATGAATTGTCTTTTTTCCATGTACATCGTATATCTTAATACCAGATACTCCGGCAAGCTTGGTGGTGAACGACAAAACGTGTTACCGATTTGGAGATGATAGCAAGTTTCAGCACAGGTTGCCAGTCACCCTATAAAGAGCAACGTATAACGTGCTACCAAGCCCCGTACCACACACTCCACGTGATATCATAACGCCATAATACGGGTGTAGGAGGTTTTATGCACATCGCACTCACAAATGACGACGGCATTCAGGCCCCCGGTCTGCGTGCCATCTATGTAGCATTAAAACAAGAGGGCCACACTGTGCAGGTTGTAGCCCCGGTGACAGAACAGTCTGCTGTAGGGCATGCAGTCACCATTGCCATGCCCTTACGGGTCAAAAAATTTTCAGAACACAATTTTCAAGGCATGGGTATACACGGTACTCCCACAGATTGCGTCAAACTGGGGCTGAACGAACTCATAACCCCCAAACCTGACCTCGTACTCTCAGGCATCAATGCCGGAGCCAACGTTGGCCCAGACATACTCTACTCCGGCACGGTCTCGGCAGCTACCGAGGCAGCGCACATGGGGTACCCAGCCATTGCTGTTTCATATGATTGCTTTGCCCCCAAAGATATAGAGGCCCATGCCCAGTACACTGCACAGCTCATTAGTACAATACCGTGGAACACCCTGCCTGAACGCTGCGTACTGAACCTCAACCTGCCCCACGTACCCATGGAACAATGCAAAGGCCTTATCCTATGTCCGCAAACCAGTGCAGTATGGCAAGACTGGTACGAACAACGTACAGATCCTCGCGGGGCCCCCTATTGGTGGATTAACGGTCTTATTCCCCCAGAAAATGTCGCCAGCGGCACAGATCGCCATATGCTGAGCCAAGGGTTTGCCACCCTGACCCCGCTACGGTTTGACTTTACTGACAAAAAAACACTGACTCAATTGCAAACACACATGAAAGACCATATACAGCCCCTTGAAGCTCTTTGATTTTTTCGTAATGCGCCTTTGATTTTCACAGACGTATCGTTTAAAATGTGTATATATAGGTAAAAGACCACCATGGTCACATCATCAGTTTACTGGTATTGGCCCAAAAATAACTAGGCCGCCCCAAAAATACGTGGCTTGCGTGTCGCGGAATTTCCGCCCCCTGCCACAACCGTCATTTGCTAACGGAGCATGCCACTTTTCCGACATGCCCAAGGAGGACCCCATGCCGTTAACAGGCCCCAAGGAAATGTTCGCCCGTGCGTACAAGGAAGGCTACGCAATCGGTGCTTTTAATGTAAACAACATGGAAATCATCCAGGGCATCATGAATGCCGCTGCAGAAGAGCAGGCTCCGTTGATTTTGCAAGTCTCCGCAGGAGCGCGCAAATATGCCGGCCAAACCTATATTGTCAAACTCATTGAAGCCGCGCTGGCAGAATCTGACCTGCCGGTAGTTCTGCACCTTGACCACGGTGCCGACTTTGAAATTTGTAAAGACTGTATTGACGGCGGTTTTACCTCTGTCATGATTGACGGCTCTCATCTGCCATATGAAGAAAACGTCGCACTGACTCGGCGCGTGGTGGAATACGCACATGACAAAGGGGTCTGGGTCGAGGCCGAATTAGGTCAGCTTGCTGGTGTTGAGGATGACGTTTCCGTGGAACATTCCGTGTACACTAACCCCGATCAGGCCGTTGACTTTGTTACGCGTACGGGGTGCGACTCACTGGCCATTGCCATAGGTACGAGCCACGGCGCATATAAATTTGCCGGCAAAGCTCAATTGGATTTTACTCGTCTGGAAACCATTACCAAAAAACTGCCTGACTACCCGCTGGTACTCCATGGTGCCTCATCTGTACCGCAAGAATTTGTGGCCATGGCCAATCAATACGGCGCACAGATCAGCGGAGCCGCTGGCGTACCCGAAGAGCTACTGCGTAAATCCGCCACCTATGGCGTTTGCAAAATCAATATTGACACGGATATCCGCTTGGCCATGACAGCCTGTATCCGCAAGCACTTCATGGAACAGCCTGCTGATTTTGACCCGCGTGCCTACCTCAAGCCCGCACGCGAAGCCGTGAAAAATATGGTCCAACATAAAATTCGCAATGTGCTCGGTTGCTCCAATAAAGTGTAAAGGAAGATAGTATGGCAGTGAATATCGGCATTAACGGATTTGGCCGCATTGGCCGTTATCTTGTACGCTTACTGGCCAAAGATCCGGAATTGAATGTTGTGGTCGTCAATGCCCGTGCCGACAATGAAGCACTGGCCCGTCTTTTGAAATACGACTCCTGTCATGGTAAATATGATGCTGACGTTCAGGCCACCAGCAACGGCTTTACCGTAAACGGTAAACAAATCGCGGTCACCCGTTATAGTAAAAACGAGTGGCAATGGGGCGACTATGGTGTCGATATTGCTGTGGAAAGTACCGGCACACTAAAAACTCGTAGCGATCTCGCCGTACACATGGAACACGGTGCAAAAAAAACTGTCATCAGCGCGCCTTGCGCCGATGCGGATCTCACTGTTGTCATGGGAGTCAATGACCACCTGTATGATTCGGCAAAACACCACGTTGTTTCCAACGCATCGTGTACCACAAACTGTTTGGCCCCGGTGGTCAAGGTCATGCATGAAACATTCGGTATACGCCACGGCCTGATGACCACAGTGCACTCGTATACAATGAGCCAGCGCCTGCTGGATGGTACCCACGCGGACCCTCGCCGAGGCAGAGCCGCAGGCATGTCCATGATTCCCACATCCACAGGTGCAGCCAAGGCCGTGGGCCTCGTTATTCCTGAACTGGCAGGTAAACTAAGCGGTATGGCCATTCGTGTGCCCACACCCAACGTCTCACTGGTAGACCTGACTTGTGAGCTGGAGAGTACGACCACCGCACAAGAACTCAATGCTGCCCTGAAAAAAGCTGCGGACACCTCACTCAAAGATCATATGGGGTATACCGAAGAGCTGTTGGTATCTTGCGATTATATGGGAAGCACCTTCGGCGGCGTGGTGGATGGCCCCTGCACCTCTGTTGTGGAAGGCAACATGGCAAAACTCATCATCTGGTATGATAACGAATCCGGCTTTACCAACCAGCTTGTCCGTCTGCTACGTAAGGTAGCACACGCCCTGTAATCTTCCCAATACACGTATAACAGACAGCACCCGCTGCCCTTCGGGGGAGCGGGTGTATTTTTATGGCTGCCGATATCAGCAATTCCAATCCCCTTTCTACTCTACAGCAAGCCAAGGATACTGTTTTCGCATGTTTGTTGTGCTCCCCTCCACTACCTGCGGATACCTTCATCATCCCGGAAACGACCCGGAGCCTCAAACAATAACGATAAAAATTTAGCCTCTTCCAAGCCTCTAAAGCGTGGCACCATACACTCCTCTGGACAACCAACATTCTACGTTATTTTTACCCCTTGGAGGTTGTTATTTGGTAAAAAAGATGGAAAACAGCCCCTGCATGGCAAACGCATACTACGAAAGTACCCTGCCTACACTTCTGTTCCAAAGAGCTCTACCCCATGATCAGGCATTCACTATAGATAGCGAGCATTGCCTTGTCTCAGATTCTGAAAATCTGTTGGGCGCCCGGCTACATCATTCCATACCTGTGGTCGCCCAAAAAACTGGCAACAATACGGTATAGTAGAGCCAAGTCAAACAAGGGGCAACAATATATCTGCCTCGTCCACCAAATATGGACTTTTGGGGGCATCCATGGCGTACTGTTTTATAGACCCTGCTTGCCAAAAAAATGTACCCGTCTGGCACCAGGTATTACATGTCCAGTTTAGTATAAAAAATTCCAAATAATTATATATGTTTAACAAGTACGACAAGATACATAGTGTTTGTCGTAACAAAAAAATCAGATCCATAGGGAAACAGATAAAAAGCATGCCCTGCAGGCAACAAGGGCTACACCTGCAACAAATCTTCAAGGGAAGGATCCGGAGCAACCACCAGGGTTCGCTCCACGACATCTACTCTGACAGCACCAGCGGCAACGCCTTTTACTTTCCGCACGTTACCTGCCCTAGCGCACATGATGGCTATACTGGAGTCGTTACGCCGGCCGCTACGTGCAGCGGCCAGCATGGCGGCCTCCCGCATGGTACGTTCCGGCACAGGCTGATTGGGGTAATCCAGACGTAGCACCACATGTGCGCCCGGTGCATCCTGGGCATGAAACCACAGATCAAAAGCCGAGGCAGTCTTGAGTACAGCATCATTACCCTTGGCATTACGTCCGCGCAGTATGGCAAACCCGTCACTACTGCAAAAACGCGCCAGCCCTCCCCGTGTCCTATCTCTGCCAGGACAAGATCTGCCCTTACATACTGGGCTATGTGCAGCAGGACTTCTTCCACGACTGGATACAGATTGAGAGGCGGCTCGCGGCTCACCGCCTTTTTTCAAGTGTGCCCTTTCGGCCTCAAGCTCTGCCCTGCGTTGTGCAATGATGGGCAATCCCCGTCTGGCCTTGGACACGCGGCTGAACATGCGCTCCATATTCTCCCCTACGGTCAGCAAGGGATCCAGCACAATGCTCCGGACACCATCAGGTGCTTGCGGTGCACAAACCTCTATTGCTGCAAGTCGGACAGCCGTCCCAAAACGATACAATTCAGCCTGCAGTGCCAAGGCATCCTTCTGCACTGCCCTGAGGGCATGCAACCGTTTCTCTTCACCTTCAAGACGTATCAATGCACGATTCACACGCTTCAGAGCCTTACTCCGGGGGGTATCCTCTTCTTTACGGCGATCAGCAGCCATATCACCAAAAAGCTGAGCCTCACCCACAATCCGTGCTCCTTCAAGGGCCGACGGACACACCTCTTCCACGCCACGACGTTCTGGTGGGGGCACAGGCCACGCAGAAACCTTGGCAGGAATACCATTGGTGTCACGGTAGAGAAATATATCTCCTCCGGCAGGCGACTCCAGATCAAGCATCAATGCATGGGCCTCTCGCTCGGAAAGATGCATCAGCGTCCGCCGCAAAGCCGGGGTAAACAGGGTAATCTCCCGCACGCACTCCTTGTCATAAACCCGCTGCAACAAAGTGGGCCACGCATTGGAAGGGGGCCAAGATGGATCTTTGCCAAATTTTACGGGTAACTCTTTTACAAGGCTGAGCCCGGAATGCAAATCCACGAGCAGCCATAGGGAACCGCCACTGATCTCTAGGGCAAAGCGCCGCTGTAACCAATCGGACACCACCCGTACAATATGCCTGTTTTTTATATGCTTGCGTAGCAACATCACAGCCGCAGAAGGCTGCAGAGGGTTCGGTGGGCGAAAAGAGCTTGTAAACAATAAGGGATAAGAACGACAAGAACGCAGTATGAGAGTATATTGCGTTCTTGACTTATATAGTACAAGGCTGTCTACGGCGTCAGCCGGATGAAAAATTTTTTCTATCCGTGCTCCTTCCAGAATGGGAGTCAGTTCTACCAGCAGCCGACGCAAAAAATACGCATCCATATGCGCCCATTACCAGAAAGGGACAAGCAAAAGTCTAATCGCCTCGCAAGCTTTCGTCTTCTTCCTGCTTGCTTTTACAGACAATACACAGCTTTGTCACAGGACGAGCCTTTAAACGCGGAACACCAATATCTTCTCCACAGTCGTCACACACGCCAAATGTGCCATCGTCTATCCGCTCAAGGGCGCGACGAATTTTTTTAATCAAACGGCGCTCGCGGTCACGGATACGCAAAGTAAAGGCCCGGTCCGACTCCATAGTCGCCCTATCCGCAGGATCGGCACATACTTCATTATTGTCCGTCAGGTCTTCCAGGGTCGCATCACCTTTTTCCTGCGCCTCTTCAAGCATGGAAAGTAACAGGCCGCGAAAGTAGTCAACATCTTTCTGGTCCATCTATAATCCTCCTTGAACACAGGAAAAGCAGAAAAACTAAAAGGCTTCCCCAAGCGGCTGCACACTCCCGTGTCTATCGCAAAGGGAGTTGTATAAAGTAAAACATACAAAAGTGTAAAGAGTTTTAAAGTCGGTTTCTTTGTCCAATATAACGAATTTCCAAGATCACACGTCACCATGAGCTCGTAGCACAACAAACAACAAAAATATATATTTCAATTATATACAATAAAAAGACAAAGAACATTACATGCTTTAATCAAAGTGTAACACAGCATTATGTAACAGGGGCGACGAATTTTCATTTTTTCTTCTTGACCACTTAAACTTGTTTTGCGTATAAAGCTCTCCTTGTCGGGCAATTTCAAGCTCTTAATGAGCGGGAATAACTCAGTGGTAGAGTGCAACCTTGCCAAGGTTGAAGTCGCGGGTTCAAATCCCGTTTCCCGCTCCAATAAATATTTCCCCTTATGGCGGCATAGCCAAGCGGTAAGGCAGAGGTCTGCAAAACCTCCATTCTCCAGTTCAAATCTGGATGCCGCCTCCACACCAGCGGGAATAACTCAGTGGTAGAGTGCAACCTTGCCAAGGTTGAAGTCGCGGGTTCAAATCCCGTTTCCCGCTCCAGAATTTCAAAAGGTGAAAGCCCTAAAAAAGAACGGCTTACGATGTTATCGTAAGCCGTTCTTGCGTTTATGGTGTGATTGTTCTGAGGATTACTGAAACGGCGGTATATGACTCTGTGCCCTTCATCACAATAGCAAACTGGACGAGGCAATTCCTGCCCTGATACAATGTTCCCAATAGTCGACGGTTCCCGTTCATTATCATGCCCCTAAACCTCCTGATAGTCTCAAAATTAGGCGAACAAAGCCGTTGTAACGCTCCAGTACAGGCGCCCTGCTGCACTTACCTAGCT